>NZ_JBFECV010000005.1:0-279580 GCF_041379845.1 Microbacterium sp. BWR-S6Y
ATGAGGGCCTCCTGGTTCGTGAAGCGGTTGAACTCAACAGCTCCACTTCACAACCGGAGGCCCTCGCTTTTTAGCTCCTCATAGCCGTGTCGCCGAAACAACGTCCCTGGACATCACAGCTAGCCGACGTCAGCGCGGGCCTGTGGAAGATCGAGCGAATCATTCGACGAGAGATCCGCCAGCGCGCTGTGACCGCGTGGGGTGGAAGTTGGCGGCAGCAATGTCTGAACGCAGGCCTCACCGAAAAGGTGTTGGAGCGCGCGACGGAAGAGGCATACCTCGCTGCGACCTCTATCAAGCACCTTCGAGATCCGCTCGAATGGCTCTCGCTTGGGGAATTGCTGCAACTGAAGGACAGGACGGAGATCGGAGACCTCGGCCTCAACGCCGCCTTCTGGCGTCGCTTCGGCGCACAGATCATGCCCATACGCAACCGCCTCGCCCACATGCGCACGCTCCGGCCGGACGACGCAACCAACGTGGTCAAGTGGCAGCGCGTCCTGGAACTCCGACTGCTGGAATCTGGGGGTAGCGCCGTCAATTGAGGCGATGATCACAGCGGCGGCAGCCATCGCGGAAGCACGCTGGATCCTGCGGATCTCGCTGTCGTTGTGTCGAGGCAGAACCTGCACGTGCTCCTGCCCTCGTTTGGGTCGGACGGCGAGGGGCTCGACGACGCGATCATGGAGAAGTTCTGGTCGTCGATGCAGACTGAGCTGCTGAACCGGAAGAAGCGGAAGACCAGAGTCGAGCTCCGACGCGTAGGAATCCGCCATTTGTTGTGGAATCGGAGCAGGGTATCACTGCCATCTACCCTGGAATCCTGGCATTCTTCGCCATCTCGACCGGGAACCTACAGGGCTGTAGGTTTTTCTAAGTTGTCCATTTCGCAGATGAAATGTCCACGGTGTGTCCATCTGGACATTTATGCATCCAAGTGGCCCCGCAAAGAGCGATCGCCCGCGGCGTGAGCTCACTCCGAGAAGGATTTCTCGATGAGTTCCATGCCAGCGCGGACTGAAGTGACCTGGCCAAGCTGTCGGCCTTCGTCGTCGATCACATCGAAGCTTTGCCCGCGCCCGGGCCGCAGCTCCCCAGCCGGGGAACTTGTCGAGTTCCAATAGACATTGTGAATTCGGGTCCGGAGATTCAGCGAGGTGTGCAGGCTCCCATGGGTGACTCGGCCAGGCACGCTGACCGATGCCCGGCCAGCTCTCGGTGGGTGGCTCTCGGTCGCCGGCGGCTTGCCGGACTCCGCGCTCGAACTTGCTGAAGTGGTCCGATGCGCGATGAAGGTCGCTTTCAACGCCGTTGTCAGTGCCCCCAACACCAGACCGATTAGCAGGACGATCCAGTCCCGCCCCGTGAGCTGTTGTGTGGCAACGAAGAAGATGATGCCGAGTACGAGCGCAGCGGCGGTGAGGAAGCCGAAGAACCAACTCCACCTGCTACTCGACGGTATCTCCTTCGCCCTGTGCCGGAGCAACATCTGCACTGAGCGATAACAGGCGGTCCGCTTCGGTGGCGATCTCTTGAAGCTCGCCAGCGGCCGACGTGCGGGTGCTCTCAGTGTTCAAGATCTGATCTTGGGAAGCACGGATCTCGTCGAGGAGCTTGTTGAGCGGGGGATCAATGATTGCTGCCAGCTCGCGCCGTGCGTCGGAAGCGATCTTGTCTGCATGCCCCATGATTTCGGTCACGAGCGCGGAACGCTGGCGCTCGCTTTGGATCTGAGCGGCTCGCGCTTCGCGCTCGTTCTTCCAGACTTCGTATCCCGCTGTCCCCGCCGAGATGACGAAACCACCGACTTTCGCTGCCTTCCCGATCTTGTCGGCGATCTTCAGCGCCTGCCAGGGCTTGAACTTGTAACCGAACGTGTGGCCAACGTCCTTGACCAGCTTGTGTCCGAGTGACCCGGAAGCCTGCTTGAGTCCGTCGCCGGCACCCCACCAGCCCTGTCCGCGCTTGATGAGATCACCGATTTTCTGCCAGTCCACCGCGATCGCTGCTCCTGCTTGGCTACTAGTCGCGGACGTGTCAGCACGGACTTGATCGGGAGCATCGAGCGAGACCGCTCCTGACGGCCGGAGCAAGAGGTCGAGCCGGTTGCTCTCGCCAATCTCAAGCAGCTCTTCGGATAGCGTGTCGAACTCGGAACCGGCGAGCTGGTTGATCCGTTCAGCGAACTCTGTGGCGTGACGTTCGAGAGACTCGATGAGACGAGCCTCTGCGGCTTCGAGCACCGTGCGAGCCTGAGCTTCGTCATCGGGCAGCGTCGACGCGGTGTCGACGAACCCTACGACATCCACGAGGCAGTCGCGCTTGAACTCGGCGTCGACTCTCGCGAAGCTCTGGTCAAGCATGAAGCGCCGCTGAGAGATCGCTCGGGCCTGGGAGGTAAGCAATGCGAGGGCAGCGCGAGAGGTGTCGTCTTGCGCGAACAGTCCCTGCGCTTCATCACACAGTTGACGGACCAGATGGAGAGGTTGACGCAGTCTGGCGAGACCACCTCTCTCGGCACTTACTCGGTTGATGGTCGCCCGCAGATCGTCGATTCGAGACCTCTGCCTGAACGCGTCGGCGTTCTTGCCACCTTCGAGGCCGCGCATGTAGTCGACAGAGTCGACTTCGACAATGGGCAGGTTAAACGTGACGGTACCGAGCGCGTCTTGAACTGCCTGTTCTCGCACGCCGTCCGCTGCGGAGCGCTTGCTCGTCTGCGTGATGACGACGATCATCTGCCCATGCATCTGGAGCCCATTCGCCAGACGCCGCAGGAAGTCGCGAGACGCATCGTCGAAGAGGTTGACGGTGACGACGAACAAGATGAAGTCAGCATTGCCAATCGCATCCATTGCGAGTTCGTCGTGGCGCCGCAGGCCTGACTGCACGCCGGGAGTGTCGACGAGGACAACGGCGCCGTCCCACTCGTACTCGGTAACTTCGCCAGTTGCGATATCTGCGTCGATATCGGGCTGCACCGCACCGTCGGTAAGTGCCTTGATGAGACTGGATTTTCCGCTGCTGTACTGACCGGTCAGGACCATGCGTGGCTTATCTGCCTGGTCGATCGTCGCCCGGGTGAGCAAAGCGGACGCTGCGTCGCCGGGCACATCGCGCAGGGCGGCTCGTAGCCTCGTCACCAACACCTGCGTTTGCTCCAGCAGTTCGTGGATGAGGACATTCGTCACGATCCGCCTCCTTGGGTGTTCTCGCTGATGGCCATTCTGACTCCCGTGTGTGCCAAGGCCAGCGACTGCCACGCTTCTCGAGTGCCGCGGGCCAGGGGATGGGTGAGTTCGACGCTCACTTCTTGCTCGTTCCAGCCGTGGATCGCTACTTCACCAGCAGTCAGGTTTCGAATCAGTTGGACGGCGCTGGCGGATGGAGACGCGGACGTCGCCGTCGGCAGAACTCGCTCTGCGTCTTCTGGGATTGGGAAGAGGACCAACTCACTGAACTCAGGTTCGGGCAGTTCTACAGCCATGCCTGCGCCACGCCAACGAGTCGCGCGCGTGAGAGCGAATGCCGCGCGTCCCCGCCCCATAATCCGTAGAAGCTCACGAGCGATCTCGACATCGATCCGGGCGAGGATGGGTTCCAACTCAGCGGTGATGGTGTGGTTGAGGGTTCGCGCAGTCTGCTCCAGCGTGTCGAGCTCCAAGGAGTGGCGTGCCTTCTCGCCCTCGACGGCCAACTGCCACGCCGCTCGAACATCGTGGCCCGCCCGCAGGAGCTGGTCACCGACCCGCACAAGAAGCGGCGACAGCTGGCTACGCACACTCTCCCGCCGACGTTCACGAACATCGGCGGCACTTCGGAAGACCTTGTCACCGATCCAATCGATACCGCGGTTGAGGCCGAGGAGTCCAGTCAACAGGCCGATGATCGCGCCGAGGCCGAGACCGATGGCATTACCCAGACCCGGCCCCAACGCGGTGCCCGCAATCGCGCCGATCTTCGCGCCAAGGATGGTCGTGCCGACAGTAACGGCGAATCTGCCTCCGACCTTCACCAGACGGTTTCCCCAGATCGCTCCGCGACCGCCGAGATCTCTGAAGCCGCCAACGTCAATCTGGGCCCAGTCGTCAGCGACGTCGACGGCGATTCGCTTCAGATCACGTTCCAGACGGTCGCCAACGTCCGCGGCATGTGTCTCAATCTCTTCCCTGAGTGCCGCGATCTCGGTAGCCCACTCGGCGTTGATCCGCTTGTCGCTCAGGCCGACATCAACGCGTTCGATCCACCGCTCGCGACGGGCGAGAGCAGCCGTGAACGCGGCCACAAGCTCGGCGTGCGCATCGGTGACCCGACGATCGGCACGCCGCTTGAAGTCGTCGCGGCTACCTTGAGCAGCGGCCGCCATCGCGGTGGCGGCCTCGACGGCCGCGGCTGCCGCACCGGCGGCATCGAGTAGCGCACCACGAAGGAAGTCTCCAATGCTCGCAGTCCTTCGCACCTCCGCCGTTCGGTCGTTCTGCTCTTGAATCTCGGTGAGAAGACGATCAACACGGCTCGCCTGGCGCAACTCGGCTGACTCGGCGGGCTGGAGTTGGCCGGCCAGCGACAGTAGCGCAGCCTGGGCATGAATCGTCACCGCAGAGACATACCGACCACCGGCGCGCGCAAGGTGGCGGACAATCGGCTTCAGGTTGCCGAGAGTGTCGCCGCCAAAGATGAGCTCCGGCTCCTCCAGCAGATCGGCCCGATCCAGCTCGTGCGTGACGTCGCGGAGGCAATTGAGCGCCACCACGATTGGCTTGCCATAGTCGGCGAGCTGCTGCAGAGCGCGACCGGTTTGCTCCTGTGTAGCCTCGTTTGTTGCGACCCAGAGAATGAGGTCCGCATCGCCGACCTGGCTGAACGCCTCGACGTAGTCTTCATCCCCATCCATAGCCCCGACACCGGGCGTGTCAACGATCTCTATGTCGTGGTCGAGGATCATCCCGGTGTGCGTCTCCCGAGTCGTTCGCTGGCCGCCCTGACCGACGCTGGTGCCATTGCCTCCGGTGAGGAACTCGAACAGTGTGCTCTTGCCAGCCATCGTGCGCCCCATCAGCACGATCCGGAACGGGCGATGCACGTCACGACCTTGCAGTCGCAGACAGGCCTGCGAGATCCGCTCAGTCGCGTCCCTCAGAGGGAAGACGACGCTGGCACGCAGCTCGTGTCGCTCGGGCGACTCGAACTGCGGGGCGAGCGCATCGGCCGTGCGTGCGAGGGTGCGCTCCGCGGCACGGGCGAGCTCAATCAATTCCGTCCTCAGCGCGGCTGGTGAGGCGAGCTCTGATTGGTCGGCACCAAAGAGTTGTTGCCTCGCGCCTTCGTTACCAGTCGCTCTCGGTTGGCTCGGGAGGATGATCATCAGCGACCTCGTCAGGTCGCGGACTTCGATATGGGAGCGCGTCCGAGCAGCGACTCGAAATTGCCAGCGCGGGCAGTCGCTTCGACGATGCGATCCACGAGCTTCGGACGGTACACGAACTGCTTGAACGCGGGAGAGTAGACGCAATAGCCGTCCGACTTGGGGAGCTGCTCTTTCGAGCCGCTCTTGGCCGGACCGATCTCCCAAGCCTTCCGCACGATGGTGAAGTCGTTGACGCCGAAGACGAACGGAATACGCGCCATCACGGCATCCGCTGCAGCCTTCGGCAACATCTCGTCGCCGTGTACAGCTTCGCGATACTTCTCAGCGACAATCACGCTGCCTTGCTGCCCGAGCAGTGCCTGCAGCTCCTCCTCACTGAGCTCATCCTGGCGCACAAAGTTCAGCGCGAGATCTGCCTCAGTCTTCGGCCCTTTCATAGGGAGGAGGAGTAGTCGGTACGCGAACCGTTCGTCACTACGCACTTCGTCCGTGAGGCTGCTCTGGAACTCGGTGATGAACGTGGAGACCGTTGCGGGGAGACCCCGCCGCAAGTCTCGCTGCTCCTCGTAGCGTGACGGGCTCAGAGACTGGACGAAGACGGGGAACTTCAGTTCGGTGCCGAGGGTCTCGGACGCACCGAATCGCCGAACGAGTTCGGTCTCGAAGTTGATGATGCATGCGTGCGCTTCCGCCGCGGTAGCAACGAGCACCGAGTCCTGGAATCGATGCTCAACGCGATTGCGCAGTCCAATGAAGAACTCGACGTTCGCCCTGATCGGGTCGTTGTCCTTGAACTCGTGCTTGACGCATTGGCTGAGGTCCCACGTCTTCTTCGAACCGTCGGGGTTGCGCTTGAACAGGCGACGGCCGCCAGACTCGCGATAGAAGATCTCGGCCTTGCGTTTTATCCGGTCGGCGTGGAGGAGGTTCTGCCACGCGAGATGGATGTGCACGATGAAGTCGCCGAAGCTGCGACGGTCACCAGGTCGGTTGTAGAAGTCGATCGCGACCAGCGCCTGCCGACGCGCCTCGTCGAGCGTGTACCTCCACGCAGGTGGTCGTGCCATCTGATTAGCTCAGCTCGAAGCCGGAGCTCGGGTCGAACTTGAGCACGCGTGCGTTCTCGGAGATCGTCCGCACCTCACTCTCGTCGAAACCGTCGCTCTTGCTCGCCTGGATGTCGATGGTGATCTCGAGCTTCGCGCCGGCGCCCGCGAGTCGATCGATGATCTCGCGGGTCACGTTGCCGATGTCCCTCGAGTACCGATCTGGGTCGACCTTCACAGAGCCGAAGTAGCGACTCGGTCGTCGCGGGGCGGCGAAGTCTTCGTTCGTCGTCGACGACTCGTCCCCCCCATCATCGACACGGACGATGTCGATCGGGCCTACCTCCGCGGCACACTCCTCAGCCGCGCGCGCAGCAGCCTCACGAGCCGCGGCGATGCGATCGGCGGACGCCTGCTCGTCAGCCTTGTTCCAGTCCACGAGGAGCGTGCTGTCGGTGACCTGGATCGCGGTGTTGTGCGCCGGCGGCACGATCAGCCCGCGGTAGCGATCAGCCTCGGTGTCCTTCGCCGTTGCGATCGCGAACTTCTCGCCGTCGACGAGCACGGAGTTCAGCGAGCGCTCGATCGCGGAGTCGAGGGTCTCGCGGCGAACGAGGCGCGGTAGGTAGACGTACCGGGTGAAGTAGCCCCACAGCTCGCCAACGCTGATCTCGCCCTTGTCGCGCCACAGCTGCCCCAGCTCCTGGTGCAGTGTGGCACCGAGGATTGGCGCACCAA
Organism: Microbacterium sp. BWR-S6Y; assembly: GCF_041379845.1. Lineage (NCBI taxonomy): Bacteria > Bacillati > Actinomycetota > Actinomycetes > Micrococcales > Microbacteriaceae > Microbacterium > Microbacterium sp. BWR-S6Y. Next base: position 7,153 of record NZ_JBFECV010000005.1, read on the forward strand.
GTTCGGTGACGAGCTGATCGTCGCGAGACAGCTTCGCGGCGACGCGCTCGGCGAGCGAGCGGCCGCTCGAGTCCGGCACCTTGTCGGTGATCAGCTCGAACGGCTTGGTGGCGTCAAACTGTTCGGGGTAGACCGCCCACACGAAGGTGTCGCGGATTCGATCCGAGACGGTCCGATCCAGGCGCGTGACCCAGTCGTCGGTCTGCTTGCGCTGCTGCACCGACAGGTTGAGGCTCTCACTGGTCGCCTGCACGCGCTTCCACGCGAGGTAGCTGCGCGCGGCCGCCTCCAGGCTTTCCAGTTCGCTCTTGTCGGCGACAAGGAAGACGAGAGTGTTGCGGTGTACGCGCTGGCTTGCGCCCTTGGTCTCGATCGCGTCGCGTACCCACTGGTGTGCTGAGGAGTCGGCGCCGTCCGACTTCCGCCGCGAATGGCGCGGGTGGACGATTACCAGTCGCGCGTCTTCGAGGTCCGGGATGTCGGCGCTCGATGCCGGCGCGACGTGCGCCCGATCGAAGACACCGCGCGCCCGTTCCTCGCTGCGAAGTCGCTCGGTGATCTCGTTCCACACGGTCTCGACGTCTTCGCGGAGTCGCTCGGCATAGTCGTTCGCAGTCTTCGTCACCGACGGTTGAGTGTCGAACCAGTAGTGACCCTGCTCCTCGTAGAAGTACGTCGACCGCTGCGCGAGCAACTCGATCGCACTGCCGAAGTTGCCGAGCGTGTCACCGGGAGCCGCGGTTCCGAGCCAAACATACTGCTTGTCCAGGCCCTTCCGTGATGCCTTGATCCGCGGGGCGGCACCCATGAAGATCGTTCGCGCGATCCGCTGCGTCACGAACCGCTGCCCCAGATTGGGGCGGTCGAGGTCGATCTGTTGCGCCATCGACCCCGGGCCGTCGATGTCCGAGTCGATGATGGGCTTCCACTGGTCCTCAAGGTACTGGGTGAGGTCCGTGTTGACGGTCGTCGCCTCTAGTGGCACGTTGCCGGGGAGGATCAGCGGAGAAGTGTCGTTGGAGGCCCACAACTCGTGCACGATCGACGACACGAGCTTGAGCACACCGCGCGTGCGCTGGAACCGCTCCAGCGTGGACCAGTCCTCGTAGAGACGGTCCAGCAACTCGGGGTGCAGCGGGTACGACGCCCGGATGCGCTGCTCATAGTCGTCACTCGGGGCCGCGGCATCGCGCGGAAACAGAGCAGTGTTGCTCCGATACAGGGTGACAAAGCTGCGCGCCACGGCGGAGATCGTGGTCAGGCCCTCCGCATTCGGCGCCTGGAAGAGACGGCGGCGAACGATCTCGAAGGACTCGTCTTTGCTCGACGGCCTCCACTGGTCCGCGACACGACGGATCACGTTCTGCAGCCGTTCCAGCGCGAGCTGACCGTTTGCACCACCGATCTCGATGTCGCTTCCGCTACCCGCATCACCGGTGTCGGATGCCGGGATCGAGACGACGAGCATCGCACCAGGCACCGACCGAACGACTTCGGTCAGCGACTGCGCGAATGTGAACTGCGTCTCGAACGAGCCAGACGGAAGCTCCTTGTCCGTGACGAGTTGCCGCGCGTACGCGACCCACTCATCGATGAGGATCAGCGCTGGTGAGTACTTCGCGATCAGCGTGCGCAGCGCCTCGCCCGGGTTCGTCCCGGCACGGTCGTCCTCAGCGATCAGGTCGTAGGCCTCGCGGCCGCCGAGCTGCCAGGCGAGCTCCCCCCAGAGCGTGCGGACCTCGGTCCCGTCATCCTTGATGAGCGGTGATCCCGCCTTCAAGTACGTGCCGACAAGCGCGACGCGCTTCACTCCCAGCGCAGCGAGATCCGGGTTCCCGGTCTCGGCGATGAGCTCCTGCAGCTCCTGCGGGAAGTCCTTCGCAGGCGTGCCGCTGAACAGGTGGTATAGGGCGAGCATCGAGTGGGTCTTGCCGCCACCGAAGTTGGTCTGCAGGTTGACGACCGGGCTCGCGTTGCCGTCCCCGCCGCCCACGCGTCGGAGCGCGCGCGACAGCAGATCCCGCAGACCCTCCGTGAGGTATGTGCGAGTGAAGAACTCGACCGGGTCCCCGTACTCGGGGCTCGTCGCCTGACCGGTTCGCACGAGATGCAGATCCGCAGCGAACTCGGACGCCGTGAACTCTCCGCGCGCGACATCATCATGCGGGCGGATCACCTCACGCCACGGCCGCAACCCCGAACCCGGGTCGAGGGTCACTGTCGTCCGCTTGACCTGCTTGCGCGTCTGATCCTCGAAGACAGTGCGCTGCAGGTCGATCCGGAGCTTGCGGACGTCCTCGGCAGAGTCCACCGCTCCGACGGCATGAAGCAGTCGCTCGATCGTGTCGAGCGCGCGCGCCGCGTCATCAGAACTGAACGGCTCGTTGTGCGCCCACAGATTGCGCGTCTCGCGCAGTTCTGACCCGAACCCCTGCTGCGCACGCGACAGCACGTCCTTGAAGCGGTAGCCCTGCTCGGTGATCGCGCGAAGCTGCACTTGCACATCGTGCTTAGTAAGCGTTCGAGCCGGCCCACCCCGGCGCTGTGCGTCCTCTTGCGCCCACGCGGCGGGCCACTCCAACGTGCCGTATGCGGCAGTCATCACCTCGTCGACAGAATCCAGCAGACCCTCCGACAACAGGTCGAAGGCCCTACCTACGCGATCACGGTTGTTCATCGCCATCGAACTCAGTCCCCATCCTCATCGAAGTCGAACGCCTGCTGAACGGCTCGCGGTGACCCGGCGTGCTTCCGCGCCTGCTCATTCACGTCACCCCACGCACTCACCAGCCCGTTGAAGAGAATCGCGTCTTTGGTGTCGCGCTTCTTCTCTGCCTCGTGGAAGAGCAGAAATCCCAGCTCCTTCACCGCGTCGAGATTCACCCGCGTCTGAACTGAATGGAGCAGGGAAGCGACCTGATCGGCTCCATGCTTCGCCATCACCGCCGCGAGGCGCACCGTCACCTCCCAGACGCTGACGCGCTCGTCGGCGCCCACATCCCACGCGTCCTCCAGCTGAGTGGGCGGAAGAAGGCGGGCTTTGCCGCCTTTCGCCTCGAAGATGCCACCTCGCTCAAGCGCTCCAATCGACGTGTCAGATGAGCGTGCGAGCTGGTCAGCGATGCCAGAGTTCTCCTGCCCCCACCCGTACTGGCGGTACCACTTGGCGGCGAAGCGTGTATCCGGATCGAAGTCTGACTCTTGCTCTCCGATCACCTCATCAAGGGTTGCATTGACGAGGAGAAGTGCATCCTTCACGCTCATATCCGAGCCGTCAGCCTCCCGTACCCGCGCGTAGCGGGAGAATACGGAGACGCCGGGACCAATCGCTGCTTGGGCGAGGTCTACGGGGGCGATCGCGCCCTGCATCAGTGTGCGAAGCGCGTCGGGGAGCTCCGCCTTCAGCGCGGCGATGAACGCCCGACGTGTTGTCGCGGGCGCATCTGTGGGGCGCGGGCGGCATGCCAGGACTATCGACGAGGCCAGGGCATTCGTGCCAACACTGATCATCCGTCCGCCGCGTTCGCTACGCATGGGCCAAGTCGCGGTGATCTCCCATCCCGTGCTGATTAGTCCGTCGAGCAGCGTGTGCCACCCGGTCGATGACGTCCCCGTGTCTCGCGTGTCCTGCTGTTTGTATGCGTAGTAGACGGCGAGCGGAACTGCGGTGTTAGCGCTGTCTCGAATGTGGCTGAAGACGGAGTTGAAGCCACTCACAAAGAACTGTTCGGCACCAGACTGGCCGCCGTGACGATACGGATTCGCCACCAGTTCATCGGTTTTCGGCGTCAGCATCGTTCCTACCGTTCGACTGTGGACGTCCCGGAGTGCACGCCTCAGCCACACGTAGAAGAAGTCTGACAAGTCGGAATAGCCGATGTTGTCGTAGTAGGGCGGATCGGTGGAAACGGCGAGAGAGGAATAGTCCCGTGCCATAGCGTCGGCCTGGATCGCTTCACCAGCGACGCCGGCCGGTAGACGGTCGATTGCCTTTGCAGCAGTCTCGACTGAAATGCCCACATCCCCAGCGGCACGAGCGAACGGATTGACCTCGACGTAATCCCAAGCCATTGGGATCGCCTGTCTCGCAAAGAGATTGCGAGCTTGATCGCGACCGTTGGACCACGTGACAAGGCTGTTGCCCAAGTCGGCTGTGCGGCTGGTGGCGAGAGCAAGGTAGGTCGCAATCGCATCGGCGTACGCTTCCGCGTCCGCGCCCCCATCTTGTAGTCGGTCACCCGCAGGCATTCCGCCATCACGAGCGTCGCGCAGGGCCCGCGACCGCGCCTCGCCTACCAGGTCACTCAACGAAACCAGCGCGGTCAGTTGACGATTGGTAAACAGATCTGCCCACGTGGTCATGCCGTAGTTCGGCGTCTTGAAGTCCCGGGGATTCTTCGGAAGGTCACCCTCCGGGACGTCGTCGGGCCGATCGATCCGCGCGGCTCGTATCTGGTCCAGACTGGGCGTGAGGTAGACCCGTCCACGGTCACTCTCGGCAACGACGGCGATGAGGTGCGCGCCCATTCTTTTGGCGCGGCCCTGTTCGCGGATGTAGTTGAGCGTCAGAGGTGTGCCGTCGCCGACAGCAAGTCCGCCCTTTCGGCCGACCGTACCATCGGAGTCATCCGACGGCCCATTCGCGTCACGGCGCACTTCGTAACGAACCTCGCCGCCGACTACGCGGGCATCCACCCAGGCCTCACTGCCCTTCTTCTTGCTCAGCCACCATGAGCGAACGAGGGGGACCTCAATAGGGTTGGCCGGGTTCGGGCTCCTGACGGTTCGCGCCCAAATCCATGCGATGACGGTGTGTTCAACTCCGTCGGGGCTGGTCGCCTTCGGGTACAGGTGTCCGATGCGTCGCTCTGCTTCGTTGCGCATCCATTCGCCATAGGCTCGCACATCTTCAGCGAGACCCTCCGCGTGACTCCAGCCATTGCGTGTCTCGGCGCGGCCGGGGAAGATCGGTGCGCGACCAGCGAACTTCGGGGGGATCTCAATGAGTGCTTTGTTAATCAGCACCGCAAGCGGGTTGAGGTCGCTTGCGTGCGCCTCGAGTCCGAGCCGCTGAGCTTCCAATGGGATGGCCCCGCCGCCTGCAAACGGATCGAGGACGGCTGGTAGCTGCCCATTGTTGCTCTTGCGGATCTCGGTTCGTGCCTGACTCAGCAGAGTCTCGTCATTGCTGTTCTCCCAGACAACCAGCTGCTCGAGAAGCCGGTGAAGACGAGCGCGCTCGGCATCCTGCTCCTCAACGGTAGGGAACTCTTCAGGCCGCGAGGCGGGGTCATCCACAAGCTGTGCAAACAGAACTGCGCGTGCTGCCGCAAGCGGCCGGCGCGCCCAGTACAGGTGCAGGGTCGAAGGATGCCCATGCCGGATGGACTTCTCTCGCGATGCCTCGGCGTTGATGGCCTCGAGCGGCAGAGACGTCTCGATGAGCTTCTTCTTGGGTGTCGCGTTCACTAGGCGTCTCTCGTGGGCTGGTTGGTCGTCTCGATCGGGTCAGTCATCGCGGAGGGCCTCCACGATCCCAATAGTCGCGCCACTCCTCGTTGTACGACCGGGTTGTCGCGGACGGCTCGATGTGGGTGAACGCGTCGAGCACGTAGCGGAGCCGGTCCCGCTTCTCACCGTCCGGCGACACGAGCACGAGGGCGAGTCGGTGGCGGTCGCCCTGCGTCTGGGCAAAGGTGACTTCGTTCGTCGTGATGGTGAAGGTGTCGGACCCCTCAATTCGCCCCTTCACCTCGATGTAGTGAATGCGCCCGTCGGGATCGAAGGACTGGATGTCGTATCCGGGGTTGTTCCTGGGCATCTCGTGTGGCGTGCGGCCGAGTGCGCGTTCGGCGGCGAGGACGGCGTCGACTGCGCGGCGTTCGACGAGCTCGGTGTTGCGCGCGAACGTCTGAGGCGCGGCATCCTCATTGCCATTCGACAGTCGTTGGCTCGGCACGACGAGTGCTGATCCGCGGACGACGGCGGGAAGTGCGACGAGCTGCGTGCTCTCGTCGAGCGCGCGGAGCCGCTTGTCGAGCCGTTCGTCGAGTTGGCGTGCCCGCTGGAGCGCGACATCGGCGCGGATGCGGCCGATTGTGCCGCCGCGCTCTAGTGCTTCGAGGCGATTGTGTTCGCGGTCCCAGTGATTGATCTCGGCGAGGAGGCGTTCCTTGACCTGAACGCGGGTGCGGTCGACGTCGACGGCGATGCGCGCAGCGAGTTCGTCCATGCGAGGTGCGAGTCCGTCGCGGTACGCCCACGCGCGGATAGAGCGTTCGTGGTCACTCTTCGCCCACTCGTCTGCGAGCACCTCGGCAATTGCCGCAGCCTCGTCGCCTTGCGGCGCGTCGTAGTCGAGGTAGGGCGGGGCCGCGGCGAGGGTGACGGTGCCTGCTGTGTCGAGGACGGGGTAGTCGAAGTGGTGCGACACGGTGTCGGCGTCGGGGGTGGCGTTCTGGATGCGTTGCTCGACGGCGTACAGCAGCGCGATGTGCTCAGATTGCTGTTCGCGACGGTCGACGAACACCGTTCCGCGTTTGAGCACGGACCCCAGGTCTTCGATGGTGAGGTCTATGACCGCTTGCAGCAGCGGGTGGCCGGGGGCGAGGAGTGCGGCCTGCGTCTGATTCTCGGGGCGAACGAGTGCGGTCTCGAACGTGGCTCGTTCGTACCGCTCCGGCACGGGCGCCCACCTGTTGAGCCTGCGGGCCATGTCGATGACGCGCTGCGGTACCCGTGTGATCTCGTATCGGCCTTTCTCGCGCCGGCGGATGCGGCCGCCGAGGCGTTCGAAGGCGGGGAGGAAGAACGCCGCGATGTACCCGGGCTGCAGGCGTCGCTCGCGGGCCTTCTCCATCCGCTCGCGGATCTCTTCGAGGTTGAGTGCGGAGTACATCTCGGGGTGCAGGGCGCGCTCGGCGACCATCGTGTCAAGCCCGTGGGCGACGCTCGCGTCGATGACGCGGTCGAGCTCGGCCTTACGTTCGGGCTCGTCGCCGTACCGGATCGCCTCGATCAGCAGCTCACGGAGCGACTTCTCCTGGAACGCATCCGCGTCGCCGAGGACGTTGAACAGGTTGCCGTTATACGCGATCGACATCTGGTCGATCTTCGACAGCAACCGGGTGAAGACATCCCCTTCGCGGGTGTCCTTCGCGACCATGTTCCACAGGTGGCACACCTCGCGCTGCCCGATGCGATGGATACGGCCGAAGCGCTGCTCGATGCGGTTCGGGTTCCACGGAAGGTCGTAGTTGACCATGAGGTGCGCACGCTGCAGGTTGAGGCCTTCGCCCGCGGCATCCGTCGCCAGCAACACGACAGTGTTGCGGTCGTAGGTGAACTGTTCGCGTGCAGCCTTGCGGTCTTCACGGCGAGTACCACCGTGAATCGTGATGACCGACTCGGGGCGACCCAGCTGCGTCGTGATCTTCTGACGCAGGTAGTCAAGGGTGTCTTTGTGCTCGGTGAAGACGATGATCTTGCGAGGCTCGCCCGAGTCGTCGTGGACGAGGAGCTGGTCGTCGAGGATGGTGCGCAGCTGCACCCACTTCTTGTCGTCGTCAAGCAGCCGGACGCGGCGTGCGACGCGGATGAGGTCTTCGAGGATCGCGATCTCCGCGCGGAGTTCGTCGATCGACTCGGCAGCGGTGGCGAGGTCGACGACCTCATCGACACGCGCCTCGAACTGCGCGCGCTCCTCTTCAGCGACCTCTTCGTCGAGATCATCGAAGTCGGTGGGGTCGAAGCGTGGCGCCGAAGAGGCGTCTCCGAGGTCGAGTGTGACACGGCCGGTCGACCACTCGTCGATCGTCGCCGTCATGGAGGTGCTGTAGCGGGCCTCGTCGGTCGCACGCTGCCATTCCCGCAGACGCGTCTCGAGTCGCACTTGGCGTCGCTCGAGTGATCTGAGGATGGCTTCGGGGCTCGAGGCGAGGCGTCGCTGCAGCACGGTGAGCGCGAAGCCCACGTTATTGCCGCGCTTCTTGTCGCCTGCCTGAGCGAGGCGTTCTGCGCGACCCATCTCGGTGCGGACGTAGCCAGTGACCAGCTCGTACAGCTGACGCTCGGGGTCGCTGAGTTCGTACTCGACCGTGTACGCGCGACGCTCGGGAAACAGAGGCTTTCCTTCGAAGGTGAGGAGCTCCTCCTTCACCATGCGCCGCATCAGGCCGCGCGTGTCAGTGCGGTGCACGCCGGCGCGGAACTGGCCCTCGAACCGGTCGCGGTCAAGCAGGGACATGAACAGCTGGAAGTCCTCCTCCTTGCCTGCGTGCGGGGTCGCGGTCATGAGGAGGAAGTTGTGTGCGGTCTCGGCGAGCAGCCGCCCGAGCCGGAACCGTTTCGTCTCGTCGACCTGACCGGCCCACGAAGAGTAGTGCGCCGACATGCGGTGCGCCTCGTCGACCACGACAGCGTCCCAGGTGACGTCTGAGAGCTGCTCGATCAGGTCGTCGCTGCGGGAAAGCTGGTCCATCCGTGCGATGAGGAACGGGTGCTCGGCGAACACGTTGCGGCCTTGCGCGTCGTCGACCATCTGACGGTTGAAGATCTCGAACGAGAGGTCGAACTTCTGCGACAACTCTTCCCGCCATTGCTCCACTAGGCCGCCAGGGGCGACGATGAGCGCTCGTTCGCAGTCGGCGCGGAGGATGAGCTCCTTGAGATAAAGGCCGGCCATGATCGTCTTGCCGGCACCAGGGTCGTCGGCGAGAAGGAACCGCAGTGGGATTCGCGGGAGGAGCTCCTCGTACACCGCGCGGATCTGATGCGGCAACGGATCGACGTCCGAGCTGTTCACTGCCGCCATCGGGTCGTATAGCGCGGCGTACTTGATGCGCAGCGCCTCGGCCGCAAGCCGGAACTCGTCGGGGTCGCCGTCGAACGCGGGGGCGTTGCCCAGTTCGGTGACCAGTTCGAGTTTGCCGGCATCCGCATCGGTGATCATGCGTTCGCCGGTGCGGCCGGAGTCGTCACGGAAGAAGACCTCGACGAGCGCATCGTCCAGCGGTGTTACGCCGACGAGCGTCACCGGCTGCCCGGGCAGGACGCCACGGAGGCGTTGCCCGGCTCGCAACGAGGCGAGCGTCACCGCGGGTGCGTCCAATGTGATTCCTCCACCTCGATCATGGCAAGTCAACCAGGCTATGTCGGACCGGCGACACTCTGAAGGTTCCACCCGAGACCAGGGGGAGGGAGCCCCATCAAGGACAGAGCTCGGGACGGGTGATTGTGATACTCCAAGCATCCGGGTCGACTGGGCCGGTCAGGCGGCCGATTCTGCCGAGCGGACGGGCGGTGAGAGTTGGAGAATCGGAGCTTAGTTGAGCAATTCGCGACATCTGCATCGTCCTCCCTTTGATTGCCAGCGACGCCTGCGACGCGACGAAGCCGTCGTCTGAGGTAGCGGACGCATTCTGGGGCCGCGAAAACTGGAATCAACGTTCGTCTGCGCATAGTGTCCACTCGGGGGTTTCAATGAGTTCGAAGTTTTCTGAGCTGTCCGAACGCGTCCGTGTCGCGCAACACTGGTGGCTAGCGAGCGAGCTCGCCAGCCACCATTCTGAGCTACGTATCCGAGAATCTGCGCCAATGGATGGCTTCTATGATTGCCTGACTATCGAGGGAAAAGGCCTGTCCGGGAGTATTCAGTTCAACCGCAGCGGGTCCGTGCACGTCCTTCCGTCACATACTTCTCTTCTGCGAACTGAGGACCTTCTATCCGTCGAGGGGCCGCGCAAGGCAATTCGCTTGATAGAACGAGCTGCGGGGCTGCGGGAGATACCTAAAGCGCGCCCGAGTGGCGCAAGAGTGCTGACCTACCTTGTAATTGCGCGGGCTCTACAGGCAACGATGAACGACTTCTGCATCTGGGACGTGCGCTCGTTGAGCCGACGTCCCGAAGGCTACGCGCATGTGGTGGACGCCGACCAAAAAGAACTGCCGATGCCCAAGATCTTCACGAACAGGCGCCAGTTCGAAGGCTGGGCAATATCGTCCGAATTTCTCGGTTCCGCTCAGCCGGGATCACTCTGGGTGCTCCTCCGAAATCAAGAGGTCGTGGCGGTACTCGACGTGCGAGGCGTGGTGACCACCGCGGCAGGAGCTACGTCGCTCCCCCTCGCTTATTCTCAAGGTGGACGCAGACTGACGCGGCTGGTCGACGCGGCGCTAGGGGCTGTTCTTCCATGAGCGGGATAGTTCGAGATGGGCTGGCTCCGGTCAAGCACAGACGGTCGACCTGGCGCGGCTTCTTCACCGTGTCCGAAGGTGACCCGAACATTCCGTGCGCCCGAATCGCTGGCTGGAACCCGGGGTGTCATCAGGATCACAGGCCGCGTTTCACGGATGCCGAACCTGTATCGACCTCGCAGGTTTAGGTTGATCGACCTTCGACTACGGATTCGGATCATTTCGGGGGTTGAGGGGCTGGCGGCCATTCTTCCTCCATAGAGGTTCTCGATCGTCTCTCTCGCGCGGTGGCAGCATCTACCTCACGCCGCCGCAGGTCGATTTGCGCTCGCGGCAATACTCGAGCGGCCGTCGATGCTTAGTATCGTGGATATTGCCACGGGCAGTCAGCGGCGGCGATGGTGCCCCGCAAACGAGTCTTTCGGGGGAGATATGGCTCTCAAACATCGAGTTGTGCAGCGGGTTCCCGTGCATCGAGGTGACGCGCAGGGCACCTTCGACAAGGCAAGCGCCGCGCTCGGTGAGTGGCTTGCTTCCCGTCGTGGTGCGCCAGCGCTTCCGAAGCATTTGGGGTCTGAGTTGATTCCGATCGGTGGTGACTACACGGCGTCGCGTCAAATGGCGGCGATCGACGGTTTCGAGGTGCAGCGCTGGCGCATCCGCGTCGGCGACGCTCCTCACACCTACGACACCCGGGTCACCCTCGCTCTCCACCCGGACCGGAATGTGGGCTGGCTCCAGTACGACATCGACGCCAGCCGCGATGATTCTGCCTTCACGGCACCGAAGCTGACATCGGTGCTCACGCGGCATCTCGGAAGTACCACGGCTGATTCAGTGGGGAACTTCAGCGAGGGGTTACGCGTCGTCCGGAAGGAGAACGTCGGGGCATTTCTGGATGATGTCCTTAACAATCCTGACCGGACTGTGACTGCATTCGTCACTGGCTCGCGGTCCTGGACGGATTTTCAGGACCGCGCGTTCGAGCGTCGTTTCAGCGCGCTGCATGGTGTTGCGACATTCTGGCGTCTCGCGGACGACGCCATCGACGAGTTCAACACGCTGGTGCAAGCGGGGTATCAGGTCTACCCCGGCAGCGTCCATGTCTTCCAGCCGAACCTCGACACCGAGGATCCGCTCGACGCGCGGAGACATTGGTGGTACTCGGCCGCCGAGGTTTCTGACACCTCGGAGACGGGATTCTGGATGCGATTGCATACTCAGGCGATGCGGTCCGCACTGCATCAGCCGCTTCCGGCTGCGCTCCAGATTGTCGACGCTGAGCTGGCGAAGGTGCAGTCGAGCGCGCTTACCGATTTGTTCTCGGGCGAGTATCGTGAACGCCGTCGTGACGCGATAGCCCGATTGCGGAGATCGAGGGAGACCGTCGATCCGAAGCGCCCCCCTACGGCCCAAGATCCGATCGATCTGACTTCGACGCCTGCCGGGGAAGATGCGAGCGCGTCCAGGAACGATCGAATAGCGGATGCTCCGTCGACTACATCTCCGGATGATGTTGATTCAATTCGCGGCTTGCTGGAGGATGCCGAGGCACTGCTCGGACTCGATGTTTCTGGGAAGACCGACCTCAGTGAGCGTCTGCAGGCAATCCTCTGGGCGGCCCTTGATCAAGCGGCTGGCACGCTGCCGTCCACGGAGGCGGCGCGCCGCGAGGTTGAAGAAGTCCTCAAGCAGAGTGCGCACTTGCAGACAGAGGTCAACGAGCTATCCACGCTTCTAGCTTTGGCGGACGAGGCTTATGCCGAGGCTCAGGGCGACCTGCAGGCCCAGCGAGCTCTTGCGGATCAACAGCGTCGCCGCGCCGATCACCTCGCAGACGAGCTCGCGAGAGTGTCCTACGCCTCGGGGGAGGTTGACTGGGAGGTTCCGGAGGCCGACCCCGAAGACCCGGTAAATCGTGACGCCCCAACAACCGTTGACCAGTTTTTCGCGCAGCTCGAGGCGTTGCCTGCCGTGCATTTCACGGGTAACCGGAAGTCGGCGGAGCGGATTGCTAGTGCCAAGTTGCGGTCGGTGATACTCGCGGACGCTTGGACATTCGCTTGCGAGCTCGAGCTGTATGCCCGCCAATGGCGCAAAGGCGTGCGTGGCATGCGTCGGTACGCAGAGGAGAAATCCGCACGCATCACTCCCTCGTCCTTCGCCCCGGACGAGAGTAGCGACGTAAAGTCCAATACAAAGTTCTCGACGCCGCGAACATTGCCCGTCCCGCTGAGCGTCGACGCATCGGGAAGCGTATTTATGGGAGCGCACTTTCGGCTGAGTCACGACAATGGGAAGGCCATGAGAATGCACGTGTACGACGCGGTGGATGTGGATGGCAAGATCTACATCGGGTACATCGGTGAGCACCTCCCGAGCCGGCTGACCACGTGAAAGGTTGGCCGATTAAGTCTTCTAGGTGCGTGCGCCCACCGGTCCCACGACTCTCCGACAAGGCGGTGCGAGCGGAGCACGTGAAGTTACGCGGGCCGCACGTGGGTTGCCGATCCACCCGCGCCGCCTGGTCTGGGGCTGCGTTGCGGTGCGCGAGTCGCTTTGCCTCAGCGGGACAAGACCTCTCAGTGGAGAAGTCCGCGCGAGAATGCTGACGCCATGACTCAGCCCCGCTACGCCATCAACCTCACCCTCGATGGCTGCGTGCACCACGAGGTGGGCCTGCTAACGGATGCCGAGTCCATGGGGTTCTTGACCGACGAGCTGCGCCGCTCCGACACGCTGCTCTACCGGCGCGTCACGGATGAGCTGATGGAGGGCGCGTGGGCGCCGCCCGGAGTCGGGGGAGTGGCCGGACTGGATGGACGACAGTGCGGTCGCGTTCCCGGAGGTGATGAATCCGGTGCGGAGGGTCGTGGCATCCGGGACTTTCGACGCCGTCGAATGGAACGCCGAGCTCATCCGGGGCGATGTCATGGACGCCGTCCAATGGCTGAACGAGCAGCCGGGGCGAGGCATCGCCCGCGGAGGAGTGAAGCTTTCCGCGACGCGCGCGGCGCAGGGGTTCACCGACGAGCTCACATTCGTTGTGCACCCCGGTGATTACGGGGCTGGCACCGCGGTTGCTCGATGGGGTCGACCTGAAGCTCGAGCTCACCGAGCGGCGCGGATCCGCTCGAGCGAGATGATGCAGCGCTACCGGCCCGCCGCATGAGAAAGGGCCCCGCGCAAAATGGTCGCGCGAGGCCCTGGCATCCGAAATCTCAGTCCTGCAGGAACGAGTTATCCGCCGAGGGGCGAGGGCGACCCCCAGCCGAGACGCGTCGAGCCGCACCACCTCGTCACCTCGCACGGCCGGTGGTACCTGCTCGGGTGGGATCTCGACCGCGACGATTGGCGACTCTTCGCCGCGGAGCGGGTCCGTCCGCGCGTGCCGCACGGCGCCCCTTTCGTACCGCGAGTCGTGCCCGGCGGTGACGTCGACGCCTCCGTCTCGGGGCGGTTCAAGGGATCGGATGCCAACGAGTGGCCGTGCCGTGGAACGGTCGTCCTGCACGCGCCCGCGCATCGTGTCCGGCCCTTCGCGGGCGATGGAACGGTCACGGTGGTCGATGACAGCCGCTGCACACTCAAAGCCGGATCGTGGTCGTGGGGTGCGCTGGCGGCATCCTTCGGTCGGTTCGAAGTGGCGATGGAGGTCGTCGGGCCGTCCGAGCTGGCGGAGGCGTTCGCGGTGCAGGCGGAGCGGTTCGCGGCAGCAGGCTCTTCCGCGGAGGAGGCCCGGCGAGGAAGCTAGCGGCATGCCCCAGCCCCTGCGCTACGCCATCAACGTCACCCTCGACGGTTGTGTGCACCGATGCCTGGCCATCGCGAGACGCCGGGTCGATGCAGTGAGTGTTCAACGTGCCGCTCGGATCGGTGCTGTCTTCGCAGAGCAATAGCAGCGCAGGGGCGATTTCACAGGCGCGGCTCGCAACGGATGGGCAACGCGCTCAACCTGGGGGAGTCCACCTGCGACTCGGGTCATCCCAGGTCAAAGTTTCGGCGGGAGATCCAGCCGCCTCCTCGACGGGCGGGACAGCTTTGGCGAACTCAGAGGCGACGCTGTCCAAAGATTCGATGGCTCTCCTTGCAACCTCGGGATCGTTCGTCTTGACGACGGCGCGGAGGGATCGCTGGCCGTCCGTGATGTCGAAGTTGATGGTCGTCGCCTTAGTGGCGACACCGCCCGGCGGTGTTCGTCGACGCCTGAATAGCAGCTTGATCGCGTCCCAGAGAGCGCTGGCTCCTACCGAGAGCAGAACATTGCCGGAGATCTCCATGAAAATCTGCGGATCAGGAGCCCATGCAAATTGGTAGGCACGCTGAACCAATAGATGAGACCCGGGGACCCCGAGGCTGATGATTTTCTCTTCCGCAGCGATCAGCGCCTCGTCGTCGAACCAAGCATGGTCGGCGGACAGTCGAAAAGGAGCGTCTGGTCTCTCGGGCAAGTTCTCGTCACGCGGCAAGGGGGACATCACTGTTGCTGACATTCCTGGGCGCGTTCCCATGAGGTGTACGTCGTCTGGGTGCATTTCTGCGCGGAATCTCAGCTCCGTGACACCGTCCGACCTGTCGTGAGTAAAGATGACGAAGTCACGTATTCGCACCGGCTTAGTCAGGTCGTGGTCCGCATGCCATGGGAACGCTTCCCCATTGGCCTGATCCGCGAAGCTGCGCAGCACGGACGCCGGGAACCTCATTCCCCCATAGGCCTCTATTGGCTCGCTCGTCATGAGGACTCCGTGGACGGGGCTCCACCTCGATGTGATCACTGCTTCATAGTGACATCTGAAGGCGTCATGTGGCGGCTGGTCGCGCTCCGCAGCGGCGGCCACTTCTAAACCGAAGTCCCGGCGAGGAAGCTAGCGGCATGACCCAGCCCCTCCGCTACGCCATCAACGTCACCCTCGACGGCTGCTGCTCGCACGAGGAGGGCCTCCCACCCGATGACGAGTCGGTGGCGTTCTGGACCGACGAGCTCCGCCGCTCCGACACGCTCCTCTATGGGCGCGTGACGTATGAGCTGATGGAGGGCGCGTGGCGCCGGCCGGAGTCGGGGGAGTGGCCGGATTGGATGGACGACAGCGAGGTCGCATTCGCGGAGGTGATGGATCCGATGCGCAAGGTGGTGACATCCGGAACCCTCGACGCCGTCGATTGGAACGCTGAGCTGATCAGCGGCGACGTGGTCAACGCGGTCCGACGGCTCAAGGAGCAGGCGGGGAGGGGGATCTCGCTCGGCGGTGTGCGGTTGCCGGTGGCGCTCGCCGCGGCGGGGCTCATCGACGAGTACACGTTCGTCGTGCATCCGGTGATCGCCGGGCGGGGGCCGCGACTGCTTGAGGGAGTCGACGACACTCTCGAGCTCGTGGAACGGCGGGAGTTTCGATCCGGCACGATCATGCAGCGATATCGGCCGGTGGACGCAGCGGCGCCCCGCAATACCGGGGGCTGAGCGGTTTCGCGGTCAGCTCCACTCGACGGGCGGAGCGACAGGGACGGCAATGCCCTCTCGCTCCCACGCCCTACGGGCTCCGCGTTTCAGGCGTTCATTGCAATGAACGCCGCAAACGTGACGCTCGCGATGAACCCAGTGCGCCTTCGCCGACACCGACGTGCCGCACCACACGCAGGGCTCGTCGCCCTTCGCCGGGCCCATGGGGTGGGCGAGTACCGCCCGAAACCACGCCCAGAAGTCATCGCTGCTCTCACCCGAGGTGGCCTGCGTGATGACCCACTCGGGCACCTTCGACCGACCTCCGCCGGCCGAGATCTTCGCACGCAGTTCTTCCTCGCCGATCGACATCCGCGTGACGAAAGCATCTTCGGTGATGATCTCGAGCGCCTGCCCTCTCTCCACCTGCAGGAAGGCTTTGGCGAGCTTTGAGGTGAAGGCGGCGCCGGGGCGAAATGTTCGGTCATCGAAGTCTCCCGTGACGAGGATCGTCGTACTGCGTGTGACCCCGTCCTGCCACGTGCCGCCCTGCTCGACGACCAGGTCGCGAGCCCTGTTGCGCACCATTTGCTTCAACGCCCCGGTGAAGCACACGACCTCGCCCGCGAATCCCGTTCCGACGATTGCGTCGGGCTCCGCCGTCAGGCCGCGGAAGAGCGCGTCGTCGCGCTCGGTCCAGGTGCCGGTGGGCGCGACAGCGAGCCGCTTCGTCAGCTCGTCCAGCGATGACGCGGTGGCTCGCGCGGCGAGGGCAATCAAGACGAGCGCGGACGCCCGAGCATCGGCGAGCGGATTGTGGTGGTCGAAACTCGGGAGCCCCAGATGCTCGGCAACCCACGGGAGCGAGTACGAGGGCAGATGGAGCGCGGCCCGAGACAGCTGAAGAGTGCAGACCACGCTCAGTGACGGCAGATCGATGTCGTAAGCGCCGCAGCTGTTGAGCAGGACCGAAGTGTCGAACGCCGCGTTGTGTCCGACGACGATGTCATCTCCGATGAAGGCTCGCAGCTCGGAATAGACCTGTGGCCACAGAGGCGCGTCGTCAACGTCCCGAGCTCTGACGCCGTGAATGCGCACATTCACGGACTCGAACTCACCGTGTTCCTCCGGCGGGCGGATAAGCGTGTGAAAGTCGTCGACGACGACACCGTCTCGCACACGCACCGCACCAACAGCGCATGCCGAAGACGGCGACCTATTCGCCGTCTCGAAATCCAGTGCAACGAAGTCGATCGCCAAAATGCCCCCCGGGTAGCAGCAATGAGTTCTCGTCAACCTACGCGATCGTCTCGGCGAGAGCGGTCCCGCGCCGAGGGGTGAACTGCGTCCCCCGGCCATCGCGCGCCTCTACAGGCCCTTGCGTGAGGGTGCTCACGGGCATGCCCAAACCTCATCCGCCCCGGTCACAACCCCGGCAGCACGACCTCCGCCAGATACTCCCGCAGCCGCGGCACATCCCGCGTCAGCGTCCGCCAGACGCGGTGCGGATCGAGATCGTCGTACTGGTGGGCGGCGAAGTTGCGCATGGCGATGATCTGACGCCACGGCTGCTCCGCGAAACGCCGGCGCACCGGCTCGGGGATCTTCGCGACACCCTCGCCGATGCGGATCAGGCCCATCTCCGCAGCCCACTGCGCCTGCACGTTCGCGACGAACGACTCCTCTCCCTCTGCCACGATCCCGGCGATCACGTCGCAGACCGCGATGATGCGGGTCGCGGCATCCTGCGCCTTCCGGGTCTCAGCGCTCACACGGGCACCGCTTCGCGAAGGATGCGGTCGCGTAGTTCGCCGCGCAGGGTGTCGGATGCCACGACATCGACGGAGACCTGCAAAAGGTCAGTCAGCGCGAGGCGCAGGCCCACTTCGTCGAGAAGTCCCGCGTCGGGGCTGAAGTCGACGAGGAGGTCGATGTCGGAGTCGTCCGTCGCATCTCCGCGAGTGACCGATCCGAAGACACGGGGATCGCTGGCGTGATGCTCGGTGACGAGGCGATGGATCTCGTCGCGGTGTCGGAACAGCCGATCGTTCAGCGTGCCCACGAGTGCACGCCGGATGCGGTCGAGCACCTCGGGGGAGGGCTGGCGGCGGCCGTTCTCGTACGCCGAGATGTTGGGCTGAGGAACCTGCGCGGCGCGAGCAAGTTCCGCTTGGCTCATGCCCGCCGCCCTGCGTCCCGCCCGGATGTTCATGCGGTCAGGATAGCGGAGGGGTTATCGAGGGCGATATACCGCCGGGCGGCGCCGCAATCGCGACGTCGCCCCAGTTGGCATCTGGAAAGTCAGCCCTGCAAGAACGGGGCTACCGTGCAGCGATACCGGCACCCGATAGCGTGATCCCACAATCCGCAATTTCGGGGCCGGGGGGCGTTTGTTGTGAACAGTGACATTTTCTGGATCATCGGTGTCGTCGTCGCCGTCGGGGCGGTGCTGCTGATCCTGCTGATCGGTTTCTTCATCTTCCGGGCCTGGTACCAGGTGCCGCAGGCCGACGAGGCGATCGTCATCGTCGGTAAGAAGCAGCGCGGTTCCGACGGGCTGACGTCGAACATGACCGTCATCACCGGCGGCGGTGCTTTCGTCAACAAGCTGACGCAGCGCTCGGACCGCATCTCGCTGCGGTCGCGCCAGATCAAGATGGAGCCCGTCGCGCAGACGAAGAACGGCGTGACCATCCACCTGGCGGGCGTCGCGCTGGTCAAGATCGGGTCGCTACCCGACCAGGTGCGCGCCGCCGCGGAGCGCTTCGCCTCGCAGGATCAGGCGATCGACGTCTTCACCACCGAGCAGCTCGAAGGTGCGCTGCGCGGAGTCGTCGCGAAGCTGAACGTCGAAGAGGTCATGCAAGACCGCCAGAAGCTGGGTGACGAGATCGCCGAGGGCATCAAGGGCGACCTGCTCGCGCAGGGCCTCGTGCTCGACTCGTTCGCCATCCAGGGCGTCACCGACCGCAACGGCTACATCGAGGCTCTCGGCGCGCAGGAGGTCGAGCGCGTCAAGCGCGAGGCCGAGGTCGCGCGCATCGAGGCGGCCCGCGAGGTCAAGGCGCGCCAGCTCGCCACCGAGGAAGCGAACCTCATCGAGCAGACCGCGTTCGACAAGAACACCGCGGCATCGAAGTCCGAGGTCGGGCGCGCCAACGCCGAGGCGGAGCAGGCCGAGAACCTCGCCCGCGCCGAGCGCGAACAGGCCGTTCTCGTGCAGCGCGCTGAGAACCGTCAGGCCGAGCTCGACGCCGATGTGAAGCGCGTCGCGGATGCCGAGAAGTACCGCAAGCAGACCGAAGCCGACGCCGAGTCGTACGCGCGCCAGAAAAAGGCCGAGACCGATCGTCAGGTTGCGCAGCAGGAATCGGATGCCGAGGCCTACGCGGTGCAGCGACAGGCCGAGGCTCGACAGGCCTCCGCCGCTGCCGAAGCTGCCGCCGTACGGGCACGCGCCGAGGCCGAAGCGGAGGCGCTGCGCGCGAAGTCGAGCGCCGAGGCGGAGGCCCTTCGCGCTCAGGCCCTCGCCGAAGCGGAGGCCATCCGCGCCAAGGGTGAGGCGAGTGCCGCGGCGATCCAGGCCGAGGCCGAAGCACTGCGCGAGAACCAGGAGGCCATCCTCGGTCGCGAGCTCATCGGGCAGTTGCCCGCG
Organism: Microbacterium sp. BWR-S6Y; assembly: GCF_041379845.1. NCBI lineage: Bacteria > Bacillati > Actinomycetota > Actinomycetes > Micrococcales > Microbacteriaceae > Microbacterium > Microbacterium sp. BWR-S6Y. The sequence continues at coordinate 26,439 of NZ_JBFECV010000005.1, forward strand.
CTGATGGCCGAGTTTGCGAAGGGGTACCAGAACGTCGGCAACGTCACCCTCGTGGGCGGCGACTCCGCCGGCACGCACATCGCGCGCGAGCAGGCGGCGGGTCTGGCGGCGACGTTCGACAGTGTGAAGTCGGCGACGGGCGTCGACCTCGGCGCCATTCTGCAGGGGCAGGCGTTCGGGCGGGGTGTGGCGTCGTCGCAGTCATCTCGGACTGAGGCCGCACCGCCGGAGACCGACTGACCGCGAACCGGCTACCGCCCTGTCATCTGTGAGGCGGCACATTCTCCAGGACATCCTGCGCTTGCTCCTCATTGAGAAGCCAGCGTGCCTTCTTGGGGTGATCCGGGTAGCGCTCTCGCAGGTAAGCCCGCACAACTCGCCCGGGTCGTGATTCGTCGTGGTAGCCCAATCGCTTCGCCAGTTCCGTTGGCCGAAATGTGGCCGATGCGGTGCTCGCCGGTTCAGGTGGCGCTGAGTCGGTGTTGCCGACGGACCCAGCACGCGGCGGGATCGAGGCTGAACTCGCCGGCGTGTAAACGGAGTTGGTTGTACGCGCTAGGAGGAGCTCGCGAAGCTCCTGCAAATCGAGGGGAGCCAAGCCGCGAAGCGCGTCGCCAAGGCGGATAGATCCGAGCCGATCATGGACCGACAGTCGCGCGAGCGACACCTTTCCCGACGCCGCGAGAGAATCGCGCATAGCGTCGTAGATGGCTCGCTGCTTCCAGCGCGGTGATCCTGCCCCCTCGAGATCGCGCCGTGACCCGGCGGGCCCGAATTGCCTGGCCGACCCCGCGCTGGTCCAGAAGCCCGCCCCCGAATGGCTCTTGAGGGCAACGCGCTCGAAGTCGGCGCAGTACCGGAGGTAATCCACCTGCCATGGCAGGTCGACGGCCCATTCCGCACGGAGTGTCTCGGCTCGATGTCGATTGAAGTGCTGCTCTTCGTCGAGCTCGACGATGAGCCCGCTCGCCGTTTGAATGTCCCACCCGGAGGGGCGAAGGATGGGCGAACTGAGCACCCCACCAAGTTGCCTGTAAGCAGCCATGATCCACGACGCTGCAGGTTCAGGAAGCCCCGGCAGACGGGGAACCGCTCGTGCTTCACCAGGTTGAAGGCCTAGCGATTGGAGTGCATGAGCGAGGGTTATCTGTCGGTCGAGTCGTGCCATGTTGTCGACTCTTGCACGTGCCCAGTGGTGGCGGAAGTTGACCTCACGTGTATCTCAATGGCCCCTTTGACCGGGGTGTTTCACCCTGCTCTTCTAGAGTCCGAACCGTTCAGGTCGACGCGCGCATGCTCTGGGCATCGGTCGCGGAAGTTCACCTCGAGGACGCCGGTTCAACCGAACTATCTGCTGATGCGACGACTCACGGCCATGGATCCAGGTGCGTCCGGAACAATCTTCTTCGGGCGCTTGTGGTGAAGCACTTGCGCCTCAGCGCGCAACTCCCGGACCAGCCGGTCGAGGTCCGCGGGAGTCGGCTCATTGCCCTGGTACTCGGCCTGCTCTACGAAGGTGTTGCAAGCGAGCATCATCATCCGGAGAGGTGCGAGGAACTCTGAAGTGGAGGAGAGCTCTGCGCGAGCAGCCCGAATCAGAGTCCTCGTGTGATTGACGGACTCCAGTATTCGTGGGCCAGCGCCGGGCGCCCAGTCGGCGTTCGGGTCGAGCGCAAACGCCCGCTTCGCCGCCAGGTCGAGCAGCAGGTTGTTCACCGCTGCCTGCTCTTTCGCGGTCGCTTCACGCCGACTGGTGAGCCAGCCGGTAAAGAGTGCGGCACCTGCACCGAGGGCGGCGGCCAAAAATGCCATCACAACGTCCCCGGCTGCTGCCCAAGCCTCGCCCTGAGCCGTGAGATCAGATGTAAAGCGCATGATCTAGCCATCCTCTCTGCGGACAATCCCGACGATAGCGAACGACGCAGAGCGATCTCGTGCTGGTGTCGCTATCCGGTTTGCTGATGCGGGTACAGCGAGGAAAGGCCCCGCGCGAAAACTCGCGCGAGGCCCTGGCATCCGGAACTCAGCCCTGCAGGAACGGGTAATCCGTGTACCCACGCTCGTCGGGGCCGTAGACCGAGGCCTGGTCGACCTCGTTCTCGTCGGCGTTCTGCTCCCAGCGGGTGACGAGGTCGGGGTTGGCGATGGCGGGGCGGCCGACCGCGACCAGATCGGCGATGCCTTCGTCGACGGCCATGACGGCCTCTTCGCGCGTGGTCATCTTCGAGAAGCCGGAGTTGACGATGAAGGTTCCGCCGAAGGCGCGGCGCAGGTCCTGGATGAGGTCGCTCGCGGGGTCGGCGTGCAGCACGCTCAGGTACGCAAGTCCCAGCGGGGCGAGGCCGGCGATGAGGGCCTCGTAGGTGGCGCGGGTTTCGGCGTCGTCCTTCTCCCAGACGTCCTGGATGTTGTGGGCGGGGGAGATGCGGATGCCGACGCGGTCAGCGCCGACCTCGGCGACGACGGCCTGGGCGACCTCGATGACGAAGCGGGCGCGGGCCTCGGGCGATCCGCCGTAGCCGTCGGTGCGCTGGTTGGAGGCGGGGGAGAGGAACTCGTGCAGCAGGTATCCGTTCGCCGAGTGCAGCTCGACACCGTCGATGCCGGCATCCACGGCCCGACGGGCGGCCTTCACGAACTCGTCGCGGACGGTGGCGAGCTCCTCGGTCTCGAGGGCGTGGGGCACCGGGTAAGCCACCTTCGAACCGTCGGCGAGGCGGGTGTCCCCCTCGATCGCGATCGCCGAGGGGGCGACGATGCGGTCGGTGCCGGTGATGTCGGTGTGGGTGACGCGTCCGCCGTTCATTAGCTGCATGAACACCACTCCGCCTTCGGCGTGAACGGCATCCGCGACCTTCGCCCAGCCGGCGGCCTGCTCGTCGGTCACGATTCCGGGCTGGCCGGGGTACGCCTTCGACTCGGCGCTCGGGAACACGCCCTCGGTGACGAGGAGACCGATACCGGCGCGCTGCTCGTAGTACTTCGCGACGATCGGGCCGGGAACGCCGTCGGCGCTCGCGCGCAGGCGGGTCATGGGGGCGAGCGACACGCGGTTGCGCACACCGATGCTGCCGACGGTGGTGGGGCTGAACAGGCTCACGAGAAGTCCTTTCGTGGGGGTCAAAGGGCCACGCGAACGTAACGGAGCGCGGCGACGACCTATTCCACGGGATGCACATGTGTGCAGCGGCGGGTTGACGCGGGCTGCCGTCAGGTGCTGGCATTCACACGCGGGGCTGGCTAGCGTGGCCTTTCGTCCATGTAGCAGCCCAGGGGGAATGGATGCCGATGTCTATCGCGATCGCACGGGTCGGAGCCGAACGGTGATGGCGCGCGCGCCGTGGAACCGGCCCGGAGAGTCGGCGCAGATCCGCCGGCTGCGCATTGTCTTGTTTTGGACCACGGTCGTGCTTGTGGTCGTCCTCGTAGCGACCCTGGTGCACTTCGTCGTGCGGTCAGCGGAGATCGCCGGGCTCTGACCCCGACGGCTCAGGGGAAGACGAGCACGTCGCCGGGTTCGAGCCAGGTCTCCCCGGGAACGACGGGTTCGCCGTCGCGGGTCAGCTCGGCGGGGTCGATCGAGAAGCGCTCGCCGATGGCATCCAGGGAGTCATCCCGGGCGACCACGTAGGACGCCACCCGGCGATCGACTCCCGACACGACCGGCCACCCGTCGGCTCCGGGAGCGCGACCGCGGTCGGCGCCCGGAAGGGGCGCGGGCATGATCCCGAACCGATTGGGGTGCGCGGGGTCGTAATCGTGCTGCGCCGGATCGTAGTAGTAGACGTTCATCGGGAGCACGTCGCCGGGCTCGCCGATGAGCGACCGGAAGTTGTTCGGGCACCCCTCGGTGCCCTGGCACTCGAAGCCGTCGGGGTAGATGATCCACGGACCCGATGCCTTCGCCCACTCGGGCAGTTCGGGGATCTCGGGCACGGTCGTGCGCACCGAGGGCGCATCCGCCGCGGGTCCCACGGCCGCGATCGCCGGAGCTTCGGGCTCCTCGGCATCCGTCCCCGTGAACGCCGGAATCACGAGGGCGACCAGCCCCGCGACGACGAGGGCGGAGGCGGCGAAGGTGATCGTGGCGGCGCGTCCCATCCGTTCAGGCTGACACGGCCGCTCTGTGCGGGGCGAGCCGAGACGGGAGGTGTGCGCGAATCGGCCGCGCGGGGCGGATGGGGCGGCAGGCGGATGGGGCGGCAGGCGGATGGGTTTCGTTGCGTGGTACTGATTCGCGACAACGTCGGCCCGTGTGCCGACCTCAGGTCGCGTTCCACAGCTCACGGTAGAAGGAGAGGCGTGTCGCGTCCGGGGCTACGCCGTAGGCGTCAAGCAGAGCATCGTGCCAACCGGGGCCGTAGTTCCACTCCGTCGACATCGCCGCAACAGCGATGTCGGCCCAGCGGTCGGCGACGCCGAGCGCGCCGAGATCGACGTGCGCAGCCCACTCACCATCGTCGCCGATCAGTGTGTTGGGGGCGCATGCATCGCCGTGGCACACCACGAGGCGATCAATAGGCGGCGCAAGGCGCAAGGAGTTCGAGACTGAGATGCCGCGGACGCCGGCGTTCTCGATACGGTCGGACACGCTCCACGAGAAGGGACACCTTTCGAGTGGCAGCGCCTCGTGCAGCGCGCGGAGTCCGCGTCCGAGCGCCTGCACCGCGCGCTCGGGCTCGGCCACCCATCGTGAATCGACCGCTGACCTTGCCTCGATGCCGACCGTGACCAGCCATTCATGACGGTCATCCCGGCCTTCCTCCAGCACGTGCGGCACGGGCGTGAAGGGTGCGGCCCATCGCAGGCGCTCCGATTCGGCTCGCATCGATGTCTCGGCGTGGAGTGGGCCCCATTTGACGTACCGGATATCGGCGCCTCGAGTCGCGCGGAAAGCCATCCCCCCGATCGCGTTGCGCCAGACGGGTGTGAGTTCCGCGTCGCCCACCAGCGCGCGGACACGGTCGGGCACTGGCACCGGCTCCTCCGGGGAGGGGATGTTCATGCGTCACTCTCCGATGCAGTCTCGGCGCCACGGTTCATCCCACGATCTTCCCCTCAAGTGCTGCGGAGAATCGATGGGTTTCGCACCACTGAATGAAGGCGCAGTCACTCCCGTCGGACGGGTGGCGTCGTCGTCATGATCTCCGTCAGCTCCGCGAGCGACGCAATCGACAGGTCGGCGAGACGGGCTTCGGGTCGACGGCTGTGAATGATTCCCCATGGGCCGCGTCGAAGGAAAGCGGTGCGCATTCCCGCCTGACGAGCCGGGATCACATCGTTGTCTAGACGGTCACCCACATAAAGGATCGATCGAGCCGGGATGCTCGCTTCTTCTGTGACGCGCAGGAAGAACTCGGGTGAGGGCTTCTCGACGCCCCACTCCGCGGACGATGCGAAGAAGTCAGGCGCGCACCCCGCCTCGCGGAGCTGGGCACCGACCCCGGACGGTTGGTTGCCGGCGATCCCCACGATGAGACCAAGACGCTTTGCAGCGCGTAGACAGTCCAGCGCGTCGGGGTAGAGATCAGCCTGGCTGATCCGCTGCGGCTTCGCAGGGGGCTCGGCGTCGAGCTCAGACCACAGTCGACGGTGGTCGTCGCCTCGCTCGATCAGCGAGCCGAGGACAGCCATCAGGGTGAACGGTGTCACGCCGATATCCGCGGCGTAATCCGACCACATGCGTGTCTCGTCAACGAGCGTTTCGCCCACGTCGAAGACGACCCCACGCACGTCGCCGGGCAATCCGATAGGCATTCGTCAACCCTCCCAGAACCTGGCGTCCAGGCGGGGCGGAACCCATGGGTTTTGCACCAATCTACGTCGCACGGGGGAGGTGCGACGCCGGTTCGCGTCGCTAGCGTCGAGCTATGACGACACGTGAGAACACACCCGCGTCAGGAACGGTCTGGTACTTCATCGGCGCGACCTTCATCGTCGTGCTCCCGACACTGATGTTCCGAGTTCTCCGTGGTGGGTTCGCGTGGCGTCGATCGCGATCGGCGGCGCGCTCATCGCCGTGGGCATCCGTCGGCTACGGCGAGAGGCGTCCGACGATAACGACCCCGGTCATCGGTAGCCGCCACCGCTCCCTCCGCCTCGTCCTGCGAGACTGCTCGGATGCGAGGGATCATCTGGGGACTCATCACCGCGGCAACCGGGCTGGCCATCATCGTTCTGCTCTTCATCCACGGCACGCAGTGGGGAATCTGGATCGACGAGGTCGGCCCGTCCCTGACCATCGCGGAACAAGCTGCAGCGCCGAACATCGTGCTGCCCGCGTTGATCGGCCTGCTCGCGATCGGACTGGTCGTCGGCGGACTGGCGGTCGGATTGTCGATTCCGCGCGGTCGGCAGCTCGATCCCTCGACCGAGGACTGACGCGAAACCCGGGTGCGCCCGCCTCAGCCCCCGTACACCCGCACGCTCGCCGCGCCGTCGGAGCGCGGGTCGCTGCCGGCGTCCAGGCCTCCGTCGGATCCCACGATGACGAGGTTGGCGTGGCCGACGAGCTCGTCGGCATCCGGAGTCTCGATGAGGTGCAGGCGCGTCGCCTCGAGCGACGCCCTCTTTCAGCCGACGGTTCATCGACCGCTAGATCACCCGCCTCACGGGGCGCGGATCGCCATACGCTGGTGCCCCACCCACCCACCGGAGGATCCGCGATGACCGAGAACCCCCTCGCCCACCGCCTCGACTACACGCTCGACGAGCTCGATGACGCGGCCCTCGCGGCATCCCCCCTCGCGCTCTTCCAGCGGTGGCTGACGGATGCCGCGGACCTTCCCGAACCGAACGCGATGGTCGTGTCGACGGTGGATGCCGAAGCCCGGCCCACCTCGCGGACGGTGCTACTGCGCGGGGTCGACGACGACGGTGCGCTGTGGTTCTTCACCAACCGGGACTCGCGGAAGGGGCAGGCGCTGGCGGGGAATCCGGCGGTGTCGATCCTCTTCCCCTGGTACGCGCTGCAGCGACAGGTGATCGTGCTCGGCACGGCGATGCCCCTCCCCGCTGAGCGGGACGACGCGTACTTCGCGTCGCGGCCGCGCGGATCGCAACTGTCGGCCTGGGCGAGCCACCAGTCGGAGCCCGTGGCATCCCGAGCCGCCCTCGAGGAGCAGATGGCGGAGGTGGCCGCCCGCTTCGCCGACGACCAGCCCGTGCCGCGGCCGCCGCACTGGGGCGGCTACCGGGTGGAGCCGCGCGAGATCGAGTTCTGGCAGGGGCGCCCGTCGCGGTTGCACGACCGGATCGTGTTCGTGCGGGACGGCGACGGTTGGGCGGGGATGCGGCGGCAGCCGTGAGACGGTTGCCGCGGTGACGCTCGGCGGTTGCCGCGCGGTGCTGTCGCGAGATCACACGATCGGCGCGAGATCGCGCGCTCTGCCGGCGTCGTAAGGGGTGCGTTCGCGCCGATCGTGTGATGTCGGCGGGCGTGAGCCGCCGCTGTCCAGCCTCCGTGCCACTCCCGCGGAGGATGCGACACTGGCCGAGACACTGCGAGCGAGGGGCACGGAACCATGGCGAAGAAGAACGTGGACGCGCGTCAGCTCGACGAGAAGGCCTTCGTCGAGGCGTCGTCGGAGGCGAAGTCGCGCTACGGCCGGTTCAACCTCGCGATCGTCGGGGCATCGGGCGTGGGCAAGTCCTCGCTCGTGAACGCGGTGTTCGGGCGCGACTGGGCCAAGGTCGGGCGGGGGCTGCCGGTCACGCGGGGCGTGCACTTCTACAGCGACGACTCGCTCGGCATCTGGGACGTCGAGGGGTTCGAGATCGGCTCGCCCGTTCCGCCGGATCAGCAGCTGCGTTCCCACCTCGACGCGATCGCCGCCCACCCCGGCGACCACCAGATCTCCGTCGTCTGGTACTGCGTGCGGGCCGCCGACGACCGGCTCACCCCGGCCGACATCGCCATGATCCGCGAGCTCGACGCCCGGGGGCTGCCGGTGATCCTCGTGCTGACCAAGGTCGACTGGATCAAGAACCCGATCACCGGGCATCAGGGCGTCGCGAAAGACCTGCAGGCCTTCGTCGACTGGCTGAACGACCCCGTCGACCCGAGCACGGGCGAGCGCATCCGCATCCCGTACCGACAGGTCATCCTCACGTCCACGCGCGACCGGCACGGGAAGGGCAAGGGGCACGGCCTCGGTGACCTTGTCGCGCAGACCCTCGAACTCGCCCCCGAGCGCGACAAGGACGCCTTTCGCATCGCACAGCGACTCAACCTCCCGTGGAAGAGGGAGATGGCGCGGCCGATCATCGCCGCGGCGTCCGCAGCGGCCGCGGGCGCGGCATCCGTTCCGCTTCCTGTCTCGGATGCTGTCACGCTGGCGCCGATCCAGCTGACGATGATGGGACGCATCGCCGCGATCTACGACCTCGAGGTCAAGACGATGCTCTCGGCCGGAGCGCTCGCGCAATTCGGGGTGCAGGTGGCCGGACGCGCGCTCGCCACGAGCTTCTTGAAGCTCATCCCGGGCGCGGGAGTCGTCGTGAACGCCGCGGTGGCCGCCGCGCTGACGGCGGCGACGGGCGAGAGCTGGCTCAAGATCTGCGAGCTGCTGCACACCGGCAAGATCGACGTGCGCAAGCTCGACCAGGAGTGGGCGAAGTACGCGCCGAGCTTCATGGACGTCGCGCGCAAGATGGTCGAGCGGCGGGTGGGGCGGAAGTAGCGCCTCGCGCCCAGCAGCGGCACGCCGGGCGAGCGGCGGACGGATGCCGCTTGCGCGACTCCCGACGGATCTCGGCATCCGCCGGGTCGGCCCTCGCCGCCGCCCCGCGTGAAACGCTGGAACCACCATGACCGACACCACCCCCGCCGACCGCCTCCGCGCCGCCCTCGCGCACTCCGACGCCTCCGCACGATTGCAGGCCGCGCTCGCCGCGGGCACGCGGCCCGACGACAGCTACATCGCCGAGCTCGTCGCCCGGTGCGCGGTGGAGCCCGACTTCTTCGTGCGCGACATGCTCACGTGGGCGCTCACGCGGCACGACGCGACGCGGGCGGTCGCGGAACTGCTGCCGGAGGTGGCATCCGAGGTGCCCCAGGCGCGGAGTCAGGCGCTGCACACCCTGTCAAAGATCGGCGACCCGGCCGCCTTCGCCGTGATCACGCCGGCGGTGCTGCGCGACCGGCACCCCGAGGTGGCGCGGGCGGCCTGGCGCACGGCATCCGGGCTCGTTCCCGACGACGCGCACGAAGCGCTCGCCGACGAGCTCGCCACCCAGTTCGGACGCGGCGACCACGACACCCAGCGCAGCCTGAGCCGCGCGTTCGCGGCGATCGGACACCGCGCCGAACCCGCCGTCGAGCGGGCGGCGGCCTCGCCCTATGACGTCGTGAGCGCGCACGCGCGGGCGACGGCGATCGTCATGGACGACCCCGACACCGAGTTCGCCGAGGCCGTCGTCGAAGCGCGGCGCGTGGTGGCGCAGCGGGCATTGCCCGACGAGGACTGACCGCGCATCAGCCCCCGTGCACCTCGACGGCCCGCGACAGCAGGTGCACGAGGAAAGCTCCGATCAGCAGCACCGGCGCGACCCCGATCATCGACATCAGCGACGAACCGGAGTCGGTCGACGACGTCGCGAACGCCACGACCACGCCGAGCGCGGCGACGGCGAGAGCGGTCGCGCGCGTCGCGGGCGAGGCGCGGTGCACGGCGACGACCATCAACGCCGCGAGCACGATCATCGTCGCGGCGGCGACCACGAAGAGCGGGGATCCGCCGCTGATCGCGACGAACCCCGCCGCGCCCACGACGAACAGGGCGGCCACGACGTACGCGAAGATCCGTGCGCGCCGCGCCCGCGTCTCGGGCGGCAGCTCGCGCAGATGTCCCGTGCTCATCGGCATCTCCCGTTCCCACCCGGCGGGCGGAACCGCCAGGCTACCCCCGCGACACCGCGCTCGCGCGCGCCGTCAGCGCCGGGATCAGCACCGGTGTCGCGTCGCGGTAGGCGCGGTAGTCGGCGCGATCGCCCCACTTCTCGTCGGCGCGCTTCTCGAGCAGCGGGATGCCGCTGACCCGCGTGAGCAGCAGGATGACGAACAGCGGCGACAGCACCGCCACCCACTGCCAGCCCTGCAGCACGGGAGCGGCGACGAGGAAGACGCCGACCCAGACGAGGATCTCGCCGAAGTAGTTGGGGTGGCGCGAGCGCGACCACAGGCCCGTGCGGATGAACTCGCCCTTGTTCGCCGGGTCGGCGCGGAACGCCTGCTTCTGCAGGTCGGCGACGACCTCGAACACCATGCCGGCGATCCACACGACGATGCCCGCGATCGCGAAACCGTCCAGCGGCGAACGGGCGGTGGCATCCGCGCTCATCGCGATCCACGCGGCCGAGGCGGTCAGCGACACCCAGAGCCCCTGGATCGCCCACACCTGCAGGAAGCGCAGCGGCTTCGTCTTGATCTCGTCGAACCGGCCGTCGGAGCCCGCGCGGTGCACGCGCGCGAACAGGAACGAGCCCAGGCGCGCCGCCCACACGATCACCATCGCGGCGAGGATCCACCCCCGCGCGTCCTGCTGGGGTGCGAGCAGGGCCACCGCCACCGAGACGGCGATGAACGTCGCACTGCCGGTGAGGTCGAAGAAACGCTCGGTGCGGCGCAGCGCCGAGGGGATGAACACGAGGAACTGGATCACGTACGCCGCGATCACGGCGACGGCGAATACGGGGACGCCTCCCACCCGGGCGCCCGAGAAGCTCCCGGCGACGGCGAGTCCGACGCCGATCAGCGCAGCGACGATCACGGCGATCAGCGCCGAGCGGTTCTGTTTCGCGGGCGAGCCCGAAGACGAGGGGACGGGGGCGGTCATGACGGGGCTCCTCGGTACAGGGACTCGATGGTGTCGGCCGCGCGGTCGACCACCACGCGGCGTTTGATCTTCAGGGTCGGGGTGACGAGCTCGCGGTCGTCGAGGTCGGCGACGACGAGCTCGAAGCGCCGCACCTGCTCGCTGCGCGCGACGAGCGCGTTCGCGGCATCCACGGCCCGCTGCAGGTGCGCGTGCAGTTGCGGCTCGTCCACGGCGCGCAGACCGTCGGGCGTCCGCGCATCGAAGGGCAGACCGGCGGATGCCGCCCACGCGGCCGCCTGCTCGGCGTCCAGGATCAACAGGGCACTGAGGTACGGCTTGCCCTCACCGACCACGACGGCGTGCTGCACGAGCGGGTCGGCCTCGACGGCGGATTCCCACCGCACCGGGACGACGGTCTTGCCGTTCGAGGTCACGATGACGTCTTTGAGGCGCCCCTCGAGCACGAGCCGGCCGGCGTCGTCGAGGCGGCCGAGGTCGCCGGTGCGGAAGAAACCGTCGACGAACGCCTCGCCGTCGTGCTTCGGATCGCGGTACCCGGCGAAGACGCCGACGCCGCGCGCGAGCACCTCGCCCTCGTCGCTGATGCGCACGGTCGACCCCGGCAGCGGCAGGCCCACGGTGCCCGAGGCGATGCGACCGGGGAGGTTGCCGGTGAGCGGAGCGGTGGTCTCGGTGAGGCCGTAGCCCTCGATGACCGGGACGCCGAGTCCGCGGAAGAACAGCGACAGCTCGCCGTCGAGGGTCGCGCCACCCGAGAGCATGTAGTCGACGCGACCGCCCATGACCGCGCGCAGGCGCCGGTAGAACAGGGCGTCGAAGACCGCGTGGCGCACGCGGTGCCCGAGCGAGGCGCGGCGCGGGGTGCCGGCATCCTGGAGCTCGGCGAGACGCCCGGCGGCGATCGCCGTGGAACGGGCCCGCGCCCACACGCCCGTCAGGCCCTTCGCCGCGGCCTTGTCACCGGCCGCGGCCTGGATCTTCTGCAGCACGCGCGGCACGACGACGAGGAACGTCGGCCGCAGCGTCGCGAGCGTCGGCACCACCGCGGCCGGGTCGGCGAGGTGCGCGATGCGCATGCCGCTCGCGATGCAGATCAGCTGCAGGCCGCGCGCGAGCACGTGCGCGAGCGGAAGGAAGATGATCGTGTTGCCCGCCGGGTGCACCACCTCTCGGTAGGCGGCGGCGATGTTGAGCACCTGCCCGAGGAAGTTCGCGTGCGTCAGCACGGCGCCCTTCGGCTCGCCGGTGGTGCCCGAGGTGTACACGATCGTCGCGGGGTCCTCGTGCCCGGCGCGGGTGCGGCGGTGCTCGAGCTCCTCGTCGGAGACGGCGGCCCCGCGGCCGGCGAGGGCGGCGAGATCGTCCATGCCCCACACGCCCACGGTGTCGTCGGCGGATGCCAGGGCGTCGGTGAGCAGCGCGACGTGGGTGTCCGCACCGCCGATGCCCACGCGGATGCGCGCGTCGGCGACGATCGCCTCGACCTGGGATGCCGACGACGACTCGTACACCGGGACCACGACGCCGCCGGCGAACCAGGTGGCGAGGTCGGCCACCGCCCACTCGTAGCGGGTGGGCGCCATGATCGCGACCGCGTCGCCGGGGGCGAGACCCACCGCGACGAGGCCCTTCGCGAGGGCGCGCACCTCGGCGAGGAAGGCGGCGGTGGTGACGGGGGTCCAGGCGTTCGAGCCTGCAGAGCCGCTGGGCGGGACCTCGAACGCGACGTGGTCGGGGGCCTCCGCCGCGCGACGCACCAGCAGGTCGGTGACGTTGGCGTACGCGTCGAGCGACGCCAGAGCGGGGGTGTGCGACTCGCGCATCTCGTCCTTCCGGGGCGGATCGTGCGGGGCGGGGGCTCCGCGGTGCGCGGTGTGCGTCACCGATGAATCTATTCGGAAGGGGCGCGCGATCGGATGGGGCGCGGCGGTCGGGCGTGGCGGGGTGGCGGCGCTCGGACGACGGCGAAGGGCCGCACCGGTTTGTTGCCGAAGCCAACGAAAGCCTTGCGCTCCCGACCGCCGTCGCCTACCGTGGCTGTCGAAGCGCTTCTCGGAAGCGCTTCGACACAGCAACGAAGGAGTCGGTATGGCCAAGATCGACGAGGTCGCCCGTGCCGCGGGCGTGTCGATCAGCACCGTCTCGTACGCCCTGAGCGGCAAGCGCCCGGTCTCCGCCGAGACCCGGCGGCGCATCCAGCGGGCGGTGCACGAGCTGGGCTACAGCCCCAACGCCGGTGCGCGCATGCTGGCCGGTAGCCAGACGAACATCTTCGCGCTGTCCGAGCCGCTCCGCGCCGATTCGCACGCACCGAGCCACATGTCCTTCATGCACGCCATGACCGTCGCCGCTCGGCGCAAGGAGTACGACATGCTGCTCCTCACCGACGAAGACGCCTCGGCCGGCATGAAGAGGGTCGCCGCGAGCGGCCTCGTCGACGCGATCCTCGTGCTCGACGTCGCCCCCGACGACGCGCGGGTCGAGATCGCCCGTGCGAGCGCGACCCCGACGATCTTCGTCGGCATCCCGAACGACGACGAGGGACTCGTGTGCGTCGATCTCGACTTCGAGCGCGCCTCGATCGACGCGGTCGATCGCCTCGCCGACGCCGGTCACCGCGCGGTCGGTCTCATCGGCGGATCCGAACGGGCCTACGAGAAGTCGAACTTCCCTGCGCGCGTGCGCGCCGCGGTGAGGCAGCGCGCGACCGAGCGCGGGCTGACCGCCGAGGCCGTGGCATCCGGAGCCGTCGTCGTCGACCGGCACGACGTGCGCCGCTCGGTGCGCCGATTCGTGGACTCCGGGGTGACGGGCATCGTCCTGCACGCGCCGGAGGAGGTGCTGCAGGTCGTGCTCGCCCAGCTCGCGGCGCTCGGAAAGAGCGTCCCCTCCGACGTCTCGATCGTGTCGGTCGGCAGCAGCTTCGACACCGACGCTCAACCCACTCCGATCGACTCGATCCCGCTCGTGCCGCAGAGCTCGTGCGAGCTCGCCGTCGACCTGGCCATCGAGCTCATCGCCGGCCGCCCCGTGGCATCCGGCCTCCACCTCATCGCCCCCACCTATCTGGATCGCGGCTCCGTGGCCGCGCCTCCCTCCTCCTGAATCCCATCCACAACCGCACACCCGTCTCGTCGCCCAACATCGAAGCGCTTCGACAGTCTTCGACACCGGCGGGACACCGCCACCGCTAGCGGACACCGACGACCCAGCGGACACAGTGAAAGGAGTGCCGACGATGGCACGCACCCCCGCACAACGACGCGCGACCCGAACCTTCGCGGCCATCGGCTCGATCGCCGTCGCCGCCCTCACCCTCGCCGGATGCAGCGGCGGAGGAGGCGACTCCGGCTCCGCCGACGGGGAGGGCAAGACCCTCACCCTGTGGCACTACGAGGGGGCCGACAGCGCGATGGCGAAAGCCTGGAACGCCGCCATCCCGATCTTCGAGGAGAAGACCGGAGCGACGGTGAAGGTCGAGGAGAAGTCGTTCGAGCAGATCCAGAAGACCGCGAGCCAGGTGCTCGACACCGACGCCGCCCCCGACCTCATGGAGTTCAACAAGGGCAACGCCACGGCCGGCTTCCTCGCGAGCACCGGACTCATCGCCGACATCAGCGAAGCGGTCACCCAATACGGCTGGGATGCCAAGCTCGCCCCCTCGCTGCAGACCACGGCGAAGTACTCCTCCGACGGCGTGATGGGCGGTGACACCTGGTACGGCGTGCCCAACTACGGCGAGTTCGTCGGCGTCTACTACAACCTCGACGCCTTCGCGGCGGCCGGCCTCGAGGTGCCCACCACCTACGACGAGTTCGTGAAGGTGCTCGACGCGTTCGTGGCGAAGGGCATCACCCCTCTCGCCGAGGCGGGTGCCGAATACCCGCTCGGCCAGCTCTGGTACCAGCTCGCGCTCACCAAGGCCGACCGCTCCTGGGTCGACGACTACCAGCTGTACAAGAACCCCGTCGACTGGAACGGCCCCGAGGTCGACTACGCCTCGCAGACCCTCTCCGACTACGTCGCCAAGGGTTACATCGCCAAGGACGTCTCGTCGGTGAAGGCCGAGGACGCGGGCGTCTCGTTCATCAACGGCTCGTCGCCGATCTTCGTGTCGGGGTCGTGGTGGTACGGCCGCTTCGCCGAGGAGGCCGGGTTCGACTGGTCGCTCGCGGTCTTCCCGGGCTCGAAGCTGTCGCTGGGATCGTCGGGCAACCTGTGGGTCGTCCCCGAGCGCTCGAAGAACCACGACCTCGCGTACGAGTTCATCGACATCACGATGAGCCCTGAGATCCAGGCGATCATCGGCAACAACGGCGGCGTTCCGGTCGCAGCCGACACCGCCGACATCACGGATGCCAAGAGCAAGGAGCTCATCGACACCTTCAACGGCGTCCTGGCCGACGACGGACTCTCGTTCTACCCCGACTGGCCCGCGCCTGGCTTCTACGACGTCCTCGTGCAGGAGCTGCAGGGTCTCGTGACCGGTACTCAGGATGCCGCGACCACCAACGCCAACCTCGGCGCGAAGTACGACGACGGGACGGCGGACTTCCGCTGACCCGCGACGGGGGCGGCCGAAAGGCCGCCCCCGTCCCCTCGACCTGGAGATCGCTCATGGCTCTTCTGACCCGCCCGGCGAAGGTGGCGCTGCCACCCGAACAGCCGGCCATCCCGCAACGTCGCGGAGGGACCGCCGGATACTGGCTGTACCTGCTCCCCGGCTTCGTGCTCCTGCTGGTGATCGTCATCGTCCCGCTGGTGTGGAACGTGTTCCTCACCTTCACCAGATGGCGCGGAGTCGGAGACCCCGACTTCATCGGGCTCGACAACTGGACGAAGCTGCTCGCCGACGAGGACTTCTGGACCTCCTTCGCCAACTCGGTGTGGATGGTGCTGGCGATGGTCGTGGTTCCCACCGTGATCGGCCTGGCGGTCGCCGCCCTCCTGTTCGACGTCGTGGGGCGCAAGTTCGGCGGCAAGGTCGGCAGCTTCCTGCGCGCCACCTACTACCTGCCCCAGATCCTGCCCATCGCGGTCGCGGGCATCGTCATCGGCTGGATCGTGCGCCCCGGTGACACCGGAGCCCTCAACCAGATGCTGCGCGGCCTGGGACTGCCCTCCTACGACTGGCTCGGGCAGATGCCCTCGGCGCTCATCGTGCTGATGGTCGTGCTCGTCTGGGTGCAGATCGGCTACCCGGTCGTGGTGTTCATGGCGGCCCTGCAGCGCGTCGATCCCGAACTGTACGAGGCGGCCGAGCTCGACGGCGCGAACTGGTTCCAGCGCTTCACGGCCATCATGGTGAGCATCATCCGTCCCGAGATCTTCGTCGTGACCCTCACGTGCACCATCGCCGCTCTGAAGGTGTTCGGGCCGGTCTACGTCATCACGCAGGGTGGGCCGGCCGGTTCGACCATCGTCCCGGCCTATTACGCCTACCTGGAGTTCTTCACCAAGCGCAACGTCGGCTACGGGGCGACCATCGCGACCGTGCTCACCATCGTCGTCGTCATCGTGTCGATCGTGTTCGTGCGGGTGCAGAACTCCCTCGAACGCAAGGAAAGGGCCGGACTGTGACCGCCACCGCCGTCATCACCACCGGCGGGCGCCCGCCGCGTCGCGGAGCCCGCGGCGGCATGACCCGACGTCGTCCCGTCGACTGGCTGCTGCTCGCGCTCGTGATCGTCGGCGCGCTGCTCGTGCTCGCGCCCTTCTACCTCGTGCTCGTGAACTCGTTCAAGTCGCCCGTCGACTACGCCACCTCGGGTCCTCTGGCCCTGCCGCAGCAACTCGACTTCGGCGGGATCGTCGACTTCTGGAACCGCGTCGACTTCCCTCGCAAGGTCGGCAACTCGATCCTCATCTCCGGCGTCGTCGCGGTGCTCGCGGTGCTGATCTCGATGCTCAACGCCTTCGCGATCGGCATCGGCCGGGTACGCGGTCGCACGGGCATCGTGCTGCTGTTCCTCATGGCCAACCTGCTTCCGCAGGAGGCGCTGCTGTACCCGCTGTATTACATGTTCAAGTCGGTCGGCCTCTACGACAACCTGCTCTCGGTCATCATCGTCTTCACCGTGATCCAGGCGGCTTTCGGCACGTACCTGTTGTCGTCGGTCTACGGCACTTTCCCCCGCGAGATCCTCGAGGCCGCCGCGATCGACGGCGCCAGCCGCTGGCAGATCCTCTGGCGGGTGGTCTTCCCCATCAGCCGTCCCACGCTGTCGGTGCTGGTGATCTTCTTCTTCATCTGGACGTGGAACGAGTTCCTCATTCCGCTCACGTTCCTGGCATCCAACGACAACCAGACCGTGCCCGTCGCCATCAGCGTGCTGCAGGGCGACCGGCTCATGGACGTCACCACCATCAGCGCCTCGGCCCTGCTGGGCATCGTCCCGACGCTCATCTTCTTCCTCATCTTCCAGCGCACGCTCACACGCGGCATCACGGCAGGAGCAGTCAAGTAATGAAGTTCACCGATGGTTTCTGGCTCATGAGGCCGGGTGTCACGGTCGATTACGCCGCCGAGGCGTACGACATCGACCGGGTCGAGACCCCCGACGGACCCGGCCTCGTGGTGCACGCCCCGACCAAGGTGATCGCGAAGCGCGGTGACGTCCTCAACCGTTCGGTGCTGACCGTGACGCTCTCGTCGCCTCTCGACGGGATCGTGCGCGTGCGCATCGTGCACCACGACGGAACCGGGCGCGCGAAAGGCTTCGCTCTTCCGGGCGCCCGCGTCGGTGGGGGTTCAGTCGACGTGGAGAACGGCACGCTCCGCGCCGGGCGGCTGACCGCGCGCATCGCGGCGGGCGCGCCCTGGGACCTGTCGTTCGAGGTCGACGGCACGCGCGTGACCGGCAGCGGGCACCGGTCCGTGGGGCGCGTCAGCCTGGCCGCCGACGCCGACGTCGACGCGGGCGTCATCTCGAACGCCGGCGCGGACACCGGCATCCCGGCCTCGCGCTTCTTCGTGCACGAGCAGCTCGACCTCGGTGTCGGCGAGGCGGTGTACGGCCTGGGCGAGAGGTTCGGGCCCGTCGTCAAGAACGGCCAGACCGTCGAGATCTGGAACGCCGACGGGGGCACCTCGAGCGAGCAGGCGTACAAGAGCGTGCCGTTCTACATCTCCTCGGGCGGATACGGCGTGCTCGTCAACGACCCCGGCCACGTCTCGTTCGAGGTCGGGTCGGAGAACGTCGAGCGCGTACAGTTCTCGGTCTCGGGTGAGGCGCTGGAGTACTTCGTGATCGCCGGCCCCACCCCGAAGGACGTGCTCGAGCGCTACACCGCCCTGACCGGCCGACCCCCGGTCGTGCCCGCGTGGTCGTTCGGCACGTGGCTGACCACGTCGTTCACGACCGACTACGACGAGCAGACGGTGACCTCGTTCATCGACGGCATGGCCGAGCGCGACCTGCCGCTGTCGGTGTTCCACTTCGACTGCTTCTGGATGCGCGAGTTCACCTGGACCGACTTCACGTGGGACGAACGGGTGTTCCCCGATCCGGATGCCATGCTCCGACGCCTCCATGAGCGCGACCTGCGGGTGTCGGTGTGGATCAACCCCTACATCGCGCAGCGCTCCGTGCTCTTCGCCGAGGGGGTCGAGAACGGCTACTTCGTGCGCCGGCCCGACGGATCGCCGTGGCAATGGGACCTGTGGGTCCCCGGCATGGCGCTGGTCGACTTCACCAACCCGGATGCCGTGCGGTGGTATCAAGGGCACCTGCGGCGCCTCATCGCTCAGGGCGTCGACTGCTTCAAGACCGACTTCGGCGAGCGGATCCCCACCGACGTGGTCTACCACGACGGCACCGACCCCGAGCGGATGCACAACCTGTACGCGCAGCTCTACAACGAGGCCGTTCACGCGGTCCTCGTCGAAGAGCGGGGCGAGGGCGAGGCCGTGCTCTTCGCCCGCTCGGCCACCGCCGGCGGGCAGACCATGCCCGTGCACTGGGGCGGCGACAACTCCTCCACGTTCGCGTCGATGGCCGAGACCCTGCGCGGGGGCCTCTCGCTCGCGTGGAGCGGCTTCGCGTTCTGGAGCCACGACATCGGCGGATTCGAGGGCACCCCCGACCCGGCCGTGTTCAAGCGCTGGATCGCCTACGGGATGCTGTCGTCGCACAGCCGCTTCCACGGCTCGGACTCGTACCGGGTGCCGTGGGCGTTCGACGACGAGGCCGTCGACGTCACCCGACTCTTCTCCCGCCTGAAGATGAGGCTCATGCCCTACCTCTACGCCGCCGCGCGGGAGGCGACGGTCACCGGGGTCCCGGTCATGCGCCCGATGGCGCTGGAGTTCCCCGACGATCCCACGACGCTGCA
This sequence comes from Microbacterium sp. BWR-S6Y, assembly GCF_041379845.1. Taxonomy (NCBI): domain Bacteria; kingdom Bacillati; phylum Actinomycetota; class Actinomycetes; order Micrococcales; family Microbacteriaceae; genus Microbacterium; species Microbacterium sp. BWR-S6Y. Next base: position 45,611 of record NZ_JBFECV010000005.1, read on the forward strand.
CCTCGATCGCCAATACATGCTGGGCCCCGACCTGCTCGTGGCGCCGGTGTTCTCGGCATCCGGGGACGCGACCTTCTACCTGCCCGCGGGGGAGTGGACGCACCTGCTGTCCGGGGAACGCGTGACGGGCGGCGGGTGGCGACACGAGACGCACGGGTTCGACTCGATGCCGCTGTACGTGCGGCCGGGCGCGGTCGTGCCGTGGGGTGCGAGAGAGGACCGACCCGACTACGACTACCTCGACGGTCTGCGTCTGCGGGTGTTCCCCGGGGGTGAGGGTGTCGCCGAGGTGACGGTGACGACGCCGGACGGGCGCAGCGAGACGTTCCGCGTGGACCGGGCGGAGGTGACGGAGGGGTAGCGGGCCGACCGGGGTGGGGGCATCGCCGAGCCGTCAAGCCCCCACCCCTCTCAGGCTTCTCCTCAACCCGGTCCAGTACCGTCTGACCCGGTCTGCGCGACTCCACGTGCCCAGGTCGGCCCCCCAACACGCCGTCGACGAGCACACGGAAAGCGCCCGCGCGAGAAGAACGACGTCGAGACGGGAGGGGACGACCGTGAGCACCCTGACGACCCCGCGCGTCGAGACGCGGGCGCCGGCGTCCCCCCGCCCGATCGCCGCGCGCCACCTGCCGTCGCTGACCGGTCTCCGGTGGGCCACGGCGATGCTCATCTTCGGGCACCACCTCATGGCGGTCGAGTACTTCGGCGGCACCGCCGGTGACGTCTGGGCGTTCGTGTTCGAGGCGGGCAAGACCGGCGTCACGCTCTTCTTCATCCTGTCGGGGTTCGTCCTGGCCTGGGGTCACAAGCCGCAGCAGAGCGCGGGCTCGTTCTGGTGGCACCGCTTCGCGCGCATCTATCCGCTGCACCTGGTGGGCGTGGGGCTCGCGCTCGTCGCCGCGGCGACGCTCGTGCCCGAGATCCGCACCGACGCAGCGGCACCGCTCGCGGCCAACGTCCTGCTGGTCAACGGCTGGGTGCCCGACTGGTGGCAGGCCGGAAACCCGGCGAGCTGGTCGCTCGTGTGCGAGGCGTTCTTCTACCTGAGCTTCCCGTTCCTCATCCGGCCCCTCGTCCGGCTCTCCGCCCGCGCGCAGACGATCGTCGTCGGGGCCTCCCTGGTGCTGGTGGCCCTGGCCCCGCAGATCGCCGCCCTCTCTCCCGTGCCGATGTCGGCGGCATCCACCCCTCTCCTGCGCCTGCCGGAGTTCGTGATCGGCGTCACGCTCGCGCTGCTGGTCAAGCGCGGGGCATGGATGCCGCCCCGCCTGCGCTTCGTGCTCCCTCTGGCGATCCTCGGGTACGCGCTGTCGGAGGCGCCCACCCTGCCCGGCACGGACGTGCACCCGGGCCTCGCGATGACCGTCGGCGCCTTCGCCCTGCTCGTCGCGTCGCTGGCCTCGGCCGATGCGCACCGGTCGTCGACGTTCCTCGCGCGGCCGCTCTGGCAGGAGCTCGGCCGCGTGTCGTTCGCGTTCTACCTCGTGCACCTGCTGGTCATCGCCGCGGTGTCGTCGGCCTGGCCCGACGGACACCCCCAGCTCCCGTGGCGTCGGGCCGTGCTGCTCGCGCTCGCCGCGTTCGGCATCGCCCTCGCCCTCGCCTTCGTGATGCACAGGCTGGTGGAGGTGCCCGCGCAGCGCTGGCTGCTGCGGTACGACCGTGCCCGGACGCAGCGCACGGCGGCTCCGGCCGGGGTCGAGATCGCCCGCTAGGCGCCAGGGCGGAGCCGCTCGCGACACGCCCGGGCCCACCGGTCGTTCAGCAAGGCCTCGGTACACTGCCCCGTGCCCGAAACACTGCTGAACCCCGACCGCGATGCCGCGCGGTCGACCACCATCGCCCCGCACGAGCTCGAGATCGCGCTGCGCGTCATCGACGCCGCCTCCTCGCTCGACCACGACGACCCCGCGTACATCGCCCTGCGCCGCCAGACCGGGAAGCTCTACAAGGACGTCAAGCGCCAGTCGCGCAAAGAGAAGCGTCAGCGCATCGCCGACGCCGACCGCGCGGTCGTGGCCGCGACCGCCACGGGCGCCCCGGATCGCATCGACGACGAGACCCGCGGCATTCCCCTGCAGGCGCGAACCGCCATGCCGTTCGCCGGGGAGCTCATCAAGGCGCGCGCCTGCTACATCTGCAAACAGGACTACACGCTCGTCGACGCGTTCTACCACCAGCTCTGCCCCGACTGCGCGTCGATGAGCCACGAGAAGCGCGACGCCCGCACCGACCTCACCGGCAAGCGCGCCCTGCTCACCGGCGGTCGCGCCAAGATCGGCATGTACATCGCGCTGCGGCTGCTGCGCGACGGCGCGCACACGACGATCACCACGCGCTTCCCGCGCGACGCGGTGCGTCGGTTCTCGTCGCTGCCCGACAGCGCCGACTGGCTGCACCGGCTGAAGGTCGTGGGCATCGACCTGCGCGACCCGGCCCAGGTGATCGGACTGGCCGAGTCGGTGGCATCCGATGGTCCCCTCGACATCCTCATCAACAACGCCGCGCAGACCGTGCGGCGCTCGCCGGGTGCCTACAAACCCCTGGTGGATGCCGAATTGGCACCGCTCCCCGACGGGCCGCTGCCCGAGCTCGTCACCTTCGGGCACACCAACGACGCGCACCCGCTCGCCCTCGCGCAGTCGGTGTCGTCGCACCCGATCCTGGCGTCCGCCGCCCGCACCGCCGACGAGCTGACCGCCGAGGCCATGGCGGCGGGATCGTCGTCGCTCGAGCGACTGATGACCGGGACGGCGATCGACGCGGGCGGCCTCATCCCCGACGAGGACCGCATCAACAGCTGGACGCAGCACGTCGACCAGGTCGAACCCCTCGAGATGCTCGAGGTGCAGTTGGCGAACATGACCGCGCCGTTCCTGCTGGTCAGTCGCCTGCGTCCGGCGATGGCCGCATCCACGGCGAAGCGCAAGTACATCGTCAACGTCTCGGCGATGGAGGGCGTGTTCGGCCGCGGCTACAAGGGCCCCGGCCACCCGCACACGAACATGGCCAAGGCGGCGCTCAACATGCTCACGCGCACGAGCGCCCGCGAGATGTTCGAGTCGGACGGCATCCTGATGACCGCCGTCGACACCGGATGGATCACCGACGAACGCCCCCACTTCACCAAGGTGCGTCTGGCCGAGGAGGGCTTCCACGCTCCGCTCGACCTCGTCGACGGAGCCGCCCGCGTGTACGACCCGATCGTGCGCGGCGAGGCCGGCGAAGACCTGTTCGGCATCTTCCTGAAGGACTACCGCAAGAGCAGTTGGTGATCCGCGCACTGCGCGCGGCGCAGCGCGGCGCGGGCGCGGCGCAGCCGCGGCGGGGTTGTGCTGCGAGATCACACGATCGGCTCGAGGTCGCACGATCGGTCGCGGTCGGTGGCTGTGATCTCGCGCCGATCGTGTGATCTCGCGCGAGAAGGGGCGCCGTCGCGGCGCGTCAGGCGGGGAGGAAGTACTCCCGCGCGAGCGGCGCGATCTCGAGCCCGGATGCCGCGGCGGCGGTGATCCAGCGCAGCTCCGCGATCTCGGCATCCGGTGTCGGCTGCTGGTCGCCGATGTCGACGCGGAACACGTCGGCGACCACCTCGAAGCCCGGCTCGTTGGCCGCGGATGCACGGAACTCGCCGAGCGGCTCGAGGGCGTCGGGGTCGACGTGCACGCCGATCTCCTCGGCGAGTTCGCGCGCGAGGGTCTGCGCCGGGTGCTCGCCCGGTTCGGGCTTGCCGCCGGGCTGCATGAAAGCGGTCGTTCCCGCTTTGCGCACGACGAGCAGGCGTCCGTCGGCGTCGGTGATGACGGCGGCCGAGACGCGGATCCGGCGGGGGGCTGCGGCATCCGGGAGCACTCCCGCACGCTAGCAGTCGCGCGGGGGGTGCGTGGGGGTCCGTCGGCGCCGTGCGTCGGCGCGGGGTGGGCTGCGCGGGGCGAGCGCCGGCCGCGCGGGGCGGGCGCCGGCCGCCGGGGGTGGACGCCGGCCGCCCGGGACGGCCGCCCGGCCTCAGTGGGTCGTGCGGGGGATCGCCATCGATCGGGTGCCGTCGTCGGCGGGGAGGCCGTAGGTGTCGACCACGCGCTCGAGGTAACGGGTGATGACGGCCTGCTCCTCCTCGCTGAAGTCGTCGAGCACCGCGTCGACGCCCGCGATCATCGGCATGAGGTGGCCCATCGCGCGCGCCATCGACGCGTCGGTGGGCACGACGAGAACGCTGCGCCGGTCGGTCGGGTGCGGGGTGCGCGTCACGTGACCGAGGTCGACGAGGCGATCGATCGCGGCGGTGGTCGCGGCGGTCGTGAGGTCGAGGCGGCGCGAGAGCTCGCCCGGCGAGAGCGGGCCCGACATCACGAGGTGCCCCATGGCATCCAGGCCCGTGGGGTTGACCGCGAGCTCGCGCTGCAGCGACTTCTCGAACGCCGAGCCGGCCGTGAACAGGTCGCGCACGAGCGCGGTCGGACGCCGCGTGGGTGCCACGGGAACACCGCCGACGGTGCGGGGGGTGGAGGAAGAATCCGATGCTTCCATGACTGGCACTCTACGCGCGATTGGGCTACCTTTCTCGTATCTCGATAATCGAGATACTCCAGAATCTAGCGAAGGCCCCTCAATGACCGGCTTCCTCCGTTTCCTCACCTCGGCCCGCACGTCGTGGATCGTGCTCGTCGTGGCGTTCGCCGGCGCCGCCGCGCTCTTCGCGCTCGGCTCGGGCGCCACCGGCGACACGGCTCCCTCCAGCGGGCTCCCCGACTCCGCCGAGTCGGTCAAGGTGCAGAAGGTGCTCGACACCTTCCCCGACGCCGACAGCACCTCCGCCCTGCTCGTCTTCGCCTCCGACGACGGTGAGGCCCTGCCGGCCGAGACCGTCGCCGCGATCCAGCAGAAGGCCTTCGGCGAGCTGGTCGACCTGACGCCCGACGGTTTCATCCCGCCGGCGCAGCTCTCCGACGACGGCTCCGTCGCGCTGATGATCGTCCCCCTCGCCCAAGAATCCGACGTCGAGGCCCAGGCCGAGCGCGCCGCCGAGATCCGTACCCTCGCCGCCGACGGTCTCGACGGCGTGCGCACCTACCTCACCGGACCCGAGGGCTTCGAGGTCGACATCGCGGCGGTCTTCGACGGCGCCGACTTCACGCTCCTGCTGACCACGGTCATCGTGGTCGCCGTGCTGCTGCTCATCACCTACCGCAGCCCCTGGCTGTGGCTCGTGCCGCTGATCGTCATCGGCACCGCCGATGCCTCGGCCGGAATCGTCGCGCGCCGGGTCGCCGCGGCGGTGGGCGTGCAGCTGGACGCCTCGATCACCGGCATCCTGTCGGTCCTGGTCTTCGGCGCGGGAACGAACTACGCCCTGCTGCTCATCGCGCGCTACCGCGACGAGCTGCGCCTCGCCGAAGACCGCCGCGAGGCCATGCGTCGCGCCGTGCGCGGAGCCGGCCCCGCGATCATCGCGAGCGGATCGACCGTGGCCCTGGCCCTGGCCACCCTGCTGCTCGGCGAGCTGTCGGGCAACCGCGCGCTCGGTCTCGCCTGCGCCGTAGGCATTATCGTGGCGATGGCGTTCGCGCTGCTCGTGCTCCCCGCAGCGCTCGTGCTGTTCGGACGCTGGCTGTTCTGGCCGTACGTCCCGCGTTTCGGATCCCCGGATGCCATCTCGCGCAGCCCCTGGGGCAAGCTCGGTCGCGGTGTCTCCCGGCGCCCGGTCGTGGTCGCCCTCACCGGCGCGGTGGTGCTCGGCGCCCTCGCGAGCGGCCTCTTCTTCGTGCAGACCGGTCTGTCGCAGAACGACCGCTTCCGCGAGAAGCCGGAGGCGGTGGCGGGGCAGGAAGTGCTCGCCGAGGCGTTCTCGGCCGGGGCCACCTCTCCCGCGACGGTCGTGACCTCCGTGGCCGATGCCGACGCGGTCGTCGAGGCGGCGGGCGCGATCGAGGGCGTCGACTCGGCGCGTCTGGCGGAGCAGACCGACGACTGGGCGCGCATCGACGTCACGCTGTCGTCGGCGGCCGAGACGCCCGAGGCCTTCGCGACCATCGAGCGGATGCGCGCCGATCTCGATGGCATCGGCTCGGGTGAGACGCTCGTCGGCGGTCTCGACGCGCAGGCCCTCGATGTCGCCGGAGCCCAGCAGCGCGATCAGGACCTGATCATCCCGCTGATCCTCGTGCTCGTGCTCATCGTGCTGGTGATCCTGCTGCGGTCGCTGCTGGCCCCGATCCTGCTGCTGCTGGCGGTGGTCGCGAGCTTCTTCTCCGCGGTCGGAGCGGCCTGGTGGCTCTTCCAGACCCCGCTGTTCGGCTTCCCCGCGATCGACACGAACGTGCTGCTGTTCAGCTTCCTGTTCCTGGTGGCGTTGGGCGTGGACTACAGCATCTTCCTCGTCACCCGCGCGCAGGAAGAGAGTCGCACCCTGGGCACCACGAAGGGCATGATCCGCGCGCTCGCCGCGACGGGAGCGGTCATCACCAGCGCCGGCATCCTGCTGGCCGCGGTCTTCGCCGTGCTGGGAGTGCTGCCGCTGATCACCCTCACGCAGATCGGCGTGATCGTGTGCATCGGCGTGCTGATCGACACCCTGCTCGTGCGCACGGTCATCGTGCCGGCGATGGCGTTCATCGCGGGAGACCGCTTCTGGTGGCCCCGCAAGCCGAAGGTGACGGATGCCGAAGCCGCCGCTCTCGAGGACGCAGTGCCCGAGCACGTCGAGGCCTCCGAGCCGCGCACTCGACGCCGTCGCCGCGCGGGGGTCGGCGTCGGCTGAGACCCGCGGGCCGGGAGCTGGCCCCCTACACCCTCCCGGTCCGTGGCCCCCGCTCGTTCCTGCGAGCGGGGGCCGTTGCCGTCGGGAGGCGGTGGCTGCGCACACGTCGCCGTCGCCGCCAGAAGGCCGAAGACGCCCGCGTCGCCGAGGCCGTCGCGCGGTCGCTGACCGATCAGCGGACCGAACCCGAGGCGGTCGAGTGAGCCGCGACGGCCGGGCGTTCTCCAGCCGGATCCTTCCGCGGAAGCTCGCTGTCGATCGGCGGATTACCCGACGATGAGCCGCGCCCGTCCCCGCACGTGCACGACCTCGGCGGGCACGCCGTAGACCCCCGCCACCCGCTCGGGGGTCAGGGCGGCACGGGGAGGGCCGTCCGCGCGCACCTCTCCGCGGTCGATCACGACGACCCGCGTGCAGTAGGCCGCGGCGAGATCGAGGTCGTGCAGCGTGAGCACGGTGGTGGCTCCGGTGTCTCGCAGGTGCGCGAGCAGCGCATGCTGATGGCGCAGATCGAGGTGGTTCGTCGGCTCGTCGAGCAGCAGCGCCTCGGCGCGCTGCGCGAAAGCCCGGGCCAGCAGCACGCGGCGACGCTCGCCACCCGAGAGGGCGTCGAGCGTGCGGTCCAGCAGCGGGGCGAGGTCCCACTGTTCCGCCACCTCGGTGACCACGGCGTGGTCGTCGGCGTCGTACCGGTGCCAGTCGCCGCGGCCCGCCGTCCGCCCCAGGAGCAGCACGTCGCGGGCGCGGTAAGGCAGATCGGTGTGCTCGTCCTGGGCGACGAACGCGAGGTGCCGGGCGCGCTCCCGCTCGCGCAGCCGCGAGATGTCGCGCCCGTGCAGCCGCACCGTTCCCCCGGCGGGTGCCGCCAACCCCGCGAGGGTCCGCAGCAGCGTGGTCTTACCCGCGCCGTTCGGCCCCACGATGGCGACGCGCTCGCCGGCCGCGACGGAGAGCGAGACCCCCGTGAGCACTCGGCGTCGCCCGTGCGCCACCGAGACCTCCTCGGCGGCCAGCAGTGGCCCCGTGCCGGTTCCGCCCGGTGCCGCGCCGGCGGGGCGGGCCCCGTCCGCGGGTGACGCCGATCTCGGCACGGCCGGATCGAGGCTCCCGCCCGATCCGGCCGTGCGGGGGGTCGGTCCCCACTCGGCCCCCCTCCGCCCCGGCGTCTGCGCGCCGGAGGGGAGGTTCTCAGCCATTCGTCCCGGCGGCGATCTGTTCGAGACCGGTCACCGCGGCGGGCGACGGGCTCGAGGTGTCGGCCCCGACCACGATGATGCGGCCGGCCTTCACGGCATCCAGGTCGGAGATGCCGGGTTCGGCGAGCAGCTTCTCGCGCGCCTGCTGCGCGCTCTCGCCGTACAGGCCGTAGGTGAGCACGAGCCACGACGGCTGCGCCGCGAGCAGGCTCTCGGCCGACACGGTGAGGTAGGCGTCGCTTTGATCGGCGTAGACGTTGGTCAGACCCGCGCCGCTGAGCACCGCTTCGGGGATGCCCGCGCCGCCGTAGGCCGAGATCGGGTCCTCCGACGAGAAGTAGTACACCCAGGCGGCCGACTCGCCGCTGCTCGAGCGCGTCGCGGCGGCCACGCGCGCATCCAGGGCGTCGGCGGCGGCGTCGGCCGTCGTCTCGGTGCCGAACACCGTCCCGAGGCGCCGCACGTCGTCGGTGATCGTGTCGAGGTCGACCTTCTCGCTCGCGGTGGACGCGTCGTGGCCGCACTCGCCCTGCACGGTGAGCACCGGGATGCCGGCCGCCTTCACCTGTGCGGGATCGGCGGTGAACAGGCCGTAGCCGAACACGAGGTCGGGGGTCGCGCCCACGATCGCCTCGGTGGTCGGGTCGGCCGGGTCGAGGATCAGGTCGTCGGACGGCGGCGCGGCGAGCGTCGCGGGCAGGGCGGCCCCGAACTCCGCGCTGCGAGCGGTGATCGCCGAGCTCGCACCGGCGGCGTCGAGCAGTTCGACGGCGGCCGTGCCGACCGTGAGCACGCGCTCGGGCCGTTTCGCGATCTGCACCTCGTCGCCGCAGTCGGTGACGCTCACGGGATACGCCCCCTCGGCGGAGGCTGCCGGGGTGCTCGCCGCCGGCGCTGCGCATCCCGACACGACGAGGGCGGATGCCACGAGGACGGTGGTGGCGAGGGTGGGTCGAAGCAGCGAGGGCATCGGGTTCCTTTCGGGTGAGTGGTCAGACGTCGCGGGAGCGGCGCGCGATGAGCAGCAGCAGCAAGGGGGTGCCCAGGAGGGCGGTGAGGATGCCGAGGGGGATCTCCCGCGGCGCGAGGACCGTGCGGGCGAGGGTGTCGGCGGCCACGAGCAGGGTTCCGCCGAGCAGGGCGCTCGTGGGCAGGAGAAGGCGGTGCGTCGCGCCGACGAGTCCGCGGGCAAGGTGCGGGACGACCAGTCCGACGAAGCCGATCGCGCCGCTGACGGCGACCGCGGCGGCGATGGCGACCGCGGTGACGATAGCGACGTTGCGTCGCAGACGGTCGGGGTCGCTGCCGAGGCTGCGGGCGACGTCGTCGCCGAGCCCGATGGCATCGAGGCGTCGTCCCCATATGACGAGGACGCCGAGAGCCGCCGCCAGCGCGAGGGCTACGAGCGGGAGGTCGTCCCACGAGGCTTGTCCGAGCGAGCCCAGCATCCAGAACGTGATGGCCCGGATCGCGTCGCGGTTGTCGGAGAGCACCACGACGAGGTTCGTCACGGCCGACAGGGCGTAGCCGACCGCGAGGCCCGCGAGCACCAGCCGGCCCGACCCGAGTCGACGGCGTGGCCCGACGAGGACGAGCACGATCGCCAGAGCGAGCAGCGCCCCCAGGAACGCCCCGCCCGAGGTGCCGATCGTGCCGACGAGCGCGCCGAGGCCCAGAGAGCCGAGGCCCAGCGCGATCACCGTCGCCGCCCCGAGGGAGGCTCCCGAGGTGATGCCGAGCAGGTACGGGTCGGCGAGATCGTTGCGGACGACGGCCTGCAGTGCCGCCCCGCAGACGGCGAGGATTGCGCCCACGCACAGGCCGAGCAGCGCGCGCGGAGCCCGCAGTTGCCAGACGACGGTGTCGGCGAGGCGGGTGGCATCCGTGGTCGCGGAGGCCCCACGGGCGCCGCGGACCAGGGTGTCCACGACATCGACGGGAGAGAGGGCGACCTGCCCGAGCCCGATGGCGATGACCAGCACGACCGGTGCCGCCGCGCACAGCAGCGCGATCGTCGTGATCGACCGGGAGCGATGCGGGGATCGCCGCGAGCTCGACTTGACGTCGACGGTCGGGGCTTCTACGGTCATGCCGTAATGATAACCATTCTCAATAAGGTGCATTGACATGGTGCACCTTCGACTCCTGCGGCTCTGGCGCGGGCACCGTGGCGCGCTCGTGCTGCTCGTGGCCGTCGGCGTCGCGATCTCTCTGACCTGGGCGGCGCAGGCGCTGCTCCTCTCGCAGGTGTTCGCCGGGTTGCTGCGCGGCTCCGCCCTCGTCGATCCGGCGCTCCTCCCCGCGGTTCTGGCTCTGGGAGCCGTGCTTCTGGCGCGCCCCGCGCTCGCCCTCACGCGCGCCGCCGTGGCTCACCGGGCGATGGATGCCGTCAAGCGCGACCTGCGCTCGCGCGCATTCGCCGCGATGGTCCTGCGCGCCGCCACCCGCCCCGCCGAGGGGCGCAGCGGGGGCGACCAGGCCACCGTCGTGGACGGGGTCGAGAACCTCGACGCCTACCTGTCGTCGTACGTGCCGCAGCTCGCCGTCACCGGAATGGTCGTCGTCGGCGTGGGGGCGGCCCTGGTGGCGGTCGACCCGGTCATCGGCGTCGTCGCGATCGCCGCGGCGGCCGCACTGCCCCTGGCGCCGCGGCTGTGGGACCGCGTCCTCGCGAAGCGGGGCAGCGACCACTGGGAGGCGTATCAAGACCTGCACGCCGAATTCGTCGACTCGATGCACGGCATGACCACCCTCGTGGCCTTCGGGCAGGAGCAGCGCCGCGAGCGCGAACTCGCCGCCGCGTCCGACACGCTGTTGCGGCGCACGCTGCGTCAGCTCAGCGTCTCGCTCATCGAGTCGGGCCTGTCGCAGTTCTCCCTGGCGGCGGTCCCCGCCCTGGTGCTCGTCCTCGTCGCCGTGCGGGGCGGCGAGCTGGACGCCTTCGCGATGTTCGCGGCCGTGCTGCTGTCGATCGAGCTCGTCCGTCCGCTGCGCGAGCTCGCGTCCGCCTGGCATGCGGGGTATCTCGGGACCTTCTCCGGCCCGGCCGTGCTCGATCTCGTCGCGGCGGACGAGGGTCGACGTGACGCTCCGGAGATCGACCGCGACGAGGTGGCGCTACCGCTCGTCGTCGAGGGGCTTCGGGCGCGGCATCCGGGGGCGAAGACGGATGCCGTGTCCGAGGCGACCTTCCGCATCGATGCCGGGCTGACCGCAGTCGTCGGTCCCACCGGGGCGGGGAAGTCCTCGATCGCCGCCGCGCTGGCGGGGCTGCTCCCGATTTCGGGGGGCGTGACCTCTTTCGGGGGGATGAGGATCGAGACGGCCGATAAGCTGCGCTCGCGCGTCGCCCTCGTCGCTCAGGACCCGGCGCTGTTCACGGCGGACGTGCGTTCCGAGATCCTCCTCGGCGCCGGTTCGCGCGAGGTCGATGCCGCGGCGGTGGCCGCCCGCGCGGGAATCGGCACCGGTGAGACGGCGCTCGAACTCGGGACGGCACTGGGCGACGGCGGGGGTGTGCTCTCGGGCGGTCAGCGTCAGCGCATCGCCGTCGCCCGCGGCGACGCGCAGCAGCGCCGTGTGCTCATCTTGGACGAGGCCACCTCGGCGCTCGACCCCGCGTCGGAGGCGCGCCTGATCGCGGCGTTGCGGGCGGCTCATCCGGATGACGCGATCGTCGCGGTGACGCACCGGCTCGCTGTGGCCGAGGCCGCCGACCGCGTGATCGTCGTCGTCGACGGGCGCATCGTGGAGGCCGATGATCCGCGGGTGCTCCGCGCGCGGCACGGGGCGTATGCGCGGTTGCTCGCCGCCGAGCAGTCGCCCGTGGGCGTCGACGGGGCCGCTGTGCGCGCGTCCGAGGGAGCGCGGGCATGAAGGCGCTGCGGTCGCTCGCCCTCCTCCTGCCCTATCTCCGCAGGCGTCGAGGGCTGTTCCTCGGCGTCGTCGCCGTGGTGACGGTCGGCATGCTCCTCGCGGTCGCCGTGTCGGTGCTGTCGGTGACCGCAGCGGCATCCCTCGTGTCAGCCGACGACGGCTCGCGAATCGCCGCGATCGGGTGGGTGATCGCCGTGGTCGTCGGTGTCGTGGGGGCAGGACTCGCCTCGTGGGGCGAGCAGTGGTTCGCGCACGTGCTCGCCTACCGCGTCATCGATGCCCTGCGCATCGACGTGCACCGCACCATCGCGCGCCTCGCGCCCGTCGGCCTCGCCCGCCGCCGCATGGGAGACACGGTGGCCGCGGCGATGGGTGATGTGGAATCCCTCGAGTGGTTCGCCGCGCACACCGTCGCGCAGGTCACGGCGGGCGCGGTCGCGTGCGCGGTGATCGATGCGGCAGCGGCGATCGTCCTCGGTCCCGCATGGCTCTTGCTCATTCCCGCGCAGATCATGCTGGTGCTCGTCCCGTTGTCGTTCGTGCGGCGCGCCGGGCGGCAGGGCGCGGTGCTGCGACGAGCCCTCGCCCGGGTCTCGGCCCGCGTGCTCGCCGCGCGGTCCGCCGCGCGCGACGTGGTCCTGCTCGGCCGCGTCGACGCCGAGGCGCGGGCGGTCGCCGACGAGACGGGGGCGGTGCAGCGCGCACGCCGGGGCCTGGCGATGCGCGCGGGGGTCGAGCAGGCGTTCACCGACGCGCTGAGCGTGGTGGTTCTGCTGACGGCTTTGCTGATGGTGGGCTCCGCGGTGGCCACCGGAGGGGATGCCTCGATCGCCCCGTCGCTGGTGGTGCTCGCCACGGCATCCCTGGGTCCGGCCGCCATCGCGGCGGGCGCCCTCGCGCGGGTCGGCGAGACCGCCCAGGCCGCGCGTCGCGTCGCCGCCGTCCTGCGCGCCCCCGACGTCCGTCCGCTCGATCCGGTGTCGCGCACCGCCGAGCGCCTCGCCCGGGTCGAAGCCCCGCATCCTGGATCCGTCGACGCCGTCGGCCTCGGCGTCGTCTATCCCGGGGCGCATGCTCCCGCGCTCGACAGCGCCGACCTGGAGATCTCCCCCGGGGAGCATCTCGCCGTCGTCGGTCCCAGCGGCGCGGGCAAGACCACTCTCGCCCTGGTGCTGGCCCGCCTGCTCGCGGCGGAGGGTGCGCTGCGTGTCGACGGCATCGACACCGCCGCGGAATCGGGGGCCGACACTCGCCGCCGAGTGGTGCTGCTCCCTCAGCAGCCGCACGTGTTCCGCGCGAGCGTCCGCGCCAATCTGCTCGCCCCGGATGCCGAGGACCAGGTGCTGTGGAGCGCCCTCGAGCGTGCGCGACTCGCCGATCACGTGCGCCGACTGCCCGACGGACTCGACACCGTCCTCGCCGAACGCGGAGCGGCCTGGTCGGGCGGCGAGCGGCAGCGACTGGGACTGGCGCGAGCGTTGCTGCGAGATCCGAGCGTGCTCGTGCTCGACGAGCCCACCGCGAGCCTGGACACCGCGACCGAGGCCGAGTTCCTGACCGCGCTCTCGCGCTCCCGCGCCGGGCGCACGACCATCGCGATCACGCACCGCCCGACCGTGATGCGCGCGATGCACCGCGTGCTCTTCGTCGACGACGGCCGCATCGTCGACACCGCACCGCACGACGACCTGCGCGCGCGCTCGGCGCGGTACCGCGCCGTCGTGACGGGAGCCGCCGAAGACCCATCCGCAAACCGAGACCCGGAGAGGGGGTGACACACATGTCGCAGATCACGATCGTCGCAGTCGAGGAGCAGCGCGCCGCCGAGTCGGTGCTCGCTCCCAACTCGAACCACCACGGCCACGTGGCCACGTCGTTCGCCTGGGCCTGACCGCCCGCGCGCGGGTCCGGCTCCTGCCGGACCCGCGCGTCCTCTCTGCCCGTGGCCTCCCCTGCCGCGCGTTCTTCCACCTGCGCCCGCCCTTCCGGGCCGTGCCTGCCCTTCGCCGAGGAGACCCCGTGACCCCCACCCCGCTCGTGCTCGACGCACGTCCCGCTCGCACCGGAGTCGAGATCCGTCCGCTCGACGAACGCCGCAGCCTCGTCACCGTGGGCGAGCGCCATCACATCGTCGATGTGCCCGCGTCGGTCGTCCAGGTGATGGTGTGGGCGTGGCACGAGGGGCGCGACGACCTGGTCGGTGCCGAGTTCGCCGCCGCTGCCGAGGGATTGCGCCCGCTCCTCGCCGCTGCGCAGCCGCAGGGCCGATCCGCGTCGGTCGGCGGTCGATCCCGCCCCGCGGCGGGACCGCCGGTCCGCGCCGTGCTCGCCGGCGACGACGACGTCGTGGCCGCCGCCCGCTCCCGCCTGCGCGGCGACGACGATGTGCGGGATGCTCCCGTCGCCGCCCCCCGCACGGTCGCGACGGCCGCGTTCACGGCATCCCGTCTTCTCGTCGTCGCCCTGCGGGGCGGACGTGAACGCGAGTTCGTCGATCTCGATCGCATCTGCCACGACCTCCGCGTGCCGTGGCTCGCGGTCGAACTCTCCCGCGGTCGCCTGTGGGTCGGTCCGCTCGTCATCCCCGGTGTCGGGGCCTCGTACGAAGATGCCGCGGCCCGGCGGTTGGCATCCGCTCGCAACGCCGCGGTGCATCGCGCCCTGCGCACGCCCGCGGTGGGGGGCGACCAGGGCCCGGATGCCGCCGAGCTCCCCGCCCTCTTCGATGCGATGTGGGAGCTGGCCGCCGTCGCCGCCGACGCGATCGCCCGAGAGGGACACGACGGAGCACCCGGCGACGTCGTGCACGAGTTGTGGATGGAGGACGCGCGGGTGCGGCACGTGGCCCACCCGGTGCTCCCGCTCCCGCATCGCCGCACGCGCCATCGCCCGCACGAGGTCGCCGACCTCGTCGACGAGCGCACCGGGGTGATCACGCGCGTCCGCGACGTGCGCCATCACGAGCGCGTGCCCGCCGGTCTCGTGACCCGTCAGGCCGACGTGGCGGACATCCGCGCGGTGACCGCGTGGGCGAACAACGTGCTCTGCCAGGGCTCCGCCTTCGACGACGCCGTTTCGGCGCACCAGTCCGCCGTCGGCGAGTCGGTGGAACGCTACTGCGGCAACATCCTCGACACGCTGCCGGTGAGATTCGGGTCGTTCGCCGAGCTGCGGCGCGCTGGTGTTCCCGCCCTGGATCCGCGTCGACTCGTGCTCTACAGCGAGCGGCAGTACGCGGCCCCCGGCTTCCCCTTCGTCCCGCTCACCGCCGATCTGCGCGTGCACTGGGTGCCGGGGCGCTCCGCGCTCACGGGGCGGGAGGTGTGGGTGCCGGCATCCCTCGTCTACGTCAACTGGTATTCGGCCGATGTCGCCGCCGCGCCCCCGACGAACTTCTGCGCGTTCGCGGGCATCGCGGCCGGTCCGGGTGAGGAGTTCGCCGTGACCAGCGCGATCGAAGAGATCGTCGAACGGCACGCGACGATGGTGTGGTGGCTCAACGCCCAGTCGCTGCCGCGCGTTCGGGACATGACGGTGCCCGCGCTCGCCGCCGGGACCCGTGCATCCTTCCTCCATCTCGACAACGAGTTCGGCGTCCCCGTCGCCGCCGCGATCGTGCATGACGACGACGATTCCTTGGTCAACGTCGGGTTCTCGGCGCGCCCGGACTTCGCCTCCGCGGCATCCAAGGCGCTCACCGAGGCCTTCACGCTGCAGGAGGGCTCGCGCGACCTTCTTCACGCTGACGGTCTGCACTGGAGGGTCATGACGGAGGGGGAGCTGAACGGGCGGGCCTTCAAACCCTGGCGTCGCGACCGGCGGTATCTCGACGACTTCCGCGCCGACATGCATGACTGCGACGACCTCATGGTGCAACAGCAGGTGTACCTCGACCCGCGGGCCGGGGAACGCATGCGCTCCCTGCTCGAGCCGTCCGGTTCACGGGCGCTCGAGACGATCCCGCACCTGGCCGAGCGCTCGCGTGTCGCGATGATCGCGGCGCTCGAACGGGCGGACGTGGAGCCGATCGTCGTCGACATCACCACCCCGGACATCGCGAGCACCGGCCTCTCCGTCGTGCGTGTGATCGCGCCGGGCACGATCGGAAACGCGCCCGCTGCGTTCCCGTTCCTCGGGCACGGCCGCGTGCAGCGCATCGCCGTCGAGCTGGGGTGGCGCGATGAACCTCTCGACGAGTCGGAGATCAATCTCTTCCCCCTTCCGCATGCGTGATCTCACCGCCCGACCCATTCGCCTGCGGCATCCCTCTCCGTTCCCCTCCGCGTTCCACCATCTGCAGGTGGCGATGCCGGCCGCGCCGGGCGTCGACGCGCAGGCGGTGGTGGTCGACCTCGCCGACGAGGTCGACCTCCGGCTCGTCGATCGGGCCGTCCGACGTCACTGGTGGTCGGCCGACCACGGTGTGCTCCGCCCGCGGCGGGCGACGGCGCGCGACCTCGCAGCCGAGGGCGACCCGGTCCTGACTCCGCGATCGCTGGGAT
This sequence comes from Microbacterium sp. BWR-S6Y, assembly GCF_041379845.1. Classification (NCBI taxonomy): domain Bacteria; kingdom Bacillati; phylum Actinomycetota; class Actinomycetes; order Micrococcales; family Microbacteriaceae; genus Microbacterium; species Microbacterium sp. BWR-S6Y. Next base: position 61,945 of record NZ_JBFECV010000005.1, read on the forward strand.
GGGTGGACCCGGCCGAGAGAGCCGCACCGGGGTTCCCGCTGGCATCCGACTCCGACGATGTCCCGCGACTATGGGTGCGGGCGTACCGTGACGGGGCCGGCGGACCTCGGGAGGGATGGATGCCGTACACCGCGGCCGTCGCACGGCACATCGACGCGCGTCCCGATGAACCTCTCGCGCACCCCCCACTGCTGGGAGGGTTCGGCGCGGGTGCCGACTCGGCGTCGGCATCGCGTGAGGCATGGCGGGCGATCGTCGCCGACGACGCGCTGTGGTGCTGGTGGACGGGACTGGTGCCCGCCGCATCGCTCGAGCTCGACCCCGGGGTCGCGCTCCTGTGGGCAGATGCCGACCTCGCCCTGACGTTGCGTCGGTTGGAGAGGGGAACGCTCGCCCCCGCGACCCTCGCGGCGGTCGACGACGGCGACGTCCTCGTGGTGGGCGGAGCGTGCGGAGACGACGCTGCGGCTCAGCGTGCGGCGATCGCGCGGGCCCTGTGGCAGCTCGTCATGGCCCGCGCACTCGACGATCCCGCGCGAACGGTGACGGGGCCGGGCGTCGTCGCGCATCGCGCCGATCGCCGGTACGCCCCCGACACCGCCGAGGATCGCCGTCGTCTCCTCGACCCCCTCGCGCACGTGCAGCTCGCCCTCGATCCCCGCGTGCGCGCGATGCTGCGTCGTCGGCTCGAGATCGAGTCGCCGGACGACGCGGCGGCGGGCCGGCCTCCGCTCGCCGTCGAGACCTGGACAGCGCCGCTCGCCCCGGACGGCGGTGTCGTCCGGATGCACGTGCCGCAGGCGGTGCCCCTGCCGCTGGGGGCGTTCCGTCTGGACCCCGCCCTCGTCGATGCCGCGGCGCAGCGCCGCGGCATCGCGCCGACGGATGCCGCGCTCGTGCAGGTGCCCTATCCCGGGTGGTGAATCACGGCGGCATCTCGACATCGTGGTTCCTCGAAGGCCGTTCAGCCCCCGAGGAATAGACTGATGCCATCGTCTTTCGCCCGTCGGGAACCCTTCGTGACCACTCCTCCTGCTGAACGCGCCTTCGAGTTGCGCCATCTGCAGCTCGCGCGCGCCCTCTTCGCCGCCTTCGCGGCCGCGATGATCACGTTCTCGTCCGATCACTCCGCCGTTCTGGGCCTGAGTGTCTTCAGCGGCTTCGTTCTGGCGACCGGTCTCGCGCTCGCCCTGGCGGCATGGCTCGTCTTCCCGGCCGGCCGACGCTCCGTCCCGATACTCCTCGCTGCGGTGTCGTTCCTCGCCGGCCTGGTCGCGAGCGTGGGCGCGTGGCGCACCACCGGCATGTTCTTCGCCGTGGTCGTCACGTGGGGCGTCGTCTCGGGCGTCATCGAGCTCGTCGGTGCGATCCGCGACCGCAAGGCGGGCCGCACGGCGGGCGCGCGCGACGGCGTGCTCATCGGCATCCTGGGGATCGTCCTGGGGGCCGTGCTGCTGCTCACTCCGATGCAGTACGCGCTCGACTACAGCATCACCGGCGCGGGGTCCTTCACCCTCACCGGGATCACCATCGCCGTGGGCCTCTTCGGCGGATACGCGGCGGTCGTCGCCGTGTTCCTCGCGATCGCGGGCTTCTCGCCGCGCCGCACCGAGCCCGTTCCGGCCGTATCCTCCGAGGAGGCCGCGTCATGACCGACAAGCCCACCACCCGCAAAGACCTCATGAAGCCCGTCCAGCTGCTCGGGTTGGCGTTCATCGCCGCCGTGTTCGCCGGCTTCGTGACGCTCATGTCGATGGGGTTCTTCCAGACGCGTCCCGCCGATGAGATCCAGCGCGCGCTGATCGTCGCCCTCGTGGCCGCCGGAGCGACCTTCATCATCACGCTCGTCTCGCTCGCTCTGCTGCTGCTCGTCGTCGACCCCACCAAGGTCACGACCACGGTCGACCGTCCGCTGCTCCTCCCGAAGGATGCACCGGATGCCACCCCCTCCGGCCCCGCATCGACGCCCGAGGCTCCGCGCTCCGACGACGGCCCGTCCGCTCCTCGCGCCTGACCCTTCGCTCGTCGCGTCAGACCTCCCTGCGCCCGCAGCCGCTGCGGCGTCGGTTCGCTTTCCGAGGGGCTTTCGACGCGCCTCGACCGCTCGCTATGCCACCCTCGTCCCACTTGTGGCGGTGCATGTCCCTGTGGTGGGTCTGGGCCGCGTTGACCGGCCATAAGTGGGACGAGGATGCCGGTGCCAGGGCGCGAGCGCGCGGTCAGGGGCGGCGCGGGTCGATCATCGTCATGCCGGCCGGGGAGGCGGCATCCATCCGGGGGAGCAGCGTCGCGGCCTCGGCGAGACCGATCACGCGCTCGATGAGCTCCTGGGGGCGCAGGGCTCCGCTGTCGATGAGCGAGAGCATCTCGGGGTAGTCGACGGCGGCCATGCCGTGGCTGCCGAGCAGGTCGAGTTCCCACGCGATCACACGGGCCATCGGCATGGCGGTCATGCCGTCGTCGGTGGGGAGGAGGCCGATCTGCACGTGCCGACCGCGTCGGCGCAGGCTCAGCACGGCGTCGCGCGCGGTCTGGGCGCTGCCGACGGCGTCGACCGACACGTGGCTCCCCCCGCCGGTGATCTCGTGTACCGCCGCGGCGATGTCGCTCTCCCCGGCGATCAGGGTGTGCTCCGCGCCGAGGCGACGGGCGGCGTCGAGGGCGACGGGAGTGCGATCCACCACGATCACGCGGGCGCCGAGGGCGACGCCGATCATCACGGCGCTCAGCCCCACTCCGCCCGCGCCGACCACGGTGATCCACTCGCCCGCCTGCACCCGCGCGCGCCCGGTGAGGGCGCGGTATGCGGTGGCGAAGCGGCATCCGAGAGCCGCCGCCGCCTCGAACGAAACGCCGTCGGGAATGCGGACGACGTTCGTGTCGGCCGCGCGCAGCACCACGCGCTCGGCGAAGCTGCCCCACTGGGTGAAGCCCGGCTGCTGCTGGTCAGGGCACACCTGCGCGTTTCCGCCGAGGCACCACTCGCACGCGCCACACCCCATGACGAACGGCACGGTCACGCGGTCGCCGACGCTCCACCGCTGCACGCCCTCGCCGACCTCGACGATGATCCCGGCCAGCTCGTGACCCGGAACATGGGGGAGTACGACGTCGTCGTGACCGACCCAGGCGTGCCAGTCGCTCTTGCACAGGCCGGTCGCGTGCACCTCGACCACCACGCCCCCGGCCGGCGCCGACGGCGGGACGACCTCGCGCACCTCGAGGGGCTCGGCCAGGGCGTCCATAATCATCGCGCGCATGGCATCCATTCTCCCGCGCGCACGGTCGCGTTCATGCCCGGGCCGCGCACGCGCCCGACCGCGCGCGTCCGCTTCTCCCTGTCGAACATCCAGAGAACCCGGATGCCGCGGGACATCATCCGGGTGTATCGGACACTCGATCCCGCGGGGCGGCCCGGCAGCCGCCCGCGCCCAGCCGACTACAGCGCGTCGACCACCCGCGACGCCAGCCCCGCGTAGGCGGCGGGCGTCAGGGCGAGCAGGCGCTCCTTGGCGGCATCCCCGATGTCGAGGCCGCGCACGAACTCCGCCAGCTCGGGTCCGCCGACGCGGCGTCCGCGCGTGAGGTCCTTCAGCAGGGCGTACGGGTCGGTGATCTGCGAGCGCCCGGCGGCGATCTCGGCGCGCACGACGGTCTGGATCGCTTCGGCGAGCACTTCCCAGTTCACGTCGAGGTCGGCGAGCAGCACGTCCTCGGCGAGCGAGATCTCGGTCAGGCCCCGCTGCAGGTTGTCGAGAGCGAGCAGGGAGTGACCGAAGGCGACGCCGATGTTGCGCTGCGTCGTCGAGTCGGTCAGGTCGCGCTGCAGGCGGCTCGTGACGAGGGTGGATGCCAGGGTGCCGAACAAACCGCCGGCGATCTCGAGGTTCGCCTCGGCGTTCTCGAACCGGATGGGGTTGATCTTGTGCGGCATGGTCGACGAGCCGGTGGCCCCGGCGACGGGGATCTGCGTGAAGTAGCCGAGCGAGATGTAGGTCCAGACATCGGTGGCGAGGTTGTGCAGGATGCCGCCGGCGTGACGCGCGCGGTCGTAGAGCTCGACCTGCCAGTCGTGCGACTCGATCTGCGTGGTGACCGGGTTGAAGCCCAGGCCCAGCGACTCGATGAACTCCCGCGTCAGCGACGGCCAGTCGACGTCGGGCTCGGCGGCGACGTGCGCCGACCAGGTGCCGGTCGCGCCGGAGAACTTCGCGAGGTACTCCCCGGCATCCAGCTGACGGATGACGCGCTCCAGGCGCCACGCGAAGACGCCGATCTCCTTGCCCATCGTCGTGGGCGTGGCGGGCTGGCCGTGCGTTCGCGAGAGCATCGCGGCGTCGCGGTGCTGCACGGCGAGCTCGGCGAGGGCGGCCGTGACCGCGCGCAGCTTCGGCAGCCACACGCGCTCGACCGCGCGCTGCACGGTGAGGGCGTAGGCGGTGGAGTTGATGTCCTCGCTCGTGCAGGCGAAGTGCGTGAGCTCGGCGAGCCCCGTGAGCCCGAGGGTGTCGAGGCGGTCGCGCACGAGGTATTCGACGGCCTTCACGTCGTGACGCGTGACCGCCTCTTTCTCCTTCAGCCACGCGATCTCGTCGGCGCCGAACTCCTCGTAGAGCGCGCGGAGCTTCGCGCGGTCGGCGTCGGAGACCGGCGAGGTGCCGAACAGCGAGCGGTCGGTGAGGGCGAGCAGCCACTCGACCTCGACCTCGACGCGGGCGCGGTTCAGGCCCGCCTCCGACAGGTAGTCGCCGAGTTCGGACACGACGCCGAAGTACCGACCGTCGAGGGGGCTGAGGGGCTGCGGAGGCAGAGCGGACACGGGTCTCCCGGGGGTCGCGCGAAAAGGTCAGCCCGCGGAACGGATGGCGGGCTCGAGCTGCCGGAACAGGGCGCGGCTGGCGCGTTCGATCATACCGAGCACCTCGTCGAACATCGGCGGGCCCGCGTAGTAGGGGTCGGGCACGTCGAGGGTCTCGGCATCGGGCAGGAACGACTGCAGCAGGGCGATCTTGTCGGCGTCGTCGTCGGTGCGCGCCCATCCGCGCAGCACGCGCTCGTGGCTGCGGTCGAGAGCGACGACGAGATCGTTGCGGTCGAAGTCGGCGAACTGGAACTGCCGCGCGCGATGCGCGGATCCGTCGTACCCGAGGCGGTCGAGCGCGGCGAGGGTGCGATGGTCGGCGCGCTCGCCGACGTGCCAGTCGCCCGTCCCGGCCGAACTCGAGGCGACGTGGGCCCCCAGGCCGGACGTCTCGGCGATGCGCCGGAAGACCACATCGGCCATCGGCGACCGGCAGATGTTGCCGCTGCAGACGAACACGACGCGGAAGGGCGCGTCGGCACTCGCGGTCATCCCTCCATCATGGCGGGGAAGAGCGCCGCGCGCATCAGTCGGCTGCGCGCTGCGGCCGTCACCGTCGAGCGCGGTCGTCGCGTCGGGGGCGCAGGATGCCGCCGAGCACGGCGTTGATGATGCCGATGAGCAGCGCCGCGACGACCGTCAGCCAGAACTCGCCCGTGCGCAGGCCCCAGTCCCAGTTCTCGGTGATGATCGCGGTCAGCCACAGCAGGAAACCGTTGATGATCAGCGAGATCAGCCCGAGGGTGAGGATGTACAGCGGGATCGCGACGACCTTCACGACCGTGCCGACGATCGTGTTGACCAGCGCGAAGATCAGCCCGACCAGCAGCAGGGTCAGGGCGACCTGCAGCCATTCGCCCGGGGCGAAGGGGATCAGCCGCACCTGCAGCGCGGGCAGCAGGGTGACGATCCAGATGGCGAAGGCGTTGACGGCGACGCGGACGACGAAGCGCATGCCTCATCGTGGCACGCGCCGTCGCCGTGCGGCAGGCATTGTCCCCTGGGGAGGAATCGGCCCTGACGCGCGGGCGGGTCTCGCGGTTAGGCTCGCGGGGTGAGCGAAGACCCGGTCCTGCCCCGTATCCGTCCCGAGATCGCCGCGCTGCCCGCGTATCGGCAGGGCAAGCAGGCGAGCCCCGACGCGTTCAAGCTGTCGAGCAACGAGAACCCCTTCGAACCCCTCCCGGGCGTGCTCGACGCGGTCCGCGCCGCCGGTGCCTTCAACCGCTACCCGGATGCCACCGCCGCGCGCCTGCGCGAGCGTCTGGCCGCGCGCTACGGCGTCTCCGCCGACGAGGTGCACGTGGCCGCCGGCAGCGTCTCGATCCTCGCCCAGCTGCTGCTGGCCACCTCGGGTCCCGGCGACGAGGTCGTCTACGCGTGGCGCTCCTTCGAGGCCTACCCGTCGTTGGTGGCCGTGGCCGGGGCGACCAGCGTGCAGGTGCCTCTGACCGCCGATTTCCGTCACGACCTCCCGGCGATGGCGGATGCCGTCACCGAGCGCACGCGCCTGATCATCGTGTGCAGCCCCAACAATCCCACCGGCCCGACGGTGGGGTACGACGATTTCGTCTCCTTCGTCGACCGCGTGCCGCGCGACGTGCTCATCGTGCTCGACGAGGCCTACGCCGAGTTCGTCACCGACACCGCCTCGGTCGAGGGCGGCCGCGTGCGCGCCGTGCTCGCGCGTCCGAACGTGGTGGTGCTCCGCACCTTCTCGAAGGCCTACGGCCTCGCGGGTCTGCGCGTCGGGTACGCGATCGGTCATACCGGCGTGCTCGACGCCGCACGCAGCACCGCGATCCCGCTGTCGGTCACGGCCGCCGGCGAGGCCGCGGCGCTGGCGAGCCTCGACGCCGAGAGCGAGCTGCTGCACCGCGTCGCCGTGATCGCCGAGCGCCGCGACCGTCTCGTCGAGCGCCTGCGCGAGACGGGCTGGGACGTCCCCGACGCCCAGGGCAACTTCGTCTGGTTCGCGGCGGGCGAGCGCACGGCCGAGGTCGCGGCGGCGTTCGAAGAGGCGGGTCTCATCGTGCGTCCGTTCCCGGGTGACGGCATCCGCGTGTCCATCGGCGAAGAGGAGTCGCTCGACCGCGTCGTCGAGGTCGCGGCGGCCACCTCCCCGACCGCGCGGGCGTGAGCGTAGAGCGTGGCGGCCGACGAGACGCCGCCACGACCCCGGTCATCCCGGGATTCTTCCCCGACCCCTCGGTGTGCCGGGTCGGCGACGACTACTACCTCGCGAATTCGTCGTTCGAGTACGCCCCCGGCATCCCGATCTGGCACAGCCGCGACCTGCGCACGTGGACGCAGCTCGGCAACGCCCTGGAGCGGGAGAGCCAGTTCGCGGCCGGGGCGTCGGGTCCGAGCCGGGGGATCTACGCCCCGACCCTGCGCCACCGCGACGGCGTCTTCTGGCTCGTGACGACGAACGTCGACGCCCCCGGCGAGCAGTTCGTCGTCACCGCCACCGACCCCGCGGGTCCGTGGTCCGACCCGATCGTGCTGACGGGCCTCGGCGGGATCGACCCCGACCTCGCCTGGGACGACGACGGCACGTGCGTGCTGACGTACTGCGGCCTCGACCCGGCGCTCCGCCCCGACGGCGGGGCGCTGCCGGTCATCGCGCAGGCGCGCGTCGACCTCGCGCGCGCCGAGGTGCTCGAGCCCCCGCGCGCCGTGTGGGAAGGGACGGGGCTCGCCCACCCCGAGGGCCCGCACCTCTACCGCCGCGACGGCTGGTGGTACCTGCTCATCGCCGAGGGCGGCACCGAGCGCGGGCACGCCGTCTCGATCGCCCGGTCGCGCGCGATCGAGGGGCCGTTCGAGGCGGGCCCGGCCAATCCGATCCTCAGTCGACGCAGCACGTCCTCGCCCGTGCAGAACACCGGCCACGCCGACCTGGTCGAGAACGCCGACGGATCGTGGGCGATGGTCTACCTCGGCGTGCGCCCGCGCGGGTTCAGCCCGTCGTTCCACGTCAACGGCCGCGAGACCTTCCTCGCCCGCGTCGACTGGGTGGACGGGTGGCCCGTGGTCGACACCGCCGAGGTGCTGCCGACCTCGACCGACACCGCGTTCGACGACGATTTCGCCGGACCGCTGCATCCGCGCTGGATCTCGCCCGGCCCCGCGCCCTCCGCGTTCGCCGAGACCGCCCCGGGAGCGGGTATGCGGCTGCGACGGACGGATGCCGCCGACCGAGCGCCCGCGGCCCTGTCGGTGCGTACGCGCGACCCGCGGTGGAGGTACGAGGCGCGCGTCGACGCCACCGCGGGCGCGGTCGCTCTGCGGGTGCGCCTCGACGAGCGGCACTGGTACGAGGTGCGGCTCGAGGCCGGAGCCCTGTCGGTCGCCGCGCGGATCGGCCCGCTCCGCACCCGCGACGACGCGGGCCGCGCCGACGGTGAGATCGTGACGCTGGTCGTCGAGGCGGTGGATGCCACCACCGACGGTCCAGACGACCTCCGCTTCGGCGTGATCGACGCCGCGGGTGAACGCCGACTCGCGCAGTGGGACGGTCGCTACCTCTCCACGGAGGTCGCGGGAGGTTTCACGGGACGCACCCTCGGACTTCACGCTCTGGGCGACGACCCGGCGCGGATCATCGCGGTGCGATACATCCCCGTCACCTAGGAGGGCGTTTTGTCGCATTCCGACCCCGGTTCGCGGCATCCGTTGTGCACCTCATGCGGTCTCACGCATGGGCCGCGCGTTAGCGTGGGTGCATGACCCCGCTCGACGACCCCGCTCTCGTGCGCGTTCTGGCAGCCGACGGCACGCTGGCCCCCACGCCCGCCGCCGAGCGCTACCTGCCGCTCATCGACGCCCTCACCGACGCCGAGCTCGAGACCTTCTACCGCGACATGGTCTCGATCCGCGCGTTCGACGTGCAGGCCACCAACCTGCAGCGCCAGGGGCAGCTGGCCCTTTGGCCGCCGTCCTTCGGGCAGGAGGCCGCGCAGGTCGGATCCGCCCGCGCCGCGCGCTCGCAGGACCACATCTTCCCCTCGTACCGCGAGCACGTGGTCACCCGCATCCGCGGCGTCGACCCGCTCGACATCATCCGGCTCATGCGCGGACTCACCCACGGCGGGTGGGACCCGACCGACCCGAAGAACGGCAACACGCACATCTACACGCTCGTGCTCGGCGCGCAGACGCTGCACGCCACGGGCCTCGCGATGGGCCTGGTGTTCGACGGCAAGAGCGGCAGCGGCGACCCCGAGCGCGACGAGGCCGTCATCGTCTACTACGGCGACGGCGCCTCGAGCCAGGGCGACGTGCACGAGGCGATGGTGTTCGCCGCGAGCTTCCAGACCCCCGAGGTGTTCTTCCTGCAGAACAATCAGTGGGCGATCTCGGTGCCCGTCGCGACGCAGTCGCGCTCGCCGCTGTACAAGCGCGGTGAGGGCTACGGCATCCCGAGCCTCCAGGTCGACGGCAACGACGTGCTCGCCAGCTACGCCGTGTCGAAGACCGCCCTCGACGAGGCGCGCGCAGGCTCCGGCCCCCGCGCGATCGAGGCGATGACCTACCGCATGGGCGCGCACACCACCAGCGACGACCCCACGAAGTACCGCACGTCCGACGAAGAGAAGGCGTGGGCCGGTCGCGACCCGATCGCCCGCATGCGCGCGTACCTCGAGGGACGCGGCGCCTCGCAGCAGTTCTTCGACGACGCGGATGCCGAGGGCCGCGCGCTCGCCGACGACGTGCGCGTGCGCACCAACGAGCTCGGCTCGATCCCGCGTTCGCACATGTTCGAGAGCGTGTACTCCGAGGCGCACGCGCTGATCGCCGAGGAGCAGCGCTGGCTCGACGACTACGAGGCCTCGATGGAAGGGGGAGCGCAGTGACCGAGAACCTTCCGATCAGCCGCGCCCTCAACGCGGGCCTGCGCCGCGCGCTCGACACGAACGACCGCGTCCTGCTCATGGGCGAGGACATCGGCCCGCTCGGCGGCGTCTTCCGCGTGACCGAGGGGCTGCAGAAGGACTTCGGCCCGCGCCGCGTCATCGACTCGCCCCTGGCCGAGTCGGGGATCGTCGGCACCGCGATCGGTCTCGCGATGGGCGGCTTCCGCCCGGTGCTCGAGATCCAGTTCGACGGCTTCGTCTTCCCCGCCTTCGACCAGATCACCTCGCAGCTGGCGAAGATCACGAACCGCCACGAGGGCGCGGTGCGCATGCCCGTCGTCATCCGCATCCCCTACGGCGGACACATCGGCGCGGTCGAGCACCACCAGGAGAGCCCCGAGGCGTACTTCACGCACACCGCGGGTCTGCGCGTGGTCAGCCCCTCGAACGCGAACGACGCCTATTGGATGATCCAGCAGGCGATCGACTCGCCCGACCCGGTCGTCTTCCTCGAGCCCAAGGCGAAGTACTGGCAGAAGGGCGAGGTCGATCTCGAGGCTCCCGCCCTCCCGCTGCACGCGAGCCGCATCGTGCGTCGCGGTACCGACGTGACCCTCGTCGGCCACGGCGCGATGGTCACGACGCTGCTGCAGGCCGCGGCCCTGGCCGAGAGCGAGGGGACGAGCTGCGAGGTCATCGACCTGCGCTCGCTGTCGCCGGTCGACTACGGTCCGCTGCTGGACTCGGTGCGCCGCACCGGCCGCATGGTCTACGCGCAGGAGGCGCCGGGCTTCACCTCGCTCGGCTCCGAGATCGCCGCGACCGTGATGGAGAAGGCGTTCTTCGCTCTCGAGGCGCCCGTGCTGCGGGTGTCGGGGTTCGACGTGCCCTTCCCGCCCGCGAAGCTCGAGGGCACCTACCTGCCCGACGCCGACCGCATCCTCGAGGCCGTCGACCGGTCTCTGGCGTACTGACCCGCTCTTCCTCTCCCCGCCATGAACCGCGAGACTGCATCTCGCTGACGAAATGGCGACAGCCCGTCACCGTTTCGTCAGCGGAATGACGTCTCGCGAGCAAAGGACACCACCGTGACCGAGCAGACCTTCGTCCTCCCCGACGTCGGAGAGGGCCTCACCGAGGCCGAGATCGTGCAGTGGCGCGTCGCCCCGGGTGACACCGTCGCCGTCAACGACGTGATCGTCGAGATCGAGACGGCCAAGTCGCTCGTCGAGCTGCCGTCGCCGTACTCCGGCACGGTCGGCGAGCTGCTGGCATCCGAGGGCTCCACGGTCGAGGTCGGAGCGCCGATCATCACGATCGGGGCAGCGGATGCCGCCGCCCCGGCGCCGGCCGAGCCCGTCACCGTTCCGGAGCCCAGCGACCCCGGCGGCGCGGTCCTCGTGGGATACGGCACGGGAGGTGCGGTGTCGTCACGTCGTCGGAAGCCCGCCGAGCGTCCGGTGAAGGCATCGGTCGGTGTCGTCGCCAAGCCCCCGATCCGCAAGCTCGCGCGCGACCTCGGGGTCGATCTGTCGGCCGTGACGCCCAGCGGCCCCGCGGGCGAGGTCACCCGCGACGACGTCGTGAAGCACGCCGAGCAGGCGAGCGTCTTCCGCAACATCGAGACGCCCGAGTGGGGCGCCGTGCGCGAGGAGACGATCCCGGTCGCCGCGCCCGCCCCGACCGCCCTGCTCGACGACGCTCGCGAGGAATCCATCCCCGTCCGCGGCGTGCGCAAGGCCACCGCCAACGCGATGACCTCGAGCGCGTACTCGGCGCCGCACGTATCGGTGTGGGTCGACGTCGACGCCTCGCGCACGATGGAGCTCGTCAAGCGCCTCAAAGCCTCGCCCGACTTCGCCGACGTGAAGATCTCGCCGCTGCTGATCATGGCGCGCGCCGTGATCTGGGCGCTCCGCCGCACGCCGATGATCAACGCCGCCTGGGTCGACACCGAGGACGGCGCGCAGATCCGCGTGCGCCACTACGTCAACCTCGGCATCGCCGCGGCGACCCCGCGCGGCCTGCTCGTTCCGAACATCAAGGACGCGCAGGCGATGAAGACGCGCGAGCTCGCCAAGGCGCTCGAGCACCTCACCCTCACCGCGCGCGAGGGCAAGACCAGCCCCGCCGACCAGACCGGCGGCACGTTCACGATCACGAACATCGGCGTCTTCGGCGTGGATGCCGGGACCCCGATCATCAACCCCGGCGAGGCCGGCATCATCGCCCTCGGCGCGATCCGGCAGAAGCCGTGGGTCGTCGACGGCGAGGTGCGCCCGCGCTGGGTGACCACGGTGTCGGGTTCGTTCGATCACCGCGTGGTCGACGGAGACGGGATCTCGCGGTTCATCGCCGACGTGGCATCCGTTCTGGAGGAGCCGGCGCTGCTGCTGGACTGAGGCTGCGCCGCTGACGGGCGCGTACCGTGGACCGCATGGACCCCGAACCGGACAGCCCGGAGCAACGCGCCCTGCGCGCGCTCCGCGCGATCGACGACGGCGCCGACATCGGCGCGGAGGCGCTCAAGCTGTCGAACGAGTTCACCGACCGTCACACCGCGCGGCTGTCGGCGTGGTTGCGCCGCCGCCGGCGGCCCTCGATCGAGGACTAGCCCGGCAGCGAGGGGTGCTTCTCGGCGGTGGACGGCCGCGTCGGGATCAGCAGCGCCAGGACGAGCGCGACCGCGGCCGCTCCGATGCCCAGCAGGAACGACACCTGGAACGCCTGCGCGGTGGGCACGCGCGTCTCGGCGTCGCCGGTCGACAGCGTCGCGAGCACGACTCCGACGATCGCCGCGGCGGTGCTCGTCCCGAGAGAGCGCGCGAGCGCGTTGAGACCGTTCGACGCGCCCGTCTCGCTGGGCGGGACGGCGCGCATGATCAGCATCGGCATGGCCGCGTAGCCGAACCCGATGCCGAAGCCGATGAGGATGTTCGCCACGACGAAGTGCCAGACCTCGCTGGAGAACACCAGGCTGAACCCGTAGGCGACGATGAGCGAGATCGCGCCCGCGATCAGCAGTACGCGGGGTCCGATCGTGCGCGCGAGCGTGCCCGAGATGGGTGAGAGCACCATCATCACCAGGCCCGAGGGCATGACGACCAGGCTCGCGGCCAGCAGCGACAGCCCGAGTCCCACCCCCGTCGCGACCGGTAGCTCGAGCATCTGCGGGTACGCGACGTTCGAGGTGAACAGGGCGAAGCCCATGGCGACGGATGCCAGGTTGGTCAGCAGCACGGGGCGGCGGGCGGCGACCCGCAGGTCGAGGAGGGGATTGTCGACGCGGAGCTCGAACCATCCCCACAGCAGCAGCACGACGACACCGCCGATCGCGAGCGACAGCGTCAGCGGCGACGTCCATCCCCAGGTGTTACCGCGCGACACGGCCAGCAGGATGCCGATGAGACCGAGGGCGAGACCGACGGCACCGAGGTAGTCGAAGCGGCCGGCGGTGCGCAGCACGCTCACCGGCACGATCCAGAGGATCAGCGCGAACACGATCGCGCCGAGGCCGCCGGCGATCCAGAACAGCCAGTGCCAGTCGGTGTTCTCGGCCACGAGCGCGCTGATCGGCAGGCCGAGCGCGCCGCCGACGCCGAGCGTCGCGCTCATGAGCGCGATGGCGCTGTCGACGCGGTTCTCGTGCAGCACGTCGCGCATGATCGAGATGCCGAGCGGGACGACGCCCACGATGGCGCCCTGCAGGGCGCGACCGATGATCATGCCGATGATGCCGGCCGACAGCGCCGCGATGACCGAGCCGACGATCATGACGACCAGCAGCACGAGCACGATGCGCCGTTTGCCGTACATGTCGCCGAGGCGACCTGCGATCGGCGTGATCACGGCCGCGGCGAGCAGTGTCGAGGTCACGACCCACGCGGTGTCGTCGCGCGACGCGTTCAGCAGCTGCGGCAACTGCGACTGGATCGGCACCACGAGGGTGAACATGAACGACGAGCACAGTCCCGCGAGGGCCAGGATGGCGACGACCAGACCTTGGGGGCTGTTCCGGGACAATCTCTTCCGCGCGTTCTCATCCCGTGACATCGCTGTCCAGGCTATCCGCCCCCCGCGGTGCGGCGGGCCGCGCGATCCTCGCCGAGATCTCGGCATCCGCCCAATCCGTTACGCCCGGTGACGACCCGTTACCACCCGTAACGGCACGGTTTGGGCCCCGGCCGTGCGCATGTTGACGTGGTCCCATGACTTCGCACCGCCTCCCGCGCCTGGCCACGATCCTCGGCGCCTCCACCGCCGCCCTCCTGCTCGCCCTCACCGGCTGCGCCGGGGGAGCGGCATCCTCCGACGACTCCTCGCGCATCGTGCTGGGCGCCGACGACGGCAACGAGGCGCACTGGACGGTGCTGAAGCAGAAGCTCGCGAGCGAGGGCATCGACCTGGAGGTGCGCACCATCAACGACGGCGTTCAGCTCAACCAGGGCGTGCAGGACGGCGAGCTCGACGTGAACCTCTTCCAGCACCTCATCTACCTGTCGCAGTTCAACGTCGAGAACAACGGCTCGCTCGTGCCGGTCGGCGCCACCGCGGTGTACCCGCTCGCCCTCTACTCGGAGCAGTACACCGACGTGAAGGACCTGCCCGAGGGGGCGAAGGTCGCGATCCCGAACAACCCCACGAACCTCGCGCGCGGCCTGCTCAACCTGCAGACGGCGGGGCTGCTCACCCTCAAGGACGGTGGCAACGCCTTCTCGACGCCCGCCGACATCGAGACCTCGAAGGTCGAGCTGCTGCCGGTCGACACCAACCAGACGGTCACCGCGCTCGAGGACGGCAGCGCGCAGGCCGCGATCGTCAACAACACGCAGGCGCAGAAGGGCGGGCTCGGCGACGACCTCATCATCTTCAAGGAAGACCTGAACAACCCCCAGCTCGCGCCCTACATCAACGCTTTCGTCACCCGCGACGACAAGAAGGACGACCCGCGCTGGGAGAAGCTCGTCGAGGCCTACCACTCGCCCGAGGTCGAAGCCGCGGTCACCGAGCTGAACCAGGGCAACCTGCAGTTCAAGACCGAGTGGACGGGCGCGCAGCTGCAGGACGAGCTGGCGAGCCTGGAAGACGCCCTCAAGGCCCAGAACGGATGACCTCCGTCATCGAGCTGCGGGGCGTCACGAAGAGCTTCCGCACCGATCGCCGCTCCTCCACCACCGCCGTCGACGACGTGTCGCTGACGGTGGAGGAGGGGTCGATCGTGGGCGTGATCGGCTACTCGGGCGCGGGCAAGTCCACGCTCGTGCGACTGCTCAACGGGCTCGAGCAGCCCACGTCGGGCACCGTGAAGGTGCTCGGCGTGGACGTGGGGGATGCCACCGAGGCGACGCTGCGCGACCTGCGGCGCCGCGTCGGCATGATCTTCCAGCAGTTCAACCTCTTCACCTCGCGCACGGTCGCGGCCAACGTCGCCTACCCGCTCAAGGTGGCGGGTTGGAAGAAAGCCGACCGCGACAAGCGGGTCGCGGAACTGCTCGACTTCGTCGGCATCGGGGACAAGGCGAAGCAGTATCCGCGGCGCCTGTCGGGCGGCCAGAAGCAGCGGGTCGGCATCGCCCGCGCGATCGCGACCGACCCCCGCATCCTGCTCGCCGACGAGGCCACCAGCGCCCTCGACCCGCAGACCACGGCCGAAGTGCTCGACCTGCTGCGCGAAATCAATCGGCGCCTGGGCATCACGATCGTCGTCATCACGCACCAGATCTCGATCGTGCACGAGCTGTGCGACCAGGTCATCGTGATGGACGGCGGCCGTGTCGTCGACAGCGGCGACACGTACCGCGTCTTCGCGCACCCCCGCGCCGAGCTGACGAAGCGCTTCGTCGCCGCCGTCACGCAGGGGGTGCCCTCGGGCGAGGCGCTGTCGGCGCTCGCCGCCGGCGGGGGAGAGCTCGTGAGCGTCGAGATCAACGAGTTCTCGAGCGAAGACGTCTCGGCGGTCTTCCACCGCCACGGCGCTCGGCACTCCGTCGTCTACGGCGGGGTCACGGACGTGCTCGGCAAGCAGCTCGGAACCCTCACCTACCGCGTGCACGCCGACGATCTCGCCCCGGTCGTCGCGGAGCTGCGCGCGCACACCGACGTCGTGCTGCCGGCGGGGGAGGTGCGCGCGTGAACAAGTGGGACACCCTCACCCCGGTACTGCTGCAGTCGATCGGCGAGACCGTCTACATGGTCGCCGTCTCGCTGCTCATCGCCGGAGTCGCGGGGCTGATCATCGGCGCGGTGCTGTACGCCACGCGGCCAGGTAACCTCTTCGAGAACCGCGTCGTCTTCTTCGTCGCGAACCTCGTGATCAACCTCATCCGGCCGATCCCGTTCATCATCTTCCTCACCGCCGTGGCCCCGGTCACGCGCGCGGTGACGGGGACCACCCTGGGGACGGATGCCGCGATCGTGCCGATCACGATCATGGCCACCGTCGTGATCGCCCGCGTCGTCGAGCAGAACCTCGTCGCGGTCGACCCCGGCACCGTCGAGGCGGCCCGGGCCGTGGGCGCGCGGCGCATAGGCGTGCTCTTCGGGGTCGTCATCCCCGAGGCCCTCGCGCCGCTGATCCTCGGCTACACGTTCATGTTCATCGCGGTCGTCGACATGTCGGCGATGGCGGGGTACATCGGCGGCGGCGGGCTCGGCAACTTCGCCATCATCTACGGCTACCAGCAGTTCAACCAGCAGGCGACGTGGGTGACGGTCGCGATCATCGTCGTGATCGTGCAGGCCGGTCAGCTGCTCGGCAACACGCTCGCCCAGCGCATCCTGCGGCGCTGACGCCCGGGCGCGGGCAAGGCCGCCCGCCCGCGCCCGCCTGCCCGCTCGCGCCCGCGCTCGCATGCGCCGTCCCACCGCGCGACCGCGCGCCCCGCCTCCCCTCGAGAGTCCGCCTACCCTCGGAACATGAGCCTTCCGCGCACCCTCGCCCGCTGGTTGCTCGGGGCGGCGCTCGTGTTCACCGGCACCGCGCACCTCACGTTCGCGCGCGAGGCGTTCGTCGCGCAGGTGCCGTCGTGGCTGCCGCTCCCGGTCGACGTCACGGTGGTGGCATCCGGGGTCGTCGAGATCGCGCTGGGCCTCGCCCTCCTCGTCCTCCGCCGGTGGCGCGTCGCCGTCGGCTGGATCGTCGCGGCCTTCTTCGTCGCGATCTTCCCGGGCAACGTCGAGCAGTTCGTCCGGGGCACCGACGCCTTCGGCCTCGACACCGACCTCGCCCGCGGCATCCGCCTGCTCTTCCAGCCGCTCCTGGTGATCTGGGCGCTCTGGTCGACGGGGGCGTGGAGGGCGTGGCGCACCCGGCGCCGCGCACCGGCCGGGAGCTGACCTCGCGTCCGATCGGCGCCCCGTCCGATGAGCGGATGCCGGGGCATACGGCCGCGCGCCCGGTATCGATTCCGTCTCGACATTTCCCACCGGCGCATCGTGCGTGCGCAATCCGTCCCGGTGCGGTCGGCGCGGTCGGGCGGCCTGCATTCCCCTGAATAGACTCGCGAGGTTGTCCGCCGGGGGGAAGGGGAATCCATGCGATTCCGGAATGCAGAGCTGCGAATGAGTGCGGCGGTGGCCGCGTGACCAATGCGACGCCGGGGTGGTACCCCGACACCGAGGTCCCCGGTCGCCTCCGCTGGTGGGACGGCCGACAGTGGACGAACGACGTGGCGCCGCTGCCGCCCGCTCCCATCGTGACCACCGCGCCGCCGCCGGCGACCCGCCGTGAGGCGCGCGGCTGGACCTCCCGCGTGCCGACCTGGGGCTGGATCGTGGCGGGACTCGTGCTGCTCGTCGCCCTCTGGCTGCTCGCCCCCTTCGTCGCGATGGTCGCCCTCGTGGTGCTCATCACCGGGATCGTCGCGCTCGCGCGCAACACCCCGACCTGGCTGCGCTTCCGTTCGCGCTCGAGCGCGGCGATCTGGACGGTCGCCGCCGTCGTCGCTTTCGCCGTCGCGGGAAGCATCACCACGGTCACCTCGCCCGCGAAGACGACCCCGGCCGCTCAGACGGTACACGTCGCCTCCGCGTCGGCGTCACCCGACCGCACGCCCGCAGCCACGGCATCCGCCACCCCCTTCGCCGACGACCAGGCCGCCCTCGCCGCGTTCGCGGGGCAGGCGGCAACCGTCGCCGACGCCTCGGCCACCGCCGACAAGACCGCGCTCGCGGTGCTCGACACCCTGGCGGTGAAGGGGCGCGCACCTCGGACGGGCTACGACCGCGACGAGTTCGGCAAGCGCTGGCTCGATGTCGACCGCAACGGCTGCGACACCCGCAATGACATCCTCGGTCGGGATCTGACGGATGCCGTGCGCGCGGGCACCTGCCGCGTGACCGCCGGGACGCTCGCCGACCCGTACACGGGCGCGAGCATCGCCTTCGTCCGCGGCCAGGGGACCTCCGAACTCGTGCAGATCGACCACGTCGTGGCGCTCTCGGACGCCTGGCAGAAGGGCGCCCAGCAGCTCACGGCCGACCAGCGCGCCAGCTTCGCCAACGACCCCCTGAACCTGCTCGCCGTCGACGGATCGGCCAACGCGCAGAAGGGCGACGGGGATGCCGCCACGTGGCTCCCGGCGCAGAAGTCTTTCCGCTGCACCTACGTCGCCACGCAGATCGCGGTGAAGGCGACCTACGGGCTCTGGGTCACCACTGCGGAACGCGACGCCATGGCCCGCGTGCTCGGGGCGTGCCCCGACCAGACCCTGCCGACCTCGAGTTTCGCGGCACCGGCTCCCGCTCCGGTCGTGGAGCCCGAGCCGGTCGTCGCGCCCGAGCCGGTGGTCGTGGAGCCGGCTCCGGCGCCCGCGGAGCCCGCTCCAGCCCCGGTCGTGGAGGCGCCGGCCCCGGTCGTGGAGGCACCCGCCCCGGCTCCCGACGTGTACTACGCGAACTGCAGTGAGGCGCGTGCCGCCGGAGTCGCGCCGATCTACGCCGGTCAGCCCGGCTACAGCCGCAAGCTCGATCGAGACGGAGACGGTATCGCCTGCGAGTGGCCCCCGCGGGGCTGGTCGCCGTCGCGCGGAGGCGTCGGCGTCAGCCCCGGTCCGCCTCCGCCGCCAGCACCTCGGTCAGCACGTCGAGGCCGCGGTGCGCGTCGGCGTCGCCGATCACGGCGGGCGGAACGACGTGCACGCGGTTGTCGGCGAAGAAGCCGAGCACGCCCTTCTCGAGCATCGCGGCCTTGATCGCCCCGACGCGGGCGGCGGGGAGCGGTTCGCGCGTCTGCGGGTCGGCGACCAGCTCGACCGCCCAGAAGACGCCGCGCCCGCGCACCTCGCCCACGAGCGGCGAGTCCTCGGCCAACTGCTTCAGGCGCGGACCGATCACGTCGGTGCCGATGCGGCGCGCGTTCTCGATCACGCCCTCCTCGGCCATCGCCTCCTGCGCGGCGACGATCGAGGCCGCCGCGAGCGGGTGACCCGAGTACGTCAGTCCGCCCGGGAAGACGCGGTCGTCGAACACCCGGGCAACGGCATCCGAGATCACGACCCCGCCGACCGGCACGTACCCGGAGTTCACGCCCTTGGCGAAGGTGATGAGGTCGGGACGCACGTCGAACGCGTCGAAGGCGAACCATTCCCCGGCCCGCGCGAAGCCCGCCATGACCTCGTCGAGGATGAGCAGGATGCCGTAGCGATCGGCGATCTCCCGCACGCCGGCCAGGTAGCCGGGCGGGGGCACCAGGATGCCGGCCGTGCCGGGGATGGTCTCGAAGAGGAACGCCGCGATGGTGTCGGGCCCCTCCGCCTGCACGGTGCGCTCGAGGTGACGGAGGGCCCGCGCGGTCTCCTCCTCGGGCGTCTCGGCCCAGAACTCGGTGCGGTACAGGTACGGCCCGAAGACGTGGACGTGTCCGCGCGAGTACTCGTTCGGCATCCGGCGCCAGTCGCCGGTGGCGACGATGGCCGCTCCCGTGTTGCCGTGGTACGAGCGGTAGTGCGACACGATCTTGTCGCGGCCCGTGGCCAGGCGCGCCATGCGGATCGCGTTCTCGTTGGCATCCGCCCCGCCGTTGGTGAAGAAGACCTTCGAGAACCCCTCGGGCGCCCGCTTCAGCACGAGCTCGGCGGCGTGCGCACGCATCTCGTTCGCGTGCGCGGGCGCGACGGTGGTGAGGGTCGCCGCCTGCTCCTGGATGGCCGCGACGACGCGGGGGTGCTGGTGGCCGATGTTGACGTTGACGAGCATGCTCGAGAAGTCGAGGTAGCGGCGGCCGTCGGCGTCCCACACCTCCACGCCCGATCCGCCCGCGAGGGGGAGGGGGGCGAGCGTGCGCTGCGCCGACCACGAGTGGAAGACGCTCCGGTGGTCGCGCTCGCGGATCTCGGCGTTGCGGGTGGTCGTGGCAGCGGTGGTCATGCCACCAGTGTGCGTCGCGCGCCCGCGGGTGGGGAGTGCCGATGTGTCGCTAATCTGGGCTCTCCATCGACAGTTTGGCCCGAATGCCCGCCACGCTCCATCACCTGCTCGACGAGGGCTCGTTCCCTCTGCGCGTGCTCACGGCCCTCGACGACGAGGTGCTCGAGCGGCCGCTGTCGTGGGTGCACAGCTCCGACCTGCTCGATCCCACGCCCTGGCTCGAGCCCGGCACGCTGCTGCTGACCAACGGCGCCCAGTTCTCCGCGGATCCGGATGCCGCCGACGCCGTCGCCTACTGCCGGCGGTTGCGCGCGCACGGGGTGGCGGGGCTGGGCTTCGCGACCGAGATCATCCATGACCGCGTCCCGGAGGCGCTCGTGCGCGCGGGCGAGGAGACCGGACTCCCGGTCGTCGAGATCGCCCGGCGGGCCCCGTTCATCGGGATCATCCGCTTCGTCGCCGACATCATCGCCACCGACCGCGCCGCGCGCTTCTCGTGGCTGCTCGACGCCCAGCGGGCAGTGGCGCGGGCGGCCGTGCGCGACGACGGGCTGCGCGAGATCCTGCACACGCTGTCCCGGCTGCTGGGGGCCTGGGTCGACCTCTACGACGCGGTCGGCGGGCGCCTGTCGCTGCCCGGCCTGCGCGCCGCCCCCGACGACATCGAGGCCGAGGTCGGTCGCGAGGTGCGGCGCCTGCTCGAGCGCCGCACGGCCGCGAGCCTGGTCGTGCCCGCGGCCGGAGGCGCCCTCCTGCAGACCATCGGCCAGAGCTCGCGGCTGCGGGGGGTGCTCGCCGTCGGCGGTTCGCAGCCGCTCGATCCCGCGGGAAAAGATCTCGTCGCCACGGTCGTGGCCCTCGCGAGCATCGCCCTCGAACAGCAGCGCAACGTGCAGAGCTCGGTGCGGGCGGTTCGCGCGGGCGTGCTCGAGATGCTGCTCGCGGGCAGCGACGACACCGCCCGCCGCACGGCCGACGCGGCTCTGGGCGGCCTTCCCGAGGCTCCGTACGTCGTCGGCGTGATCCGCGACGCGGCCGACTCGTCGGGCCTGCTCGACGAGCTCGACCTCGTCTCGAGCGACCCGCGCCGGATGTTCTCGGCGGAACGCGGTGCCGACGTCGTCGTGCTGCTCAGCGAGACGGCCGAGGGTCCCCTCGCGGCGCTCGCTGAGAGGCGGGGGCTGTCGGTCGGGACGGCGCGCCACGACGAGGGCGAGGCGGTGGCGGTGGCGCTCGACCGTGCGGGGCACGCGGCACGGGAGGCACCCCCCGGCGCGGTGCGCGCCTACGCCGAACTCGCCGGCCGCGGTCTCGTGGAGATGCTCCGCGACCGCGGGGGCGAGGTGCTCGCGCGCACGCTGCTGCAGCCCCTCGAGGCGCTGCCGCCTGCCGAGCGGCGCCGCCTGCGCGAGTCCGCGCGCGTGTGGCTCGAGGCGAACGGCGCCGGGGATCCCGCGGCGCGGGCCCTCGGCATCCATCGGCACACCCTGAAGGCGCGCCTGGCCCATCTCGAGCAGCTGCTCGGTCTCGACCTGTCGACCTTCGCCGCGCGCGCCGAGCTCTGGGCCGCGCTCGAACTCGAGCCCTGACCCCGCCGCCGCGCGGGCGGACGGCGGGGTCAGGGGCGGAGAGTCAGGTGTTCTGGGGGAAGCCGAGGTTGATGCCGCCGTGGGTGGCGGGGTCGAGCCAGCGGCTGGTGACGGCCTTCTCGCGGGTGAAGAAGTCGAAGCCGTGCACGCCGTACGCCTTGGCGTCGCCGAAGAGGCTCTTCTTCCAGCCGCCGAAGGAGTGGTACGCGACCGGGACGGGGATCGGCACGTTGATGCCGATCATGCCGACCTGCACCTCGTTCTGGAAGCGTCGGGCGGCGCCGCCGTCGTTGGTGAAGATCGCCGTGCCGTTGCCGAATTCGCCGCTGTTGATGAGGGCGAGTCCTTCTTCGTAGGTCTTCACGCGCACGACGGAGAGCACGGGGCCGAAGATCTCCTCGGTGTAGGCGCGCGAGGTGGTGGGCACCTCATCCAGCAGGGTCGGCCCGAAGAAGAAGCCGTCCTCGTGCCCGTCGACCGTGAAGCCGCGACCGTCGACGACGATGGTCGCTCCGTCGGCCTCGGCGATGTCGACGTAGGACGAGACCTTGTCGCGGTGCGGGGCGGAGATGAGCGGACCCATGTCGGGCTCGGCGGCATCCGCTCCGTTGCCGATGCGCAGCTTCGCGATGCGCTCGGAGACCTTGGCGACGAGCTCGTCGGCGACGGGCTCGACGGCGAGCACGACGCTGACGGCCATGCAGCGCTCGCCCGCGGCGCCGAAGCCGGCGTTGACGGCGGAGTCGGCGACGAGGTCGAGGTCGGCGTCGGGGAGCACGAGCATGTGGTTCTTCGCCCCTCCCAGGGCCTGCACGCGCTTGCCGTTCTTCGACGCGGTCTCGTAGATGTACTGCGCGATGGGGGTGGAGCCGACGAAGCTGATCGACTGCACCGCGGGGGCGGTGAGCAGTCCGTCGACGGCGACCTTGTCGCCCTGCAGCACGGTGAACGCGCCGTCGGGGAGGCCGGCCTCCTTCCACAGCTGCGCGAGCCACAGGGATGCCGAGGGGTCCTTCTCGCTGGGCTTGACGATGACGGCGTTGCCCGCGGCCAGGGCGACGGGGAAGAACCACATCGGCACCATCGCCGGGAAGTTGAACGGGCTGATGACGCCGACCACGCCGAGCGGCTGCTTGAGGGAGTACACGTCCACCCCGGTCGAGGCGTTCTCGCTGTAGGCGCCCTTGATCAGGTGCGGGAAGCCGGTCGCCAGTTCGACGACCTCCTGGCCGCGGAGGATCTCGCCCATGGCGTCGGAGAGCACCTTGCCGTGCTCGGCGGTGATGATCGCGGCCAGCTCGCCCTTGCGGGCGTTCAGCAGCTCGCGGAACGCGAACAGCACGCCCTGGCGCTTCGCGATCGAGTACCCGCTCCACTCCGCGAACCCGCGCTCGGCGGAGGCGACGGCCGCCTCGACGTCGGCGTCGTCGGCGAGGGCGACGTGCGCCTGCACGGCACCGGTCGCGGGGTTGTACACGGGAGCGGTGCGCCCGCTCGACGAGGCGGCGGCGGCGCCGTCGAACCAGTGCGCGATGACGGGGAGGTCGGTGTCGGTCATGGCTCCAGTAAACGACCCTCCCGGCGGTGACGCCGCTGACAGAACGTCGAGATCACCGGCGCGTGCGGGACAGATCGGCAGTTGCCTCGGCCCGTGGCTGGGAGAGTCGTATGTGCGACCCGCTGAGTTTGAGAACGATTATCAGCGGCGATACGGTGTCCTCATGACCCGTCGCCTTCTCGCCCCCGTCGCCCTCGGGGCCGTCTCCGTCCTCGCCCTCGCCGGCTGCGCCGGTGCCACGACCTCGACCGGCTCCACCGCCGACTCCGGCGGCAAGGTCACGGTGGTGGCATCCACCGACGTCTACGGCTCGATCGCGGAGGCCGTCGGCGGCGACTTCGTCGACGTGCAGTCGATCATCACCTCGCCCTCCCAGGACCCGCACGAGTACGAGGCCAGCGCGCAAGACCAGCTGACGCTGAAGAACGCCGGTCTCGTGATCGAGAACGGCGCCGGCTACGACGCCTTCATGGAGTCGCTCATCGAGGCGAGCGGCACCACGGCCCCCGTGCTCACGGCCGTCGAGTACAACCACGACTACCCGGGCGCCGAGGGCCACGACGACGGCGCCTCGGCCGAGCCCAGCGCGAGCGCCGACGATCACGCGCACGACGAGGGCGACGGCCACGCCCACATCGAGGGCTTCAACGAGCACGTCTGGTACGACCCGCACACCGTCGAAGACCTCACCGCGGCGCTCGCCGACGAACTGGGTCGCCTCGCCCCCGACCACGCCGCGGACTTCACGGCCAACGCCGACGCGTTCACGCAGCAGATCGCCGGGCTCGAGGACTCGCTGGCCCAGATCGAGTCCAAGGATGCCGGGGCGAAGGTCTTCGTGACCGAGCCGGTGCCCGTGTACCTGACCACGGCCGCGGGCCTCGACAACGCCACCCCCAACGAGTTCAGCGAGGCCGTGGAGGAGGGGCAGGACGTGCCGCCGGCGACCCTGCTCGAATCCCTCCAGCTGCTGGACTCGGGACAGATCAGGGTCATGATCGTCAACCCGCAGACCGGCGGGGCCGAGGTCACGCAGGTCGAGGACGAGGCGAAGGCCAAGGGCATCCCCGTGATCGAGTTCACGGAAACGCTCCCCGACGGTCAGACTTACATCTCGTGGATGCAGAGCAACATCACCGCGCTGAGCGACGCGCTGGCGGCGTGAGCGCGGAAGCGCCCCTGCGTATCCGCGGCGCCGCCCTCGAACGCGGCGGCCGGGAGCTGTGGTCCGGGCTCGACCTCGAGGTCGAGCCCGGCGAGCTCGTCGCCGTCCTGGGCCCCAGCGGGTCGGGTAAGACCACCCTCCTGCGCGCGATCCTCGGTCTCGAGCGGCTCAGCGCCGGCTCGATCGAGGCGCTCGGAGCCCCGGTGCGTCGCGCGGGCAACCGCCGCATCGGCTACATCCCCCAGCAGCGGCCCCTCCCGCGCGAGACGCCGCTGCGTGGCCGCGACATCGTCGGCCTCGGCGTCGACGGGCACCGGCTCGGCCTGCCCCTGTCGCGCAAGAAGGATCGCGCCCGCATCGACGAACTGCTCGAGGCGGTCGGGGCCACGGCGTTCGCCGACCGCCCCGTCGGGCTGCTCTCGGGCGGCGAGCAGCAGCGCCTGCGCGTCGGTCAGGCCCTGGCCGACGACCCGACCCTCCTGCTGTGCGACGAGCCGCTCACGAGCCTCGACCTCGCCAATCAGCAGGCCGTCGTGCGCCTGATCGACCGCCATCGCCGCGAGCGCGACGCCGCGGTGCTGCTGGTCACCCACGACATCAATCCGGTGCTGTCGAAGGTCGACCGCATCCTCTACATCGCGCACGGACGATTCACCCTGGGCACTCCCGACGAGGTGCTCACGACCGAGACGCTGACCGCGCTCTACGGCGCCCCGGTCTACGTGGTGCGGGCGGGTGACCAGCTGATCGTCGTCGGAGCCCCGGATGCCGACGAGTCCCACCACCATCACCACGACGAGGGCGGCGCATGAACTGGTCCGACGTCGGCGACGCCCTGTTCGGCGGGGTGAGCCAGTACGGCGCCATCCTCGAGCTGGTGCAGAACTCCGTGTACGCGGGAGCGGTCCTCGGCCTCGTCGGCGGACTCATCGGCGTGTTCGTGATGCAGCGCGACATGGCCTTCGCCGTGCACGGCATCAGCGAGCTGTCGTTCGCGGGCGCCGCCGTGGCCCTGCTCATCGGCGTCGACGTCGTCTCGGGCTCGATCGTCGGCTCGCTCATCGCCGCCGCGCTCATCGGCCTGCTCGGTGCCCGCGCGCGTGACCGCAACTCGATCATCGGTGTGCTCATGCCGTTCGGTCTGGGTGTCGGCATCCTGTGCCTGTCGCTCTACAACGGGCGCAGCGCCACGCGCTTCAGCCTGCTGACCGGGCAGATCGTGTCGGTGCAGAGCGCACAGCTCGGCTGGCTGGTGGTCATCGGGGTCGCCGTGCTGATCGCCCTCCTGCTCATCTGGCGACCGCTGCGCTTCGACTCGCTCGACCCGCAGTCCGCGGCCGCGCGCGGCGTGCCCACGACCGCGGTGTCGCTGGCGTTCATGCTGCTGCTGGGCCTGATCGTCGCGGTCGCCGTGCACATCATCGGCGCACTGCTGGTGATGGCGCTGCTGGTCACCCCCGCCGCCGCGGCCATGCGGGTGGCATCCGGTCCCCTGTCGGTGCCGGTGCTCGCGGCGCTGTTCGGCTTCGTCTCGGCGGTGGGCGGCGTGCTGCTCGCGGTCGCCGGAACCCTGCCGGTGAGCCCCTACATCACGACCATCTCGTTCGCGATCTACCTCGTGTGCCGGGTCATCGGCGCGCGCCGCGACCGCACCACCCGGGCGCTCTGAGCCCGCGCGCCACGACGGACGCACCCGCGCGTCGGGGTGTGTCGCGCACCCAGCCGATTCACCGAACCCCTCGCTAGACTCGCCGCCATGGTCCAGCGCAACACGTGGCAGCGCGAACGCGTGCGCGAAGCCCTGTCGGGAGCCGGAGGGTTCGTCAGCGCGCAGTCGCTGCACGCGACCCTGCGCGACGAGAACACCGGCATCGGCCTGGCCACGGTGTACCGCACCCTCGCAGGTCTCGCGGCCCGCGGAGATGCGGATTCGCTGCAGAGCCCCGAGGGCGAGAACCTGTTCCGCGCCTGCGAGACCCGCGGTCACCACCACCACCTCATCTGCCGCTCGTGCGGCAAGGCGGTCGAGATCGCGGCGACCGACGTCGAGGAGTGGGCCCAGCGCACCGCCGCCCAGCACGGCTTCAGCGAGGCCGAGCACGTCGTCGACATCTTCGGCGTGTGCACCGACTGCGCCCGCGCCCGGGCTCGCGAGCGTGGCGACGAGTAGTCGCACCGCGCCGCCCACGGGCCGGCGTTCCGCACCCTCCCGTTCGGGCGCCCCCCGTTCGGGCGCCCCCCGTTCGGGCGCGTCCCGCACCCTCGTCGCCCTCGGCGTGGGGGTCGTGGTCGTCACGGCGCTGTTCCTCGTCGACGCCTACGCGCCGACCTTCTTCGCGCAGCCCCTGCCCACGCGCGCGCAGGACGGGCTGACCCTCGCCCTCAGCGTCCTCATCGAGTCGCTGCCGTTCGTCATCCTCGGCGTGCTGCTGTCGATCATCGTGCAGGTGTGGGTGCCGCCGGGGGCGATCGAGAGATGGATGCCGCGCGCGCCGTGGGCGCGCCGGGCGGTGCTGTCGCTGCTGGGCATGTTCATCCCGGTCTGCGAGTGCGGCAACGTGCCGTTCGCGCGCGGACTGCTCATGCGCGGATTCGGGGTCAGCGACACGTTGACGTTCCTCGTGGCGGCGCCGATCGTGAACCCGATCGTCATCATCTCCACGCACGCCGCCTTCGGCTTCAGCGACGGCATCCTCGTGGCGCGCCTCATCGGGGGGTACCTCGTCGCCAACCTCATCGGGTGGCTCTACAGCCGGCATCCGGATCCCGACAAGCTGCTCACCGAGCGCTTCCTCGAGACGTGCGAGATCGTCGTGCAGGAGCGCGGCGACCGAGGCCGCCGCACGCTCGCGCAGTTCGTCGTCGAGCTGCGCTCGGTCATGCCCGCCCTCATCATCGGGTCGCTGCTCGCCGGGGCGGTGCAGGTGCTCGTGCCGCGCAGCGCGCTGTTGGCGATCGGGTCGGACCCGGCCCTGTCGATCGCGGCGATGATGGTGCTCGCGATCGTGGTCTCGCTGTGCTCGAACGTCGACGCGTTCTTCGCGCTGTCGTTCGCGTCGACCTTCACCCCCGGATCGATCGTGGCCTTCCTCGTCGTCGGCCCGATCATCGACCTGAAGATGATGGCGCTGCTGCGCACGACCTTCACCACCCGCGTGCTCGCGGGCATGACCGTGGTCGTGGTGCTGTTCGCCTTCGCCCTGGGAACGGTGGTGAACCTCCTTGTCTAGAACGGGCTCCCTCGCCACGCGCTGGCTCGGCGTGGGCCTGACCACGTGCCTGTCGATCACGACGATCACGTTGTGGATCACCGGCCGCATGTCGCTGTACATCAACCCCGACTCGGCGTGGTTCGCGGTCGGCATGTCGATCGTCGCGCTGATCGGCGCGGTCGCGTCGTTCGCGTTGCCGCTGGGCGCGGAGGCCGATCACGGACACGACCACGAGCACGGCCACGCGACCGCGGCCGCCGGGGCGCGCCGCGAGGCCTTCGCCCACGCCGACCACGCGCACCGCGACCCGCTCGACGAGCATGACCACGCCGCGCACGATCATCTCGCCGCCCGTCCCCGCCTGACGCCCGGCGGCATCGCCGCATTCACGGGCGGTGTCCTGGCCTCGGGGGCGGTCATCGCCGTGTTGCTGACGCCGGCGGCGTCGCTGTCGACCGGGCTGGCCGTCTCGCGCGACGTGGGCGCTCCTCCGTTGTTCGCCGGTTCCGACGTCGTGACGCTCGCCGCCTCGGGCGACACCTCGAAATTCGGCATCGGCGACTGGTCGGCCGTCTTCGCGCACGCGACGAACCCCGAGACGTTCGACGGCAAGCCCGTCACGCTCACGGGATTCATCACCCCGGGTGGCGACGGGGCCACGTTCGATCTGACGAGGCTGGTGATCACGCACTGCGTGATCGACGCCCAGACCGCGCGCCTGCCGATCGCCGCCTCGGTCGACGCCCCCTCGACCGGCCAGTGGGTGACGGTCACGGGGACCGTCCGCTCCAGCGGCGACGGCAAGCTCGAGGTGCGCGCGGATCAGGTGGCCTCGATCGACGAGCCGGCGGACCCCTATGAGTACTGACTCCCGTCGCGCGGGCGACTCCCGGCGTTCGCGCGCGCGAAAGCGCCGTGGTCGCGGGTTCGCGATCGCCTTCGCGGCGGTGCTCGTGGGTCTGATCGTCGTGGGCGGGGTGGGCGGTGTCGTCGCCGTCGCGCAGGGCCCCCGCGTCACCGACGTGCAGGTGGATCCCGCTGCGGCGGTCGCGGCATCCGGATCCCGCGTCATCCTCACCACGACCCAGTCGCTGCAGAGCGTCGACCCCTCGCAGGTCGAGGTCGAGCCGGCCACTCCCTTCACCGTCGACACCTCGGGGCGCAGCGTGGGCGTGCGGTTCACTCTTCCGCTGCGCGACGACACCGACTACCGCATCACCATCTCGGGCGTGAACGGCCTGGGTGCGGGACCCGCGTCGACCCTCACCGAGACCTTCCGGACGCCGCCGCTGCAGGCCTACCTGATGCAGCGCGGCACCCCCGACGGCGACACCATCTTCCGCACCGACCTGAAGGGCGAGGCGGGTCTGCCCGTCTTCGTGCACCCGCACATCGAGGACTTCCGCGCGACCGCGAACCACCTCGTCATCTCGGTGCGCGACGGAGACACCGCCCGCGTGATCGTGACCGATCCCGACGGCAAGAACGAGCGCGACATCGCGCTCCCGGGCCCGGGCTTCGTCACCAACCTGCAGTCGGCCGACCGGGGCGAGCGCATCGGTTTCACCTTCTCGGATGCCGACCTGGGCGCCACCGGAGGACGCGAGAGCCGCCTGTTCACGGCGTCGGCGGCCGACGACTCCCCGCCCACCGAGGTGGGCCTCAACGGCGGCGACGTGCGAATCGCCGATTACCGGTTCGTGCCCGACACCGACAGCATGCTCGTGCTCACCTTCGACTCCCGCCTGCTGCTCACCGATGCGCAGGGCGGCAACGCGGCCCCGCTCGGCAGCGCCGTGTCGATCGACGGCATCGCGCGGGGGTCGTCGATCGCGATCGTCGAGCGCCTCGAGGGGATCCGAGCGATCAACCTCACCGACGGCTCGGAGCAGGGGCTCGTCGAGCCGGTCGACCCGCCGGGGCTCGCCGGTCGCGCCACCCCGGTGCCCGGCGCCGGCGCCGGCACGATCCGCTCGTTCGCCGACATCAGCACGGACGGGGTCTCGCGGTCGACCATCGTGGCGCACGTCGACGACGCCGGCACCGTGCGGCAGCTGCTCGACGTGCCCGGATCCGACACCGTGCTGCAGACCTGCGTGTCGCCGAGCGGTCGCTACGCCGCCGTCCTCGTCGCCCCGCGCGCGGTCGACAACCCCTTCGACCGCTATCAGCTGCCCCTCCCGCAGCGCCTGCTGACGCACCTCGTCGAGGTCGACACCGGCCAGGAGGTGGTCGCGCTGCAGGGGTTCGACCTGTCGTGGTGCCAGGTTCCGCCGCAGTGACGCGTCCCGCGACGCGCGCCGATCTCGCGGACCTCCCCGTCGAGGTCGCGCCGCGGCTGCTCGGCGCCCTGCTGCAGACCGTCGTGGGCGGCGAGCGGGTCGTGGTGCGGCTGACCGAGGTCGAGGCGTATCACGGTCTGGGGACCGGCGACCGGCCCGATCCCGGATCCCACGCGCGCAGCGGTCCCACGCCGCGCAACGCGACGATGTGGGGAGAGCCCGGTCACCTGTACGTCTATCTCAGCCACGGCATCCACTCGTGCGTGAACGTGGTGTGCGGGCCCGACGGGATGGCCGGCGGTGTGCTCCTGCGCGGCGGCGAGATCGTCGAGGGGGCGCACGTCGCCGAGCGCCGGCGCCTGGAGCGCCGTGGCGCCGTGCGCTCCGCACGCGACCTGGCCCGCGGCCCCGGCCGGCTCGGTGACGCGGTGGGGCTGCGGCATCCCGTGCACGACGGCATCGACGCGATCACGGGCGAGGAGCGTGCCGGGGCGTCGGCGCTCCTGCTGCTGAGTGAGACCCCTCCGGTCGCGGTGGCGAGCGGGCCGCGCGTGGGAGTGGCCGGTGTCGCGGGCACCGCCGCGTTCCCCTGGCGGTTCTGGATCGAGGGGGATGCCACGGTCTCGGCCTTCCGCTGGGGGCGCGGGGCCGCGGAGGCGGCGCGCGGGGCGGGGGAGGAGCCGCGGTGATCGCGCATCCCGGTCCCCTCGACCTCGGCCGATCCGCGGGCGCGGGGTCAAGCCGACACGCCGTGCTAGACTGACCCCTTGTCTGCGCGCACTCCAGCACGCAGTTCGCATCCCTCCTCCTGATCCCGGCCTTCCGTCGTGTTCAGAAGGGGTGCAGACAAGGGATCTTGGGTGGCACCGTCCGGTGTCACGGTACAGAAGGAGACATCACCATGGCAGCAGTGTGCCAGGTGACTGGAGCGGTTCCCGGCTTCGGTCACAACATCTCGCACTCGCACCGCCGGACGAAGCGCCGCTTCGACCCGAACGTGCAGAAGAAGACCTACTTCGTTCCGTCGCTGGGTCGCAACATCAAGCTCAACGTTTCGGCGAAGGGCATCAAGGTCATCGACGCCCGCGGCATCGAGTCCGTCGTCCGTGACCTGCAGGCGAAGGGCGTGAAGCTGTAATGGCGAAGAAGGCTCAGGACGTTCGTCCGATCATCAAGCTGCGTTCGACCGCCGGCACGGGGTACACCTACGTGACGCGCAAGAACCGCCGCAACAACCCCGACCGCATCGTGCTCAAGAAGTACGACCCCGTGGTCCGCAAGCACGTCGACTTCCGAGAGGAGCGCTAAGCACATGGCTAAGAAGAGCAAGATCGCGCGCAACGAGCAGCGCAAGGTCGTCGTCGAGCGCTACGCCGCGAAGCGCGCCGAGCTGAAGAAGACCCTGGTCGACCCCAACGCGACCGACGAGGCCCGCGAGGCCGCCCGCGTGGGTCTGCAGAAGCTCCCCCGCAACGCGTCGCCCGCGCGCGTGCGCAGCCGCGATGTCATCGACGGTCGCCCCCGCGGTGTCCTCACGAAGTTCGGCGTCTCGCGCGTCCGCTTCCGTGACATGGCCCACCGCGGCGAGCTGCCCGGTGTGACCAAGTCGTCCTGGTAAGCACCGGATACACAGACGAAGGGCGGGACTCCGAGAGGGGTCCCGCCCTTCGGCGTTCTCACGCCAGGATGCGCTGCAGCTCCACGACCGCTTCGGGCCGGGCGCTCACGCCGAGCTTGAGGTAGATCGACCGCACCTGGCTCTTCACCGTGTTCAACGACACCCCGCGGGTGCGGGCGATGTCGGCGAGGCTGAGAGGCGTGAGCAACAGGTCTGCCAGAGCGCGTTCGGTCGGCGTGAAGCCGCGCAGTTCGTGCGACGGTCGCGGCGCCTCGACCGGCGCGGCCACCGACGCCAGTGCCTTGCGCACGTAGGCGGCGGTCTCGCCGAGATGCGGGTGGGTCTCCACGGCGGCATCGACCAGCGCGATGCACTCCTCGGGCGGCAGCATGATGAACGGGGTCATGGAGTTGCCGGTGCGCGCGATAAGGAGCAGGGCCGACTCCATGCTCTGCGACGCGCGACGGTCGTTGCCCAGGCGCCGGAACGCAATCGCACGCCGCAGCAGCAACGGTGTCAGCGTGCGCAGACAATGGTCGGCGTCGCATGCGACGCAGCCATCGGTCTCGGCGAGAAGTTCTCGTTCACGGCCGAGCAGCAGGAGGGCGCCTCCTCTTTGCATCGCGAAGCAGATGCCGTGGCCCTCGGGGCTCTCGGCGGTGGCGAGAGAGGCGAGCGACTCGGCATACTGACCCTGGGCGAGCAGGATGTCGGAGCGGATGCACAGCAGGAAGTCGCGGATGAACCGGTGGCTCGTGCTGCGTTCGCTCCCGTGCAGCAACTGCTGGCTCGCGGCGAGACCGGCGGCGTAGTCGCCCCGGATGAGCTGCCCCATGACGTCGATTGCACGTGCCGAGTACAGGCAATAGGGATCTTCAGGGTTCACGAGGGCGAGTTCGTGCGCGACGGCGCGCAGGCCGTCATGGTCCATACGCGCCGCCGAGACCAGGGAGCGCGCGAGCAGCAGGAGGTAGGACGATTCCTCCGAGGGCCACCGGTTCGCGCGGAAGAGCAGTGCGGCGGACTGCATGGCCGGGTCGGCGGAGGTGTATTCGCCGTTGAGCGCGTACCCGAGTGCCGTGGCGGTCAGCGCGTAGAAGCGTGTGCTGTCGTTCTCGGCGAACAGCTGAGCCTCTTGGCCGAAGCGGACCGCCGCTTGCGGCACGCCGACGGCGCACAGGTATTCGCCGACGCTGGCCAGCAGAAGAGCGCGAGCGTCCATCGACAGGGTCGCGGGACGGATCAGTCGGGTACCCTCGAAATACCGCGCGACCAGAGCGACGCCCGCGCCGAGGGCATCGCGCCGGGCTCGGGCGGCGAACATCGCCGCGAGCGTGCGAGCGCCCTCGTCGGTCCAGGTGCGCGGCGGGTCGAATGCCTCGACCTCCGCCAAGAGCGACAGATGGCGCAGATCGGGGATGCCGCGCCCGGGCGGCAGCCGAAGAGCGGTGGTCTGCAGAGCGCTGCGCAAGGCGATGCGCGCGTCGATCGATGTCTGCGAACCGGGCATCTCGCCACCCCCAGGACCTTATTTCACCTGACACCTTCGTGCAGTCGGGAATCATTCCCATTAGCGCGATCTGACGCATAGTACTTCGGACGCTCAAGTTGTTGCTGGGGTGAGTGCATCCCCGGCTGAAGGACCCTCCGCGGTTCGGGTGTGACATCACCCGGTCGCCTGTCGCTGCTCACCCCGTGCGCGTCAGTCCGCCACGGTGGGCTGTGCGCGCCGACACGGGGGAGGAGTGCACGCGACCGCTCGCGTGACGGGGGTGCGTCGTCCGCTGCGACACGCCGCGGAGAATGAGACCAAATCGCACAGAATCCGCGTAATTCCGCGGATCGGTTGATACTGTCGAGGCGGTCGCTCGACCACCGAGGAGATTCCCTCCTCGTCCGATGAACGAGAGGCGACACCACCGTCGCCTGGAGGACAAACCACATGGCCGACAAGTCCATCACCAAGACCGAGCTCGTCGCGAGCATCGCCAGCGCGACCGGGCAGAGCCAGTCCGCCGTGTCGGGCGTGCTCGACTCCCTCTTCTCCACCGTCTCCGAGGCGGTCGCCAAGGGCAGCAAGGTCTCGATCCCCGGCTGGATCGCCTTCGAGCAGGTCGCCACGTCGGCTCGCACGGGCCGCAACCCGCAGACGGGCGAGGAGATCTCCATCCCCGCCGGCAAGCGCGTCAAGGTCACCGCGGGCTCCAAGCTCAAGGCCGCCGTCAAGTAAGACGACGCCGAACGAACGAAGGGGGGATGCCCAG
Organism: Microbacterium sp. BWR-S6Y; assembly: GCF_041379845.1. Lineage (NCBI taxonomy): Bacteria > Bacillati > Actinomycetota > Actinomycetes > Micrococcales > Microbacteriaceae > Microbacterium > Microbacterium sp. BWR-S6Y. The sequence continues at coordinate 95,718 of NZ_JBFECV010000005.1, forward strand.
CGGCATCCCCCCTTCGTCGTTCCCCCGCGACGTAGGCTGGAAGGGTGAATCCCCGTCTGCTGCGCGTGGCGGGACCCGTCATCCTGATCGTGGTCTCGCTGATCGCCGTCGTCGTGGGTCTCGCCTACGGCGGGGGAGCCGCGGCGCCCCAGTTGGCCGATCCCGGCCCGGTCGTCCGGTGGGGCCTGCCGATCGCGACCGTGGTGGTCAACCTCTCGGCAGCCGCGATGGTCGGTTCGCTCGTGCTGGCCCTCTTCGCGCTGAAGGCGGGGGAGCGGCCGTTCGAGATCGCGCTCGACACGGCCTCGATCGGTGCCGCGGTGTTCACGGTCGGCGCGGCCGCGACCGGCTACCTGACGTTCCTCAACGTCCTCAACGCCAAACCCACCCTCGACGCGGTCTTCGGACAGCAGCTCGGCCGCTTCCTCGTCGAGAGCTCGGTGGGGCAGGCCTGGCTGGTCACCACCATCGCCGGGGCCGTGCTGACGGTGCTGACGTTCGCCGTCCGATCCTGGATCCCGACGATGCTCGTCGCGATCGGGGCCCTCGCCGCCCTCATCCCCATGGGAACCCAGGGGCACACCGGGGCCGAGACGAGCCACGACGCGGCCGTCACCTCGCTGGTGCTGCACATCGTCGCCGCCGCCGTCTGGCTCGGCGGTCTGATCCTCGTCGTCGTGCTGCGGCCCGCGATGTCGCGCCCGCAGGTGCAGACCCTGCTGCTGCGCTATTCGTCCCTCGCGCTCGTGGCGTTCATCGTCGTGGCGATCTCGGGGACCGTGCGCGCCTCGATCGGCCTGCAGGGCCTGCAGAACCTCTGGTCGGCCTACGGCGCCCTCGTGCTCGTGAAGGTGGGCGCCCTCGTCGCGATGGGCGTGCTCGGCGCGTGGTACCGCCGCCGGCTCATCGCGCGCATGGCGGACGAGCCCGGATCCCGTCGGTTCTGGGGCGTGGTCTCGCTCGAGCTGGTCTTCATGGGCATCGCCAGCGGCGTCGCTGCGGCCCTGGCCCGCACGCCCCCGCCCGGGGAGGCGTCGCTCGTGGGCACGTCGCCCGCCGAGGTGCTCACCGGCAGCCCCCTGCCGCCGGAGCTGACCCCGGAGCGCTGGTTCACCGCCTGGAACGTCGACCTGCTGTGGACCCTCATCGTCCTGGGGGGACTCTTCTTCTACCTCGCGGGCGTCTGGCGCCTGCTGCGCCGGGGCGACTCCTGGCCGATCGCGCGCACGGTGCTGTGGTGCCTCGGCATGCTGTCGGTGTTCTGGGTGACGTCCGGACCGCTGAACGTCTACCAGGACTACCTCTTCAGCGTGCACATGATCGGGCACATGCTCCTGTCGATGGCGATCCCCCTCATGCTCGTCGCCGGCGCGCCGGTGTCGCTCGCCGCGCGCGCGATCCGCAAGCGCGACGACGGCACGCGCGGGGGGCGCGAGTGGATCCTGTGGGCCGTGCACAACCCGGTCGCGAAGGTCCTCACCAATCCGTACGTCGCGGCGGGACTGTTCATCGGCTCGCTGTGGGCGTTCTACTACACCGACCTGTTCCGCTGGTCGCTCTACGACCACGTCGGCCACATCTGGATGGTGGCGCACTTCCTCGTCACGGGCTACCTGTTCGTGCTGAGCCTCATCGGCATCGATCCGGTGCCGTACCGCCTGCCGTACCCGATGCGCCTGCTCGTGCTCATCGCGATCATGGCCATGCACGCGTTCTTCGGCATCGCGATCATGATGAACTCGGGCCTCATGGTGGCCGAGTGGTTCGGAGCGATGGGGCGGACCTGGGGCGTCACCCCGCTGCAGGACCAGTACGCCGGCGGCGGCGTCGCGTGGTCGGTCGGCGAGATCCCCACGCTCATCCTCGCGATCGCGGTGGCGATCCAGTGGAGCCGCAGCGACGAGCGGCAGCAGCGCCGCCGCGACCGGCACGTCGACCGGGTGGGCGACCTCGAGCTCGACGCCTACAACGAGGAGCTCGCGCGTCTGGCCGAGCGCGACGCCCGGGTGGCGGCGCGCGGCGGACGCTGACGCCCCTCAGTCTCCGGAGCCGCCGCCGACCAGGATCGACGCCGTGCCGTCGGGCAGGACGCTGATCTGCCCGTCGACGCGGAACGGGACGTCTTCTTCGACCGTGCGGACGCTGCCGTCGAAGATCGAGCGGATCTCGACGTCGATGTGCGCGACCGCCTTCGCCGACGGGATGCGCCATCCGGAGCCGTCGGGGACGACCGTCACGACCGGCTGCTCGACGATCGACCAGGTGGGCGCTCCGTCGATGCGGTTGCGCACCGTGTAGCCGAAGGGGCAGCCGGTGGGCTGCAGCACCTTCTGCTCGGCGCAGGAGGTGAGGAAGTCCTCCACCCGCGTCTGCACGACGCCGATGAACTCCTCGGTGGGTTCGGCCTGCACGTCGACCGGGATGCCGGCCAGGGGCGCGTCCGCGAGCACCGCGACCCCCGGGGTGGCGGAGATCGCGGTGTCGACGTCGACGGAGTACAGCCCCGGCGAGAAGACGAGGAGGGGGACCGCCGCAGAGGGGTCGGCGTCGGCCCCGTCGACGGACACCTGTCGCTTGTCGACCTCGAACCCGTTCACCGCGAAGCGCATCGACCCCATCACGGTGAGCTTCATGACAGAGAGGGGACTGCGCGCGAAGCGCCAGCGCGGCAGGAGCCCCTCGCCGGGGTCGTGCTCGATCGCGAAGGTGGTCGTTCCGGAGTAACCGCCCGCGGTGTAGCTCACCGTGACGCGCGCCTGGTCGCCGTCGACGCTCTCGCCGGTCACGGCGGCATCGGTCAGGGACGCGAGGGCGTCGGGGCGCAGCAGTGCCTCCGAGGCCGTTGCGGGCAGACCGATCGCCTCGAGCTCGGCGGAGTCGACGGCCACTCCCGGCACGGCGAGCGCCTCGGCCGTGCGGTGATCCTGCAGCAGTTCGAGGTAGTTCAGCACGAAGGCGCGAGGGCTGTAGACCTCGCGGTACAGCGATGCGGCCCCCGCGCCGAGGGCGGCGAGGAGGAGCACGCCGATCACGGCCATTCCGAGGATCTCGCGTCGTAGGCGCGTGCGCGCACCGCTGACGCCCCGGAGCGTCGCGGGGCCCCCGCCTGCGTTGTCCACGCCTCCAGTGTAGGAAGTGCGCCTGGACGGGGGCCGCGCGTGTCACGGAGCGACGAGCGACTGCACCACCGCCACCGCCGCGAGCTGCCCGCCGGCGATCGCCGCGGCGAGCGAGAACATCGGTCCCGGGAGGTGGTCGGCCTGCGCGAGATCGCCGACCGCGTAGACGCCCTCGACACTGGTGCGCCCGAATGGGTCGGTGCGCACCGCCCCGGAGTCCTGCCGCTGCACGCCGAGCCGGTCGAGAAGGTCGCCACGCGGACGCCATCCGGGGGCGATGAAGGCCCCCGCGACGTCGAGCGGTCCCGAGTCGAGGTGCAGACGCAGCCCGTCGTCGAGACCGTTCACCTCGCGCACGGCCGCGGGATCCACCACGTGGACCTCGGATGCCACCGGCTCGAGCATGCGCGCGACCATCTCGGCGTGCGTCCCCGCGTTGATGACGGCGACGGGGCGCCCCGCGAACTCGTGACCGTGGCAGAACGGACAGCTGGCCACGGTGTCGCCCCAGTGCGCGGCGAGGCCGGGAATCGGCGGCAGATCGTCGACCACGCCCGTCGCCAGGATCACGGCGGTGGAGCGGTGCTCCCGCCCGTCGGCGACGACCCGCACGACGCCGTCGTCCGCCGAGATGTCGGAGACCGCGGCATCCGTCGTCTCCACGGTGTCGTAGGCGGCGATCTCGGCGCGGGCGATGCGGCGCAGCTCGGCGGGATCGCGTCCGTCGTTGGTGAGGAAATTGTGCGCGTGGCGCACGGTGCCGTTGCGGTACTCGCCCGAGTCCAGCAGGAGGGTGCGGCGGTGCATGCGCCCCAGGGTGAGGGCCGCCTGCAGGCCCGCGGGGCCGCCCCCGATGATGATCGCGTCGTACACGATGAGTTCCTTCCGCTTGCGTTCGCGTCCATCGTGTGACTTCATGTCGACATGAAGTCAAGTGGGGAGTCCATCGGCGAGGCCGCGGCACGTTTCGGCCTCGACACCCACGTGCTGCGGTACTGGGAGGACGAGGGGCTGCTCCGGCCCGCGCGCGACGGCGCCGGACGGCGCCTCTTCGCTGAGGACGACGTCGTGCGCGTCGCGGTCATCCTGCGCAACAAGGCGGCGGGGATGTCGCTCGAGCAGATCCGCGTGCTGCTCGACGAGGGGGCGCCCGACCGGCACCGGGTGCTCGAGGAGCACATCGCCGAGCTCGACCGGCGCGCCGCCGACATCGCCGAGGCGCGCGCGATGACCGAGCACGCGCTGCGCTGCCGGTCGCACGACATCACGCAGTGCCCGCGCTTCCGCAGCCACGTCGGCGACGTGCTGTCGGGCGAGGCGCGCTGGCTTCTCGACCGCACCGAGCCGAGGGGCGGCCCGGTCGGCGCGGCATCCGGGTCCGCTCCCGCGTGATGGAAGGGGCGGCCGACGGAAGCCGCGATCCACACGGGGCCGCCGCCCGCGAGCGCTGCGAACTAGCATGAACCGGTGACCACGCCGCCTCTCTCCGCCGAGCAGCAGGCGCTGTTCCGGCTGATCGAGGACACCCGTGAGCACGTCTTCGTCACGGGGCGCGCCGGCACCGGCAAGTCGACCCTGCTGCAGCACCTCGCCTGGAACACGAAGAAGCAGATCGCCGTGTGCGCACCCACCGGGGTCGCCGCGCTCAACGTCGAGGGCCAGACGATCCACTCCCTCTTCCGCCTGCCGATCGGGCTGATCGCGAACGGCGACATCGATCAGAACGACGCCACGCGCAAGATCCTCAACGCGATCGACACGCTCGTGATCGACGAGATCTCGATGGTCAACGCCGACCTCATGGATGCCATCGACCGCTCACTCCGCCAGGCCCGGGGTCGGCGGTCGCAGCCGTTCGGGGGAACGCAGATCGTCATGTTCGGCGATCCGTACCAGCTGGCGCCGGTCCCGCCGCGGGGCGACGAGATGCGCTACATCCGCGACCACTACCGCTCGTTCTGGTTCTTCGACGCGAAGGTGTGGTCGGGGGAGGCGGCGACCGACGGGCTCATCGACATCGGCCGGCACGGCGCCGACCTGCACGTCAACGAGCTCGTCGAGATCCACCGGCAGTCCGACCCCGGGTTCAAGCAGCTGCTCAACGCGGTGCGCTACGGGCGCGTGACGGCCGAGATGGCCGGCATCCTGAACACCGCCGGGGCCCGCACGCCCCCGCACCCGGCCGACGGCGAGCACCCGATCATCACCCTCGCCACGCGCAACGACCGCGTCAACACCATCAATCGCAAGCACCTCGACGAGCTCATCGGGCGCACGCAGACCGCGAACGCCGAGATCTCGGGGGACTTCGGCCGCGGTGAGGCCAACTACCCCGCCGAGATGGAGCTCACGCTCAAGGTCGGCGCCCAGGTCATGTTCCTGCGCAACGACGGGGCTCAGTTCGGCGAGGCGCCGCGCTGGGTGAACGGCACGATCGGCACCGTCACGCGCATCGCGGGCGACAGCGTGCGGGTCGAGGTCGACGGCGTCGAGCACGACGTCGAACCCGCCGTGTGGGAGAGGTACCGCTACGCCTACGACCCGGGCACCAAGAACCTCTCGCGCGAGATCGTCGCGGAGTTCACGCAGTTCCCGCTGCGTCTCGCGTGGGCCGTGACGATCCACAAGTCGCAGGGCAAGACCTACGATCGCGCGGTGGTCGACCTCGGCGCGGGCGCGTTCGCCCCCGGCCAGACGTACGTCGCGCTCAGCCGGCTCACCTCGCTCGACGGGCTCTACCTGTCGCGACCGCTGCGCCCGAGCGACATCCGGGTCGACGAAGACGTGCGCCGCTTCATGAAGCAGGCCTGGCTCGCGCGACAGGATGCCGCGCAGGCGTGAGCCTCAGGCGACGTGCGCGCCCTTGGCGCGGGTCAGGTCGGCGAACAGCTCGGTGGTGAAGCGGTAGGCCACCAGCACCTCGGCGATCACGCGTTCCTTCTCGGCGTCGTCCCAGGGGGCGGCGTCGAGCTGCTCGCGGTAGACGGTCTTGAACGCCCGCGGGTCGGCGATGTCGCCGAACAGCAGGAAGCCGATGCCGTTGGTCTCGAACCCGAACCGGCGCCGCATGAGGCGCCCGATCGAGGGCCCGCCCGAGAGGTCGCCCAGGAGGCGCACGTAGTGGTGGGCGACGAAGCCGCCCGGCCAGGTCGCCGCGACCCGGCGGATGCGCGAGACGTAGGCCTGCGTCGTCGGCAGGGGGTGGACGCTCTCGCGCCAGTCGGCGCCGATCAGGAAGGCCAGGTCGGATTCGAGCGCCGGCAGGCGGGAGTGGCGGTCGCGGAGGAACACGGATGCCACCGGGTCGAGCCGCATGCGCGCGGCGGCCTCCTCGAGGGCGGAGTAGATGAACCAGTGCTGGGCGACCAGGGCGATGTAGTCGTCGCGGGTGCCGGCGCCGGTGAGCAGGTCGGTCATGAACCCGTCGCACTCGGTGGAGGAGTGCGCGCTGCTCGCGCGTTCGCGCAGGGCGAGGGAGAACGGGACCGGGGCGTTCATGCGGCCATCATACGCACTGACTTAGGTCTGCCTAACCCCTGATTCGCTGTGCGTCGCGGGCCGCGTCCTCAGTCGTGATGCAGACGTGACGCCCGGGCGGTGCAAGGGGCGGTTGCGCTCAGGTGCCGTGTGTTTGAATCGACGGAGCGCGCGCGTGTCGGCGCGCGGAAATGCCTGGGGGTTACCAATGCGCAGATGGCGTCGTTCCGCGGCCATCGCGATCGCGAGTGCCGGCGCTCTGGCGGTCGCGCTGAGCGGCTGCACGCCGCAGCAGTCGGTGTCGATCGACGTTCCGGCCCAGGTCGACGCCCCTCTTCCCGATGCCACCGTCGCCGAGCTGCAGGATGCCGTGACCTCGGCCATGACCGCGACCGGGTCGACCGGGGCGATCGTCGGTGTGTGGGCGCCCTGGAGCGGCACGTGGGTGTCGGGCGTGGGCGCGCAGAGCCTCGCGGGCGGTGAGGTCACGAGCGACATGTCGTTCCGCGCGGCCGAGGTGACCGGGGCGATGACGTGCGACGTGCTGTACGAACTCGCCGCGGACGGCACCCTCTCGATGAGCGACCCCGTCACCACGTGGGTCAGCAACCTCCCCGGGTACGACGACATCACCCTGCGCGAGTTGTGCGACGGCACCTCGGGTCTCGCCTCCTACACCGCGACCCTCGAAGGAGCGGTGCTCGGCAACCCCGAACGCGTGTGGAACCCGCGCGAGCTCATGGCCTACGGCATCGCCCGGCCCCGCCTGAACGCCCCGGGCGCCGCGTACGGCACCTCCGCCACCAACTACCTCATCGCGGGTCTCGCGGTCGAGCGGGCGACGAACGAGCCCCTCGCCACGGTGCTCGCCGAGCGCGTCGCGCAGCCGCTCGGGCTCTCGTCGACGTTCCTGCCGGCGCCCGCCCCCGCGACCCCCGGCCCCTCGTCGCTGAACGGCTACTGGTCGCAGCCGAACGCCGAGGGCGTCTGGAACTGCACCGAGCCGGCCGACTTCACCGAGATGTCGTCGAGCTACGGCGGTGCCGCGGCCGGTGCGGTCACCTCGATCACCGACCTCGGACGCTACGCCCAGGCCCTCGCGACGAAGGCATTGCTGCCCGCCGACAGCGACCGGTTCGCGAACCCCGTCCCCGTCGGTCCCGACCAGCCGTCGTGGTTCACGGCGGCCGGGGGGACCTTCCAGGCCGGTTCGCTCATCGGACAGTTCGGCTGGACGCCCGGGTACATGACCGCCGCCTTCGCCGATCCCGCGACCGGGATGTCGGTCGCGGTCGTGCTCAACAACTCGGGTGGCAACAAGCTGACCAGCGCCTGGCTCGCCTGGGAGCTCGCGGCCATCGCCTCGAAGGCCCCCGCGGCCGCGGGGCAGACGCTGCCCGAGGCCGGACTGCCCTGGACGGCCCAGCAGATGCGCGACAACATCGTCGGCAACGCCATCTGCGCCGCCCCCGCCTCGTGATCCGGTCGTGACCGCCCGCGGCGGACAGGGCTCGGCCGCCGCTCTCGTGCTCGTCGGCCTCGCCTGTCAAGAAGTGGGCGCCTCGTTCGCGGTGATGCTTTTCCCCGAGACCGGGCCGCTGGGCATCGTGATGCTGCGCCTGCTCTTCTCGGCGCTCCTGCTCCTGCTCATCGCCCGACCCCGTCTGCGCGGTCACACCGGGGTCGCGTGGCGCTCGGTCCTCGTGTTCGGCCTGGTGCTGGCATCCATGAACGGGCTCTTCTACCTCGCGCTGGACCGCCTTCCCCTGGGGGTCACGGTGACCATCGAGGTGCTCGGGCCGCTGACCCTGTCGATCCTCACCGCGTCGGGAGCGGCGCGCTGGCTCTGGGCCGGTCTCGCCCTGGTCGGCGTCGTGGCGCTCGGCGCCGGCGGGTGGGACCGTCTCGACGCCCTTGGCGTGGTTTTCGCCCTGGGCGCGGCCGTCAGCTGGGCGTTCTACATCCTGTCGTCGGCGAAGGTCGGGCGGCAGTTCCCGCGACTCGACGGCCTTGCGCTGGCGATGGCGTTCGGCGCCTGCCTGGCCCTTCCCTTCGGTCTCTGGCAGGCCGGCCCCGCCCTGCTGCGCGTCGACATCCTCGCGCTCGGCGCGGCCGTGGCGCTGCTGTCGTCGACCATCCCGTACGCCCTCGAGCTCGTGGCGCTGCGACGGCTGCCGGCCTCGGCGTTCGCGATCATGATGAGCCTCGGTCCCGCGACGGCGTCGATCGCCGGCTTCCTGCTGCTCGGTCAGCACCTGTCATGGCTCGAGGTCGTCGGCATCGCCCTCGTCATCGCGGCCAGCATCGGCGCCGTGCTCGCCGCCACCCGGCGCGGTGCGGTCGGGGCACGGCATCCGGGACCCGACGCCGACGAACCGCTCAGCGAGCCCGTCGGCTGAGACGAGGGATGCCACGGTCCCGACCGGGGCGCAAGGGGGCCGTCGGACGCGCGGGCGCTGGCGAGGATGACGGCATGAGCGACGACGACGACCAGACCCGGAAAGACTTCGACGCGGCGGTCAACATGACCGCGAGCGAGCTGAAGAAGTGGCTCGACACCGACGATTCCAAGGCGGTGGGGCAGAAGAAGGACGGCGGGGAGTCGACCGGTCACGAGAGCGGGCGCCACATCGTGCGCATCCTCGAGAAGAAGAGGGCCGACCTCACCGACGACGACCTGGCCCACATGCGCAAGGTCGTCGGCTACGTCAAGCGGCACAGCGCGCAGAAGCCGAAGGGCGACATCACCGACACCGACTGGCGCTTCTCGCTGATGAACTGGGGCCACGACCCGAAGAAGTGACCGGGCTCGCGTGAGGATGTCGTGAGGATCGCACTGCAGTCATCGCCGGGCACGGTACAACGGTAGACATGCCCATCATCGACAGCGCGGTCTACGTCGACGGTCGCCGGATCGAGAATCCCTCGAGCCTCGACCAGACCTTCGAGTACATGGAGGCCCACGGCGGGATGGCGTGGATCGGCCTGCTGCGGCCCTCGCCCGACGAACTCGAGCGAGTGGCCGCGGAGTTCTCGCTGCATCCACTCGCCGTGGAAGACGCGCTCGCCGGGCACCAGCGCGCAAAGCTCGAACGCTATGGAGACAATCTCTTCGCGGTGCTGCGTCCCGCCCGATACATCGACGAGACCGAGACGGTCGAGTTCGGGGAGCTTCACGTCTTCATCGGTCGTGAGTACGTCGTCACCGTGCGCCATGCCGAGGTGCCCGACCTGTCGCAGGTGCGCAGGCGACTCGAGCGCGCGCCGGCGCTTCTGCGGCGCGGTCCCGAGGCGGTGCTCTACGCGATCCTCGACGAGGTCGTCGACCAGTACGACCCCGTCGCGCGCGGGCTTCAGAACGACGTCGACGAGATCGAGGACGGGCTGTTCAGCGACGGTGGTGCCGATCTCACCCAGCGCATCTATCAGCTCGCGCGCGAGGTCATCCACTTCCAGCGTGCCGTCGAACCGCTTCGCGACATGCTGGAGGCGCTTCTGCGCGGCGCGGACAAGTACGGCGTCGACCTCGAGCTGCAGCGGTCGCTGCGCGACGTGCTCGATCACGTGCTGCGCCAGTGCGAGAAGCTCACCGCCCTGCGCGCCATCCTCGACAACGCCCTCACCGTCAACGCGACGCTGGTGACTCAGCGTCAGACCGAGACGGCGCTCACCCAGAACGAAGAGGTCAAGAAGATCTCCGGATGGGCGGCCATTCTGTTCGCCCCCTCGCTGGTGGGGGGCATCTACGGAATGAACTTCACCCACATGCCGGAGCTGAACTGGACCTTCGGCTATCCGATGGCGCTGGGGCTCATGGCGGCCACCTCGGTCGGGCTCTGGCTCGCCTTCAAGCGCAAGCGCTGGCTCTGATCATCGGGGCCGGGTCGCGGGCGCGAATGCCGGGGTTCGCGGCGCGCTTCCTGGACAGGTGCTGCGCGAAACGCACGATGGGTACGTGAAAGACACCACCTCGGGCTCCGGCGACGCGGCCGCACCGATCCACACCTCGACCGTGCAGCTCGAGGACAGCGGCTACCACAAGCGGCTGACCTCGCGTCAAGTGCAGATGATCGCCATCGGCGGGGCGATCGGCACCGGCCTCTTCCTCGGTGCCGGAGGTCGACTCGCCCAGGCCGGACCCGCGATCGTGCTGTCGTACGCGGTCTGCGGCCTGTTCGCGTTCTTCATCCTCCGCGCGCTCGGCGAGCTGGTGCTGCACCGCCCGACCTCGGGATCGTTCGTGTCGTACGCGCGCGAGTTCTTCGGCGAGAAGGCCGCGTTCGTGTCCGGGTGGTTCTACTGGATCAACTGGGCCACCACGACGATGGTCGACATCACCGCGGCCGCGCTGTACATGAACTTCTTCGGCAAGTACGTGCCGTGGATCGCCGCGGTGCCGCAGTGGGTGTGGGCGCTCGCAGCCCTCGTCACGGTGCTCGCCGTGAACCTGGTGTCGGTGAAGGTGTTCGGGGAGCTGGAGTTCTGGTTCGCGCTCATCAAGGTGGCCGCGCTCGTGGCCTTCCTGCTGGTCGGCATCTACTTCGTCGTCTTCGGCACGCCCACGGGCGCCCCGACCGGGTTCTCTCTCATCGCCGACAACGGCGGGTTCTTCCCCAACGGCATCCTGCCCGCGATCATCCTCATGCAGGGCGTCGTGTTCGCGTACGCCTCGATCGAGCTCATCGGCACGGCCGCCGGCGAGACGAAGAACCCCGAGAAGGTCATGCCCCGCGCGATCAACTCAGTGATCATCCGCGTCGCGGTCTTCTACGTCGGGTCGGTGCTGCTGCTCTCGCTGCTTCTTCCCTTCACTGCGTACTCGAAGGACGAGAGCCCGTTCGTCACCTTCTTCGCGTCGATCGGCGTGCCCGGGGTCGACGTGATCATGAACCTCGTCGTGCTGACGGCAGCGCTGTCGTCGCTGAACGCCGGCCTGTACTCCACCGGCCGCATCCTGCGCTCGATGGCGGTCGCGGGGTCGGCGCCGAAGTTCGCCGCCCGCATGAACAAGGCGGGCGTGCCCTACGGCGGTATCGCGATCACGGCGTTCGTCGCCCTCTTCGGCGTGGTGATCAACTACGTCAATCCGAGCGACGCGTTCGAGACCGTGCTGAACGTCGCCGCGGTCGGCATCCTGGTCACCTGGGCGACGATCATCATCTGCCAGATGCGACTGAAGCAGCTCGCGGACCGGGGCGAGCTGGTGCGCCCGTCGTTCCGCCTGTTCTGGGCGCCGTACACGGGATACCTGACCCTGGTGTTCCTCGCGGTGGTGCTCGTGCTCGTCTTCATCGACTCCCCGGCGACGCTCGTGGTCGCCGTCGTGGCGAGCCTGCTGATCACGGCGGGCTGGTTCGTGTGCCGCAAGCGCATCGCCGAGCTCGCCGCCGAACGTGAGGGCTACACCGGCACGGTGCCGGTGGTGCCGAGCCCGTTCCCGCAGCCGCGCGACAAGAAGGACTGAGCCCGGGCTCACTCTCTCGGCGGCGCTCGGGCTTCGGCTCGGGCGCCGCTGTGGTGCGCGCGGCGGCGGCGGCGATCGAGCGTCCAGAACACCCGGACCGAGCTCGGGGCCGCCCGGGTGTTCTGGAAACCCGCGGGGGAATCGAGCGCGCCGCGCGGGTCAGGAGGAGAAGGGCCAGCCCGTGTAGGCCTCGGCGAGGGCGGCGCGGCCGTGGGCGGACTCCACGACGGAGCGCAGCTCGCCGACCTGTCGGCGACGGTCGAAGTCGGTGGCATCCGGGGCCACGTGCAGCAGGCTCGTCATCCACCACGAGAAGTGCTGGGCCTTCCAGATGCGGCGCGACGCCGACTCGGGGTAGGCGTCGAGGGCGCGCTCGTCTCCCTCGAGCAGCGAACGGCGCAGCGCCTCGGCGAGCAGGCGCACGTCGGCGATCGCGAGGTTCATGCCCTTCGCGCCGGTCGGGGGCACGGTGTGCGCCGCGTCGCCGGCGAGGGCGACGCGTCCGCGCCGCAGCTCGTGCGCGACGAAGCTGCGGAAGCGCAGCACGTCGCGCTGGAAGATCGGCCCCTGCTTCAGCGTCGTGCCGGGCACGCGCTTCTGCAGTTCGTCCCACAGCTGCTCCTCGGTGAAGGCCGCGGTGTCGGTGTCGGGGTCGCACTGGAAGTACATGCGCTGCACGGTGTCGGAGCGCTGGCTCACCAGCGCGAAGCCGTCAGGGGAGTTGCTGTAGATCAGCTCGTCGGCGCTCGGCGGCGCCTCGCACAGGATGCCGAACCACGCGAAGGGGTATTCACGGAAGTACCCGCCCTGGCTCGATCCGGTCACCGCGGCCCGGGCCACGCTGCGCGAGCCGTCGGAGCCCACGACGAAGTCGGCCTCGATCTGCAGGGGACGCCCCTCGGCATCGCGCGCGAGAACGCGGGGACGGTCGGTCTCGGCATCCGCGATCGCCTCGGCGGTCACGCCGAAGCGCAGATCCTGGCCCGCGGCGAGGCGCGCGGCGACGAGGTCTTTCAGCACCTCGTGCTGCGGGTAGAGCCACACCGCGCGACCGACGGTCTCGGCGAAGTCGATGCGGTGCCCCTCGCCCTCGAAGCGCAGCTCGATGCCGTCGTGGCGGTGACCGACCGTGCGCGCGCGGGAGTGCGGGCCGAGGTCGTCGAGCAGCTCGACGGTGCCCTGTTCGAGGATGCCGGCGCGGATGGTGCTCTCGATCTCGTCGCGCGAGCGCTGGTCGATGACGACCGAGTCGATGCCGGCCCGGTCGAGCAGGTGCGAGAGCAGGAGCCCCGCGGGTCCGGCGCCGACGATGGCGACGCGGGTGCGGACGGTGGTGGTCATGGCGCTGTCTCCTTCGACGGTGGCTGAGTCGATGGTGCCCGTCGCGGTGCGACTCCCACGGCGCTGCTCTCATTGATCGGGATACCGCGCGGCATCCTTCCGTCGAGACCTGACGGGTCGAGCGGGGCGCCGCGGGTCAGCGACGGAAGCCGAGGGCGCGCTCGGTGTCGCGGGCCGCGCGGTGCAGCTCGACGAGCGCGTACTGCGTCTCGGCGTCGCGCGGCAGCACGGCCGACAGGGCCGCGATCACGGCCCCGGTCTCGTCGCGCACGGGCACGGCGACGCCCGTCGACACCTCGTCGACGTAGCCCGGCGCGATGACCCGGCCGAGGGTGCGGATCTCGGCGAGCGTGCGGCGCAGCGCGGCGGGATCGACGATGGTCGAGGGGGTCACGGCGCGCAGGGGACCGGCGAGCACGCGCTCCTGCAGGTCGTGCGGGGCGAAGGCCAGCAGCACCAGCCCCGACGACGACGCGTGCAGCGGGAGGCGCCCGGCCACGCGTGTGACGTTCGCGCCCGAGTCGGGCGCGCTGAGGCGCTCGAGGAAGAGCGCCTCGTCGTGCTCGAGGATCGCCAGCTGCGTGTGCTCGCGCACGCGCTGCTGCACGCGCTCCATCGCGGGCAGGGCGGCCTGACGCAGGCGCAGGGCGTGCGACGACCGCGTCGCGAGCTCCCACAGCCGCATCCCCACGCGCACGCGGCGCTCCTCGTCGCGCTCGAGCAGTCCGGCCTCGACGAGCTCGTTCACGATGCGGTGCGCCGACGAGCTCGGCAGGCCCGCGCGTCGGCCGATGTCGGCCGTCGTCTGCGCGGTGCGGGTGGGGGTGAAGGTCTCGAGGATGCGCACCAGGCGGTCGGTCACCGAGTCGCCCGAGGGGGAGTTGGCCACACTCCAGGATGCCACGATTCCCATTCACCGGGAACGTTCTGGCGCGCGCCGGGCCGGTGCCCGACGATGGGGAGGTCGAAGGAGACCCCATGACGAACGCCCCCGCGGCCGCCCCCGAGACCTTGCTGGCGGCCCCCGACCAGGCCACGCAGGACGAGATCGTCCGCGAGATCCGCGCCCGCCACGCTGAACTCGACCGCGCCGAGGCCGCGGGAGAGCGCGTGCCGGCCACGGCGCACGACTTCCCCGCCTATCGCTCGAGCGTGCTGCGCCACCCCACCAAGAACCCGAAGCTCGTTGACCCCGAGACGATCGAGTTGTTCTCGCCCGCGTTCGGTCAGCGCGACGTCGCCGCGATCGAGTCCGACCTGACGCTGCAGCACGCCGGGGAGCCGCTGGGCGAGCGCATGAGCGTGCAGGGGCGTCTGCTGGACTCATGGGGGCGCCCCGTGGCGAACCAGCTCATCGAGATCTGGCAGGCCAACGCGGCCGGTCGCTACATCCACCAGCGCGACCAGCACCCCGCCCCGCTCGACCCGAACTTCACCGGCGCCGGCCGGGCGATCACGAACGAGAACGGCGAGTACCGTTTCACCACGATCAAACCGGGGCCGTACCCGTGGAAGAACCACCGCAACGCCTGGCGCCCGGCCCACATCCACTTCTCGGTCTTCGGCTCCTCGTTCACGCAGCGGCTCGTGACGCAGATGTACTTCCCGGGCGACCCGCTCTTCGCGCTCGACCCGATCTACAACAGCATCCCCCGGCAGAGGGACCGTGACGCCCTCGTCGGCGTCTACGACCACGACCTCACCTCGCCCGAGTGGGCGACGGGGTACCGCTTCGACATCGTGGTCGACGGTCCGGATGCCACATACTTCGAGCCGGAGGACGAGGCATGACCCCCGCCAAGACCCACCGCGCCACCCCCGGGCAGACGGTCGGGCCGTTCTTCGCGTACGGCCTGGAGTACCCGCGCCAGCACGAGGTGGCCTTCCCCCACTCGCCCGGGGCGATCGTGCTCTCGGGCACCGTCTTCGACGGCGCCGGCGCGCCCATCCCCGACGCGCTGGTGGAGATCTTCGGGGCGGATGCCGACGGCTCGGTGCCCCGCGCGCGCGGGGCGTTCCGTCGCGACGGGCACACCTTCACCGGCTTCGGCCGCGCCTTCACCGACGACGAGGGGCATTACGAGTTCTGGACGCGCGAGCCCGGCGGCATCCACGGTCGCCCCGGCTTCTTCGCCGCGATCGTGTTCGCGCGCGGCCTCCCCGACAAGCTGCACACGCGCATCTACGTGCCGGGGGACGCCGACGCGCTCGCCGCGGATCCGCTGCTGTCGTCGCTCGACGAGGCGGAGCGCGCTAGCCTCGTCGCGACCCGGACGCCCGACGGGTACCTGTCGCACGACATCCGGTTGCAGGGCGAGAACGAGACGGTCTTCCTTGCCTTCTGACGCCCTCCTCCCGATCGACGTCGGTCTGCTCGCGCCGGTGAGCGTCGGGCACGACGCGCTGCTGTCGGACGGGGCCGTGCTGTCGACGATGATCCGCGTCGAGTGCGCCCTGGTCGCGGCGTACGTCGAGGTGGGGGCGGCTCCACGCGAGGCGCGGGTCGAGATCGACCACGTCTTCGGGATCGACGAGAAGTACGGCTCCCCCGAGCGGGGCGTCGAGGTCGACCGACTCGTGCGCGAGGGCGTGGCGGGGGGCAACCCCGTGATCCCGCTCGTGGGGATGCTGAAGGCGCAGGTTCCCGAGGAGCACCGCGCGTGGATCCACCGGGGCGCGACGAGTCAGGACATCCTCGACACCGCCCTCATGGTCGTCGCGCGCCGCGCCGTCGAGCAGACGCGCCGCTCGACCGCGAACGCCGCCGTCTGGGCCCGGCAGCTCGCCGAGCGTCACGCCGACGACGTCGCCGCCGCGCGCACCCTGACCCAGCACGCCGTGCCCACCACGATCGGCGCCCGCGCCGCGACCTGGGCGCGCGGGCTGGAGCGCGCCGCGCAGCGCCTGGGGGAGCTGACCTTCCCCGCCCAACTCGCCGGGGCGGGGGGAACCCTCGCCTCGTTCGTCGAGATCACCGGGTCCCAGGATGCCGCGAACGCCCTGCCCGCGGCCCTCGCCCGCGCTCTGGAGCTCGACGCCCCCGAGGCCCAGTGGCACACCTCCCGCTGGCCCGTCACCGAGATCGGCGACGCCCTCGTGCAGGCGATCGACGCCCTCGGCAAGGTCGCCGCCGACGTCGCGACCCTCGGTCGTACCGAGATCGGCGAGGTCTCCGAGGGCGTCGGCGGCGGGTCATCGGCGATGCCGCAGAAGCAGAACCCGGCCGAGGCGGTGCTCATCCGTTCCGCCGCGCTGCGCGCGCCCCACCTCGCGGCGACGTTGCACGTGGCATCCGCCCTCGCCGTCGACGAGCGCCCCGACGGCGCGTGGCACGCTGAGTGGCCGACCCTGCGCGAGCTGCTGCGCCTCGCGGTCGGGGCGTCGGCGCACGGCTCGTCGCTGCTCGCGCACCTGCGGGTCGACGTCGAGGCCGCGGCGAGCAACGCCGGGCGGACGGGCGGGCGCATCGTGAGCGAGAGGCTGCGCGGCGTGCTCGTTCCGCTCATCGGCGCGGAACGCTTCGCGGCCCTGCTGGCGGGCGAGGGCGACCTCGCGCCGCGGCTGCGGGCGATCCCCGAACTGCAGGGCACCGGTGTCGACATCGCCGCGCTCGTCGACCCCGCCGCCTACCTCGGCCTCGCCCCCCGCCTCGCGCGCGGCACGCACCTCGGAGGCACCGCATGACGAACGCCCTCATCGCCCTGACGGCTCCCGTCGGACCGGAGGGCGCCCCTCTCCTCGTGCTCGGGCCGTCGCTGGGAACCTCGACGATCCTGTGGGACGACGTCGTGCCGCTCCTCGCCGCCGACTACCGGGTCGCCGCGTGGGATCTGCCCGGTCACGGCGCAGGTCCCATCGCGCGCGAGGCGTTCACGGTCGCCGATCTGGCGGACGCCGTGGCCGCGGCTGTGCCCGACGAGACGTTCCTGTACGCGGGGGTGTCGCTCGGTGGAGCGACGGGGCTCGAGCTCGCCCTGCGGCACGGTTCCCGGCTGCGGGGCGCCGCGATCGTGGCATCCGGAGCCGTCCTGGGCGATCCCGCGTCGTGGGCCGAGCGTGCCGCCCAGGCGCGCGCCCAGAGCACGTCGAGCCTCATCGTCGGCTCGGCCCAGCGGTGGTTCGCGCCCGACTCGATGGCGCGCCGCCCCGAGATCAGCGGACGCCTGCTGCACGTGCTGCAGGACGCCGACGACGACAGCTACGCGCGCTGCTGCGAGGCGCTCGCCGCGTACGACGTGCGCTCTCGGCTCGGGGACGTCCCGGTGCCCGTGCTCGCCGCGTGGGGGGAGTTCGACCAGGTGGCGCCCGAGGCCAAGGCCGTCGAGATCGCCGAGGGGGTCGCGGACGGGCGTGTCGTGCGCATCGACGACGCCGGTCACCTGCCCCCCGCCGAGCAGCCCGAGGCCGTCGCCTCGCAGTTGCGCTCGTTCTTCGCATCCGTCTCGAGAGGGGACGCCTGATGGCCACCGACCAGGAACGCCACGACCAGGGGATGGCCGTGCGCCGCGCCGTTCTGTCCGACGCCCACGTCGACCGGGCGACGGCGGCGGCGACCGACCTCACCGCCGACTGGCAGGACTTCATCACGCGCGTGGCCTGGGGGGACGTGTGGTCGCGCCCGGGGCTGGACCGTCGGTCGCGCTCGATCGCCGTGCTGTCGTCGCTCATCGCGCACGGCCATCACGAGGAGCTGGCGATGCACCTGCGGGCGGCGATCCGCAACGGCCTGACGATCGACGAGATCCGCGAGGTGATCCTGCAGTCCGCGATCTACTCCGGCGTGCCGGCCGCGAACACGGCATTCCGCATCGCTTCGGAGGTGTTCGCCGAGGGAGCGTGAGTCGCCGGCGATTGTCGCTCCGGGCTCTGTGAAAGCGACAGAATCTGGCGACTCACGCGCGTGGATACCGCGCATCAGAACCCCTTATGTCGAAATAAGGCATAAGGGGGTAGCGTCGAAGCGAACCCCAGAGAGAGTGAGCGACGATGCTTCTCGAAAGAGACCTCATCCAGTCCGTCGGCTTCCGCAACGTCCGCGAGGGCGGAGACAGCGGCGAGATCACCGGCTTCCAATTCCGCGTCCGGATGCCGTCGTACCGGGGCATGGCTGCCTCGCTCATCGACGGGATCGGGGTCAGCATCCCCGGGCTCGTCGACGTCGCCCCCGACGTGCCGCTGTGGACGCTCCAGGGCACGCAGTACACGCTCGCCGAGCTGTGGGACGGCGACGGCGTGCGCTGGCCCCTCGAGGACGCCGCGATCGTCACGGTCCCGCTGCCCGGGGGTCTGCCCGACGGCGTGCACGAGCTGTCGATCGAGCTGCGACTGCGGATGTCGTACATCCCCCAGGAGCACCAGCCGAGCACCTACCGGGTCACCAAGCACGTCACGCTCGCCCCCGAGGCATCCGGTGCCCCCTTCCGCTACGGCGTCTCGCTCTACAGCTACATGACCGACTTCGGCACCGTCATGGACCTCGAGACCGCGATGGCCTCGATCGCCGACCTCGGCGCGACGGGGATCGAGATCCTCGGCGAGGCGCACATCCCGAACTACCCGAACCCCTCCGACGAGTGGGTCGAGCAGTGGTTCGCGCTGCTGTCGAGGTACGGCCTCGAGCCGACGAACTACGGCTCGTGGATCGACACGCGCCTGCACTCGAGCGGGCCGAACGGCCGCGACATGACCGTCGACGAGGGGGCTGCGGCTCTGCAGCGCGACCTGCGTCTCGCGAAGCGTCTCGGCTTCCGCTTCGTGCGGCCCAAGATCGGCGTCGTCTCGAGCGACCTCATCCCGCACCCGATCTGGACCGAGGTCGTCGAGGCGTCCCTGCCGCTCGCCGAGGAGCTCGACGTCATCATCTGCCCCGAGATCCACTCGCCGACCCCGATCAAGCACGAGGTCGTCGACGACTACATCGCGCTGATCCGCCGCACCGGCACGAAGCACTTCGGGCTGCTGCTCGACACCGGCATCTTCCAGGACCGCCCCATCCCGCTGAAGCCGGGCGAGCTGCCGGGTCAGCGTCCGGCGTTCCTCGACGGCATCCACGTCGACCCGAACGACGTGTTCGACGTGATCGAGAACGTGGTCTTCATCCAGGCGAAGTTCCACGACATCGACGAGAACCTCGACGACAAGCAGATCCCGTGGGAGCCGGTCCTGCGGGCGCTCAAGGACGCCGGCTACGCCGGGTACCTCTCGAGCGAGTACGAGGGCGAGCGCGAACCGTGGCGCTCGATCGAGCAGGTGCGCCGCCAGCACACGCTCATCCGCCGGATCGCCGACGGGCTCTGAGGAGACGACCATGCCCAACGGACTCATCCACGACGACAGCCTGCGCGCACACCCCGACGGGCTCGCGCTGCGCCTCACGATCCCCTGGTACCGCAGCCTCTGGCTGTCGTCGGTCACGACCCTCGCCCTCACCGTCGACGGGGAGCAGGTGGATGCCGCCGATCTCCGCGTCGCCTTCGACGACACCTCGTACGGTCTCGACGAGCTGCCCGCGCAGAGCGAGCGCCTGTGGTTCCTGCAGGAGCACCCGCTGCTCATCGCCCGCCGCGACGTCCCCGTCGCCCTGGGCGAGACCCACGACGTTGTGCTGCACGGCGAACTGCGTCTGCCCTACATGCAGATCGCGCCCGGGCAGGACGGCGGGCCCGGCATGTACGTGCCCAACGTCGTGCACGACGTCCGCACCCTCACCGTCGTCG
This sequence comes from Microbacterium sp. BWR-S6Y, assembly GCF_041379845.1. Classification (NCBI taxonomy): domain Bacteria; kingdom Bacillati; phylum Actinomycetota; class Actinomycetes; order Micrococcales; family Microbacteriaceae; genus Microbacterium; species Microbacterium sp. BWR-S6Y. The sequence goes on from NZ_JBFECV010000005.1 coordinate 115,835, forward strand.
ACGCGGATGCCGGCATCCCGGCTCTGGTGTCGGACGTCACGCCCCCGCCGCCGGCGGCCGAGGACGACCCCTTCCAGCTCGGCCTGACGCTGTACTCGGCCAGCGCGGAGTTCCGCGCGGGGTACTTCGACTTCGACGGCCTTCTCGACCGCGTCGCGGAGCTCGGGATCGGCCCGGGCATCGAGATCGTGGCATCCCAGATGGTCCCGACCTACCCCGTCGTCGGCGACGACTTCGTGCGCACGTGGCGGGCGGCGTTCGATCGGCACGGGTTCGTGGAGAGCTCGTTCGGGGCGAACCTCGACATGGGGCGCCGGCGCGACCGCGACATGACCCCGGACGAGGAGTTCGCGTTCTCGAAGCTCATGTTCGAGGGGGCCAAGAAACTCGGCTTCCCGCTCGTGCGCATCCAGAGCGCCAAGCCCGAGCTGCTGCGCCGCCTGCTGCCGATCGCCGAAGACCTCGAGCTCAAACTCGCGTACGAGATCCACGCGCCCATGGGTCCGAATGCCGAACCGATCCTGCGCGTGCGCGAGACCTACGCCGAGCTCGACTCCCCCCTGCTCGGCTTCGTCGCCGACTTCTCCTCGACCATGCACGCGATGTCGCCGACCCTGCTGCGGGCCGTGCGCCGCGCGGGCCTCGACGACGAGGCGGTCCAGACGCTGCAGAGCATCTGGGCGACGGATGCCACGATGCAGGCGCGCCAGCAGGAGTTCATCGCGTACCTCCGCGGGCGGGACTTCGACCCGGGTCGGCTGGGCGCCTTCGCGCACCTGGCCTTCAACATGCACGGGCACGTCGACCCGCGGGAGTGGGCCGACATCATGCCGCAGATCCTGCACGTGCACGCGAAGTTCTACGACATAGACGACGCCGGTCAGGAGCCCGCGATCGACTATCCCGAGCTCGTGCGCGTGTTCGTCGAGGGCGGGTACCGCGGCTTCTGGTCGAGCGAGTGGGAGGGCCACGCCTTCGCCGAGCTCGGCGAGGTCGACCCGCTGCTGCTCGTGCGTCGTCAGCACGACCTCATCCGGTCGGCGATGCGGTCGGTGCCCGTGGGCTGACCCTCCGTTCGAGGGATCAGGGGGCGTTCTCATCCGGACTGAGCGGATGCGGACGCCCCCGGCCCGTCGGACGGTCGAGCGTCAGGCGGCCGCCAGCGTCAGGAACACCGTGCGCGTCAGCCGCTCGAGCAGCTCCGACCAGCGGTAGGCGTCGTGCGGCGTCGCGGTCGCCGTCACACCGAGGCCGAGATACCGCACGCACAGGCTGTAGAAGACCTCGAACGCCCAGACGGCGTCGTCGTCCGACAGCGTGACGCCGTGCGCGGAGGCCGCGGTCAGGAGGGCGCGGACGAACACGGACTGCCCGGCGTCGCCGGAGCGTCGGCCGCGCGCGAGGATCTCGGCGTCGTCCACCCCCATCACGAAGAAGGGGGAGAGCAGGTCGCGGTTCTCGCGCAGGATGCCGGCGTAGACCGCGACGATCTCGGCCGTCGCCGTCTCGAAGTCCGTCGCGCCGATGCCGGCGGCCGCGACGCGTTCGGCGGTCTCGACGTCGAGGCGGTCGAACTCCTGCGCCTGGATCACGCGCAGCAGTTCGGCCTTGCCCGAGACCCGGCCGTAGATCGAGCCGATCGACACCTCGGCGCGCGCACTGACCTCGGCGAGCGAGAACTGGCCGGTGCCGCGCTCGTGCAGCAGCGCGAGGACGGCGGCGCGCACCTTCGCGAACGAGTCGCGACTGCGCTGCTGCTTGGGCTCGGACACCCCGCCCGCTCCCTCTCTCGTGGCCATCGCTCTCCCCGGTTCCGGGCTCAGGCCGTCAGCTCCACGAGGAACACCGACTGCGGCTCCAGGGCGAGGTCCATCGACAGGCTCCCCTCCGCCGACACCGCGACGGGGGAGGGCCCCTCGACCGCACCCGACAGCGACGTGACGGTGGCGTGTACGGTGGCATCCGTCCAGGGGAGGTTGCGCAGGTCGAGGCTCACCCGTTCCACCCCGGCGGATGCCAGGTCGGGGCGCTGCGGCGGGAGGGTGAGCCCCAGCTCGATGCGCTGCTCGCCGATGGGGATGCGGAACGTGAAACGGTCCTCGGCGCGCGGGGCGAGGGCACTGTCGGGGGCGACGTAGTTCGTCACGAGGACCCGGACGGTGTCGCCGTCGCGCCCGGCGGCGACCGCCAGCCCCGACTCGTCGCCCCCGGTGGCCTCCAGCCGCCGCCCGGTCAGTGCCCGACCCGCGAGGACGAGCGCGCGCGAGCGCTCGTCGGGCCGTCCGTCGATGTCGCCGACCCCGCCCGGGTCGACGAACCCGTAGTGCGGATCGCGGCCGGTGTCGGCGCGGAAGAAAAACGCGTGGTCGATGACCGTGTCCTGCAGGGCGATCGCCGTGGCCGCCATGAACGCGCCCTTCTCGGGCGCCGGCGCGGTGCTGCTGGGCACCGCGAGGTAGTTCCAGTAGCTGAGCGTCAGGTCGGTGTCGGTGAACCCGTGACCATCGAGCACCGCGCGCAGCTCGCGCGCGACGTAGCGGTAGTCCATCGGATCGCGGCTGCCGTCGGTGAACCACAGGAACGAGAAGAAGTGCAGTGGCAGGTCGTTCTCGCGCACGAACCGCAGGAAGCCCTCGCGGTAGGGCGAGTCGGCCTCGAGCGAGAAGGCGACCGAGGGTCCCCCGACGGTGAGGGTCGCGTCGACGCGGTGCACCGCCTCGCAGAAGGCGCGGTACATCGCGTAGAACTCCTCCGGTCGCCCGGCGAAGTGCAGCGGCCCGAAGTCGGGCTGATCGCCGAACTCGTAGCGGCGCACGGGCGTCGCCGGGCCGCCGGCCCACCCCTGGGAGTAGTGCCGGACGATGTGCTCGACGACCCGGCCGTACACCTCGACGTCGTCGGCGGGCAGCTTGTTCTTCGGGATCGAGCTGGCCACGGTGAACAGCACCTCGGCGCCGATGGAGTGGACCGCGTCGACCCACGCGTCGGTCGCGGCGAAGTTGTAGCTGGCCGGGTCGTCGGGGTCGGCGCTCCAGTCGGGGAACAGGCTCGTGGGGTTGTCACGCGTGTCGAGGCGCGAGACCCAGTCGAAGGAGCGCACGAGGGTCACCCCCGCCTCGCGCCACAGCGGGGTCATGTCGGGGAAGTCGGGATAGGCCGCGACGGGGCCGGGGACGCCGCCGACGCCGTTCAGCGGGAGGAAGGCGCTCTCGCGGGCGGCGTCCACGACGAGGGTGCGGGTGGGGATGTGCGACACGGGTGTCTCCTCGGGGGTCTCAGTAGGGCATCCGCAGGAGGCGGTTCGCGTACTCGTTCGCGATCGGCTCGTCGTGACGGAGGTGGTCGATGCGCGCGCGGTAGGTCTCGTCGGTGACCGAGTCGAACTCCTCGAGCATCGACTCGATCGAACGCTCGTGCACCGCGCGCACCCGGGGCAGGCGGCGCTTCATGAACTCGAGCTGTGCGTCGAGAAGCGACTGGTCCTTCGCGAGCTCCTGGGCGAGAACCACGCCGTCTTCGATGCTCATCGCCGCTCCCGATCCGAGGTAGGGCGTCATCGTGTGGGCGGCGTCGCCCAGGATCATGATGCGTCCGCGGAACCACGGGTACGGCACCCACACCGTCGAGTAGGGGGTGTAGGCGACGTTCTCGGCGTGACGGACGTCGGCGAGGGCGTCGGCGAGGAAGGACGAGCCACGCGTGAGCGAGGCGGCGCGGTCGTGCATGATCTCGGCCATCTTGCTCGCGTCGTAGCGCGGGCGCCCCTCTTCGGCCACGGTGAGCACCATGTACATGGTGTCTTCCGACAGGGGCGTGAGCATGATCTTGCCGCCGTAGCCCTGGCAGATGATCGGCTGCATGATCTTGCGGCGGTTGGGCAGCCCCGCGCGCCAGGCGACCCCACCCACCGGGCGCGGAGCGTACTTCTCACCGAAGTACTCGCGGCGGATCTGGGAGTTCAGCCCGTCGAAGCCGAGCACGAGGTCGTAGTCGGCGCTGTCGCCGGTGTTGAAGGTCACGGTCGCCCTGTCGGCATCCTGGGCGATGTCGGCGACGGTCGTGCTCATGTGGAACGTGGCGCCGTTGGCGAGGGCGTGGCGCGCGGCCATCTCGAGGAACGCCATGCGCGACATCGTCACGCACCCCGGCAGGCCCTCGTCGCGGGTGCCGTAGCTCATGGTGCTCAGCAGGGTGCCGTCGGCGTCGTAGTTGTCGATGCCCGGAGCGGGATGGCCGATCTCGAGGACGTCGTCGAGCAGTCCGATCTCGCGCACCGCGCGCAGGCCGTTGATGCGGAGGCCGAATCCGACGCCGGCGACGCTGATCTCGGGCTTGTCGTCGATGACGTCGACGTGCGCACCGATCCGGGCGAGGGCGGATGCCGCGGTGAGGCCGCCGATGCCTGCGCCGACGATCAGGATTCTCAACGGGGTCGACATGGGTGCTCCTCCTCGAGCGGACGGCCGGGCCCGCGGGGGTGCGTGCCGACCGAATCAGAACGTTGATTCTGATTTCAGGCTAGGGACGGGCCGGGCGCGCGCACAACGACCGCACCCCGATCGCCGTGGATGCCGTTCATCACGATCGCTGATGCGGGCGGCATCCGCCCGTCTCACTGCGGAGCGTGCCCCGCGGCGATCACGCGACCGGCCTCGGCGAAGAGGCCGCGCATCCACTCGTGCTCGGGATCGCGGGTGTGCGAGGGGTGCCACCACAGGGCGCTGACGATCGGGGTCGCCGCGAACGGCAGGGGCATGACGCGGATCCCGCCGATGCGCAGCAGGTGCGGGGCGAGGGCGGACTGCACGAGTCCCACGCGCCGCGTTCCGCTGACGAAGTGCCCCACCGAGAGGAAGCTCTCCAGCACCACCTCGATGCGCGGCTCGACACCGAGCTGCTGGATCTGACGCGCGGCCGAGGTGAAGGCCGAACGCGACTGGAAGGTGAGCACCCACGGCAGGTCGGCGAGGTTCTGCATCGTGAGCGCCTCGCCCACCTCGTCGTTGTCGTCGGCGACGACAGCCAGCCAGTCGTCCTGCCAGAGGTCGAGGTAGGGCAGCTCCGACACGGGGCCGTGCGGGATGACGATGCCGTCGGCCGAGCGCAGGCGGTTCGCGGCGTCTTCGACGATGCCGGGGTTGTGCAGCATGTAGCGGAACCGGACGCCGGGCGCCTGTTCGGCCGCCAGCTGCGAGACGACCGTGCCGACGGTGACGAAACCGTAGTCGGAGCCGTAGATCGAGAACTCCCGCGTCGACTCGGCGGGCGACCACGACGCCTGGCTGTCGAACACGCGCCGGGCCGCTTCGAGGGCGGTGCTCGTGTGATCGGTCAGGCGGACGGCGAACGGCGTGAGTTCGTAGGTGTTGCCGCGACGCGCGAGGATCTGGTCGTTGAAGTGCGTGCGCAGGCGCGCGAGGGAGGCGCTGAGGGCGGGCTGGCTCAGGTGCAGGCTCTCGGCGGCGCGCGTGACGCTGCGCTCGGTGAGCAGCGCGTCGAGCGCCACCAGGAGGTTGAGGTCGAGGCGCGAGAGCGCCGAATGATCGGTCACCACGGCGTGATCCTTCGCTCGGGAAAGCTGTGCCGTCATCGTATCAATGCGGTCTATGTCGGGGCTAGGGCGTATCTCTCGGGGCGATGCAGACCCTCCTGGAGCGCCTTATGCGCTACATCGCGAAGACTTATGTGCTTTTTCTACTGATCCCACGGATACTGAGTCACACAGCACAGGCGCTCCACCGAAGGGGCCGCCGACAACGTCGTCAGAAAGGCTGGCAAATGGCTCCGCAACGCGTCACGCGCATCGCAGGTCTTCTCGCTCTTCCCGTCACCGCCGCTCTCGTCCTCTCCGGCTGCTCCGGTTCGGGGTCGGGGGATTCCGGAGGCGACGCCGAATCGTTCACCTTCACCTTCGCCACCTCCAACAACCTCGAGAGCCCGTACGAGACGCTCGCCAAGGAGTACATGGCGGCGAACCCCGGCGTCACCATCACCTCGAACCCGACCCCCAACGACAAGTACGGGGAGACCATCCGCACGCAGTTGCAGGCCGGGAACGCCTCCGACGTGATCATCACCGCGCCCGGCGCGGGTGACGCACGCGGTCTCATCCCCCTCGCCCAGGCCGGGTTCTTCGAGCCGCTCGGCGACACGGCGACGTCGCTCGTGCCGACCGGCAGCGACACGCTCTTCGAGATCGACGGCAAGACCTACGGGCAGCCGCTGGACTTCACCATCGGCGCGGTCGTCGCCAGCATGGGCACCGCGGGCATGAACGGGATCACGAGCTGGCCCACCACCATGGACGACTTCTACGCCGAATGCGGCAAGCTCGCGGGCGACGGCAAGTCGATGCTCGCGCTCGCCGGCGCCGCTGCTCCGAACGCCGGTCTCACCGCGCAGGGCATCGCGGCGACCCGCGTCTACGCATCGGACCCGAACTTCAACACCGAGCGGGCCGAGGGCAAGACCACCTTCGCGCAGAGCAAGGGTTGGGCCGACACGCTGCAGACCATCATCGACCTCAAGGACAAGGGCTGCTTCCAGGCCGGCGCCGAGGGCGGCGGCTTCGACGCCATCACCAACGGACTCGCGCAGGGCACCTCGGTCGGCAGCTTCATCCCCTCGGGCTCGGCGGTCGAGATCGCCGCGGCGGCTCCCGCGGAGGCCGACTTCAAGGTGCAGCCCTTCCCGCCCGCGGCCGGCGGCAAGCCCTTCGTGCTCGCCAGCTCGAACTACGCCGCGTCGATCAACGCGAAGTCCCAGAAGAAGGACGCCGCGAAGAAGTTCCTCGACTGGCTCGCCACCCCCGACGCGCAGGAGAAGTTCTACGAGGCCTCGGGCCTGCTGCCCATCTCGGAGTACAAGAACCTCGACCTGAGCAACACGATCTACTCCGAGGTCGTCGACGACATCTCGAACGGCTCGTACACCACGCTGCCCTCGAACGTCTGGCCCAACCCGGCCGTGTACGACGCGCTCTCGACGGGCGTCCAGGGTCTGCTGACCGGCCAGAGCAGCATCGACCAGGTGCTCCAGAACATGGATGCGGCCTGGGGCAACTGAGTGAATCCGCCGCCCGGGCCCCTGGACCCGGGCGGCGGAGCCGCACCCCATCGAGGATGACGAGGACGCCATGAGCACCACCTTCCGAGCCGGCGAGGTCGCCGCCACCGAGACCGAGCGCGTGGTCCTGCCGCGCCGCGGCGGACGCCGCCGACAGGCTCCCGCCCCGCGGCGCAAGGGCCTGCTGAAGTTCGGCTACTGGTGGTGGGCGCTGCCCGGCATCCTCTTCGTCATCGGCATCCACTACGTCGCCACGAGCGTCGGCGGCTTCTTCGCCTTCACGAACTGGACCGGCATCGGGGCCTTCGAGCTGATCGGGCTCGACAACTTCACGCGGATCTTCCAGGACCCGACGAAGATCGGGGCCCTGTGGAACACGCTGTTCCTCGCCTTCGGATCGGTGATCCTCAGCAACATCCTGGGCCTGGGCATCGCCCTCGGGCTCAACCGGGGGCTGAAGAGCCGCTACATCCTGCGCACGCTCTTCTTCATGCCGGTCGTGCTGAGCCCGCTGGCGACCTCGTACATCTGGAAGTTCATCTTCGACTTCAACGGACCGCTCAACCTCGTGCTGCGCGGGATCGGCCTGGACTCGATGGCCCGCGCCTGGATCGCCGACCCCACGTGGGCGATCTGGACCATCCTCGTCGTGCTGGTCTGGCAGAACATCGGCTTCTCGATGGTGATCTACATGGCCGGCCTCGCCGCCGTCCCGGTCGAGATCGAGGAGGCCGCGGCCATCGACGGCGCCAACCTGTGGCAGCGCTTCTGGCACGTCACGCTCCCCTCCATCCGCCCGGCCGTCGCGATCGCGACCACCCTCGGGCTGGTGAACGGACTGCGCGTCTTCGACCAGATCATGGCGCTCACCGGCGGCGGCCCCGCCGCGGCGACCGAGACGCTCGCGACGCAGGTCTACAAGCAGTCCTTCGCACTCGGCAACTTCGGCTACGGCGCCGCCCTCGCGCTGCTGCTGACCCTCATCATCCTCGTCTTCGCCGTCATCCAGCAGCGCGTCACCGCCGACCGTTCGGAGGAGAACTGACATGTTCCGCTACACCAAGCTCACGGGGCTGCGCGAGTTCCTGTTCTGGATCGCCGCGCTCGTCTTCCTGCTGCCGTTCTACTTCCTGGTCACGACCTCGCTGAAGTCGGACCGCGAGGTCATCACCTCGTCGACGCTGGCACCGCCGGCGGCGCCCGACTTCGGCAACTTCCTCAAGGTGCTCACCGCCACCGGCAACTCGAACGTCGTGATGGGGCTCGTCAACAGCATCATCATCACGGCCGGCAGCATCGTGCTGCTGGTGCTCCTGGGCTCGCTCACCGGGTACGTGATCGCCCGCAGCACGCGCCGGTGGAGCCGCGTCGTCTACTACCTGTTCCTGGTGGCGATCGTGCTCCCCACGCAGCTCGGCACCGTGCCGCTGTACATCGGGGCGCGCGCGCTCGGACTCACCGGATCGGCCTGGGGCATGATCATCCTCTACACCGGAATGCTCCTGCCGCTCGCGATCTTCCTCTACGCGGGGTTCTTCCGCGGGCTCGGCACCGAGTACGAGGAGGCGGCGACGATCGACGGCGCCAGCCGCACGCAGATCTTCTTCCGCATCGTGCTCCCGCTGATGTCGCCCGCGACCGGGACCGTGGCGATCCTCGCCGGCCTCATCGTGTGGAACGACTTCTTCACGTCGCTGATCTTCCTCGGCGGCTCTGCGAACCAGACCCTCCCGGTCGCCATGTACTACTACATCGGCTCTCTGGTCTCGGCCTGGAACCAGATCTTCGCGATCGTCATCGTCTCGATGATCCCGATCCTCGCCTTCTACCTCTTCGCCCAGAAGCGCTTCATCCAGGGCTTCGCCGGCGGTTTGAAGGGCTGACGCCTCTTCTCACGGGCTGAGCCTGCCCAGATGGATGCCGCGGAGCGTGGCATCCGTCGATCGTCGCGCCCCGCAGCCGAAAGGACACACCCCATGTACCGACTCGCCCCCAACATCGAACTCCTCTTCACCGAGGCCGGCGATTACCACGACCGCGTGCGCGCGGCGGCGGCGGCGGGCTTCGACGCCGTCGAGATGTGGGGTCCCACCGGGGTGGACGCCCCGGCGACGCCCAAGGACCTGCCGGCGCTGAAGGCCGCGCTCGAAGAGACCGGCGTGCAGCTCACCGCGCAGCTCAGCGAGCCCCGCACGCAGTTCATGATCCCGCCGTGGGATCACTCCGAGTTCTTCCGAAAGCTCGACGAGGGCGTCGCGATCGCGCACGACCTCGGCTGCCCCCGCATCGTGGTGGGGAGCGGCACGGGCTTCGGCGGGTGGAAGCGCCAGGTGCAGCTCGACAAGCTGATCGAGATCTACCGCACGGCGATCGCCCAGATCGAGGGATCGGGTATCGGCCTCGTGCTCGAGCCGGTCAACGTACGTGTCGACCACCCCGGCTCGCTGCTGGACCGCACCGCCGAGGGGGTCTACGTCGCCCGCGGCGTCGACTCGCCGCACTTCGGGGTGCTGTACGACATCTACCACTCGGCGGTCGAGGGCGAGGACATGGAGGCCGAGCTCGCGAACGCGGGCGACCTGATCCACTACGTGCAGCTCGCCGACGCTCCCGGCCGGGGGGAGCCCGGAACGGGCTCGCTCGACTGGGCCGAGCGCTTCCGTCTGCTCCGCGACAGCGGCTACGACGGGCCCGTGGGCCTGGAGTACTACCCCACCACCGCGTCGGAGGCCTCGGTCGCCCACGTCGTCGAGATCGCGCGCGCGGCATGAGCGCCCGAGAGTACCCGGCATCCGTCGACGTCGTCATCGTCGGCAGCGGGCCGACGGGTTCGGCGTACGCCCGGATCCTCTCGGAGCGGGTGCCCGGGGCGAGCATCGCGATGTTCGAGGTGGGGCCGACGGTGTCGAACCCGCCGGGCGCGCACGTGAAGAACATCTCCGACACCGCCGCACGCGCTCGCGCGCAGGTGGCGTCGGAGGGCCCGGGGGAGCGCGGCGAGAAGGTCGCCAGCCCCGGGGCCGCCCGTGCCGGGGTGCGGGGGGCGCGCCCCGGCACCTTTCTCCTCGACGAGGGGTACGCCTTCGAGGGCGAGGACGGCATGCCCGTCGCGGCGATGTCGAGCAATGTCGGCGGCATGGCGGCGCACTGGACGGGCGCGTGCCCGCGGCCCAACGACAGCGAGCGCATCGGCTTCCTCGACGACCTCGACGAGCTCCTCGACGAGGGCGACCGGCTGCTGGGGGTGACGCGGGACGCGTTCGACTCGGCGCCCTTCGGCGAGATCGTGCGCGAGCGTCTCTCGGCCGCCGTGGACGCGGGTCGCGTCGACGCCACGAAGGTGCAGCGGATGCCGCTCGCCGTGCACCGCCGCGACGACGGCCGCCTGGTGTGGTCGGGGTCGGACGTCGTCCTCGGCGACGTCACGCGCGAGAACCCCGGCTTCGCGCTGTTCGACGAGTCGCTCGTCGTGCGCGTCGTCGTCGAGGGCGGTCGCGCGGCCGGCGTCGTGGTCCGCGATCTGCGCTCCGGCGAGGAGCACCGCGTCGCGGCCCGCTTCGTCGTCGTCGCGGCCGACGCGCTGCGCACGCCGCAGCTGCTGTGGGCGTCGGGGGTGCGCCCCGAGGCCCTCGGGCGGTACCTGAACGATCAGGCGCAGGTCGTCTTCGCCTCGCGTCTGCGCGACATGCCGCCGCTCGCCGAGGACGCCCCGACGACGGGTCTCGCGGAGTACAGCGGCGTCAGCTGGGTGCCGTTCACCGACGACATGCCCTTCCACGGGCAGATCATGCAGCTCGATGCTTCGCCCATCGCCCTGGCCGAGGACGACCCCGTCGTGCCCGGCTCGATCGTCGGGCTCGGCCTGTTCTGCGCGAAAGACCTGCGCGCCGACGACCGCGTCGTCTTCGACGACGAGCACGTCGACGGATACGGAATGCCGGCTCCTCGCATCCACTACCGCCTCACGGAGCGCGATCACGAGGTCGTGGAGCGCGCGCGGCGGGAGATCGTGCGCCTGGCGGAGGCGATCGGCGACCCGGTCGGCGATCGACCGTTCACCCTGCCGCTCGGTTCGTCCCTGCACTACCAGGGCTCGACGCGGATGGGCACGGCCGACGACGGCACGAGTGTGTGCGACGTCGACAGCGAGGTGTGGGGCGTTGCGGGACTGTTCGTCGCCGGCAACGGCGTCATCCCGACCGCCACGGCCTGCAACCCCACGGTGACCTCGGTCGCCCTGGCGGTGCGCGGTGCGCGCAAGATCGCGTCGGTGCTCTCTCAGGAGCGGGACGTCGCCGTCTCGGCATCCGCCTGATCCTTGCTTATGCAGGAATCAGACATTAGAATGTAGGAATCAAGACAAAGAGGTCTGCGGCTCCGGCCGCGCCGACGAGGAGGTCATCGTGATCCCGGATCGCATCATCGAGCAGGGCACGCTCACCGCCGCGGGTGGTCGGGCGTCGGTGGAGGTGCGCCTGCCCTGGTACCGGGCGCTGCCGGCATCCTGCATCTCGGGCGCGAAGCTGGCCGTCGACGGGGTCGAGGCGCCGGCCGCCTCGCTGCGGTGGCAGATGAACGGCGAGGAGTTCACCTTCGCCGAGATGAAGACCAACACCGCACAGTGGTGGTTCCCCACCGACTCGGCCGTGCTCTCGGGAGATCTGGAGATGGATGCCGGGGAGCACGAGGTGCGCGTCGACCTCGAGCTCTACATCCCGTACATCATCATGTCCGACGAGAACTCCGCCGACAGCGTGCTGCACATCGAGGAGCACGACACCAAGACGATGACCGCACGCCAGGTCGAGGAGGCCCGCGCATGACCGAGCCCACCGCGAAGGGAACGCCCATCCAGGGCGTCACGCTCTACAGCTTCACCCGCGCGTTCCACGGGCGCGAGTACGACCTCGACCAGCTGATCCGCAAGACGGCGGCCGAGGGCTTCGGTCCGGGCCTGGAGATCATCGGGTTCTCGAGCTTCCGCGGCTTCCCCGAGATCGACGACCACTTCGCGGGTCGCTTCTCCGACCTCGTCGACGAGGTCGGTCTGGTGCGCACTTCGCTCGCCGTCAACGCCGACATCGGTCTGCGCCCCGACAGGCTCATGAACCAGGACGAACTCCTCGCCTACATGCGCAAGCAGATCGCCGCCGCGGCGAAGCTCGGCTTCCCCATCGCGCGCGTGCAGATCTCCATCACGCCCGACTCGATGGAGGCCCTCGCCCCCATCGCCGAGGAATACGGCGTCACGCTCGCGCTCGAGGTGCACGCCGACCAGTACGCCTCGCACCCGCGCATCCTCGCGCTGCGCGACCGCTACGAGAAGGTCGGCTCGCCCTTCCTCGGCTTCACGATGGACTGGGGAGCCACCGTCACCGGCTTCGCGCCCTCGCTCGTCGAGGCGTACCGCCGTCGCGGTGCGTCGGAGGAGCTGCTCGCCGCGGTCGTCCAGCTCTGGGACGACTTCTACGAACAGGGTCCGCCCGCCGACCAGGCCGATCACGGCCAGCGCTTCGGTCGCTTCATCGGTCTCGCGCACCAGCATGGTCGCCCCGACCTCGGCATCGACTTCGGCATCAACGGCACCGGCCTGTTCGGTCCCGCGCGCGTCAACGACTGGCTCGAGATCATGCCGTGGGTGAAGCACGTGCACGGCAAGTTCTTCGGCATCGACGAGAACGGGGACGAGCCGTCGGTGCCGGTCGCCGACCTCATCACGCTGCTCGTGGACAACGGCTACAGCGGCGCCGTGTCGAGCGAGTACGAGGGCTGGCACTGGAACCACTGGCAGAGCCCCTTCGAGATCGTCCGCGGCGAGCAGGTCATCCAGCGCGCCGCCGCCGAGGCCGCCGGTTCCCGGATGATCACGGATGCCGCCGAGGCGCGCCGCGCCCTCGACGCCCACCTCGCGCACGCCGTGCGCGCCTGACCCTTCGACAGGCTCAGGGACCACCCTTCGACAGGCTCAGGGACCACCCTTCGACAGGCTCAGGGGCCCCGCCACCAAGGTGGCTGAGCCTGTCGAAGCCACCGGAACCGCCGCAGACACCGATCCAAGGACCGAAATGACGCACGACGCCAAGGGCATCGCCGGAACCGGCATCCGCCTCGGTACCACCCTCTACTCGATGACGAGCGAGTTCGCCGCGGGGCTGTACACCCCCGAGACGCTGATCCGCGAGGTGCACGACCAGGGCATCGGCCCCGGCGTCGAGTTCAACTTCGCGCAGCTCCTGCGCTCGTACCCCGACGTCGACGCGGAGTTCACGAAGCTCTGGTTCGACTCCCTCGAGAGGTACGGCCTCGAGGCGAGCGCCGTCGGCACCAACCTCGACATGGGGCGTCGCAAAGACCGCGACATGACCCCCGACGAGGAGCACGACTTCTTCGCCCGTCAGTTGAAGTCGGCGCACACCCTCGGCTTCACGACCGTCGTCATCCGCTCGGCCGGCAAGGAGCTGCTGCGTCGCCTGCTGCCCCTCGCCGAGAAGTACGACCAGCGACTCGCGTACGAGATCCACGCGCCCTCGGGACCGAACGATGCGAAGGTGCTCGAGATCCGGGAGGTCTACGACGAACTCGACAGCGACCGTCTCGGCTTCACGGCTGATTTCTCGTCGACCATGCACTCCCTCTCACCGACGCTGCTGCGCACGCTCGGGCAGATGGGGATGGATGAGAAGCACTTCCCGGTCATGGACGAGATTTGGCACGAGCCCACGCCCATGCACGTGCGCAATCAGAAGTTCGAGGACTACCTCGCGGGCGAGGGCGTCGATCCCCTGCGCTTCGGGCCCTTCACGCGTCTGGCCTTCAACATGCACGGTCTCGTGCCGCCGGAGGAGTGGCTCGACATCATGCCGCAGATCTTCCACGTGCACGCGAAGTTCTACGACATCGGCGACGACGGCGAAGAACCGGCCATGGACATCCCGCGCATCGTGAAGCAATTCGTCGCCGGGGGATACGAGGGCTACCTCTCCAGCGAGTGGGAGGGTCACGCCTTCAGCGACCTGGGCGAGAGCGACCCCGTCGATCTCGTGAAGAAGCAGCACGCGCTCATGCGCACCGCCATCGAAGACACCGTCGCGGCGCGCCAGCCCGCGTGATCCACCACCACATCGGAGGAATGACAATGTCGAACACCACCACCGAGGCATCCGTCTCCGACCTCATCGCCGAGGTCACCCGCCTGCGCGAGCAGGTCGAGGCCGCCCACGCCCTCGCGCAGCGCGCCGAGGACCGCGGTCAGGTCGAGAACCTCTTCAACCGCTACATGTATCTGCACAACGCCTTCGAGGACGAGCAGATCATTCCCCTGTGGGTGAAGGAGGGCACCGAGGGGATCCGCGCGCGCTACACCAACGCCGGTCAGTACACGACCTGGCAGAGCGTCACCGACTACCACCGCGGGCGCCCCCACCCCGAGGGCAAGCTCATCCTGCACGCCACCAACACCCCGGTGATCGAGGTCGCCGGCGACGGCAAGACCGCCACGGGCGTGTGGATGATGGCGGGCACCGAGTCGGGCCTGACCGACCCGAAGGTCGCCGAGGAGTTCCCCGACATGTACTCGCCCGAGGAGGTGCTGGGCAAGAAGGTCTGGGCCCACTGGGTGTGGTGCAAGTACGCGATCGACTTCCTCAAGCAGGACGGTGAGTGGAAGTTCTGGAAGTTCCGCTGCTACGAGCTCGCCCGCGCTCCCTTCGAGGAGAACTGGGTCTCGTTCGGCCTGAAGAACCAGGGCGCGTTCGACCTCGACCTCATGTACTTCGGCGACGACGGCAAGCCCGTCTTCATGCCGAAGGCCGACGAGCCGGTCCCCTCCACGAACCACCCTTACAGCCCCGAGACCACGCAGAAGCTCGAGCCCGCGCCGCCGGTCGCGCACCAGACCTTCTCCGACAACTACGCCTGAGAGACAGCCCCCATGGCCACCCACAACTCGCTCTTCGCCGAGAAGGACGTCCGTCGCACCGACGACGGCCTCGCCGTCTCGGTGCAGTTGCCCTGGTACCGCAGCCTCTGGCTGTCGGCCGTCGATGACGTCGCCGCGACGGTGAACGGCGTCGCCGTGCCGAAGGACGACCTGCGGTTCTCGCTCGAGGGCCGCGAGTACCGCGTCGAGGAGCTGCCCGAGCAGTCCGAGACGCTGTGGTTCGTCGCCGACCGACCCGACGTGCTGATCCACCTCGACACCCCGCCCGCGGCGGGCGAGGCGGTGACCGTCGAGGTCGTGCTGACGATGCGTCTGCTCTACATGCAGATCATGCCGGGGGTCGACGGCGGTCCCGGGCGGTACGTCACGAACCGGGTTCCGGTCGAGCGGGAGCTGGTGCTGTCATGACCCGTTCTCTGCGCGTGGCGATGATCGGCTACGGCTTCATGGGGGCCGCGCACTCGGTGGGGTGGCGGCAGGCGCCGCGCATGTTCAATCTGCCGCGTGCGGTCGAGATGACCGTGGTGGTGGGACGCAACGCGGATGCCGTGGCGTCCGCCGCCGAGAGGTGGGGGTGGGCCGAGTCGGCCACCGACTGGCGCGAGGTGATCGCTCGCTCCGACATCGACATCGTCGACATCGTCACCCCCGGCGACTCGCACGCCGAGATCGCGATCGCCGCCCTCGAGGCGGGAAAGCACGTGCTGTGCGAGAAGCCGTTGGCCAACACGGTGGCCGAGGCCGAGGCGATGGCCGAGGCGGCCGAGCGAGCTCGGGCCCGCGGCATCCGGTCGATGGTGGGGTTCACGTACCGCCGCGTCCCGGCCGTCACGCTCCTGCGCGACATGATCGCCGAGGGTGCGGTCGGCACGGCGCAGCAGGTGCGCGCGGCGTATCGGCAGGACTGGCTGGTCGATCCCGGGATGCCGCTCGCGTGGCGTCTGCAGAAGGGGCACGCGGGGTCGGGGGCGCTCGGTGACATCGGCGCGCACATCATCGACATGACCCAGTTCGTCACCGGTCTCGCCGTCGAGAGGGTCACGGGGACGCTCGAGACGATCGTGAAGGAACGCCCCCTTCCGGCGGACGGATCGATGGGGCTGGCGAAGGGTGCCGGCGCCGCGCAGACGGGCACTGTCACGGTCGACGACGTCGCGCTGTTCACCGGGCGGCTGTCGAACGGCGCCCTCGCGTCGTTCGAGGCGACCCGCTTCGCCACCGGGCGCAAGAACGCCCTCACGATCGAGGTGTCGGGCGATCGGGGGGCCCTGTCGTTCGACCTCGAAGATCTCAACAGCCTGCGATTTTACGATCGAACCGCGCCCGAGGGGCGGCAGGGGTTCACGCAGGTGCTGGTGACCGAGCCGCAGCATCCGTACGTCTCGGCGTGGTGGCCCGCCGGTCACATGCTCGGCTACGAGCACGGCTTTAGCCACCAGGTCGTCGATCTCGTCACCGCGATCGACGCCGGCACCGATCCGCACCCCTCATTCGAGGAGGGGCTGAGCGTGCAGCGCGTGCTCGACGCGGTCGAGCGCAGCAGTGAGAATGATTCGGCCTGGACCGGCGTCGCCGCCGGGGTCCCGGTCGCCCTGAGCGAAGGAGCATGATGGCGCGCCCGATCACCCTGTTCACCGGCCAGTGGGCCGACCTGCCCTTCGAAGAGGTCGCGCGCCTCGCCGGGGAGTGGGGCTACGACGGCCTCGAGATCGCCTGCTGGGGCGACCACATCGACGTCTCGCGCTGGGACGACGCCGACTATGTGCAGTCGCGCCTGGACATCCTCGAGCGCAACGGGCTGAAGGTGTGGACGATCTCGAACCACCTCGTCGGCCAGGCCGTGTGCGACGACCCGATCGACGAGCGCCACCACGACATCGTGCCGCCCCGGGTGTGGGGAGACGGGGATGCCGAGGGCGTGCGCCGGCGCGCGGCTGAAGACCTGAAGAACACGGCGCGTTTCGCCGCGAAGCTCGGCGTGAAGACGGTCACCGGCTTCACCGGGTCGAGCATCTGGAAGTACGTCGCGATGTTCCCGCCCGCCTCCGACGCCATGATCGAACGCGGATACGCGGACTTCGCCGAGCGGTGGCATCCGATCCTCGACGTGTTCGAGGAAGTCGGCGTGCGCTTCGCCCTCGAGGTGCACCCCTCCGAGATCGCGTACGACTACTGGACCGCGAAGAAGACGCTCGAGGCCATCGGGCATCGCGAGAGCTTCGGATTCAACTTCGACCCCTCGCACTTCGTGTGGCAGCAATTGGACTCGGTGGCGTTCGTGCTCGACTTCGCCGAGCACATCTTCCACGTGCACTGCAAGGAATCGACGACGAACCTCGACGGCCGCAACGGCGTGCTCGGCTCGCACCTGTCGTGGGACAACCCCCGCCGCGGGTGGACCTTCGTCTCCACCGGACACGGCGACGTGCCGTGGGAGCCGCTGTTCCGCGCGCTGAACGCGATCGGCTACGACGGCCCCACCAGCGTGGAGTGGGAGGACGCCGGCATGGATCGCCTCGTCGGCGGCCCCGAGGCCCTCGCCTTCGTGCGCAAGCTCGGCGGGATCACCCCGCCGCACCAGCTCTTCGACGCCGCGTTCTCGAACAAAGGCTGACCCGGTGATCGACGTCCTGATCCTCTCGGGGCACATGACCATCGAGCACGACAACGCCCACCGCAGCTTCCGCCAGCACAACCAGTGGATCACGACGCTGTTGGAGGACACCGGGCGCTTCAGGGTCCGCATCGTCGAGGACCCGCGGGGACTGCCGGCGAGCGTCATCGACAGGTACGACGTGCTCATCGTCATCTTCGAGGGCCGCGACGGCTACCACGACATGGCGACCGGATTCGGGGCCGAGACGGATGCCGCGATCCTGCGCTTCGTGCACGACGAGGGCAAGGGCATCGTGTGGTTCCACGGCTCCGCGGCGCAAGAGGATCGCTGGGGCTACCCCGAGGAGTACAACGTCATGCGCGGAGCCAAGCTCAGCGCGTGGGAGACGGGCCTGCGCCCCCGCCCGTGGGGCGAGGCGCAGCTGCACACGGCCGAGCCGCGGCATCCGATCACCGAGGGCATCAACGCCACCTGGACCGTCACCGGCGACGACATCCTCGTCGGGGTGCAGATGTACGACGGCGCCCAGGTGCTGCTCACGACCTTCGACGACCTCGAGGCGTATGAGAAGGCGCCGGTGTGGCCGATGTCGCACTACCCGGTCGACATCCCGCCCGAGGGGATCGCGGCCCTGCCGGGGATCAACACCGAGCAGCCGCTCGCGTGGATCAACGAGTACGGCGCGGGACGGTCGTTCACGATCACGATCGGCCACGACATCGACACGTTCCGTCGGATCGAGTTCATCCGCATGTTCCCGCGCGGGGTGGAGTGGGCAGCGACCGGCGAGGTGACGCTGACCGGACCCGACCGCCGTGGCGACCGTCGCATCAACCCGTGGCCGTACTACAACGGCGAGGGGTGACGGCGCGCCGGGGCGTGCGGGTGGCGTGCCCAGGTACGCGCCGGCGCATAACCCGCGATAAACGCCGTTCCGTGCGAGAAACGCGGTGCCGCGGCGTTCATGCGCACGAACAGCGTTTATCAGTGAGGGTGGGGCGGGCATGATCGGGATCGGGATACTCGGGGCGGGCGGGATCGCGGAGCGCGCGATGGTGGAGCCCGCGCGCGCGATCGACGGGGTGGAGGTCGTGGCCATCGGCGCGCGGGACCCCGAGCGGGCGCGGGCGTTCGCCGACCGCCTCGACCTGCCGGCGTGGGGCGACTACGACGCGGTGCTCTCCGACCCGCGGGTCGATCTCGTCTACCTCGCGCTGCCCCCGATCGTCCACGCCGAGTGGGCGCAGCGGGCGCTCGCGGCGGGCAAGCACGTGCTGTGCGAGAAGCCCCTCTCCGCGAACGGTACGACCGCGCAGCAGATCGCGGATGCCGCGGATGCCGCGGGGCGGCGCGCCTTCGTCGGGTTCCACTTCCGCCTGCACGGCTTCATCCGCGACCTGCTCGACACGATCGCGTCGGGCGTGCTCGGCGAGATCGAGCGGGTCGAGATCGACTTCAGCATCCCGCACTTCGTCGTGCAGCCGGGCAACATCCGTCTCGACGGCGACCTCGCGGGCGGCGCCGTGATGGACGTGGGCTGTTACGCCGTCGACCTGCTCCGTGCCGCCTTCGGCGAGCCCGAGGTCGTGTCGGCCACGGCTCGAACGTACGATGCCGACCCCCGCATCGACCTGCAGACCGACGCGGAGCTGCGGCTGCCCGGCGGCATCCCGGCCCTCCTGCGCGCGTCGTTCATCGGTGACGAGAAGGGCGCGATGTGGGTGCGCGTCGACGGCAGCGATGCGTCGTTGCTGGCGACGAGCGTGATCGTTCCGCAGTGGGGAGCGACGCTCACCGTGACGTCGTCCGACGGCGAGGTGCTCAGCTCCGTCGCGGCGGAGCCGGGGGAGAACAGCTACGCGCGGCAGCTCGAGCACCTGCGCGATGTGCTCGCCGACGGCTCGCCGAGCGTCCTCGACGCCCGTCGGGGCGCGGGGACGATGCGGGTGGTCGATGCGATCTACCGCGCGGCGGGACTCCAGCCGCGCTGAGTCGCGGCATCCGGTCTCCCCAGAACAGGGAACCGTGCGAGAACAGGACGGCGCGCCCTCGACGCGTCCTGTCGCCGAACGATCGCCTGTCGTCGCGTGCGCCCGCAGACGACGAAGGGGCGGCAGCCGCGCGGCCACCGCCCCCTCGTCGCGTGCGTCAGGCCGAGACCCGGGTCCGCTCCAGGATCGGGCGCAGCACCTTCTGCACGTACCAGCCGGCGACCATCGTGCTCTCGGCGGGGTGCGGGCTCTGGTCGGACTCCACGACGATCCAGCCGCGGTAGCCGTGCTCGGACAGGGCCTCGACGAAGGACTCGAAGTCGACGAGCGCGCGCTCGTCGCTCGGCTCGAAGAACCAGCGCAGGATCTTGCGCGCCCCGCCCTCGGTGCGGATGAACTGCTCGGCGTGCGGCGTCGACGCCTCGGCATCGTCGACCGTCTCGCGCGCGTCCTTCAGCTGCACGTGCACGACGCGGTCGGCATACTGCCGATACAGCTCGACGGGGTCGATCCCCGCGATCGCGAGCTCGGCGGTGTCGATCGCGAGTCCCACGGTGTCGGCATCCGTCGCCGCCAGCAGGCGGTGGATGCCGTCACCCAGCCGCAGCGCGGAGAGGAAGTCGACGTGCAGGCCCAGGGCGATGCCGTCCTCGGCGATGGCCGCGCCGACGGCGTTCCACAGCCTCGCCAGCACCCCGATCTGCTCGTCGGAGAGCGCGCCCGTCTGCCACGCCGACGGCGCCGCGCGCACCACCAGCACGCTCCCGCCGAGGCGGCGCAGGGCATCGGCGAACCACCGCGCGGTGCGCACGATCTGGTCGACCGACGCCGGGTCGAGGGGATCCGGCCCGCGGCCCATCTCGACCTCGAAGCCGACGGACGGGTCGTAGACGTAGCTGCTCACGGCGTCGATCGCGCACGAGGAGAGGAACTCCCCGAACTTCTCGACCGAGCCGTACAGGTCGGCGAGCTGCTGCGGGGTGCCGAGCGGCTCCCATGCGCCGAAGCTCTCGGCGGTCAGCTCGACGCCCGAGAACCCGCTGATGGATGCCGTCTTGAACGCCCGCTCGTGCTCGCGCTTGCGCACGAACGAGTCGATGTTGGTGTCCCACTGGTTGATGGCGTATGCCCAGCGCACGTCGCTCATCGCGCGACCTCCTCGGAGTAGATGCCGTCCAGCACGTTCTTGGCGTACCAGCGTGAGATCGCGGTGCTCTCGGCGTAGTCGCCGCCGAGCTTGTCGGCCTTGTCGTGCTCGACGCTGATCCAGCCGGTGTATCCGTGGTCGCGCACCGAGCGCATCATCGCCTCGAAGTCGACGAGGCCCTCGTCGGTGCCCATCTCGTAGAACCACTTCTCCGTCGTCTTCGCCGAGACCTCGGCATCCGGGAACATCCGGTAGTCGTCGTTGACGTCTTTGTGGCGGGTGTCCTTGAAGTGGAAGCCCGTCACGCGCTCGTGGTGCGCCGCGTACACGTCGACCGGGTCGACGTCGGCGATGCAGTGCTGCGCGGTGTCGACGAAGAACTTCACGTAGCGCGGGTCGGCGTAGGAGTAGAAGCGGTCGATCTGGTCGCGCGTGCGGATGCCGGCGTAGAACTCGTGGTGGCAGGTGAGGTTGACGCCGTACTGCTGCGTCAGCTCGCCGACCTTGCCCCAGATGTCGGCGGCGTGCTTGAGTCCGTCGTCGGGGACCCCGGCCTCGTCGAAGTAGCGCGAGCCGGGCATGACGATGATGTTGTCGAGCTGGATGCCCGACCACATGTCGAGTGTGCGCTGGAAGTCCTCGAGGATCGTGCCGTGGGTCGCGGGGACCTCGGGCGCGTAGCGGTCGGGGGAGTAGTAGACGCCGTGGAACGTGTTGACGATGCGCTCGAGGCCCTGCTCCTGCACGAACTCCTGGTAGTTCGCGACCGAGCCGTACTGCTCGAAGATCTGCCAGATGCGGAAGTCGAAGGTGTCGATCGCGTCGAAGCCGACGGCGGCGACCTGCTGCAGGAAGCGCTTCATCGCCAGCTTGGACTGCCACTGATCGTAGGGCCCGGCGGGGCCGTTGGCCCGCCAGTGGTCCATGTAGCTCCATTTGATGGGTCGGTCGGTCATCACGTGCTCCTTCTTTCGATGTGCGAGCGCGTGAGGTGCCAAGTCGTGTCGCTTCGGGCGTGCGTGAAGCGACACATTCTGGCGACTCACGCGGGAGGGTTCGAGCGGTCGGAGAGGGCGACGGCGGCCAACGACAGATGACGCGAGGTCATCTCCCACGGGTCGTCGTCGAGCCACTCCTGGCCGCCCCACTCGCTGCAGAGCGTGCCGGTGAAGCCCGTCGCTGCGAGGGCTGCGCCCACGTCGCGAAGGGGGTCGGAGAATCGGTGATCGGCGTCGTCGAGGTCCCAGAACTTCAGGTGCACCGCACCGAGGAGGGGGAGGACGGATGCCAGGTCGGCGACCTGCGCGCGCCCGAAGCGCACGAGCAGGTTCATGTACAGGGTGTGCACGGGTCCGGGGACGCCTCCGCTGTGCAGGAGGTCGAGCACCGCGCCGTGGGTCGCCGGGTCGCGCCACTCGTCGCGCAGGCGGCGCACGAGATCGGCCGGGATGCCGCCCCGCTCGAGCCGCTCGAGGTAGGTGACCGGGAGCGCCGGCATGAGCATGCTGATGTCGAGTAGCAGGCGCACGTGCGGGGTGTCGAGGGCCGCGATGCGCGCGTACGCGTCGGGGCGGAGGGCGGGCGTCTCGTGTCCCTGGGCCTCCTCGAACAGCACGAGGTCGAGCTCCTCGAGCAGGGGGACGAGATCGTCGAGCAGGGCCCCGGCCTGGCCGATCGGCAGGCGCACGCCCGCGGCGCCGACGGCGGCGGCCGCGCGCAGTTGCGGTTCGAGGAAGGCCCGGCGTTCGGCATCCGTCCGCCGTCGGGCGCGATCGAACTCGTCGATGCTGACGCCGACGATGCTCACGCGGCCCCCGGCCGCGGCGAGCCGATCGCGGAAGGCCCCGGCATCGGTGAGGTCGGGGGCGGGGAAGCCGCGCCACATCTGGCCCAGCTCGATCTCGATCGCCTGCGCGATGCCGCGCTCGACGAGCGTGAGGGCGAGGTCGGGGGCGGTGCGCTCGGCGCGGATGGCCTCGGGGGTGAGGTTGAAGGCGCTGGCCGAGAGGGTCCAGGTGGCGGGGAGGGTCATGCCGCGCTCCCCACGTCGAGCGAGACGCTCGTGGCGGCGGCATCCGCGACCAGGTCACGGGTGAACGAGAACGGCAGGCGCAGCGGTTCCGCGGGTCCGCCGGGCAGGTAGGGGATCTCGAGGCGGAACGACACCGACACCTCGTGGATGCCGGGGGAAACGGCATCCGGGATCTCCAGCACCACGCGATCCTGGAGGTACCACCACGCGTCCTCGGCGGACAGCTCGGCGGGGGAGATCCGGCGGGCGCCGAGCGCGACCGCGGGGTCGCACGTCGCGCCGTCGATGCGGAGGGCGACGTCGAGCAGGCTCGCCAGCGGCAGCGAGCGGATCCACGGCAGCGACACCCGCACCTCGGTGCGCTCGGCGCGCACCCGCAGGGCATCGTCGCGCAGGGCGGAAAGGGTCATGGCGGGCACGTCCTCGTGTCACGCACGCCGACGGCGTGCTTCCGCACATAATCTAACGACTAAGGTCGAAAAAAGCCAGAAGTCAGCCGTGGGCTCCGTGCACGGCCGCCACCGTGGGGCGACCCTCCGCGAACCACCGGGGCAGGCTCAGCTCGAACAGCTGCTCCTTCGCGAGGTCCACGCCCCCGCGGAGCGGCTCGCGGGAGTCGTTCTCGCTCGTCTTGATCGCGAGGTCGCGCGTCGCGAGCGGGAGCGACAGCTCGTAGACGCGCTGCCGCACCTCGGCGAGGAAGAGTTCACCCGTCGATGCGACGGCCCCGCCCACCACGATCACCCCGGGGTTGAACATGTTCACTAGGGCGGCCACGGCCTCGCCGACCTGACGGGCCGAGGCCTGCACGAGAGAGATGGCCAGGGCGTCGCCGCGACCCGCCGCACGGGTGATCTTCTCCAGCGTCAGGGTGTCTCCGGATGCCACGGCCTCGGCGAGCGGCCCCGTGGCGCCGTCCGCGATCGCGGCGCCCGCGTCGCGCACGAGGGCCCACCCGCCGGCGACGGCTTCGAGGCACCCGACCTTGCCGCAGCGGCACACCTGCTCGGCGCCCGGGACGCGGACGTGGCCCATGTCGCCCGCCGCGCCGTTCGCGCCGCGGTGCAGGCGCCCGTGCGAGACCAGGCCCGCGCCGATGCCGGTTCCGACCTTGCAGTAGATGAGGTCGACGGCCTCGTCGCGGCGACGCGAACGCTCGGCGGCGGCGAGGAGGTTGACGTCGTTGTCGACCCAGACGGGGGCGTCGTAGCGCTGCTCGAAGACCGTGCGCACGTCGTAGTCGTTCCAGCCGGGCATGATCGGCGGCGCGACGGGCCGGCCGGTCTCGAAGTCGACGGGGCCGGGCAGGCCGACCACCAGGCCCCACACCGGGGTGCCGTCGCCCCGCGCGAGGAGGTCGTCGACCATCGACGTCGCCGTGCGGAGGGTCTCGTCGGGTCCGCGGGAGATGTCCCACGCCTGGTGGGCCTCGTCGAGGATCGCGCCGTCGAGATCGGTGACGCCGACGTGGATGTGCAGGCCCCCGAGGGCGCACACGACGATGCGGCCGCGCTCGGCGCGGAAGCGCAGGGTGCGCGGCGCCCGCCCTCCCGAGGAGGGGGCGTACTCGGCATCCTCGAGGAAACCCATCTCGACGGCGCGATCGACGCGCTGGGCGACGACGCCGCGCCCGAGGCCGGTGATGCGGCCGATCTCGGGGCGCGTGACGGCGTCGCCGACGCGGACCATGTTGACGATGCGCAGCAGGCTCGTGACCTCGTCGGTCTGCGCGCCGAAGCGGAGGGTGGACACGTTCGCCATGCGTTGATCCTCACACAGGACGGGCCTGACCCTGCCGGATTTCGCGCATCTATGGTTCATTAGTCTCCGACTTCAGTATTTTTCAGGCTGAAGTGGCGAAGGGGCCGGCATGACGTGGGGTGTGGGGATCATCGGGTCGGGTCCGGGCGTCGCGGCGCTGCACGCGCCGACCCTCGCCCGTGTGAGCGAGGACTTCCGGCTCGTGCACGTCAGCGACGCGGGGAGCGGCCGCGCGGCCGTCATCGCCGATCGGTTCGGGGCGCGCGCGTCGACGGGGGTGGACGCCCTGCTCGCCGACCCCGAGGTCGACGTCGTGGCGATCTGCAGCCCGCCCGCGCGGCACGCGGAGCACGTGCGCGCCGCCCTGGCCGCGGGCCGCCGCGCGATCTTCGTCGAGAAGCCCCTGGCCGACACCGCCGACGACGCCGACCGT
The DNA here is from genome assembly GCF_041379845.1 of Microbacterium sp. BWR-S6Y. Classification (NCBI taxonomy): domain Bacteria; kingdom Bacillati; phylum Actinomycetota; class Actinomycetes; order Micrococcales; family Microbacteriaceae; genus Microbacterium; species Microbacterium sp. BWR-S6Y. The sequence continues at coordinate 140,820 of NZ_JBFECV010000005.1, forward strand.
CTGGTCGAGGAGTGCGCCGCGGTGGGGGCGCTGCTCGTCGTCGGGACGAACCACCTCTTCGATCCGGCCTGGGCCAAGGCGACCCACCACCTGCACGCCATCGACGGGCGCATCTCGTCGGTGACGGTGACGCTCTGCCTCTCGCCGAACGACCGGTACCACGCCCTCACGATGGGAGACCGCCTGCCGGCCGGGCCCGCGGCGCCGCGCCCACCGCTCGACCTCGACGATCCCGAGCGCAGCGCCGCGATCGTGCGTCAGCTCATCGCGGGCTTGGGCGTGCACGACCTGCCCCTGGTCCGCGATCTCGTGCCCGCGACGCCCGAGCTGGTGTGGGCGCGGCCCGTGGCGCCGATCGGCTTCGACCTCGCCCTCCGCGCCGACGGGGCCCTCGTGCGGTTCACGGCCGTGATGCTGCCGGAGGGCGCCGACTCGCTGTGGACGGTGAGCGTGGCCACCGCGGGAGCCCGCGTCGACGTGGAGTTCCCCCCGCCGTTCGTGCACGTCGGGGGAGCGCGCACCACCGTGCGCGACGCGCAGGGCGTGCAGACGGCGTACCCGGTGGACCGGCGGGACGGATACGAGGTGGAGTGGCGCGCGCTCGCCGCGCTGCTGCGGGGGGAGGCGGCCATGGAGTACGACGAACTGCGCGCCGACGCGGCGTTCGTGATGGCGATCGCCGACCAAGCGGCCGTGGCGGTGCGGGCTGGAGGGGCGCGATGAGCGCCGTGCGCACCGACCTCGCCGCGTATCGCGCGGCCGTGGCCGAGCTCGCCCCGCGCGTGCGGCCGGCTGGCGGGGCTGACGCGATCCGGGTGGTCGAGGGGCGGGGCGCCTGGTGGGAGCGGCTCGAGGGGGCGGCGGCGTTCATCGTCGACGAGCCCGACCCCGCTCCCGCGGAGGTGCACGAGCGTCTCGCCGCGCTCCGGGTTCCCGTCGTGGTCGTGCGCCGGCGCCTGCGCCCGGACGTCGTCGCCGACGCGATCGGCGCGGTCGCGACGACGCGGCACGTGGTCGTGGACGCGTGGAGCGGACGGACGGATGCCGCGACGGTGCTGCGTGACGCGGTCGGCTGGGCACGCGTGCTCGCCGGCGGCCCCGTGCGCGCCCTCTCGAGAGCCGACACCGAACGCGCGACGACCCTCGCCGTGCGGAGCGAGGCCGGGGTGGGGGCGAGCATCACCCGCGCGATCGGGGGCGGCGTGGGCGGGGCCCTCACCGCGACCGCTCTCGGGCCGCGGCGCGTCGAGGTGTGCGTCGACAGCGCCTCTCCGCTGCACGAGGTCGCGTTCGACGACGAGGAGGGCCGCCGTACGTCCCGCGCGCGCCGCGAGTCGCCCGAGCGTCTCGCCCTGCGCCGCATCCTGGGCGCCGGGGAGGGGGCCGCACTCAGCGACCTGTCCGATCTCGCCGCGGATGACGCCGCCGCCGCTCTCTCCTGACGCCGCCCCGGCGATGCAATGTCCCACTTTTGGTGGGTTGGATGCCGCCCAGGTGACCACTTCTGGGACATGCACCGCCAGAAAGGGGACGAGGTCCCCCGCCGAGCCGGTCGCAGCGTCGGAGTATCGATCAAACCGATGCGCGGCATCCACGGGATCGGCTTCCCTGATACGTACTTCGGTCGGATAGTGGAAAAAGAGCCGGAACGACCCGTCTCACCCGAAAGGATCGAAGATGATCAAGCTTCTCTCTCATCTGTCGTTCGTCGCGATCACGACTCCGGATGTCGAGGCGTCGGTGGACTTCTACGTCAACCAGGTCGGTCTGACCGAGGTCGCCCGCGAGGACGGCCGCGTCTACCTCCGCTGCTGGGGCGACTACTACGCCTACTCCGTCGTCGTCGCGCACGGCGACGAGCCCTCGCTCGAGACCATGGCCTGGCGCACCTCGTCGGCCGAGGCGCTGGAGGAAGCCGCGAAGCGCGTGCAGGCCGCCGGCATCGAGGGCGAGTGGTTCGAGGGCCGCGGCATCGGCCGGGCGTTCCGCTTCACCGGCCCGTTCGGCCACAACATGACCCTGCACTGGGACGTCGAGCGCCACCGCGCCGAGCCGCACACCGCGTCGATCTTCCCCGACCGTCCCGAGAAGCGCAGCCCCGTCGCGGGCGCCCCGCGCCAGCTCGACCACGTCACGGTCGCCACGCAGGACGTCGACGCGTTCGTGCAGTGGTACGTCGACACGCTCGGCTTCCGCTTCATGGCGCGCACCGTGCTCGACGAGGCGCCGATCTCGGTGTTCTCCGTGCTCACGACGAACGAGAAGTCGCACGACCTCGGCGTCGTGCTCGACGGCTCGAGCCGCGCCGGCCGCATCAACCACTACGCCTTCTGGGTCGACACTCGCGAAGAGCTCCTCATCGCCGCCGACACCCTCATGGAGAACGGCGTCCCGATCGAGTACGGCCCCAACATCCACGGCATCGGCGAGCAGACTTTCCTCTACTACCGCGAGCCCTCGACGCTGCGCATCGAGCTCAACACCGGCGGGTACCGCAACTACGTGCCCGACTGGGAGGCCAACACCTGGAAGCCCTCGCAGGGGTCGAACAACTTCTACCGCAACGGCCGCATGCCGATGTCGATGACCGAGTCGTTCCCGCCCGCCGACGGCCCCAGCGCCACCGAGGAGGGCGTGCCCGACGAGATCAAGGACGCCCTGCTGAACCCCTACGCCGTCGAGGGCCGGGGCTGAGCGAAGATCCCGGTCGGGGAAAGTGAGCACCACCATGACGACTGCACCCTTCGCGCTCGCGCGCTTCCGTGAGGCGGATGCCGTGCGCATCGGTCTCGTCGCCGGAGACCGCATCCGCGCGCTCACCGACGACGAACTGGGTGGGGGTCTGAACGCCTTCCTCGCCGACCCCGACTGGGATCGCCTCGACGCCCTGGCCTTGGCTCGCGACGAGGCGCCGGGGGAGTGGCATCCGCTCTCGGATGTCACTCTCACGGCGCCCGTCGAGCCCCGCCAGGTGCTGCAGACCGGCGCCAACTACCGCGAGCACGTCATCCAGCTCGTGGCGGCGGGACTGACGCAGAACACCGATCGCACGCCCGAGGAGGCGCACGCCTTCGCCGCCGAGATGATGGACGAGCGCGCGCGCAGCGGTGAGCCGTACTTCTTCATCGGGCTCGCCGCGTGCGTCGTCGGCGACGACGTGCCGCTCGTGCTCCCCGCCTCCAGCGAGGTGCACGACTGGGAGCTCGAGCTCGCCGTCGTGATCGGCAAGGAAGCCTTCCGGGTCTCGCGCGAAGACGCCCTCGACCACGTCGCCGGCTACACGATCGTCAACGACATCACGACGCGCGACCTCGTCTTCCGCAAGGACATGAAGGAGATCGGCACCGACTGGTACCGGGCGAAGAACGCCCCCGGGTTCCTGCCGACCGGACCCCTCCTCGTCCCCGCGCGCTTCGTCGACCCCGCCGACACCGCCGTGCGCCTCGAACTGAACGGGCAGGTGATGCAGGATGCCAACACCTCCGACCTCCTCTTCGACGTTCCCGCCCTCGTCTCGGCGGCGTCGCAGACCCACCCCCTGCTGCCCGGCGACCTGCTGCTGACCGGCAGCCCCGCCGGCAACGGACAGCACTGGAAGCGGTTCCTTCGCGACGGCGACGTCATGACCGGGACCATCGGCGCGCTCGGCACGCAGGTCGTGCGGTGCGTGGGGGAGGCGGGGTCGTGACCCTTCGACAGGGTCAGGGTCCCGACGCTGCGGCTCAGGGGCTCGACGCTCCGGTGCAGCTGCCGTCGGAGAACCCGGCCGACCTCGACCGGCAGAACCCCGAGGCCGAGATCGCGCTGCGCGCCGAGGCCTACCGCAATTGGGGGCGGTGGGGCGACGACGACGTGCTCGGCACGCTCAACTTCATCGACGACGACATCCGCCGGGCGGCCGCGGCCCTCGTGCGGGAGGGGCGCTCGATCTCGCTGTCGCAGCCGTTCGACACCGACGGTCCGCAGAAGGGCTGGCGCCGCCGCACCAACCCCGTGCACACGATGACCGACACGGGCACCGACGCCGAGCGCGGCAACCAGGGCTTCCCGCACGGCATCGGCGGCGCCGACGACGTCATCGCGATGCCCCTGCAGTGCTCGACGCAGTGGGACGGTCTCGGTCACATCTTCGACCACGGCTTCGCGTGGAACGGCCGCCGGGCGGGCGACGTCGTCACCAGCGACGGCGACCTGGTCACGGGCATCGAGCACGCGGCATCCGTCATCGTCTCGCGCGGGGTGCTCCTCGACGTGGGCCGGCACCTGTCGCCCGAGACGGGGGAGCTCGCCGACGGCCACGCGATCACCGTCGCCGACCTCGAGGCGTGCGCCGCCGCCGAGGGTGTCGAGGTGCGCCGCGGCGACATCGTGCTCGTGCGCACCGGCCACTACACCCGTGCCCGCCGCGAGGGCTGGGGCGACTACGCTGGAGGCCCCGCGCCCGGCCTCTCGCTCACCACCGCCGGGTGGCTGCATCGCACCGAGATCGCGGCGATCGCCACCGACACGTGGGGGTTCGAGGTGCGGCCGAACGAGTTCGACGTGCCGGCGTTCCAGCCCCTGCACCAGGTCGTCATCCCGAACCTGGGACTGACGATCGGCGAGATGTGGAACCTCGACGAGCTCGCGTCGGCGTGCGCCGAGGCGTCACGCTGGGAGTTCCTGCTGGCGGCTCCCCCGCTGCCGATCACGGGGGCCGTCGGGTCGCCGGTGAACCCCCTGGCTCTCCTCTAATTCCCCCGTCCCAGAACAGAGAGGTTCTGACATGACCGCCGTTCAGAAAGTCGCGATCGCCGGAGCCGGCGTCGCGGGCCTGGCCACCGCCATCTTCCTCGCGAAAGCCGGTGTCGAGGTCGACCTCTACGACGCCCAGCCCGCGCTGTCGACGCGCGGATCGGGCATCACCCTGCAGGGCAACGCCCTGCGCGTCTTCGACGAGCTCGGCGTCTGGGACGAGGTCTCGGCCGCGGGCAACGCCTTCAAGGGACTCAACCTGCGCGCCCCCGGACCCGGCGCGCCCGTGGTCGCGGCCCTTCCCGACCTGAAGACCGGCGGCCCCGACTACCCCTCCACGATGGGGATGTCGCGTCCCGACCTGGCCCGCATCCTCCTCGCCGCCGCCGAGCGGCATGGCGCGCGCGTGCACTTCGGCACGCGCGTCACCGGCGTCTCGCAGACCGACGACGCGGTCGCCGTGGAGGTCGACGGCGAACCCGCGGGTTCGTTCGACCTGCTCGTCGGCGCCGACGGCCTGCACTCCGCGGTGCGCGAGCTGATCGGCATCCACGTCTCCCCCGAGCAGACGGGCATGGGCATCTGGCGCACCTTCGTGTCGCTGCCGCCCGACGTCGACCGCAGCGAGCTCTACTACGGCGGCCCGATGTACATCGCCGGCTACACGCCCACCGGCGATGACACGATGTACGCCTTCCTCGTCGAGGCCGCGCAGGACCGCTCGCAGGCCACGCCCGAGGAGGCGCGGCGCATCATGGTGGAGCAGTCCCGCGCGTACGACGGACCGTGGAACCACATCCGCGCCGACATCGAGGCCGGGGCCGACGCCAACTACACGTGGTTCACCCGCCACCTCGTCGACGCGCCGTGGAACCGCGGGCGCGTCGTGATCATCGGCGACGCCGCCCACAGCTGCCCGCCGACGATCGCGCAGGGCGCGGCCCAGGGTCTGGAGGACGCCGCCGTGCTCAGTGAGCTCCTCGTGCAGCGGGATGCCGTCGACCAGGCGCTCTGGGACGCCTTCCACGAGCGCCGCGTGGCGCGGGCGAAGGCGATCGTCGAGGCCTCGGTGCAGCTCGGCCAGTGGCAGCTCGACGGCGTCCGCGACGCCGACATGGGCGGTCTTCTGTTCGGCGTCGCGCAGCTGACGGCGGCCCGCGCATGAGCGCGGTCGAGGGGCGGGGCGTCACCGACGTCCACGCGCACCTGCTCATGCCGGGGCTGCACGCCGAGGTCGAACGCCGCGTGCCCGACGAGGTGCAGGCCGCGGCCGACCTCGAGCTGCGCCGCAACGGCCTGTTGAGCATCCAGGCCTCGGGGCGCATGATCGGCGAGCGCTTCCCGCGCCTGACCTCGGTCGACGCGCGCTTGGCCGCGATGGACGCGCAGGGGGTCGAGCGGCAGTGGGTGAGCCCCTCGCCGAACCACTTCTACCCGTGGGCGAACGAGGGGCTGGCGACCTGGACGACGGGGGAGGCCAACCGCCTCATCGCCGAGCACGTCGCGCAGGCGCCCGACCGGCTCGTGGGCCTGGGCACCGTGCCGCTGCAGCACCCGCACCTCGTCGTCGACGCCCTCGACGACGCCGTGCTCGGTCGCGGGCTCGCGGGCGTGGAGATCTCGTCGTTCGCGGGAGACGTCGAGCTCAGCGACGACCGCCTCGAGGCGTTCTGGGCGCGCGCGGCAGAACTGCGCGCGGTCGTCTTCCTCCACCCCTTCGGTTGCTCGCTCGACGAGCGCCTCGACCGGTTCTACCTCTCGAACACGGTCGGCCAGCCCACCGAGAACGCCGTGGCGCTGTCGCACCTCATCTTCGCGGGCGTGCTGGATCGGCATCCGGGACTCCGTCTCGTCGCCGCGCACGGCGGGGGATACCTCCCCACCGCGATCGGCCGCTCCGACCGCGCGTGGAAGGTGCGCCCCGAGGCGCACGGCTGCGCGCACGCCCCCTCGACGTACCTGTCGAAGCTGTGGTTCGACACCGTCGTGCACGATGAGCGGGCGCTGCGCTGGCTCGTCGAGGCGGCCGGGGCCGACCGGGTGCTGCTGGGCAGCGACTTCCCGTTCGACATGGGGCTCGACGACCCCGTCGGCTTCGTGCGGGGCGCGGGATTGGCCGCGGCGGAGGTCGACGGCATCCTGGGCCGCAACGCCGACGAGCTGCTGCGCACGCGGGTGCACGCATGAGGATCGCGCGGTGGGCCGACGGCGCCGACGTCGGGGAGGGCTTCGTCGACGGTGACGCGGTCGTGCCGTTCCCCGACGGGCTGCGGGTGGCCGAGGTGCTCGCGCAGGGTCTCGAGGCGGCGCACGCGCTGTTCGCGCGTCGAGACAGCGCGCTCGCGCGACCCCTCGCCGAGGTGCGTCTGCTCGCGCCGCTCGTGCCCGCATCGATCCGCGACTTCGTCGCCTTCGAGGAGCACGTCGAGGGCGTGAGCGCCTCGGTCGACGGCAAGAGCGAGGTCGTGCCCGAGTGGTACGAGGCGCCGACGTTCTACTTCACCAACCCGCACACCGTGCGGGCGACGGGTGAGGTCGTCGCGATCCCCGAGACGCAGCGCCTCGACGTCGAGCTCGAGCTCGCCGCGGTCATCGGCGCCGCGCCCGGCTCGGACGGAGAGAACGTGGATGCCGAGACCGCGGCGCGGCACATCTTCGGCTACACCGTGCTGAACGACTGGTCGGCCCGGGATCTGCAGTCGCGCGAGATGAAGGTGCGGCTGGGGCCGGCCAAGGGCAAGGACTTCGCGATGACCCTCGGTCCGTGGATCGTGACGTCCGACGAGCTCGAGCCGTATCTCGACGCGGAGGGATTCCTCGCGGTGCGGGCCGAGCTGTTCGTCAACGGGGAGCTGATCGGTCACGACCTCGTGTCGAACATGGGCTGGCCGTTCGCCGAGCTGGTGATGTACGCCGCGCGGAACTCCGTCGTCGTGCCCGGCGACGTGCTCGGCTCGGGCACGGTGGGACACGGCGGATGCCTCGGCGAGCTGTGGGGCCGCCGGGGCGGTCTCGACCCGCGCCCGCTCGAACCCGGCGACGAGGTGCGCCTGGTTATCGAGGGCGTCGGCGAGATCGTGAACGTGGTCGGCGAGCGGGTGCCGGCGCCGCCCGTGCCGCGCGCGCGGTCGCGGTCGCGGGCGCGCGAGCGGGCCGACGCGACGGGCGTCACGGCCGGGCGATGATCGCGCCGGGCCTGCCGGGCCTCGCGGGGCACCTGTTCGTCGTGACCGGCGCAGCCGGGGGACAGGGCGCCGAGGAGGCGCTGGTCCTCGCCCGCGCGGGAGCCGAGGTGATCGCGGTCGACGTGGCCGACGAGGCCCCGGCGCTCGCCGAGGAGGGCGCGATCTCGTATCGCCGCCTCGACGTAGCGAGCGAGCGGGACTGGGCCGCGCTCGCCGCGTCGCTCGACGGCCGCCGCGTGCGCGGGCTCGTCAACAACGCCGGCATCACGCACCGCGCGCGCATCGGCGACCTCGCGCGGGAGGACTGGGATCGTGTGTTCGCCGTCAACGTCACGGGGGCGATGCTCGGCATCCAGGCTCTGCTGCCGCTGATGGATGCCGGGTCGTCGATCGTCAACATCGGTTCGGTCGCGGGGCTCACGGGGCACTACACGGCGGCGTACACCGCGAGCAAGTGGGCGCTGCGCGGGCTCACGCACGCGAGCGTCACCGAGCTCGGGCCCCGCGGCATCCGGGTCAACCTCGTGCACCCGGGGTTCATCCGCACGCCGATGACGGCGTCGGCGCCGGACGCGTTCGCTCGGGCGAACACCGCGATCATCCCGCTCCACCGCGTGGGCGAGGTCGACGAGGTCGCGGGCATCGTGGCTTTTCTGCTGTCGGATGCCGCGGCCTTCATCACCGGCGCCGAGATCGGCGTCGACGGCGGACAGGCGCTGTCGGGCGCGGCGACCGTCCTCGCGGATGCGCTCCGCTAATGTTGAAAATCGACATAAGTCGGGTATGCTGAATGTGACGTCGGGGCCCCAGGGGTCCGTTCGCCCGGTGAGGGAGCCGGAGCGGCACACACGGTCGCGTCGATCGCCCGGTCGTACGGGCGCCCCACGCATGACTCTCTCCCCCGCGCGCCTGCGCGTACTCGTCGCCGCCCTGCTGGCGGTCTCGTTCCTCGGTGCCCTCGACCACACGATCGTTTCGACCTCGCTCGCCACGATCGCCGGCGACCTCGGCGCCCTCGCCCACATGAGCTGGATCATGGTCGGCTACACCCTCGCCGCCACCGTGATGCTGCCCGTCCTCGGCAAGCTCGGCGACGTCGTCGGTCCCCGCCGGGTGTTCCTCGTCTCGCTCGTGCTCTTCCTCGCCGCCTCGCTCGCGTGCGGATTCGCGCCCGACCTCGGGTGGCTCATCGCCGCACGCGTCGTGCAGGGGCTCGGCTCGGCCGGACTCCAGCTGATGTCGCAGACGATCATCGCCCGCGTGACCAGTCCGCGTCAGCGCCCGCGCTACATGGCGGTCATCGGCGCGGCCTTCCCCGTCGCGATCGTCGTCGGGCCGGTCGTCGGCGGCGTCATCACCGACTACGCGAGCTGGCCCTGGGTGTTCTGGATCAACCTGCCCGTGGGCCTCGTGGCCCTCGTGCTCGTCGTCGCGGCGGTGCCGAAGCTCCCCGGCGGAGCGCACCCGCGGTTCGACGTGCCGGGCTCGCTCGTCTTCACCGGCTCGCTGCTGGCGCTCATCCTCGCGGTCACGTGGGCGGGAGACGACGCGCTGCGCCCCGCGGCGATCGCGTGCGCCGCGGGGGCGGTCGTCGGCATCCTGGCCCTCGTCGCGATCGAACGTCGCGCGGACGCCCCGATCCTTCCCCCGCGGATCCTGCGCGACCGCACGATCCTCGTCTGCCTCGGGCTCTCGCTCGTCGTGGGAGCGGGACTGTTCTCGGTGGTCGCCTACGTTCCGACCTACGTGCAGATGGCGTACCGCACCACCGCGACGGTCTCGGGCCTCGTGCCGATCGCGACCGTACTCGGCATGCTCGTCAGCAGCCTGCTGACCGGGTGGCTCGTCAGCCGTTCGGGTCGCTACCGCCTGTACCCCGTGGCGGGCACCGCGCTCGCCGCCCTGGGGCTGACCGCGATGGGCCTGCTTCCGGCGGGGATGCCGCTGTGGGTGCCGATGATCGTGATGGCCGCGGTCGGCATCGGCACGGGGGCCTTCACGAACCTCATCTTCGCGGTCGTGCAGAGCGCCGCCTCGCGCGACGACCTCGGGGCGGTCACCGCGACGACCAACCTCGTCCGGCAGATCGGGGCCGCCGTCGGCACCGCGGTGGTCGGCGGGATTATCGGTGTCGCGGTGGCCGCGGGTCTTCCCGCGGGAGTGGATGCCGCGACCCTCACGCCCAGCGCGGCCCGAGCGGCGGCGCCGGCCGTGCAGGAGCAGATCGGCACGGTCTACCACGACGCCTTCGCGCCCGTCTTCCTCGGCCTCGCCGTCGTGTACGCCTGCGGCGTCGCGATCGCGCTGCTGCTGCCCGCCGCGCGTCTCTCCGACGAGACGCCCGCGCCCGCGGCATCCGTCCCCGCTCGCCAGAGCGCCTGAACGCCCCTCGAAGGAGAGACCATGACCGTCGCCCCCACCATCGCCGTCGTCGGCAGTGGACCCATCGGCTCGACCTATGCCCGCCTGCTGCTCGAGGCGCTGCCCGAGGCTCGCGTGATCATGTTCGAGGCCGGCCCCCAGGTGACCCCGCGTCCGGGCGAGAGCGTACGCAACCTCACCGACCCCGACGAGAAGGCGCGCGCCCGCGAGATGTCGCAGGGGCCCCAGGCCGGGCAGTACCGCGACTCCCTCGGCATCCTGGCCGGGGCGGTCGTCGAGGGCATGTTCACCGCGCGCGGGGGCACGCACCTGCTCGACTTCGGCGGCGAGGGCTCCGCGCACGCGGCGGACTTCCCCGCCGCCGCGGCCGCGACGAACGTCGGCGGGCAGGGAGCGCACTGGACCTGCGCCATTCCCCGACCGGCGTTCAGCGAGAAGCTCGACTTCATCGGCGACGACGAGTGGGAAGACCTCGTCTCGACCGCCGAGGACCTGCTGCACAAACAGAGCGCGGCGTTCTCGGACTCGCCCGTGGGCGCGGCCATCCGCACCCTGCTCGACCGGGAGTTCGCCGACGAACTGCCCGAGGGCTACGGCGTGAGCACGCTGCCGGTCGCGGGCGACCCGCAGCCCGACGGGACCATGCGCTGGGCCGGGGCCGACACCGTGCTCGGACCCCTCATCGAGCCGGGCACCGACACCGCCGCCCGGTTCGAGCTGCGCGATCTCACCCTCGTCCGCCGCATCGAGCACGACGGCGCACACGTGCGGGGCGTGGTCGTCGAGGACCTGCGCACCCGCGAGGAGGCGTTCGTCGAGGCGGATGCCGTCGTGGTCGCCGCCGACGCCTTCCGCTCTCCGCAGCTGCTGTGGGCCTCCGGCATCCGTCCCGCGCCCCTCGGGCGGTACCTGACCGAGCACCACGTCGTCATCAGCACGGTCGCGCTGGATGCCGATCGCATGAGCGCGCTCGTCTCGGAGGACGAGCTCGAGGCCGAGCTCGCCCGCCGCGCCACGAACCCGGCCGACCCGGTCGCCGCGGTCAACCGCATCCCGTTCTCCGAGCCCGACCACCCGTACTCGGCGCAGATCATGTACGCCGAGACGCCGCCGTTCCCGCTCCCCGTCGACCACCCCGCGTCGGGCAACCGCTGGGGGTACGTGAACATGGGCTTCGGCACGCGCAAGTTCCCCCGCGTCGAGGACGGCGCCGTCTTCAGCGACGACGAGCTCGACTACCGCGGCATGCCGAACTTCACGATCGAGTACGCCCTCACCGAGCGCGAGAACGCCGAGATCGCCGAGGCCACCGCGCGTCTTCGCCGCGCCGGCCAGGCCCTCGGCACGTTCATCGCCGAGCCCCGGCTTCTGCCGAACGGCTCGAGCCTGCACTTCATGGGGACGATGCGCGCGGGCACCGACCCCGCGACGTCGGTCGCCGATCCCTTCTCGCGCGTGTGGGGGTTCGACAACCTCGTGGTGGGCGGGAACGCGCTCATCCCCACGGCCAACACGATGAACCCGACGCTCACGAGCGTCGCGATCGCGGTGCGCGGCGCGCGACGGCTGGCTCACGATCTCCGCACCGGCGTCGCCGACGCGTGACTCGCCGGTTCTCGTCGCCTTCCGGACTGCCGGAGCGACAAGAACCGGCGAGTCACGCACGGTGCCGGGGTCGCACGCGCTGGCGATAATGGACCGATGGAGCCGTGGGAGATGCGGGAGTGGTTCGCCGACTTCCTCGAGGCGCTCAACCGTCACGACGTCGAGAGGGTGCGCGGCTTCCTGCACCCGGCCGTGCGGCGGGCGCACCTGCCCGCAGGTGCGGAGGCCTGGATCGCCGACTACGCCGAGCTGCTGCACGGCTTCCCCGACTGGCAGGTCAAGCGCATCCAGATCCTCGTCGAAGACGACCGTCTCGCCGTCCACCTGCGTGCAGGCGGGGCGCACACCGGCCCCTTCGCCCACGTCGCGCCCACCCGGCGACGCGTCAACATCGCGTCGTTCGCGATGTACCGCGTCGAGCGCGGCCTCATCACCGAGGCGGTCGGAACCGACGACGCCGCCCAGATCCGCGCCGCGATCGCCTGATCTCCCGCTCGCGCCGACGGGATGCGGGATGCCGAGAGAAAGCCCCGGCCTGCCTCCGAATCGGGCAGATCGCTGCGTACAGATGGGTCTGTGTGCGCGATCTGTCAAGGGCGGCCCGGTGTCGGACCCCGCGGGTACGGTCACTCGTGCCCGTGTTCCATCCGGGTGAAAGGAACGGTGAGCATGATGTCTCCCGACCGGCCCGGCGCCGGAGTCGTATGGTCCCGCGTCGAAGAGGGCTTCCACGTCGGCAGCCGCAAGGGCGTCTTCCTCGGCTACATCGACCGGCAGACCGACGGCGGCTATCTCGCGTTCGACGGGACCTCGCGCGTCGTCGGGAGTTTCCGCACCCTCACCGCGGCCATGGCCGCCGTCACCAACGGCCAGCCGGCCCAAGAGGACGAGATCACCCTCGAGCAGGTGCGGGTGCCCGCGCCGCGCGCCCTCGGGCGTGGGGCGGTGTCGTGAGCGCGCCGCTGGTGTCGGTCTCGTACGTCAGCACCGCGACCGCGCCGTTCGACGACGAGCGTCTGGCTGACCTGTTGACGCAGAGCCGCCGTTCCAACCACGCTCACGACCTCACCGGCATGCTGCTGTACCGGCGGGGTCGGTTCTTCCAGGTGCTCGAGGGACCGCAGGACGCGGTGGAGCACCTGATGGATGCCATCCGTCGAGACGATCGTCACTCCGACGTGCGCATCCTCCTGTCCGAGCGGATCGACGAGCGCCGCTTCACCGAGTGGACGATGGGGTACGAGCCGATCGGCGTCCCCACCACAGCGGCGCCCGAGGGTTTCCGCGACACCTTCGACGACCTCGAGAGCGACGACGACGACGACGCGACCATCCGGGCCGTGCGTGAACTGACCGTCTGGTTCCGTGCCCGCACACTCGCCGGCACGGCCCTTCGCGAGAAAGAAGATGCACGATGACCACGATCGTCCTCATTCCCGGAGCCATGCACGGCCCCTGGGTGTTCGAGCCGCTGCTGGCCGCGCTGTCCGAGCGCGGGGCGACGGCCGTCACCGTCGACCTGCCCAGCATCTCCGATGACACCGCCACGATCGGCTCGTTGACGGATGACGTGGATGCCATCCGCTCCGCGGTCGCCCGCGTCGAGGGGCCGGTGGTGCTCGCGGCGCACTCGTACGGCGGCGTTCCGGCACGGGCGGCGGCGGCGACCGACTCGGTGCGGGGGCTCGTGATGATCGCCGCTTTCGCCCTGCCGGTCGGTGTGTCGCTGCTGGACGCGCAGGGCGGCGAGTTCCCGCCGGACTACGAGCGATCGGCCGACGGACGCGGCGTGAAGATCGGCGACATCGCCGAGACCATCTACTCCGGCGTCGCCCCCGCCGTCGTCGAGAAGGCGCTTCCGCGAGTCCAGTGGCAGAGCGTGGAGTCATTCACGCAGCCGGCTCCGGCCGCGCCCGGCCCCGACGTGACGATCACGACCATCATCGCGACCGAAGACAAGGCCCTCCCGGCCGACCAGCAGCGCCAGTGGGCCGAATCCTCGGACGCGCGGGTGGCGGTGGCATCGGGTCACTCTCCGCACGTGTCTCACCCCGACGCGGTGGCGGATGCCATTCTCGACACGGTTCGTCGGGTGGAGGCCACGACGCGGTGACGCGGCACGGGCGATATCGTCCCAGGGTGCCGTCCCCTCCCGCCTCCGCGAGCGCGTACCCGCTGCGCGCCCGCGGTCGTGTCATCGGCGGATCAGCGGTGCTCGCGGTGATCGCTTACGCGTACGTCCTGCGAATCGCCGTGGGCGATGCGAACCCCTTCGACTTCTTCGGATACTTCACGAATCAGACGAGCGCACTCACCGCCGCCCTGCTCATCGTCCTCGGGCTGCTCGCGACGAGAGGCCGTGGCGTCCCGCCGTCGCTCACCGTGGCATGGGCAGTCGGGGTCGCCTGTCTGATCGTGGTCGCCGTGGTCTATAACGGCCTGGTCCCGGGGACGGGCTCAGCGCCGCCGTGGGTCAGCATCGTGCTGCACGCCGTCTTCCCCGTGCTCGTCGTCTTCGACTTCGCCACCGCGCCGGATCGCCCGGTGCTGCCGTGGAACCGGCTGTGGTGGGTGCTGCCGTACCCGCTGCTGTGGGTCGCCGTCGTGCTCTTCCGCGGCGCGACCGACGGTTGGGTGCCCTACGGCTTCCTGCTCCCCGAACGCGGCCTCGCCTCGCTCGTGCTGCACGTGGTCGGCATCCTGCTGCTGCTGCTCGTCGCGGCGACCGGGGTGTGGGCTCTCAGTCGTGTTCGGTGGGCGGGGCGCACGCCGACTCGGCACCCGTCATAGCGGTGGATCGAGGGCGCGGAGCGCGGCATCCATCCGCTCCGCCATGTACGCGTAGCCGGTGTCGTTCGGGTGCAGCCCGTCGACCGCCATCCAGCTGTCGGGGGAGTCAGCGTAGTGACCGTCGAGCCAGTGGCTGGCGCCCTCGATGTGGTCGGCGCCGATGCGCTCTGCGGCGTCCTCGACCCATCCGGCGATGACGTCGACCGAGGCGGGGCGCTCGTCGGTGTACCAGAACGGTTCGACGACGACGATCCGCGCCTCGGGCAGTCCCGCGCGTAAGCGGTCGAGGTCGCTGTCGATCGTGCGGTGGATGGCGTCGGCGCGGTCGTCGTAGCTGAAGTTGTCGTTCAAGCCCATCGTGACGAACACGATGTCGGGATCGTCGGCGATCACGAGGGCGGGGATGTCGTCGAGGCCGTCGCGCATGCTCGCGCGCCGATTGACGAAGCCGAGGCCGTCGGCGCTGCGGTTGAACTCGTTCCACCCGCGCTCGACCGAGATGATCGTCGACCACCGCGCGTCGATCGAACTCGCGCCCGTGCCGCGCGTGTACGAGTCGCCGTAGAACGACACGACCGGGCGGTCGTCGGTCGCACCCGCACCGGCGCTCTCGGGGGAGGGGGACGTCGGGGCGGCGGGCGCGCAGCCGGCAAGGGCGGTGACGGATGCCGCGACGACGGCGGCCAGGATCGTCCGGGGGCGCATCCGCCCATTGTCGCCCGGCGCGGAGGGCCCCGGGGTCGTCGTCATCGGGGCGGGGCGCCGCTGTGGTCTCCTGCCAGTCGCGCGACGTGGCGGGCGATCCGCGCCGCCCGCGCGGCGGGGGTGGTCGCGGTGACCACCGGGTGCAGCACGGAGTAGCGGTCGGTCTTCGACAGCGCGGCGAACGCGCGGGCCGCCGCCGGAGCGGCATCCAACGCCTCCTGCAGGTCGGGCGGGACGTCCATCGTGGCCGACCCCGCGTAGGCCCGGTCCCACCGGCCGTCGGCCTGCGCCCGAGCGATCTCGTCCGCGCCGCGGGGACGCATGCGGCCCTCCGCCGTCAGGCGCGCGACGATGTCGACGTTGCGGGCCGACCACATCGACCTCGACCGACGCGGGGTGAAGTGCTGGCGGAAGGTCGCGGCATCCCTCGACTGCTTCCGTCCGTCGATCCATCCGCTGCAGAGAGCCTCGTCGAGGGCTTCGGCGTACGTGAGCGTGGTGGGAGCCGTCGTCCCCTTCTTCGCCAGCACCAGCCAGACCCCGTCGCTGCCGTCTTCGTGGGCGTCGAGCCAGGCGCGCCAGGCGGCGACGTCGGCGACGGTCAGTTCGGGTGCCTCGGCCATGCGTCGACGCTAGCGCCGACCACCGACATCGCACAGGTACGCCGTATCCGATCGGGAGGCCTCGGGGCAAGCGGGCCCTCCGCGACCGCGCCTCCCTCCACGATGAGGGAATGCGATGTGTGACCTACGCCGGCGAGACCGTGACCACGACCGATGACGTGGCGGAGGCGCTCGTCCAGCTCACCGCGTCGATCGCCGCCGACGGCCAGGCCGAGGCGGTCAGCATCCCGATCGTCACCGCGTCCGGGAGCACCGACGAGGCCGAACTGGTGATCGGCGTCGGCAACGACGTGCTCAGCGCACCCGCGCACGACTGGACCGGCGACGAGCCCGACTTCTCGTGGGCGGCCGAGGAGCTGCGGCAGCACAAGCGCTTCCCGCAGGCCCCCGCGATCGCGCACGAGCAGACGATCGACACCGACAACCCCGACGCGTTCTGGGACCCCGACCTCGACGGATTCACCCGCGCCTGAGCATCGGCATCCTTCCGCGTGCGGACACCCCCCCCCCGCACTCGCGGGGGGAGCTCGTCAAGCCCACCTCGGCCCACCCGCGCGGTCGTAGCGTGGGCCCTCCACACCGGATGCGACCGGTCATCGTCCCGGTGTGCGAGCCCCGGACAGTCCGGGCGACACCGCCGTTTCGCGCGTGGCGCCCGGACGCTCGGCATCCTCCAGGATGGGAGGCATGCTGCACTCCCTCGTGACCGGAGCCTCCCGCGGAATCGGCCGGGCCATCGCCGTGGCCCTCAGCGAGCGGGGCGACCGCGTCGCCGTGCACTACGGATCCGATCAGGATGCCGCCGCGCACACCCTCTCCCTCCTGCACGGTGAGGGGCACATCCTCGTCGGCGGCGACCTGTCCGACCCGGCGGTCCCGGAGCGCGTGGTCGGCGACGTGCTGGAGGAGTTCGGGCGGATCGACGTGCTCGTGAACAACGCCGCGATCGCCCCGAACCCCGACACCTCGCATCCCGTCGCCACCGTGGACTACGACACCTGGCAGCGCATCTGGGAGCGCATGGTCGACGTCGACCTGCGCGCGCCCGCGAACATGACCTTCCTCGTCGCGCGCTCGATGATCGATCGCGGTCTGCCCGGAGCGATCGTGAACGTGGGCTCGCGCGGCGCGTTCCGCGGTGAGCCGGAGTTCCCCGCCTACGGCGCGGCGAAGGCGGGTCTGCACGCCATGGGGCAGTCCCTCGCGGTCGCCCTCGCCCCGCACGACATCGCCGTCACGAGTGTCGCGCCGGGCTTCGTGGGCACCGACCGGCAGCAGCAGAAGCTGTCGGGGGCGGAGGGCGACGGCATCCGCGACCAGAGTCCGTTCGGTCGCGTCGCGACCGTCGAGGAGGTGGCGGATGCCGTGGTGTACCTCAGCTCGCCGCGCTCGCAGTGGGCGTCGGGCGCCATCCTCGACCTGAACGGGGCGTCGCACCTGCGCAGCTGAGCGTCCCCGCGATCCGCGTCGCGCGATCGGAGCAACCCCTCGCCGCTCCCGCCGCCGCGGGGCGATACTCGGGTCATGCCTCCCGTGCTCGTGATCATCGACATCCAACGCGACTACTTCCCCGGCGGCCGCCATCCCCTGGTGGGCCCGGATGCCGCGGCCGACGCCGCCGCGCGCGTGCTGGCGCGCCAGCGAGAGCAGGGAGCTCCCGTCATCCACGTGCGGCACGAGAGCCCGGCTGGCGGGGGCTTCCTCGAGGTCGACACGGACGGCGCCGAGATCGACGCGCGCGTCGCCCCCGAGGCGGGGGAGAGCGTGATCGTGAAGCACGCTCCCAACGCGTTCGTCGGCACCGACCTGCACGAGCGTCTCCGCGGCCTCGGCACCGAGAACCTGCTGGTGGTCGGCATGATGACGAGCATGTGCGTGGATGCCACCGTCCGCGCCGCCCTCGATCTCGGCTACGCCGTGACGGTGGTCGGCGATGCCTGCGCCGCTCCCGACCTCTCCCACGGCGGCGTCGAGGTGCCCGGCGAGGCCGTGCACGCCGCGTTCCTCGCCGCGCTGGGCGGGGCGGGCGCGGAGGTCGTGACGAGCGCCGAGGTGACGGGCGCCTCGTGACGCGGGGCGAGGGCCGCCCTCAGGACCGATCCCGCAGCTCGTAGAGACGCACGCTCTCCGACAGCTGACGCGTGTCGAACCGGCTGGGAAGGGTGTTGTTCATCTTCGCCGAGGACGGTTCGCCGATCACGACCCACGTGTTCGGATCCACCTGCGCGGTGACGTCGAACGCGCCGCACTGGGCCGTCGCGGCGTCGGCCACGCTCGAGAACACGACGGCGAGGCAGACCTCGTCGGGGACGTCGCGCTGGCGGCCGACGTAGATGAGGCCGTTGTCGGTGCTGGCGATGAAGCGGACCGACGCGGGATCGAGCAGGCCGGCGTCGTCGGGAAACGGCAGCCTGTCCTCCCCCGTCGCCGCGTACGACAGCTCGGGGATGTCGCCGCCCGCGGTCGGAGGGGTGAAGGTCGCCCCGAGGAGCGCCCCGCCGACCAAGCCCACGACCGCGGCGATGACCGGGAGCACGGCGGTGCGGCGGGGACCGTCGAGCGTGAGCCGTCGACGCCACGTCGGTCTCGTGTCGGGGTCCTCGTCCGGCGGGCCGTCGATCTCCTGTCCGCCGCTCCCTCCGTTCGGGACCGGGGTCGCCGCGGGCGGAGCAGAGCCGGCTTCCGGCTCCGGCTCGGGTCGCGCCGGCGGCGTCAGCGCCCGCTCCTCGAGCTCGCGCAGCCGCCGCACGAGGGCGTCGTCGGGGCGGGCGCCGGGGCCGTAGACGCGCCCGTACAGGAGCGTCCGTTCCTCCTGCTCGGCGTCGGTCAGCATGGTCCCACCCTGCCGTATCAGGGGTGGGGCGCGAAGGCCGGCTCCGCGGGGCCGGGGTTATCACTCCGGGGAGTCGGGGCTCCGAGACCAGCGATGCCGAAGGTCATCCGAGCAAAGCCCACGATCGGATTCTGCGTCCGCAGGTGGAGCCGCGTGGAACGTGGCGAACCCGCTGAGCACGGCGCCTCACCCATCGAAAGTCGACGGCTTCATGTAGACCGCCCCCGATGGCATCCGGTCCGTCAGGAGAGCGGGGCAGGGGACGTTACGACCTCGCCCGACGCTGGGCGCGCCGGACGAGGGGAACGACACCTCCACGTCGTAGCACGTGAAGAATGCCTCCGGCTCCCCGGGCCAGCGGAACCCTTCTTCGGGTGGGGCCACCCGGGTACCCGACGAAATAAAGACGTGGAAAGAGACGGTTTCCGGGGTTTCCTCGACGTCGTGAACGACCAGCGTCGGACGTGACAGGTCGATGGCATCAGCGCCGTCGGGAGCCCCATCCCATCGCACTCCGTTCAGCGCATCGACGTAGGCCGGGATGCTCGGGGCGTCGGTCCGGTAGAGGGAAGCATCCAACGGATCCTCCACCGATGCCACCTGACGCCAGAGCACGCCGTCCACCTCCGGATACGGGTTCTGATACTGGTGTCGAGCCCACAGGTACACGCCGCCGATCAGGACGGGAAGCAGGACGAGGATGCCGCAGGTCAGCGCGATCGTCGCCGCGCGCGACGGTGTGCTCACCCTCGCCACGTCGTCCACGTCCGCGGGTCAGGCACTCGCCGCGTGGCGCACACGCCGGGCTGACGCGCTGCGATCCCCATGGTCCTCACCGTAGCGGCAGCCAGCCGAGGCCCGTCGGGCAGCTGCTGCGCAGCGCGCGGAGCCTCCAGCGGCCAGGGCTTCGCTTGACGACAACACGAATGCCCTCCCGCGCGGCCTGCGGCCGCCCGTGAGGGCATTGGAGGGGCTGACGGGAATCGAACCCGCGCTGTCTGCTTGGGAAGCAGAAGTTCTGCCATTGAACTACAGCCCCGTGCGCCTCGCGGCGACCCGGCCAGCATAACAGCGTCTTCGGTGGCATCCGCTCGGGTCGGGACGTGTGCGATCGCCGAGGGCGCATCTGTGCGCGAGGTATCACCCGGGCCGTGATGAAAACCGAGCGCGCTCGACGCCGCGAGGCACTCCGCCGACGGCCCGGCCGCTGTGACGCCCACGCTCTAGGCTGATCCCGTGCTGCTCTCCGATCGCGACATCCGGGCCCACCTCGACGACGGCCGCCTCGGCCTCGATCCCTACGACCCCGCGATGGTGCAGCCCTCGAGCGTCGACGTGCGTCTCGACCGGTACTTCCGTCTGTTCGACAATCACAAGTACCCGTTCATCGATCCCGCCGAGGATCAGCCCGAGCTCACGCGCCTCATCGAGGTCGAGCCCGACGAGCCGTTCATTCTTCACCCGGGCGAATTCGCGCTCGGATCGACGTTCGAGCGCGTCACCCTCCCCGACGATGTCGCCGCGCGTCTCGAGGGCAAGTCGTCGCTGGGGCGCCTCGGCCTGCTGACCCACTCCACCGCGGGGTTCATCGACCCCGGTTTCTCGGGCCACGTGACCCTCGAGCTCTCCAACGTCGCCACGCTGCCCATCAAGCTGTGGCCGGGCATGAAGATCGGTCAGGTCTGCTACTTCCGCCTGACCTCGCCCGCCGAGAGCCCCTACGGCTCCGGCCCCTACGGCAACCGCTACCAGGGTCAGCGCGGTCCGACCGCGTCCCGCTCGGCGCTCAACTTCCACCGCACCGACGTCGGCACGACCGACGCCGGCTCGGCCGGTCGCTGACGCGAACAGCCCCGTCGAGAGGACCTCGGCGGGGCTGTTCGTTTGTCGGCTCGGAGGGGCCTGCGGCGTCGAGTGCGCCGGGGAACGCAATCCCTGCTCGGAAACGCGGTGAGCGCGCGTTCCTCGACACAGGGAGCGTTTCTCGATGATCACTCGGTGGTAGACGCGGCGCCGGCTGCGGGCGTCTCAGCGGATGCCGCTGACGCGCGCCCGCTGCTGAAACCGGCGTCGAAGCCGCGTTCGTAGGCGCGCTGCGCCGCGCGGCGGTCGCCGGGGCGGTGTCCGCGGTGGTGTCCGCGCTCCCGTCCGGCGCCGTCCTGGTGCGGGGCGCACCCGCGGCTGGCGCGATCGCGAGGGTCGTGGGCCGGAGCGTCTCCGCGCCCCGCCTCGCCGCGCGCGAAGCCGCGCTTGTGGCCGAAGCCGCGGCCGAAGCCGTGGCCGGGGCCGGGGCCGTGGCGGTGCTCGCCGCCCCGCTCGCCCGGTCCGAACGCGTGCGCCTCGGCATCGAAGCGAGGACCGAAGCCGCGCCGACCCGGTCCGAGGCCGCGGCCGAAGGGTCCGAAGCCGCCACCGGCGCCGCGTGCCGCGGGGCCGAAGGCGCCACGGGGATCGCCGTCGGTCTCGTCGTGGCCGAGCGCCGCCGAGACGGCGTCCAGCGCGGCGGTCAGACGCTCGAGCTCATCGGTCGGAACGTCGGCGAGGAGCGCCGCGCGGGCGGCATCCGCTCGATCGAGGACCGCGCGGCCCTCGTCGGTGAGCGTCCAGCCGTCGTCGGTGGAGGTGATCCATCCGCGGTCGGCCAGGGCGGAGACCCGCTTTCCGCCGCGGGCGAGGCGTTCGGCGACCCAGGGGGCGTCGACGCGGCCGTCGATGGCACGCAGCAGGAAGACGGTCTTGGGGTGCAGGTCGCCGTCGCGCAGTTGCGCGAACAGGCGGTGGTGCAGCGCGTGGCCGACCGTCGTGAGGCGGTGGGCGAGGCTGCGGGGGTCCAGAGGTGTGGAGGTGTCCATTGCGAAGTCCTTTCGTCGGCGGACGTTCCGCCATTACATGTCATATGACAACGGATGTACTGTGACATGTATTCCGAATGCTTGTCAAGAGACATGTAAAGTCGGGGCATGGCCTCCGACCCCGCCGACGAGATCGCCGCGGCCCTCGCACGGATCCGGGGTCGTCGCCCGCGACCGCCGTTCCCGCCCGACGCGCACCACCACCCGCACGGGCGCGGCGGAGGACCCTGGGGGAGCGGCGCTCCGCCGTGGGCCGATCCCGGGCAGGGGCGCTTCGGAGGTCCCGCGCGCCTGCGTCTGCTCGACGCTCTGGTCGCGGCATCCGGACCGATGTCCGTCAGCGAGATCGCGGAGGCCGTCGGCGTGGATCAGCCCCGCGCCTCGCGCCTGGTGCAGCAGGCCGAGCAGATGGGACTCGTCGCGCGCGAGACCGATCCCGACGACGCCCGCCGCACGCGCGTGCGCTTGACGCCTGCGGGGGAGGGGCTCGTCTCGGGATTCCGAGGCCGCCGACGGGATGCCGTGCGCTCCGCCCTCGAGGGATTCACCGACGCCGAGCGCGCCGAGCTCTCCCGCCTGCTGGCGAAGTTCGCCGACGCTTGGCCGAGCGACTGATCCGACGCAGCGCCGACGGGCGGCCCGGGTCGGACGGCTCCGCGGCCGACACAATGCAGGACATTCCCGTCGCCCCGCAGCCGTCATCGCGCAATCCCGCGGGTTCGGCGCAGGACGCTCCCGGAATGTCCTGCATTGTGTACGGCGCCGCGGTGATGACCGCCGCCCGCTTCGCAGCGCCCCGGCGACTCAGCGGATCACGGCCGCCTTCGTCTTCACCGGCAGCATGAGCAGCAGGCCCGCGGCCAGGATCAGCACGATCCCGAGGATCCCGAGGCGCGTGTCGCCCGTCACCCCGACGAACAGGGCGAACAGCCCCGGCGCGAGGAACGACACCGCACGACCGGTCGTCGCGTAGAGACCGAAGATCTCGCCCTCGCGTCCCTCCGGCGCCACGCGCGCGAGGAACGAGCGGCTCGCCGACTGCACGGGCCCGACGAAGGCGCAGAGCCCGAGGCCCACAATCCAGAAGCCCGTCTGCGAGGTGCCGATGAACAGCATCGCCGTGCCGAGGACGATCAGGCAGATGAGGGATGCCAGGATCACGCGCTTCGGGCCGAACAGGTCGTCGAAGCGCCCGGCGACGAACGTGCTGATGCCGGCGACGACGTTCGCCGCGACCGCGAAATACAGCACGGCGGTGGCGCTGAACCCGAACACCTGCGCGGCGATGATCGCCCCGAACGTGAACACGCCGGTGAGGCCGTCGCGGAAGACGGCGCTCGCGACGAGGAACAGCAGCACCTGCCGGCTGTCGCGCCAGAGCGAGCGGAGCGTTCCCCAGAGCACCACGTAGGAGCGGAAGAACCCCACCCGCACCTGACGCCGCTGCGCCGGGATCTCGGGCACGCGCACCAGCACCGGGATCGCGAACACCGCGTACCAGAGGGCGGATGCCAGGATCGCGAGCCGGATGTTCAGACCGCCGTCCTTGCTCACGGCGAGCAGGCCCCCGGCATCCGGATCCGAGAAGCTCTGGATGAAGAGCACCAGCAGGAGCATCAGCAGCACGATCCCGCCGACGTAACCCATGCCCCAGCCGAAGCCCGAGACGCGGCCGATGTTCTCGCGCGTCGAGACCTGCGTGAGCATCGCGTAGTAGTTGACGCTCGCGAACTCGAAGAACACGTTGCCGACGGCCAGGAGCGTCGCCCCGAGGATCAGGTAGGCCGGGGTCCCCTCGACGAAGAACATCGCGGCCATGGCGAGCACCACGACCCCGGTGTTGATGCCCAGCCAGAGTTTGCGGCGACCGGTTCCGTCGGAACGCTGGCCGAGCACGGGGGCCACGAGCGCCACGACGATGCCCGCGACCATGAGCGCGACGCCCACGAGGCTCGCGTTGTCGGCGAGCGCCCGGACGAGCGCGGGATTCTTGTCGTCTCCTCCGGCAGCGGCGACGATCGCGGGGTCGACGAACAGCGAGCTCGCCAGGTAGGTGCTGAAGACGAAGGTCGTGACGACGGCGTTGAAGGCCGCCGAGCCCCAGTCCCAGAGCGCCCACGCCAGCACGGGACGTCGGCCGACGGCGGGGGCGGGAGCGGTGCCGGGGGCGGACATGTCGGTCACGGTAGGGCCTCTCGGTGAACGCCGGGTGCCCCGGCACGACGCGGCGACGGCGACGTCGCGCGGGTTCAGGCTAGACCTCGGCCCACGGCGGAGCGCGCAGGAGACTACCGTGGAGTCATGGCATCCGAAACCCCCGTCGACTCCGCTGAGGCTGAGACCACCCCCGAAAAGCTCACCTTCGCCGACCTGGGACTGGATGCCGCCGTGCTCAAGGCCCTGAAGGACGTGGGCTACGAGACTCCGTCCGCCATCCAGGCGGCCACCATCCCCGTGCTGCTGCAGGGGCGCGACGTCGTCGGCCTGGCCCAGACCGGAACCGGCAAGACCGCCGCGTTCGCGCTGCCCGTGCTGTCGCAGATGGAGACCGGCCACAAGAACCCGCAGGCGCTCGTGCTCGCCCCCACCCGCGAGCTCGCGCTGCAGGTGTGCGAGGCGTTCGAGAAGTACGCCGCCCACATCAAGGGCGTCTCGGTGCTGCCCGTCTACGGCGGCCAGGGCTACGGCCAGCAGCTGTCGGCCCTGCGCCGCGGCGTCGACGTGATCGTCGGCACGCCCGGTCGCATCATGGACCACCTCGACAAGGGCACCCTCGATCTCAGCGAGCTGAAGTTCCTGGTGCTCGACGAGGCCGACGAGATGCTCAAGATGGGCTTCGCCGAAGACGTCGAGACGATCCTCGCCGACACGCCCTCGACCAAGCAGGTCGCCCTGTTCTCGGCCACCATGCCCGCGCAGATCCGTCGCATCTCGGCGCAGTACCTCAACGATCCCGAAGAGATCACGGTCAAGACGAAGACCACGACCTCGGCGAACATCACCCAGCGCTACCTCGTGGTGTCGTACCAGCAGAAGATCGACGCGCTCACGCGCATCCTCGAGGTCGAGAACTTCGAGGGCATGATCGTCTTCACCCGCACGAAGAACGAGACCGAGACCGTCGCCGAGAAGCTGCGCGCCCGCGGCTACACCGCCGCCGCGATCAACGGCGACATCGCCCAGGTGCAGCGCGAGCGCACGGTCAACCAGCTCAAGTCGGGCAAGCTCGACATCCTCGTCGCGACCGACGTCGCGGCGCGCGGTCTCGACGTCGAGCGCATCAGCCACGTCGTCAACTACGACCTGCCGATCGACACCGAGTCGTACGTGCACCGCATCGGTCGCACCGGCCGCGCCGGCCGGACGGGAGACGCGATCAGCTTCGTGACCCCGCGCGAGCGCCGCATGCTCACCGCGATCGAGAAGGCCACGCGCCAGCCGCTCACCGAGATGTCGCTGCCGAGCGTCGACGACGTCAACGCCACGCGCCTCACCCGCTTCGACGACGCGATCACCACCGCCCTCGAGGACACCGCCGCGATCGCGACGTTCCGCGACGTCGTCGCCCACTACGTCGCGCACCACGACGTTCCCGAGGCCGACGTGGCCGCCGCGCTCGCCGTGGTGGCCCAGGGCGACACGCCGCTGCTGCTCGAGGAGGAGACGATCCGGCAGCCGCGCTTCGACCGCGACCGCGACGGCTCCGCGCGCGAGGGCGGCGACCGCGGCGATCGTCGCAACAGCGGGGGCCGCTTCGCCACGTACCGCATCGCGGTGGGCCGCCGTCAGCGCGTCGAGCCGCGACAGATCGTCGGTGCGCTCGCGAACGAGGGTGGTCTGCGCCGCAACGACTTCGGCGCGATCCAGATCCGCCAGGACTTCTCGCTCGTCGAGCTGCCCGCCGACCTCTCGCGCGACACGATCGACCGCCTCGCCGACACCCGCATCTCGGGCCAGCTCATCGACCTGCGACTCGACCAGGGCGGGCGTTCGGCCAAGCGCAGCGAGCGTCCGCAGCGCCGCTCCTTCGACCGCGACCGCGACCGCGACTGAGCCGTGACCCGGCCGTCGCGCCGGGTTCGCGGCATCCGTTCGACGCCCCCGTGCCCCGTTGAGGGTGCGGGGGCGTCGTCGTGTCCGGCGGGGATGCGGGAGATGCCGGGTGCTGCAGCTCCGGAACGGGGCGGGCTGCGTGCACCGGGGTGTTCGGCGGCCGCCCCGGTGCACGCGCGGCGCCCCGGTGCGGGCGATGCGGGGATGCCGGGTGCTGCAGCTCCGGAACGGGGCGGGGTGCGTGCACCGGGGTGTTCGGCGGCCGCCCCGGTGCACGCGCGGCGCCCCGGTGCGGGCGCCGTGGCGGGGTGGTGGGTCTCGTCGGCGGCGGCGCCCCGGTGCGATCGCGTCACGGGATGCACCCGCGGCGGCGTCTGGTGCAGAAGTTGAGCCAATTCATATCAAGTCGCCTTGACCTCCCGACGGGGGTTCGATAACCTTGAGTCATCGCGGCTCAACCCGCGCAGAGACTTCACCAGAACCCCGAGTGCGGCAACGGCCGTGCTCACAAGCAAGGAGACGCATATGCCCCGTGCAGTGGGAATCGACCTCGGTACGACCAACTCCGTCGTGAGCGTGCTCGAGGGTGGCGAGCCCAAGGTCATCGCCAACGCCGAGGGTTTCCGCACGACCCCCTCGGTCGTCGCCTACACGAAGGACGGCGAGGTGCTCGTCGGCGAGACCGCCAAGCGCCAGGCCGTCACCAACGTCGACCGCACCATCTCGAGCGTCAAGCGCCACATGGGCACCACCTGGAGCTTCGACGTCGACGGCAAGAAGTGGACGCCGCAGGAGATCTCGGCCCGCATCCTGCAGAAGCTCAAGCGCGACGCCGAGGAGTACCTGGGCGACAGCGTGACCGACGCCGTCATCACGGTCCCCGCCTACTTCAACGACGCCGAGCGTCAGGCCACCAAGGAGGCCGGTGAGATCGCGGGCCTCAACGTGCTCCGCATCATCAACGAGCCCACCGCCGCCGCTCTCGCGTACGGCCTCGACAAGGGCAAGGAAGACGAGCTCATCCTGGTCTTCGACCTCGGTGGCGGAACCTTCGACGTCTCGCTGCTCGAGGTGGGCAAGGACGACGACTTCTCGACCATCCAGGTGCGCGCCACCTCCGGGGACAACCGCCTCGGTGGAGACGACTGGGACCAGCGCGTCGTCGACTACCTCATCAAGCAGTTCAAGGACACGACCGGTGTCGACGTCTCGGGCGACAAGATCGCTCTGCAGCGTCTGAAGGAAGCGGCCGAGCAGGCCAAGAAGGAGCTGTCGAGCTCGACCTCGACCTCCGTCAACCTCCCCTACCTGTCGCTCACCGACTCGGGCCCCGTCTCGCTCAGCGAGACCCTCACCCGCGCCAAGTTCGAGGACCTCACCAAGGACCTCCTCGACCGCACCCGCAAGCCCTTCTCCGACGTCATCCGCGAGGCCGGTGTCAAGGTCGCCGACATCGCGCACGTGGTGCTCGTCGGCGGCTCGACCCGCATGCCCGCGGTCGCCGAGCTGGTCAAGAAGGAGACCGGTAAGGACGCCAACAAGGGCGTGAACCCCGACGAGGTCGTGGCCGTGGGCGCAGCCCTCCAGGCCGGTGTCCTCAAGGGCGAGCGTAAGGACGTCCTGCTCATCGACGTCACCCCCCTGAGCCTCGGTATCGAGACCAAGGGCGGCATCATGACCAAGCTCATCGAGCGCAACACGGCCATCCCGACCAAGCGCAGCGAGACCTTCACCACCGCCGACGACAACCAGCCGTCGGTCGCGATCCAAGTCTTCCAGGGCGAGCGCGAGTTCACCCGCGACAACAAGCCGCTCGGCACCTTCGAGCTCACCGGCATCGCCCCGGCTCCCCGCGGCATCCCGCAGGTCGAGGTCACCTTCGACATCGACGCCAACGGCATCGTGCACGTGTCCGCCAAGGACAAGGGCACCGGCAAGGAGCAGTCGATGACCATCACGGGCGGCTCGTCGCTCCCGAAGGAAGACATCGAGCGCATGGTGCGCGAGGCCGAGGAGAACGCGGCCGAAGACAAGAAGCGCCGCGAGTCCGCCGAGACCCGCAACCAGGCCGAGACCCTGTCGTACTCGATCGAGAAGCTGATCAAGGAGAACGACGACAAGCTGCCCGAGGATGTCAAGACCGAGGTGCAGGGCGACGTCGACGCGCTCAAGACGGCTCTCGCCGGCGACGACGACGACGCGGTCAAGACGGCGTTCGACAAGCTGAACGCCAGCCAGGGCAAGCTCGGTGAGGCGATCTACGCCTCGTCGCAGGCTGCGGGCGAGCCCGCCGACCCGAACGTGGGTCAGCCGGGCAACGGCGAGACGCCGAACCCCGAGGAAGACGTCATCGACGCCGAGGTCGTCGACGACGAGAACCCCGACGAGAAGAAGTAAGCGGAGAACATGGCACACAAGGACGACGAACAGCCCACGGGCTCGGGCGCCGGTCCTGACGAGACGGGGCCGGAGGAGAACACCTCCGGCCCCGCGCCGTCGGGAGAGCAGGCCCCGGATGCCGATGGCCTGACCATCGACGACATCCTCGGCGCGGAGCAGACGCCCGAGGCCGCAGCCGAAGACGCCGGTTCCGACCGCGAAGCCTCGCTGCTGATCGACCTCAAGCGTCTGCAGGCCGAGTACGCCAACTACCGTCGGCGCACCGAGGAGCAGCGCGAGCGCGAGATCGAGCGGGCGAAGGGCGAGGCCGTGAAGGGCCTGCTCCCCGTCATGGACGACCTCGACCGCGCGGCCAAGCACGGCGACCTCGTCGAGGGCAGCCCCCTCGCCGCGATCGGCGACAAGGTGCGGGCCGTGGCCGAGCGTCTCGGCGTGGTGTCGTACGGCGCCGTCGGCGACGCGTTCGACCCGCAGCAGCACGAGGCGATCTTCCAGGCCCCGACCCCGGGCGTGACCGAGACGACGATCCTCGAGGTCGTCGAGGTCGGCTACCGCCTCGGATCGGTCGAGCTGCGACCGGCCAAGGTCGTCGTGGCCGTGCCGGCCGAATAGGAGGACGCATGGCGAGTCAGGACTGGTTCGACAAGGACTTCTACAAGGTCCTCGGTGTCGACAAGAGCGTCAGCGCTGCCGATCTGAAGAAGACGTACCGCAAGCTCGCGCGCCAGTACCACCCCGACTCGAACCCGGGCGACGCGAAAGCCGAAGCGAAGTTCAAAGAGATCAGCGAGGCCTACTCGGTCCTCAACGATCCGGAGCAGCGCGAGGAGTACGACCAGATCCGGGCCATGGGCTCGGGGGCGCGCTTCTCCGCGCCGGGAGCGGGAGGCGGCGGCGGTTTCGACGACGTCTTCAGTCGCTTCGGTCAGGGTCGCGGCCAGCCGCAGGGCGGCTTCGACGACTTCTTCTCGATGTTCGACCAGCAGGGCGGAGGGGGCTTCGGCTCCGGCCGCTTCGGTCAGACGACGGGCGGATTCCGCGGCTTCGGCGGCCCCCAGCGCGGGGCCGACGTCACCGCCCGCACGACGATCGACTTCGTCACCGCGGCCAAGGGCGAGACGATCACCCTGCAGGGGGAGGACAACGTCCCCTTCAAGGTGAAGATCCCCGCCGGCGTCTCGGACGGGCAGAAGATCCGTCTGCGGGGTCGGGGGCGCAAGTCCCCCGACGGCGGCGAGAGCGGCGACATCGTCGTGACGGTCGCCGTTCGTCCCCACCCGGTGTTCAGTCGCGACGGACTCAACCTGCGGGTCACGGTCCCCGTGACCTTCACCGAGGCCGCCCTCGGCGCCACGATCGAGGTGCCCACTCTGGGCGGTGAGTCGGTGCGACTGCGCGTCGCCCCCGGCACGCCGTCGGGTCGCGTGCTGCGCGTCAAGGGGCGCGGGATCTCGACCGCTAAGGGCACCGGCGATCTGCTCGCCGAGGTGCAGGTGGCCGTTCCCGCCCACCTCGACGACGCCGCGCGCGAAGCCCTCGAGCGCTTCCAGGCGCTCGAACCGAAAGAGAACCCCCGCGCCGACCTCATGGCCAAAGCGCGGTAAAGACACGCGCGTCGCCGCGGTTCTCGGCATCCGATGAGACAGGATGCCGAGAACCCGGCGCCGCACGACCGGCACGACGGAAGAGGTGAAGACGTGTCCGAGAGAGAGATCGACGAAGACGCCCCGATCTTCGCCATCGCCGCCGCAGCGGAACTGTCGAACATGCACCCGCAGACGCTGCGGCAGTACGACCGGCTCGGTCTCGTGGTCCCCGCGCGCACGCAGGGCGGATCGCGACGCTACTCGAGTCGACACGTGCAGCAACTGCGCGAGGTGGCGCGCCTGTCGGGCGAGGGCATGAGCCTGCCCGCGATCGCGCGTCTGCTCGCTCTCGAGGAGCGCGTGCACGAGCTCGCCCGCCGGGTCAACGATCTCGAGCGTCAGCTCTCGGTCGAGCGGCAGTCGCGCCCCGGTGCGCGCGTCTTCGCGGCCGGCGCGACCGGTTCGGTCGTGACGCTGCGCCACGGCGCGCGCGTGCGCCGGGCCACCGACGTCGTCCTGTGGCGTCCGCTCGGTCCGTTCGACCACGACGACTGAGACGGGTGCTCGCCCGCGCATCGCCGAGGTCCCTGAGCCCGTCGAAGGGACCGGATGCCGCGCAGCGCTCGCATCGTCGAGGTCCCCGAGCTCGTCGGCGGACCGGATGCCGCGCGGCGCCCGTGTCGCCGTGGTCCCTGAGCCCGTCGAACGGACCGGATGCCGCGGACGCCCGGTGGCTTCGACGGGCTCAGCCACCTCTGACGTGGGCCGGTGCGCGATCAGGCCGGATCGATCCGCAGCACGGTCGGCGACTCGCCGACCTGCAGGTCGTCGACCACGCGGAGCGTGCGAGCGACGTCGTCCACCGCGCCGATCACCGTGCCGAAGCGCTCGCGATCCGAGCACACGGCGGTCACCGTGACGAAGTGCGAGCCGGTGTCCCAGGTGTAGGTGGCGAACGGCGGGGTCTTGGCGTCGCTCGGCAGCGGCATCGCCAGCTTCTCGCCCACGCCGAGGAAGGGGTTCCGGAACGACTCCGTGTCGTCGTACTCCATCGGCATCATGGCGCGGGCGGTGCGCGCCTGCGGCGTCGCCTCCTGCAGCTGCGCCATCACGACGAGCAGTTCGGGGTCGCTCTTCCACACCCACACGAGCACGCGTCCGGCGGCGCGCCTCATCAGCAGCGGGGCCGCCTGGCTGAGGATCCACGCGAAAGCGCCGCCACCGGGGCGCGGGGCTGCTCCGGTCGCCTGATTCGCCTGGCTCAGCAGCATGCCGATCGCCGCCTTGCGGTGGCGTCGGCCGCGGAATCCGAGGGAGCCGGTCACCGGCACCCAGAGGTCGGCGGGGGCGTCGGCCTGCAGTCGGGACATGCCCCACAGCCTACGATCCGACGTCGAGTTCAGGTTGCCGCGGGGTGGCGTTCGCGAGCAGAGAACGCTCTCGCGCGCGAAAGTGTCGCCGATGTCGGAGGTCGGTGCCAGGCTGAGATCTGCGGTCATCGCGACCGCGATCGAACCTCCGGAGGGTCCCGTGCTCGGCAAACTCCTCATCCGCTACCTGTCGAGGTACCGGTGGCTGTTGGTCGCCATCCTGGTGTTCCAGGCCGCCTCGGCCATGGCGACGCTCTACCTCCCGCGTCTGAATGCCGACATCATCAACCTCGGCGTCGCGCGGGGCGACACCGGGTTCATCTGGTCGCGCGGCGGGTTCATGCTCGCGATCTCGCTCGGGCAGATCGTGGCATCCGTGATCGCCACCTACTTCGCCGCGCGCGCCGCGATGGCCGCCGGCCGCGACATCCGCCGTGACGTCTTCGAACGCGTGAGCGGTTTCTCCGAGCGCGAGCTGTCGCAGTTCGGGGCCGGATCCCTCATCACACGCAACACCAACGACGTGCAGCAGGTGCAGATGCTCGCGATGATGGGCGCCACCATGCTGGTGAGCGCTCCGCTGCTCGCGATCGGCGGCGTCGTCATGGCGCTGCAGCAAGACGTCGGGCTCAGTTGGCTGATCGCCGTCGCGGTGCCGGTGCTGCTGGTCGCCGCCGGTCTCATCATCGCCCGGATGGTGCCGCTCTTCCGCAGCTACCAGTCCAAGCTCGACGGCGTGAACCGGGTCATGCGCGAGCAGCTGACGGGAGTCCGCGTGGTGCGGGCGTTCGTGCGCGAGCGCATCGAAGAGGAGCGCTTCCGTCGGGCGAACACCGACATCCTCGTCGTCGGCCGCAAGGTCGGCTCTCTCTTCGTGCTCCTCTTCCCGCTCGCCATGCTCGTGCTGAACGTCACGGTCGTGGGCGTGATCTGGTTCGGTGGCATCCAGGTCGACGCCGGAGGGGTCGAGATCGGCACTCTCTTCGCCTTCATCCAGTACGTCGCGCAGATTCTCGGCGGTGTGCTCATGGCGAGCTTCATGACGGTGATGATCCCGCGCGCCGCCGTCTCCGCCGAGCGCATCGGCGAGGTGCTCGACAGCCGCTCGACGCTCACGCGCCCCGACGTTCCCGTCCGCTCTTTCCCCGAGCCCGGAGCCGTGGAGTTCGACGACGTGTCGTTCGCGTACCCGGGGGCGGAGTCCCCGGTGGTCGCGGGCGTCTCCTTCCGCGCGGAGCCCGGCGAGACCGTCGCGATCGTCGGCTCCACCGGTTCGGGCAAGACGACCCTCGTCTCACTCATCCCGCGTCTGTTCGACGTGACCGGCGGCGCGGTGCGCGTGGGCGGGGTCGACGTGCGCGAGGCCGATCTCGACGAACTGTGGAAGGGCATCGGGCTCGTTCCGCAGCGGCCGTTCCTGTTCAGCGGCACCGTGGCCTCCAACCTCCGGTTCGGGCGCGAAGACGCCACCGACGACGAGCTGTGGCGCGCGCTCGAGATCGCGCAGGGGCGCGACTTCGTCGAGGCCATGGACGGCCAGCTCGAGGGGCGCATCGCGCAGGGCGGAACGAACGTCTCGGGCGGGCAGCGTCAGCGTCTCGCGATCGCCCGGGCCATCGTGCACCGGCCGCGCGTTCTCGTCTTCGACGACTCCTTCTCGGCCCTCGACCTGACCACCGACGCGCGACTGCGGGCGGCGCTGTGGGAGGAGCTGCCGGAGGTGACGAAGATCGTGGTCGCGCAGCGCGTCTCGACCATCACGGGGGCCGACCGCATCGTCGTGCTCGAAGACGGGCGGATGGCCGGACTCGGCACGCACGACGAGCTGTTGCGCACGAGTCCCACCTACAGAGAGATCGTCGAATCGCAGCTGGGAGTGGAAGCATGAGCGCGCCCGACGCCCTCACCGACGAAGACCGCGCCGAGCTCGAGCTCGCCGAGCAGGCGCGGCAGAACTCGGGCGACTGGAACAGCGTCGCCCCGGGCAAAGCGGCGGCGTTCGGGCCGAGCTTCCGGCGCATGATCGGCCTGCTGCGACCCTACGCCTGGGCATTCGCACTGGTGTCCGCCCTCGGCGCGCTCGGCGTCGTGCTCGCCGTGCTCGCGCCCCGCGTGCTGGGCGATGCGACCAACATCATCTTCGAGGGCGTGGTGTCGCGCGGGCTGGGCGAGGCCTTCCCCGCCGGCACCTCGAAAGAGACCGTCGTCGAGGCGCTGCGCGCCTCGGGGCAGACCGACATCGCCAACATCGTCTCGGCGATGAACACCTTCCAGGTCGGCGCGGGAGTCGACTTCGACGCGCTGCGCGTCGTGATCGTGACCGTGCTGGCGATCTACGTCGGATCGTCGCTGCTCTCGTGGATCCAGGGCTACGTGATCAACGTCATCATGGTGCGCACGATGTGGCGGCTGCGCGAAGACGTCGAGGCGAAGATCAACCGCCTGCCCCTGTCGTACTTCGACAAGGTGCAGCGCGGAGAGCTGTCTCGCGCGTGACGAACGACATCGACAACATCACGCAGACCATGCAGCAGTCGCTCTCGAGCGCCCTGACCTCGGTGCTGACGGTCGTCGGCGTGCTCATCATGATGTTCACGATCTCGTGGCAGCTCGCGCTCGTCGCGCTGGTGTCGCTCCCGCTGATGGCCGTGATCTTCGGCGTCATCGGCCCGAAGTCGCAGAAGGCGTTCGGCGAGCAGTGGAAGAAGGTCGGCCGTCTCAACGCCCGCGTCGAGGAGTCGTTCTCGGGGCACGCGCTGGTCAAGGTCTACGGGCGCGAGAAGGACGCGCGCGAGAAGTTCGAGATCGAGAACGAGGAGCTCTACCGGGCGAGCTTCACGGCCCAGTTCCTCTCCGGCATGATCATGCCGGGCATGATGTTCGTCGGAAACCTCACCTACGTCGGCATCGCCGTCCTCGGCGGACTGATGGTGGCGGGCGGACAGATCCGTCTCGGTGACGTGCAGGCGTTCATCCAGTACTCCCAGCAGTTCACGCAGCCGCTGTCGCAGCTGGGCGGCATGGCCGCCGTCGTGCAGTCGGGCACCGCCTCGGCGGAGCGCGTCTTCGCCCTGCTCGACGCCGACGAGCAGGAGGCCGACGCGGCAGACGCACCCGCCGCGCCAGAGGGTCGCGGTGTCATCGAGTTCGAGAACGTGCGCTTCTCGTACACGCCGGAGCGACCCCTCATCACCGACCTGTCGTTCCGGGTCGAACCCGGCCAGACCGTCGCGATCGTCGGACCCACCGGGGCCGGCAAGACCACCCTGGTCAACCTCATCATGCGGTTCTACGAACTCGACGGCGGGCGCATCCTGCTCGACGGCCAAGACATCGCCGAACTGCGGCGCGACGACGTGCGCTCGCGCACGGGCATGGTGCTGCAGGATCCGTGGCTGTTCGCGGGATCCATCCGCGACAACATCCGCTACGGCCGCGAGAGCGCCACCGATGACGAGATCGTCGAGGCCGCGGTGGCCACCCGAGTCGACCAGTTCGTGCACTCCCTGCCGGAGGGCTACGACACCGTCCTCGACGAAGACGCCGCGAACGTCTCGGCGGGAGAGAAGCAGCTCATCACGATCGCCCGGGCCTTCGTCGCCCGGCCGTCGGTGCTGATCCTCGACGAGGCGACGTCGTCCGTCGACACACGCACCGAGCTCCTCCTGCAGCAGGCCATGGCCGCGCTGCGCGAGGGTCGCACGTCCTTCGTCATCGCCCACCGGCTCTCCACGATCCGCGACGCCGACCTCATCCTCGTGATGGAGCACGGCGACATCGTCGAGAAGGGCACGCACGACGAGCTCATCGCCGCGCAGGGCGCGTACTACCGGCTCTACCGGTCGCAGTTCGAGCAGGCTGCGGCCGACCTCGACGCGGCCGAGTCGACAGCGCAGCACCCCGACCAGCGGCGTGCGCCCGTCAGTGGAGACAGTGAAGCGGTCTCGGCGATGGCGGCGGCGGCATCTGAGGTGGTCGTCCCCGCGGGGGTCGATGGTCCACCGCGTCCGGCGAACGGTTCCCCGTCGACGGAGGGTCGCTGACGGGGCCGGGTTGCGCTGTCGAGTCGGGGTCGTGCCCGTAGCGCGGCCACGCTCCCGAGTCGGGGTCGCGCCCGCGGCGCGGCTACGACTCCCGAGTCGGGGTCGCGCCCGCAGCGCGGGCACGCTCCCGAGCCGGGGTGGCACCCGCAGCGCGGCGCCGCCCGCCCGAGCCGCCGCCCGCAGCGCGGCGCCGCTCGCCCGAGCCGCCGCCCGCCCGAGCCGCCGCTCGCCCGAGCCGCCGCCCGCCCGAGCCGCCGCTCGCCCGAGCCGCTGCCCGCTCGATGAGGGGGCGGATACGGTTCACCTCCCCGCGCCTGTGAGCGGCTCCCGGGAGGGCAAAACCCGCCCGGGTACAGTGGACGGACGCATGCACCGCATCATGCGAACCGCCCGCCGCACAGAATAGGCCTCACCACTCGTGACCACTCCTGCGACGCCCGCCGACGATCCCGCGCCCTCCGCCGCGTCCCCCTCCTCCGGCGCGACCGCCGACCGTCCGCTCAAGATCCTCATCGGCGCCGACACGTTCCTGCCCCACGTCAACGGCGCCGCACGCTTCGCCGAGCGCCTCGCGGCGGGCCTCGTCGCCCGGGGACATGACGTCCACGTCGCCGCGCCGAGCATCGGTCACCGTAACGCCGGCACCGCGATCGAGACAATCGAGGGGCAGCCGATGATGATGCACCGGCTGCCGGCGTTCCGCTTCCTGCCGCACGACTGGATCACCTACGTGCTGCCGTGGCGCTCCAAGCACTACGCCCGCATCGTCCTCGACGAGATCAAGCCTGACGTCGTGCACATCCAGTCGCACATCGTGATCGGGCGCGGTCTCGCCCGCGAGGCGCGCAAGCGCGGCATCCCGGTCGTCGCCACCAATCACGTCATGGCCGAGAACATCCTCGACTTCACGACGCTGCCCGACTGGCTCGACCGCATCTTCGTCAAGCTCGCGTGGGCCGACGCCGAGCGCACCTTCAAGATGACGCGCGCCGTGACCACGCCCACGCGCAAGGCGGCAGACTTCCTCGAGTCGACGATCGACATCGACGGGGTCATCCCGATCTCGTGCGGCATCGACCGCTCGAACTACCGGCCCGACCTCACCCCGCGCGACGCCAACCGCATCCTCTTCGTCGGCCGACTGACCACCGAGAAGCACATCGACGTGGTGCTGGCCGCCCTCGCGAAGCTCGACCCCGCGCTCGACGTCACCTTCGACATCGTCGGCGGCGGCGACCAGCGCGCCAAGCTCGAGGCCCTCGCGCAGCAGCTCGGCGTCGCCGCCCGCGTGACCTTCCACGGACACGCCTCCGACGACGACCTCCGCGACCTGTACTCGCGCGCGAGCGTCTTCGCGATCGCCTCGATCGCGGAGCTGCAGTCGATCGCGACGATGGAGGCCATGGCATCCGGTCTGCCGATCGTGGCCGCGAACGCCGTCGCCCTGCCGCACCTCGTGCACGAGGGCGAGAACGGCTACCTCTTCACCCCGGGCGATGCCGACGAGCTCGCCGCGCGCCTGACCGACGTACTCACCGCGGCGCCCGAGGAGCGCCGTCGCATGCAGCAGGCGTCGCTCGACGCCGTCGCCGTGCACGACATCACCCGCACCCTCGACACGTTCGAAGCGCTGTATCGCGGTCGCCCGCTGCCGGAGTGACCGCGTGCACGTGGTGATGTTCGCCGACCAGCACCTCGAGTCGCTCGGCGGTGCGCAGGTGTCGATGCGCCTGCAGAAGCGGTTCCTCGAACGCGCCGGGCACGTGGTCACCGTCGTCGCTCCGCGCCTCCACCGCCCGGCATCCGACGATCCGGCCTACCTCGACCTCCCCTCGATCGCCATCACCCCCGACCGCGAGTACGCGCTCACGTGGCCGGGCGCGCGCACGGATCGGTTCCTGGATGCCGAGATGGGGGCGCGCCTCCCGGTCGACGTCGTGCACGTGCAGGCGGACTTCTGGGGCGCGTTCATCGGCCACCGGTATGCGGCCCGGCACGGGCTGCCCGTGGTGCACACGATGCACAACCGTGTCGACGTCGGGATCGAGGCGACCGCGCCGTTCCCCGGCCTGGTGCTCCGCGCGCTCAACGCGTGGGCCCGCCGCGCGCTGCCCGCCGTGCGGTCGCGGAACGGGGCTCAGCCATCGGCCCGCCGTGATCCCGGTTCCGCGCCGGCGCGCGATGAGGACGGGGCTGATCCGCGCGATTCCGCGAGCTCACCGTCGGCCGCTTCGTCGTCGCGCGTCGACGGGTGGGCCTTCCTGCATCGGCTGGCCCGTCTCTCGCGCGCGGTCACGGCGCCCTCCGCACACTTCGCGCGCCGCCTGGAACAGCACGGGGTGGCCGCGTCGGTCGACGTCATCTGGAACGGCATCGACGACGATGTGCTCGACGCCGCCCTCGCCTTCGGCCCCTCCGCGCGCCGCCCCGGCCGTCCGCGCTTCGTCTGGCTCGGGCGCATGAGCCCCGAGAAGCGCCTGCTGCCCTTCCTCGAGGCCGTTGCGGCATCCGGGATCGATGCCGAGGTCGAGGTCATCGGCGGGGGCGCGCAGCTCGCCGCCGCGCGGCGGTTCGTCGAGCGGGCCCGGCCGACGGCGGCGGTCACCTTCGCCGGACGACTGCCCTACGCCGAGACCCTCGCGCGCCTCGCCGACGCCGACGCGGTGGTGCAGACGTCGATCGGCTTCGAGACGCAGGGCATGACGGTCTTCGAGGCGGCGTCGCTCGGGACCCCCGCCGTCGTGAGCGATCCCGACATCGCGGCCGAGCTCGGCGGCGGGGTCTGGGCGGTGACGGATGCCACGGTGCCCGCGCTCGCGGAGGCCCTGCGTCGCGCCGCCGCCGACATCGCCGCGGGATCGCCCGTGCGACCGCACCCCTCGATCGCGGAGCGGTTCCGCCAGTCGTCCCGCACCGCGGCGATGGTCGGGGTGTACGAGCGGGCCGTCCGCACCGGTCGCTGAGACCCGGATCCCATCTGCCGGGGCGGCGCGCGCGTCGGACGGGAGGCGTGGCCGTGGCGTCTTCGGGGCGGAGCTAGTGGGCTCCGGCCGGACGCGCGGGTCGAGCCGCGCGCGAGGTCTCGGCCGCGGGGGAGGGGAGCGGTTTCGCCTCGTCGCGGCTCGCGGTCGACGCGGATGCCGCGCTCTCGCGGGGTGCGGCGGCGGGGATCCGGGTCGGATCGGTGGGGATGCGGCCGTACCCATCGGTGCGCATCAGCCACACCGTGCCGATGATTCCGGCGAGGGACAGGAAGCCGAGAGCGATGAAATATGCCATGGCAGAAAAGCTACGGGTAGAGGAATCATGCCGACGAGTGGCATGATGGACGCACTTCGCAAGATTCCTGCCACACCGGAGGTGCGCATGCGCTCGGTCGCCGTCGTCGTCCAGCCGGGGTTCGCCCCGTTCGAATTCGGGCTCGCGTGCGAGGCCTTCGGTCTCGATCGCAGCGACGACGGCATCCCGAACTTCGACTTCCGCATCGTCGCCCCCGACCCGGGCGTCGTCCCCGCGAACATCGGCTTCTCGCTGAACGTCGAGCACGGTCTGGAGGCCGCGCGCGACGTCGACATCCTCGTGCTCGCACCGATCCCCCGCGCGCAATGGGATCGCGTCGACGAGCGCGTCGTCGAGGTGGTCCGTGCCGCGCACGCCCGCGGCGCGTGGCTGCTCAGCGTGTGCAGCGGGGCGTTCGTGATCGCGGCAGCCGGGGTGCTCGACGGCAAGCGCGCGACCACCCACTGGCGCTACGCCGACACGATGGCGCGCATGTACCCGCGGATCGACGTCGATCCCGACGTGCTCTACGTGCAGTCCGACAACATCATCACCAGCGCCGGCACGGCCGCGGGGCTGGACGCCTGCCTGCACCTGCTCCGCCAAGAGCTCGGTTCCGAACTCGCCAACCGCATCGCCCGGCGGATGGTCGTCGCCCCGCAGCGCGACGGCGGTCAGGCGCAGTTCATCGCCTCGCCGATCCCGATCGACACCTCGCTCTCCCTCGCGCCGGTCACCGAGTGGATGCTGCAGAACCTGGGCGCCGAGCTGTCGGTCGATCGTCTCGCCGCTCGCGCCCACATGTCGCCGCGCACCTTCGCGCGTCGCTTCAAGGCCGATCTCGGCGCGACGCCCGCGGCGTGGCTGGCGCGCCAGCGTCTGCTGCACGCGCAACGCCTGCTGGAGGAGACCGACCTCGGTCTCGACCGCATCGCCGCGGAGTGCGGTTTCGGGTCGGCCGCGGTGCTGCGGCAGAACTTCGCGCGCACGATGGGGCTGACGCCGACGGCGTACCGGGCGAGGTTCTCGTGCGCCGCGGACGCGGCATCCGGTTCCGTCCCCGCCGTCGCGGAGGCGATTCCGGCCTGACCACCGAGCGCGCGCAACGGCCCCGCCCGGAGAAGGGGCGGGGCCATTGCGGGATGCGTCAGGACGCGGGGGTGAAGAACGGATTCGACGGTGCGGTGCGCGCGGCGAGAACGTCCTCGGTCGCGGGCAGCGAACGGGCGCCGTTGCGGATCGCCTCACGCGCCGCCTGGCGGTTGTTGCGGTAGATCTGCTCCGCATCGGTGGCGGCCGGGTTGACCCACACCGCCGCGATCACCGCGTGGGTGTCGGCCCACTCGGCGGGGATCTCTCCGTCGGCGACGGCATCGGCGATCCCGGATGCCACCCCGGCTTGCGCCGGCCCCCAGATCAGCAGCCCGTGGGCGTCGCTTTCGGGCGCCGACTTGGTGACGAAGAGGGTCAGCGGCTTGACGGGCAGGGACGGACGCAGCACCGCCACGAAGGGGACGTGCCCCGCGCTCGGCGTCGCGAGAGCCGTGGCCCAGGCGGTGCCGGCGGGGCCGTCGCGATGCCCGAGCACCGTGTTGATGTGCGCGGCGTGCGCCCCTTCGCCGACGAAGCTCTCGCCGATCTGCACGTCGAGGCTCATCCGACGAGTCCCTGCTCCTTGAGCCAGTCGGTGGCGACGTCCTCGGGGTCTTCGCCGTCGACGTCGACGAGGGCGTTGAGCTTCTGCATCTCCTCGGTGGTCAGCAGCGGCGAGATCTCGGCGATCACGTCGGCGATCGCCGGGTACTTCTCGAGCGTCGACTGCTTGAGGGTGAAGGCGCCCTGGTAGACGGGGAAGAACTCCTTGTCGTCCTGCAGCACGACGAGATCAAGCGCGGGGATGCGACCGTCGGTCTGGAAGACCTCGCCGAAGTTGCAGTCGTCGCCCTTCTGCGTCGCGGTGTAGATCACGCCGGTGTCGAGCAGCGCCACGTTGGAGTCGGGCACGTTCAAGCCGTACGCGGTCTTCAGGCCCGGCCAGCCGTCGTCACGGGTGGAGAACTCGCTCTCGATGCAGAAGGTCTGCTCGTTCGCGGGGAGCTTCGCGACGTCGGAGAGTGTCTTGACGCCGAGCTCCTCGGCCTTGTCGGCGCGGATCGCGAAGGCGTAGGTGTTGTTGAGCGGAGCCGGGTCGAGCCACGCGATGCCCTTCGCCGCGTCGGCCTCCTTGGTGGCGGTGAACTGCGCCTCGGCCCCGGGCACGGGCGCGGTGTTGCCGTTGTAGGTGATCCACGAGGTGCCGGTGTACTCCCAGTACCCCAGGAACTCGTCGGTCTCGAGAGCCTGACGGACGTTGGCCGAGCCGACGAGCTTGGTGTTGGCCTCGACATCGGCCCCGCGGGCGTTGAGGAGCTGCGTGGTGATGTGGGCCAGGATGTATTGCTCGGAGAAGTCCTTCGAGCCGATCTGCCCGGTGAGTCCGGCGAGTTCGTCGCTGCCGCCGGCGGCGGAGCCGGAGCCGGACGAGCCGCCCGAACAGGCGGTGAGGGCCAGGACGCCGAGGGCCGCGACGGCGGTCAGCGAGAGAAGCGGACGACGCTTCATTGTGTCTCCTAAGGGTGGTGAGTGCGGTGGGTGATGCAGGGACGGTGGGGGCTCAGATGCCCTTGGGGGTCAGCAGGTCTTCGGCGACGCCGGCGACCCAGTCGATGAGCAGAGCGATGCAGGCCACGAGCACGGCACCGGTGACGAGCACGGGGTAGCGCTGGAGCTTGAGACCGTTGACGATCATGTCGCCGAGCCCGCCGGCGTTGATGAAGGTGGCGATGGTGGCCACGCCGACGCAGAACACCAGCGCGGTGCGAAGCCCCGCAAGGATCACCGGCACGGCGAGGGGGAGTTCGATCCGGGCGAGCACCTGCACGGGGGTCATCCCCATGCCCCGCGCCGACTCGCGGATCGCGCCGTCGACCTGCTCGATGCCGATCATGGTGTTGCGCAGCACGGGCAGGAACGCGTAGATCACGAGGGCGACGAGGGCGGTGGTGTACCCGGTCTGCCAGATGATCGCGAGAAGGATCACGACACCGACGGCCGGTGTCGCCTGGCCGATGTTCGCTAGCGCGAGCACGATCGCCTTGACCGTGCGCGACGGGGTCTTCGCGAGCAGGATGCCGACCGGGATGGCGAGCACCGCCACCAGGGCCGACGCCGCCACGGTGAGGCTGAGGTGCTCGCCGATGCGCAGGAACAGGTAGTCGGCGTTGAGGGTGCGCTGTTCGATCGAGTCGAGCGGCAGCGACGACACCCACAGGTACAGCGCGAGGAGCAGGACCACGACCACCGCGGGGGTGACGAAGCGCTTCCAGAGGCGCCGTCCGCCGCGCTGACGGCGCGAGGCCGCCAGGCGTGCGGCGCCGATGCTCTGGGTCTCGGTGGTGACGGTGGTCATCGCACGCCGCCCGGGCGGGAGATGTCGGCGACCTCGACGCCGAGGGCGGCCGAGATGCGCTCCATCGTCAGGGAGCCCACGGCCCGACCCTCGCGGTCGACGACGGCGACCGATGGGGAACCGGTGACCACGAGCAGGTCCAGGGCGTCGCGCAGGTTGTCGGCGACCGAGACGCGGGCGGCTCCGGCATCCGTCACCGGACCCAGGGGAGCCTCGCCGACGGGGATGAGCGCGAGGCGCTTGAGGGCCGCGCCGTGCCCGATGAACGAGCGCACGTAGTCGTTGGCCGGAGCGGCCAGGATCGCGGCGGGGGTGTCGAACTGCTCGATGCGGCTGCGCTCGGACAGCACGGCGATGCGGTCGCCCAGGCGGATGGCCTCGTCGAAGTCGTGGGTGACGAAGATGATCGTCTTGCCGATGGACTCCTGCAGGCGCAGGAACTCGGCCTGCAGACGCTCGCGGGTGATGGGGTCGGTCGCGCCGAAGGGCTCGTCCATCAGCATGACGGGCGGATCGGCGGCGAGGGCGCGTGCGACGCCGACGCGCTGCTGCTGGCCTCCCGAGAGCTGCCGCGGGTAGCGCTGGGCGAAGTCGCCGCTGAGCTGAACGGTCTCGAGCAGCTCTTCGACGCGGTCGGCGGTGCGCTTCTTCGACCAGCCGAGGAGCTTCGGGACGACGGCGATGTTCTCGCCGATCGTCATGTGCGGGAAGAGGCCGATCTGCTGGATGACGTAGCCGATGTGCCGACGCAGCTCGTTCGGATCGAGTGAGAGCACGTCGCGGCCGTCGATCGAGATGGTGCCCGAGGTGGGCTCGATGATGCGGTTGATCATCTTCATGGTCGTCGTCTTGCCGCAGCCCGAGGGCCCGACGAACATGATGAGCTCGCCCGGCTCGACGGTCATCGAGAATGCGTCGACCGCGGGGGTGGGCTGACCGGGATAGACCTTGGTCACGCTGTCGAGGCGGATGCCGACCCCCGAGGAGTCGCTCGCGGCGGCCGGTCGGGAAGTGGTGGTGGTGTCAGACACGGAGCCCCCTTGAGGTGGTGACGCGGGTGATGAAGACGAAGGCGGCATCCAGGAGCAGCGCCAGGACGATGACGCCGAGCGTTCCGGTGAGCGCGAAATTGAGGGCGTTGCGCGAACCGAGCGACGACAGGCCCATGAAGATGAACTGGCCGAGGCCCGGCCCGGCGACGTAGGCCGCGATGGCGGCGATGCCGACGGTCAGCTGCGCGGCGACGCGGACGCCGGTGAGGATGATGGGCCAGGCGATCGGCAGTTGCACCGACAGCAGGATCCGCGCGGGTGACATGCCCATACCCTTGGCGGATTCCATGATCGCGGGCGGGACCTCGCGCAGTCCCACGACGGTGTTCCGCACGATCGGCAGCAGCGAGTAGAACACGAGCGAGAACACCGTGGGCGTCCACCCGAGTCCGAGCACCGGGGTCAGCAGGGCCAGCAGCGCCAGCGACGGGATGGTCAGGGCGACGCCCGCGGCGGCGATCGTGACCGAGCGCGAGACCGGGCGGTTCCACACGGCGATGCCGATCGCGATGCCGATGACGGCGGCGATGGCGATGCTCAGCACGACGACGGCGACGTGCTGGAGCACGAGTTCGGCGATGTCGTCGCTGCGGCGGCCCCAGAAGGTGAAGAGTCCGCCGAGGTCGAAGTCGGACATGCGTCGCACTCCTCTCCTCATCGAGATGGGCCGCGGTTCACGGCTGCGGCTGACTGTACGGCTGGGGGGTTCTTATCCTCAACCGATGTTGTGCATATGGCAATCAGCGCGACCCGGAGGTGATCGCGTCGAAGC
Organism: Microbacterium sp. BWR-S6Y; assembly: GCF_041379845.1. Taxonomy (NCBI): domain Bacteria; kingdom Bacillati; phylum Actinomycetota; class Actinomycetes; order Micrococcales; family Microbacteriaceae; genus Microbacterium; species Microbacterium sp. BWR-S6Y. Next base: position 184,532 of record NZ_JBFECV010000005.1, read on the forward strand.
CCACGGCCCGTGAGAGGTCCTTCGCGCTGGATGCCACGAACCGGGCGAGAGCGTCGAGACGGTCGCCGATGCGGGTCTTGGGGGCGCTGACGTTCAGGGCGGCGACGATGCGTCCCGTGAAATCGCGCACGGGGGCGCTCGCGCCGACGACGCCGAGCTCGAGCTCCTCGTCGAGCAGGGCGTACCCGTTCGCCCGGATGCGGGCGAGCTCGGCGCGGAGGCTCTCGAGGTCGGAGACCACCTGTCGGTCGGCGGGTGGGCTCGGCAGCACCGAGAACCCCGCCGCGTGCGGGGGCACCGGCCCGACGATCGCCTGGTCCTGCCCGTGCTCGGCGTACCAGCGGGTGAGGGAGTCGTCGTCCCAGTCGCTCAGGAGGACGCGCCCCGAGGGCGTGCGCCAGGCGGCGGTCGTGATCCCCTCCCATCCGGTCGTGCGGAACTCGTGCGGGCTCAGCTCGCTGGCGATGGTGAGCACGTTGCCGCCGCGCAGCACGCACAGGTGCGTCGTCTCGCGGGCGCGCTGCGCCACCCGGCGCAGGATCGGCTGGGACTCGCGGGTGAGGGTGCTCTCGACGGTGAGGGCGGCGAGGGCGTACAGGCGCGCCCCCAGTCGGTAGGCGAGGGTGTTGTCGTCGCGGTCGACGAGACCCGCGTCGCCGAGGGTCGCGAGCGTGCGCGAGACGACGGCCTTGTCGCGACCCGTGATCTGCGCGACCCTCGACACACCGAGCCCGCCGGCGGCGACCGCTTCGGCGGATCCGAGGATCTCGAGGATCTCGACGTCGCGGGCCAGGCCCGAGGAATTGCGACGCGGGGTCGCCGTGGCATCTGTCATGGACCGGAACCCTAGCCCGTTGCCATATTCACATCAAGGGATGCTCACACGGCATCCTGCCTCTATCGTGGCCCTGCGGTCGCCACTGGCGGGCTCGAAGACGAGAGCCGCAGGAGCGCACCGCCCCCGATCCACGATCTCAAGGACTGGTCCCGTGACGAAGCGCACACTCACCGTCGGATTCATCGGCCTGGGCAGCATGGGCAGCGGGATGACCCGCAACCTCCAGGCATCCGGCTTCCCCCTCGTCGTCACCGACGTCCGCCCCGAAGCGGCGGCCGACGCCGTCGCGCGCGGCGCCGTCTGGGTCGACACCGCCGCCGAGGTGGCATCCCGCTCCGACCTGGTCATCACGATGCTGCCCACCCCGCGGCACGTCGACCAGGTGCTGCGCGGGCCCGACGGACTGCTCGGCGCCCTCCCGCAGGGCGGCACCTGGGTCGACATGTCGACCTCGGTGCCCGAGGTGGCCGAGCGCGCCCGCGCCGACCGCCCCGACCTCCACGTGCTCGACGCCCCCGTCAGCGGCATGTCGGTCGGCGCGGCCAACGGCACCCTGCAGATCTTCATCGGCGGCGAGGCCGACGACGTCGAGCGCCTGCGCGAGGTGTTCGAGGCGATGGGCGAGCCCGAGCGCATCCTGCACGTCGGCGGCCACGGCGCCGGCTACGCGGTCAAGCTCATGATCAACCAGCTGTGGTTCTCGCACCTGATCGCCACCGCCGAGGTGCTCTCGGTCGGCGTCAAGGCCGGGGTCGACCTCGAGGTGCTGCGCCGCGCCCTGGTCGCCAGCCCCGCCAACAGCAACTTCGTCGAGCACGACGTGCTGTCGATCCTCGACCACGGCGACTACGACGAGGGCTTCGCGCTGGCTCTCGCCTGCAAGGATCTCGGGCTGTCGAGCGACCTGGCCCGCTCGGTCGGGATGCCGTACGAGCTTTCGGGCCTCGTCGACCAGCAGTTCCGCCGCGCCAAGGCCATGTACGGCGAGCGCGCGGGCGAGATGGCGCCCTTCCGCCTTTACGAGGACCTGCTCGGCGAGCCCCTGCGCCGCGCCCAGGCGACCGCGGGGGTCGCGCGATGACCGACGAGCGCGCCTTCGTCGCCTCCCTGCCCACCGACCTCTTCATCGGCGGCGACTGGCGCCCGGCATCCACCGGGGACCGCTTCGACGTCATCGACCCCTCCACGGGCGACGTGCTCGCCACGGTCGCCGACGCGAGCGTCGCCGACGGCGACGCCGCCCTGGCCGCCGCCCACCGCGCGCAGGAGTCGTGGGGGCGCACCGCTCCGCGCGAGCGCGCCGAGATCCTGCGCCGGGCGTTCGACCTCGTCACCGCCCGCGCCGAGGACTTCGCTCTCGCCATGACCCTCGAGATGGGAAAGCCTCTCGCCGAGGCGCGGGGCGAGGTCGCCTACGGTGCGGAGTTCCTCCGCTGGTTCAGCGAAGAGGCCCCGCGCATCTCGGGTCGGTACTCCGTCGCCCCCGACGGTCGCAACCGCCTGCTCGTGGTGCAGCGCCCCGTGGGGCCGTGCCTGTTCATCACGCCGTGGAACTTCCCCCTCGCGATGGCCACGCGCAAGATCGCCCCCGCGATCGCGGCGGGCTGCACGATGGTGCTCAAGCCCGCCGCCCTCACCCCCCTCACGGCGCTGCTGTTCACCGAGGTGCTGCGCGAGGCGGGGCTGCCGGACGGCGTGCTCAACGTCATCCCCACCACCCACGCCGGAGCCGTCACCGGCCCGCTCGTTCAGGACCCGCGGCTGCGCAAGCTCTCGTTCACCGGCTCGACCGGTGTCGGGCAGCGACTGATCGCCGACTCGGCCGCCCAGGTGCTGCGCGTGTCGATGGAGCTCGGCGGAAACGCGCCCTTCCTCGTCTTCGAGGACGCGGACCTGGATGCCGCGGTCGAGGGCGCCGTGCTGACGAAGATGCGCAACGGCGGCGAGGCGTGCGTCGCCGCGAACCGCTTCCTCGTGCACCAGTCCGTGGCCGCGGAGTTCACCGAGCGCTTCGCGGCCCGCATCGGCGCATTCGTTCCCGCGCGCGGCACCGACCCCTCCTCGACGGTGGGGCCGCTCGTCGACGCCGCCACGCGCGACAAAGTCGCCTCGCTGGTCGAGGGAGCGGTCGCGCAGGGCGCCCGCGTCGCCGTCGGCGGGAGCGCGATCCCCGGGCCCGGCTACTTCTACCAGCCGACCGTCCTGGTCGACGTGCCCGCCGACGCCGACATCCTGCGCGAGGAGATCTTCGGCCCCGTCGCCCCGATCCTCACGTTCCGCGACGAGGACGAGGCGGTCCGCCTCGCCAACGACACGGAGTTCGGCCTGGTCTGCTTCGCCTACACGCGCGACCTCGATCGGGGCCTGCGCCTGGCGGAGCGCCTCGAGACGGGGATGCTCGGTCTGAACGCCGGCGTCGTGTCGAACCCCGCCGCGCCCTTCGGCGGCGTCAAGCAGTCGGGCCTCGGCCGCGAGGGCGGAGCCGAGGGCATCCACGAATACCTCGAGACCGTCTACGTCGGCATCGCCGACCCCTTCGCCTCCCGGAGCGCCTGATCGCATGGACATCACCGATTTCTCCACCGACTTCTTCTCGCTCGCCGGTCGCACCGCGATCGTCACGGGCGGCAACGGGGGCCTCGGGCGCGCGTTCTCGGTCGCGCTCGCCGCGGCCGGAGCGAACGTCTTCGTCCCCTCGCTCGTTGACGACGACGGCGAGACGGCGAGGCTCATCGAGGCGCACGGGCGCGAGTACGCGTTCGTGCAGTCCGACATCACGGCCGCCGGCGAGCCCGAGCGGGTCGTGACGGCCTGCGTCGACCGCTTCGGCGGGGTCGACGTGCTCGTCAACTCGGCCGGCATCAACCTCCTCAGCGAAGACGTCGTCGCCTTCGACCGCGCGAAGTGGGACCCGATGATCGCGGTCAACCTCACCGCGGCCTTCGACTTCGCCCGCGCCTCGGCCGAGGTCATGATCCCGAATCGCCGCGGCAAGATCATCAACATCGCCTCCCTCTTCTCGTTCCTCGGCGGGCGTCAGTCGCCCGCGTACGCGGCATCCAAGGCCGGCATCGTCGGGTTCACGAAGGCGTACGCCGACGAGCTGGGCGGTTTCGGCATCCAGGTCAACGCGGTCGCTCCGGGATACTTCGCGACCGCCCTCACCGAGAAGACCCGATCGGATGCCGCGGCCAACGCCCGCATCGTCGACCACGTCCCCGCGGGCCGGTGGGGGGACCCCGCCGATCTGATGGGCGCGGTCGTGTTCCTCGCCAGCCGCGCCAGCGACTACGTCACCGGGCACACGCTCGTCGTCGACGGCGGCTACCTGCTGCGCTGACCCGATACCCCCTCGATCAAGGAAGACCGACATGGCCGATTCCCGTTCCCCGCTGACCCGTTCCGACATCGCCGCGCGTCTCACGGACCTGCTCGGCGCCGAGGCCGTCGACACCCGTGAGGCCGAGCTGCGCGAAGCCAGCGTCGACCGCTTCAAGAAGTACTCCGCCGTCCACGGCATCTTCGACGGGCCGTTCCCCGCCGCCATCGTGTACCCGCGTTCGACCGAGGAGGTCGCCTCCGTGCTGCGGTTCGCGGACGAGAACCGGATCGCGATCGTCCCGCGCACCGGTCGCACGGCGACCGAGGGAGGACTCGAGACGGTGATCGCCGACACGATCGTGCTCGACGGATCGCGGATGGACGGCATCCTGAACATCGACACCGTCGACATGATGGTCACCGTCCAGTGCGGCGCCGGGCTGCAGCGCGTCGAGGACGAGCTGCGCGCGCAGGGGTACACGACCGGCCACTCGCCGCAGTCCAAGCCCCTCGCGCAGTACGGCGGTCTGGTCGCGACGCGCTCGATCGGGCAGTTCTCGACGCTCTACGGCGGGATCGAGGACATGGTCCTGGGGCTCGAGGCCGTGCTGGCCGACGGCACGGTCACGCGCATCAAGAACGTGCCGCGTCGCGCGGCGGGTCCCGACATCCGCCACCTCATCATCGGCAACGAGGGCGCGATGGCGTTCGTGACCGAGGTGACGGTCAAGATCTGGCCCTACACGCCCGAGAACAACCGGTTCTTCGGATTCCTCACCGAGGACTTCGGCGCGGGCATCGAGCTGCTGCGCGAACTCGTCACGCAGGGCTACCGCCCCTCGGTCGCGCGCGTGTACTCGCCCGAGGACGCCCGTCAGCACTTCGCCCACTTCCACGAGGGCAAGAGCGTCGTCGTGCTGGTCGCCGAGGGGCCGCGCCGTCTCGCCGACGCGACCGCCGAGGCCATCGCCGAGGCGGCCGAGGGCAAGCCTCTCGAGCGCGTCGACGACGCCCTGATCGCGTCGTGGTTCGACAACCTGAACTGGGGCCAGGACAAGATCGACCGCGAGAAGCGCGAGATGCTCGAGAAGGCCCACCTCGGGTACACGACCGAGGTGTCGGTCGACTGGTCGCGCGTGGTCGAGCTGTACGAATCCGTCATGCAGCGCGTGCGCCGCGAGTTCCCCCGCGCCGCCGATCTGACCATGCTCGGCGCGCACTCCTCGCACAGCTATCAGACCGGCACGAACCTCTACTTCGTGTACGACTACGACATCCACTGCGACCCGCGCGACGAGATCACCGAGTACCACGAGCCCCTCAACGCGATCGTCGTCGAAGAGGCGCTGCGCCTGGGCGGGTCGATGGTGCACCACCACGGCATCGGCAAGTACCGCACGGCCTGGACCGACGAGGAGCACGGCAGCGCCGTGGTGCTGCTCGAGCGCATGAAGGCCGCCCTCGATCCGAACGGCATCATGAACCCCGGCACGATCTTCGCCCTGGGGCGCTGATGCCCGTCGTCGTCGCGATCGACAACGGCTCGCAGTCGACGAAGGTGCTCGTCGTCGACGAGACGGGACGCGTGCGGGCGCAGGCGCGCGTGGGGCTCCGACCCTACGCGACGCCCGCGCCCGGGCGCAGCGTCCATCCCGACGACGACGTGTGGGACTCGATCGTGCGCGCCTGCCGCCTGGCGATGGACCGCTTCGGCGGCGACCCCGCCGAGGTGGTCGGCATCGGCCTGTGCACGATCCGCTTCTGCCGCGCGCTGATGCGCCCCGACGGCATGCTCGCCGAGCCGCTGTTGAGCTGGATGGACGAGCGCGTCGCGCGTCCGCACGTCGCCGCGCCCGACGTTGCGCACGTGACGACCTCGTCGGGATACATCGCGCACCGTCTCACGGGCGCATTCCGCGACGCCGCCGGCAACTATCAGGGGGTGTGGCCGATCGACCAGCGCTCGTGGCGGTGGTCGTCGGACCCGGATGTCGTGACGCAGACCGGCATGGACCCCATGCTGCTCAGCGAGCTCGTGGATCCCGGTGCCGAACTCGGCCGCGTGAGCGCGGAGGCGGCGGCGGCGACCGGCCTGCCCGCGGGCGTGCCGGTGTTCGCGACGTCGAACGACAAGGCCGTCGAGGCGCTCGGTGCGGGCCTGGCCTCGTCCGACGACGTGCTGCTGTCGTTCGGCACCTACATCGCGGCGATGACCGTGGCCGATGCCCCCGGTGGGGGAGCGGCGCACTGGGTGAACTTCGGCTCCCGCCCGGGCCAGTACCTCGCGGAGTCCACCGGCATCCGTCGCGGCATGTGGACCGTGAGCTGGTTGCGCGACCTGCTGCACCCGGTCGCCCCCGACGACGACATCTACGCGTTCGACCGCAGCCTCGGCGCCGAGGCGGAGGTGGTCGCTCCCGGATGCGACGGGGTCGCCGCCGTGCTGGACTGGCTCGCGCCCGGCGACGAACCGAACCGGCGCGGTGCCTTCGTCGGGTTCTCGGGCGCGCAGGGGCGCGGTCATCTCTACCGCGCCGTGCTGGAGGCCATCGCGTTCACGATGGCGGACCACATCGACGACATGGAGCGTGAACGCGGGCCCGTCGCGAGCGGCGTCATCGTGACCGGTGGCGGGGCGCAGTCGTCCCTGCTCGTGCAGATCGTCGCCGACGTGCTCGGGCGTCCCGTGCGCCGCGCGCTCGTCGACGACGCCGCGGGCATCGGCGCCGCGATCTGCGCGGCCGTGGGCGCGGGTCTTCATCCGGACTGGGATGCCGCGGTCGCGGCGATGTCCGGAACCGGCGCGCCCGTGCGGCCCGGGGTGCACGCCGACGCCTATCGGGCTCTCCGCCCCTGGCACCGCGGCATCCGTTCGCGTGTCGCCGACCTGTCGGACTGGATGGTCACGGCGCGCGCCTGACGCGTCGTCCGGACAACGGCCGCGGCTCTGCCGCGGCCGTTCGCCGTGCGCCCGGGGAACGCCCCGCTCCCGGCATCCATTGCCCCCGCCGACGTCCGCTGCTAAACTTGAGTCAACGCAACTCAAGTTTGCGACAGACTTCCAGGAGAACACATGAACGCCACTCAACAGCCGGGGCAGGAGGACGCGCGCAGCGCCCTCGAGCAGTTCGGCATCAACCTCACCGACCGGGCTCGCCAGGGCAAGCTCGACCCCGTGATCGGCCGCGACGGCGAGATCCGCCGTGTCAGCCAGGTGCTCACCCGGCGCACCAAGAACAACCCCGTGCTCATCGGCGAACCCGGCGTCGGAAAGACCGCCGTCGTCGAGGGGCTCGCCCAGCGCATCGTCGCGGGCGACGTCGCCGAGAGCCTGAAGAACAAAGAGCTCGTCTCGCTCGACATCTCGGCCCTGGTCGCCGGGGCGATGTACCGCGGCCAGTTCGAGGAGCGCCTGAAGAGCGTCCTCAAGGAGATCACCGAGTCCGACGGACGCATCATCACCTTTATCGACGAGCTGCACGTGCTCATGGGCGCGGGCGGCGGTGAGGGGTCGGTCGCGGCCTCCAACATGCTCAAGCCCATGCTCGCGCGCGGCGAGCTGCGCCTGATCGGCGCGACCACGCTCGACGAGTACCGCGAATTCATCGAGAAGGACGCCGCCCTCGAGCGCCGCTTCCAGCAGGTCTACGTCGGCGAGCCCACGGTCGAGGACACCGTGGCGATCCTCCGCGGCCTGAAAGAGCGCTACGAGGCGCACCACAAGGTCGCGATCGCGGATGCCGCCCTGGTCGCCGCCGCGGCCCTGTCGAACCGCTACATCCCCTCGCGTCAGCTGCCCGACAAGGCGATCGACCTGATCGACGAAGCGGCATCCCGGCTGCGCATGGAGATCGACTCGGCCCCGCTCGAGATCGACGAGCTGCGCCGGCACGTCGACCGGCTGAAGCTCGAAGAGCTCGCGCTGAAGAAGGAGAAGGACGCCGCCTCGAAGGAGCGCCTCGCGACGCTGCGCGACACCCTGGCCGGCGAGCAGGGCAAGCTCGACGAGCTGCAGGCGCGGTGGGAGCGCGAGCGCGCCTCGCTCAACCGCGTCGGCGACCTCAAGACCCGCCTCGACGCGGCCCGCGTGGATGCCGAGCGCGCCCAGCGCGAGGGCAACCTCGAGCGCGCCTCGCGCCTGCTGTACGCCGAGATCCCGGCCCTCGAGCGCGAGCTCATGGTGGCCGAGCGCGAGGAGCCCGCGGGCGACCGCATGGTCAACGACCAGGTCACCGACGAAGACATCGCCGCGGTCATCGCCGCGTGGACCGGCATCCCCGTCGGCCGTCTGCTGCAGGGCGAGACCGAGAAGCTGCTGCACCTCGAGCGCGAACTCGGCAAGCGACTGATCGGACAGAAGGATGCCGTCAAGGCGGTCTCCGACGCCGTCCGTCGTTCGCGCGCGGGCATCAGCGACCCGAACCGCCCCGTCGGATCGTTCCTGTTCCTCGGCCCCACGGGTGTCGGGAAGACCGAGCTGGCGAAGTCGCTCGCCGACTTCCTCTTCGACGACGAGCACGCCATGGTGCGCATCGACATGTCGGAGTACGGCGAGAAGCACTCCGTCTCGCGCCTGGTCGGTGCTCCTCCGGGCTACATCGGGTACGAGGCCGGTGGTCAGCTCACCGAGGCCGTCCGCCGTCGGCCGTACTCGGTGGTTCTGCTCGACGAGGTCGAGAAGGCGCACCCCGAGGTGTTCGACGTCCTGCTGCAGGTCATGGACGACGGCCGGCTGACCGACGGCCAGGGCCGCACGGTCGACTTCACCAATGTCATCCTGATCCTGACGTCGAACCTCGGGTCACCGATCCTCATCGATCCGACGATGTCGATGGATGCCAAGAGGGAGCAGGTGCAGGCGCTGGTGCGCCAGGCCTTCAAGCCCGAGTTCGTGAACCGTCTCGACGACATCGTGATCTTCCAGGCGCTCAGCCAGGACGACCTCGCGCAGATCGTCGAGCTCGCCGTCGATGCGCTCCACAAGCGCCTGCGAGAGCGCCGGCTGACCCTCGCGGTCACCCCCGACGCGCGGTCGTGGCTCGCCGAGCGCGGCTACGACCCGGTATACGGAGCCCGGCCGCTGCGCCGGCTCATCCAGTCTGAGATCCAGGACCGCCTCGCGATGGCGATCCTCGCCGGCACTGTGCGCGACGGCGACGTGGTCCGCGTCGACGTGGCCAGCGACGGCGACTCGCTCCTGCTCGAGAGCACGGGGCCGGCGGCCGAGGAGTCCGGCGACGACCCCGACGACGATGTCATCGAGGCGGAGATCGTCGACTGAGGAAGCCGACGCGGAGGGGGAGGCCATGCCCCGGGGCATGGCCTCCCCCTCCGCGTCCGTCACGTCGAGTCGGGAGCGCTCACGGACACGGTGTGATCCAGGCCTTCACGAACGCCGCGGTCTGGTACACGTACTGGAACGCCCAGTCGGCGGGCGTCATGGGCGTGTCGACCCCGACGACCGTCACGTCCCCCGAGTAGCACTTCGCGAAGATGTACCGCGTACGGGCGACGTGCGGCGTGTAGGTGATGACCACCGTCTCGGCTGCCGGCTGTCGCGCGACGTACGCCGTCAGCAGCCGCGCCTCCCCGGCCGTCGTGAAAGGCTCCGGGGTCGTGCAGGTCGCCCCCGCCTGGCGGCACTCGTCGACGGCGTCGGCGTCGAACGACGAATCCCCCCGGCCGGCGCGGGAGTCGGAGACGGAGATCAGCAGGGGGACGTGCCCGTCGGTGTCGCGGATCGCGGACGCCAGCTCGAGGCGTTGGGGCTGCGGCGGGCCGATGACGTAGACGAGGTCCGCTCCCGTCGGGTCGCCCTGGGGCGGGAAGACGTACACCGGCAGTCCCGCGACGGCGATCGCCGCCACCGCGACGACGAGCGCGAGGAGCGTTCTCCGGATGGCCCGGCCGAGGCGCACGAGCGGCCGGTGCGTCGGGAGGGCGCCGGTCGTGGAAGAAGTCGTCACCTCCGCGAGCGTAGGGGCCTCGCGTGAACGCCGTGGTGCGTCGCAGCGGCGCCAGGTCATCGGCGTGCCGGGTGAGAACGGCCGCCGCAGCGGCATCCGCGGGCACTCGCTACCCGTGCCACGACGACGTCCGCCCCCGTCCCGCGAGAGCGGCGACGGGGGCGGACGGATGCCGGTGACCCGGCGGGAGATCAGGCGTCGAGCAGCAACGACTCGGCGAGGGGACGACGCTCGCGCGGTGCCGACTCGCGCGTACGCACGGCCTCGTCGGCGCCATCCAGGTCGCCGAAGGCGCCGACCGCGATGACGGTCACGGGCGTGAAGCGCTCGTCGATCGAGAATGCGGTGCGCAGGTCGTCGGGGGAGAAGCCGCCCATGGTGTGGGTGGCCAGGCCGCGGGCGTGCGCCTCGACGGTGAAGAAGGCCGCCGCCTGACCCGCGTCGTAGGTCGCCCACGGGCGGGCGTTGCCCTCGTCGTCGACGGTCTCGGCCAGCACCACCAGGAGCGCGCCGGCGGCCGGCGCCCACCCCTGGTTGAAGCCGATGAGCGAGGCGACGATCTTCTCGTGGGCCTCGGTGCCGCGACGGGCGAGGACGAAGCGCCAGGGCTGAGTGTTGCTGGCGGACGGCGACCAGCGCGCGGCTTCCAGCGCGGCGCGCAGCGCCTCTTCGTCGATGGGGGTCTCCGCGTCGAAGACGCGGGTGCTCCAGCGCTCGGCGAGGACGTCGAGGATCGGGACGTCGGTCTGCGCGGTGCGGTCGAGAACGTGAGACATGGAAATACTCCTGAGGGTGAGGACGATGCCGGGACGCCGTTGACCCGCATCCATCCAACGCCCTGATGTCCCGTCGTGTTCCCGCGTGACCTTATGCGTCCGTGATGAGATGCGTCCGCGCTGAGCTGGGCCCGCCGCGGTCGCGCGGACGCGCGGGGCGATCAGGCGTTCCAGGCGGCCGGTCCGGCCGTTCCCGCCGGGTACTCGTCGAGCGGCACCTTGTTCTCGCGCCACGCGTCGATCACCGGCTGCACGATGCGCCAGCACTGCTCGGCGGCGTCGCCGCGCACGGCGAGCATCGCGTCTCCGTCGAGGATGCCGGAGAGCACTTCGCCGTAGGCCTTGAGCGCGCCGTCGCCGAGGTCGGCGGCGAGCGTCACCCGCTCGAGCTCGAGGGGGTCGTCGGCGCCGTTGACGTTGAGCCCGAGGCTCATCGTGTCGGGGCCGAGCGAGAACACCAGCACCGACGGCTCGCTGTCGCCCACGAAACCGCCGGGGAGGTGGCGCACGGGCTTGAACGTCACGGTCACCGCGGGGTCGCCCGCGCCGAGCGCCTTGCCCGAGCGCAGCAGGATCGGCACGCCCTGCCAGCGGGAGGTGCGCACCTCGACCGTCATCTCGGCGAGCGTCTCGGTGCCGCGCTCCGCGTCGACGCCCGGCTCGTCGACGTACGACGAGAAGTGGCGCTCGCCGACGTCGCCGGCGGTGTAGCGGGCGCGACGCGAGTTCGCGACGGGATCGTCGTCGAGGACGTGCGTCGCGCGCAGCACCGCCGAAGTCGCGTCGCGCAGATCGAGCTGGTCGAGCGACGCGGGCGGCTCCATGGTGACGAAGGCCATGACCTGCAGCAGGTGGCTCTGGATCATGTCGACGAGGGCGCCGGCGCGGTCGTAGTAGCCCGCCCGGCCCTCGAGCCCGAGGGCCTCGGGGAAGTCGATGCGGATCGACGCGATGTCGTCGGCCGACCACACGCTCTCGATGAGCCGGTTCGCGAAGCGGACGCCGAGGAGGTTGAGCACGGTCGAGCGGCCGAGGAAGTGGTCGATGCGGAAGACCTGGTCTTCGGGAACGAGCGTGGCCAGCTGCTGGTTGAGCGTGTGCGCGCTGGCCTCGTCGGTGCCGAAGGGCTTCTCGAGGGCGAGGATCGTGCCCTCGGGGAGGGTGACGTCGCTCAGGGCGAGACACGCTTTCTCGGTCACCGCGGGCGGGACGGCGAAGTACAGCGCGGGGCGCCCCTCGGCGTCGTCGAGGAGCTTCTGCAGATCTGCGGCCTTCGTGATGTCGGCCTGCGAGTACGTCGTCTCGGCGACCGCGGCGAAGGCGGCCTCGGCATCCGTCGTCTGGAAGGACTTCTTCACCACCTCGCGCCAGTGCTCGTCGGTCCAGTCGTCCATCCCCGCGCCGTGAAGGCGCACCGAGCGCCCGGGCTCGCGCGTGAGCAGCTGGCCGAGGGCCGGCAGGAGCAGTCGAGAGGTGAGGTCGCCCGAGGCGCCCAGGATGATCAGGGTGGTGTCCGCGGCCATGCCGCCACCGTAGCGCTCCCCACCGACACGCCGTCGGTGCTTGCAGCCAACGCAGGGGAGCCACTAGCGGGATGCTCTGCCGCGATGTCGGCCGCACCTGTCATGATCCGAGGGTGACGACTCCGATCGAGGATTACGCCGTCCTCAGCAACTGCCGCTCCGCCGCCCTCGTCTCCGCCGCGGGGAGCGTCGACTGGTTGTGTCTGCCGCGGTACGACAGCGCCTCGATGTTCGGCGCCCTGCTGGGCGACGAGTCGCACGGATCGTGGTCATTGCGACCCGCCGACCCCGAGGCGCGCGCCACGCGCCGCTACGACGGAGACACCTTCGTGCTCGTCACCCGGTGGGAGACCTCCACTGGTATCGCCGACGTCTACGACGCCATGCCCGTCGACGAGGGGGTCGACGCCGTCATCCGCCGGGTCGTAGGGGTGTCGGGCGCCGTCGATTTCGTCAGCGAGGTGCGCTTGCGCTTCGACTACGCCCGTGCGGTGCCGTGGGTGCGGCAGGTGGGCACCGGCGGCGCCCACGCCATCCTCGCCGTGGCGGGCCCGGATGCCGTCATCCTGCGCGGTCCGCGCCTGATCGCCGTCGACACCGCCCACCGGGGGCTGTGGACCACGGCCGCGGGGCGGAGCGTCGACTCGGTGCTGGCCTGGGGGCCGTCGTGGCAGGACCCTCCGGCGGCGTTCGACGTCGAGGCCGCGCTCGAGCGCACCCGCGAGTGGTGGGCGGCGTGGGCCGATCGCGTGCAGGCCGTCGGCGAACACGCGGCGCTCGTCACGCGATCGCTCATGGTGCTGCGCGCGCTCACGCACTCCGAGACGGGCGGCATCGTGGCGGCGGCGACCACCTCGCTCCCCGAGGCCTTCGGGGGCTCGCGCAACTGGGACTACCGCTACGTCTGGTTGCGCGACGCCGCCCTCACCCTCAGCGCCTACATCGAGCACGGCTACCTCGACGCCGCCCACCGCTGGCGCAACTGGCTGCTGCGGGCGATCGCGGGGGACCCCGCCGACGTGCAGATCATGTACGGCATCGCGGGCGAGCGCGACCTGCCCGAGCGCGAGATCACGAGTCTGCCCGGATACGGCGGAGCCTCGCCCGTGCGCCTCGGCAACGGCGCGGTCGATCAGTACCAGGCCGACGTGATCGGCGAGGTCATGGTCGCCCTCGAGGCCGCGCGCGACGCCGGCGTCGAAGAGACCACGTTCTCGTGGTCCCTGCAGCGCGCGCTGCTCGATCAGCTCGTGCACTGGGTCGATCGGCCCGACCTCGGCATCTGGGAGATGCGGGGCGATCCGCACTTCTTCACCCACTCGCGCGCGATGGTGTGGGCGGCGTTCGATCGCGGCATCCGGGCCGTCGAAGAGGGCGGGCGCGAGGGCGAGGTCGACACGTGGAGGCGGCTGCGCGACGGGGTGCGGGCCGAGATCGACGCGCGCGGGGTGCACGCGGGCGGTTGGTTCACGCAGCACTTCGAGACCGACGAGGTCGACGCCTCGCTGCTCGTGCTGCCGCAGGTCGGGTTCTGCGCCTACGACGACCCGCGCATGCTCGCCACCGTGGCCCGCATGGAGCAGACGCTCATGCCCGACGGCTGGCTGCTGCGGTACCGCACGACGGGCGTCGACGGGCTGAGCGGAGACGAGCACCCGTTCCTCGCGTGCTCGTTCTGGCTGGTGGGGCAGTACGCCCACAGCGGGCGCCGCGACGACGCCGTCGCCCTGATGCGCCGCCTCACCGCTGTCGCCAACGACCTCGGTCTGCTCTCGGAGGAGTACGACCCGACCTCGGGCCGTCAGGCCGGCAACACCCCGCAGGCGCTGTCGCACCTCGCCCTCGTGGGCGCGGCCGATGCCCTCGAGAAGACGCGGCCGCATCCGGCGGGCTGACCGCCCCGGGCCCTCCACGCGGTCATAGAGTCGTCGCATGGACGACGACGTCGAGCTGCGGGCGCTGCGCGAGCGCGTCTACGGCGTCGACGGCGCGTCGGCGACGCCCGAGATGCTCGCGCGCCTCGCGCAGCTCGAGGACCGGCACCGCGAAGAGCCGTCCGCGGCCCCCGAGTGCGCCGTCGACGGAACGGATGCCGAGCCCGCGGCCGATCCGCACCCGGCAGCGCACGAGCCGGAGACGGTCGAGCCCGCACCGACGTCCGTGCGACGGCGACCCGCGCTGTGGGCCGCGCTCGCCGCGGTCGGTGCGGTGGTGTGCCTCGGCCTCGGCGCCGCCATCGGGGCCGGCGTCGTCGCGCCCGCCGCCGGCCCGGTCGACCCCCAGACCGCGGCCGCGGCCTACCCGGAGCTGACCTTCCCGCAGACCGTCGAGGACGTCATCTCGGCCGACATCCTCCGCGACAGCGGGATCGATCCGTCCAGCACGCGGTACATCGCGACCGTCAGCGACTTCCGCATCTACCTCGCCCAGCCCGACGACGGCGACGGCATCTGCATCGCGACGTTCACGTCATCGGACAATCGACCGTGGTCGGTGGGCTGCGCCTCCGGGGGCGCCGGCCCCTCCGCGGCTTTCGGCGTCGACGCCGATCTCACGGTCGCGGTCGGCGACCCCGATCCGTCGGCCCTCGACGGCATCCCCATCCGCCTGTCCGACAGCGTCACGGCGTTCGTGGCGCGCTGAACCGAGGAGACCCCCATGTTCCACACTGACGGCGCCTTCAGCGGCTTCGCGGTCGACGACCTCGACGCCGCCCGACGCTTCTACGGCGACACGCTCGGCCTCGAGGTCGAGGTGCTCGACGACTCCGGGTTCCTGGCCCTGCACCTCGCCTCCGGCGGGCGCGTGCTCGTCTACGGAAAGCCGCACCACGAGCCGGCGTCGTTCACGGTGCTCAACTTCCCCGTCGACGATGTCGAGGCCGCCGTCGACGACCTGCGCGCGCGGGGCGTGGAGACGAAGATCTACGACGACGCCGACTTCCCCACCGATTCGCGCGGAATCATGCGCGAGGGGGGTCCGCTCATCGCGTGGTTCCGTGACCCGGCCGGCAACGTGCTCGCCGTGCTGGAGGGATGATCGCGCCCCTGCGGAGGTCGCGAACGTCGCCGTTCAGCCCGCCGGATCGAGTCGGACGCCCTGCGCCGACAGGCGGAAGAAGGCGTCGCGGTAGTCGTCGCTCAGGCTGAACGTCATCTCGGGCGGACCGACGGCGCGGATGAAGGTGTCGCTCTGCACGTCGGTGTCGGTCGACCGCACGACGCGCGCGACGGCATCGCCCACCGGCAGGCCGCTCTCGTCCGCCGCGGAGCGCATCGCGGGCCACAGCCGTTCGAGCGAGACGTCGTCCCACGAGAACTGCTCCGCCGCGAGCTCCGGCTGCGGACGCGCGGGACCGTCGTGGTCCACGCGGCCGCCGCGGTAGGTCCACTCGTCGGTCTCCACTGCGCCGACGCTGATCGGGGCGTCGACGACGACGGCATCCGGCAGCACGGTGATCGCCACCACGCGGTCGTGTCCGATCGCCTCACGGAGCGCCCGCGCGGCCGTCTCGATCTCGTCGGGCTGACGCAGGTCGACGCTCGCCCGGCCGTCGGCCCACGCCTCGAGGGTGGGCACGACCGCCGCGCGGAAGGGCAGGACGACGACGGATGCCGCCCCCACCGCGACGAGAGCGAACAGGGTCAGGCGCAGAGGCCGTCCGCGGCGGCCGACGCCGATCAGTGGACCACGCCGGCGTCCCCCGCCGATCCGCGTCCCGGGTGGGACCGGCCGCAGCGGCACGTCGGAGCGAGGCGGCACCACGAGGCGCTCGATCTCGGCCGGCGAGAGCTCGCCGTCGGCGAAGGCGATCTCCGGCCCGCCGTCGATGAGGATCGCGACGTCGCGCTCGCACCCGGTTCGGTACGCCGGCAGCTCGGTCAGGGGCACGATCCTGCGCACGGTCGTCGCCCACGCGTCACCCGTGAGGGCGGCGACGGTGACGTCGATGTCGCACACGGGCTGTTCGTTCAGGAAGGTGCCGGTCTGCCGCACCGCGTCGACGCGCGCGCGTCCGAGACGTCGGCCGTCGCGGGCTTCCCGCACCGCGGCGGGGGAGGGCGTCGCGACCGCGAGCCCCCCGGCCAGGCGGATCACGGTGGTCGTGGCGAGGAAGACGCCGAGGGCGATGCCGAGGATGAGCATTCCGGGGTCGGGGCGACCGAGCAGAGAGACGATCAGCCCCCCGATCGCCGCCCCCAGCGCGGCGGAGGCGAGCAGACGGAGCACCGCAAAAGCCTAGGGGAGGGATGCCGAAGCCCTGGCATCCCTCCCCCTGCTCCCGCCCCACCCGGGGTCGCGGGGCGCCGCCTCAGCCCTTCAGCGCCTCCGCGAGCTTGACCCGCGCCCCCATCCGCAGCAGCGAGTTCTGGTAGATGCGCGAGGCGAGGCCGATCGCCGCCACGCACGACGCGAGCAGGACGAGCAGCGACAGCACCGGCTCCCACCACTGGGCGTCGCCGAGGTACATGCGCAGCGGCATGCCGACCGGAGCCGAGAACGGCACGTACGACATCACCGTGAGCACGACGGGGTTGTCGTTGAAGAAGATCACGAGGAAGTACGGCGCCATGATCAGCATCGTGATCGGCGTCGTGGTCGCCCCGATGTCCTCCTGGCGGGACACCATCGCGGCCGCCGCGGCGAAGAGCGAGGCCAGCAGCACGAAGCCGAAGAGGAAGAAGATCGCGAACCAGGCGATGGGGGCGCCCAGGGCGGTGAGGACTCCGGCCTGATCGGTCACGGCGAGCCCGATGACCGCGACCGCCGCGAGCAGCACGATCTGCGCCATCGCGAGGATCGTGTTGCCCAGCACCTTGCCCGCCAGCAGAGCCCGCACGGGGATCGCCGAGATGAGGATCTCGACCACGCGCGTCTGCTTCTCCTCGACGACGCTCTGGGCGATCGTCCCGCCGAAGGTCGTCGCGGCGATGAGGAACACGATGCCGAACGCCAGCGCGATGAAGTAGCGCAGCACGTCGGCCGCGTTCGATCCGGGATCGATCCGGTCGACCGGCGGCGTCTCGCTCAGCATCTGCAGGAGCGTCGAGGGGACGCTGTCCTTCACCACGACGGTGAAGTCGAACGACGAGTCCGACGAGCCGGCCACCAGGGCGGCATCCACCGTCCCGTCGGCGACGAGGGCGCGCGCGGCGTCGTCACTGTCGGCGACGGTCACCTCGAGACCGTCGAGACCTGACACGTCGCTCTGGGTCTGCGCGGTGACGGCGACGGGGATGCCGCTGGACGCGGCGCTTCCCGCGGTGAAACCGCACCACAGCACCGAGGCGAGGGCCGCGACGATGAGGACGGCGGTCGAGATGACGAAGGCCTTGCTGCGCAGCTTCGAGCCGATCTCGCGCTCGGCGACGAGCCAGATGCTGTGCAGTTCGCCCGGGCGGGACGGGACGGCGGTCGAGGTGCTCACTGGATGACCTCCTTGAAGATCTCGGCGAGGGTCGGGCGGAGAGGAGCGAAGCTGGCGACGTCGCCGCGCGCCACGGCTCCCTGCAGCACGCGCTGCGCGGTGGCGTCGTCGGCCGCGTCGAAGAGCGCGTAGCCGCCGTCGAAGTCGAGCACGTTCACCCCGGGCTCCTCGCGCAGCCAACCCGCGTCACCGCGCGAGACCAGTTCGTACCGGTGCGTGGCGTGCTGTGCCCGCAGCTCGTCGCGGGTGCCCGCGGCGCGGATGGTGCCGCTCGCGATGATCACGAGGTCGTCGCACAGCCGCTCGACCACGTCGAGCTGGTGCGACGAGAAGAGCACCGCCGCACCCGACGCGGCCTTCTCCTGCAGGACCCCCGCGACCACGTCGACCGCGAGCGGGTCGAGCCCCGAGAAGGGCTCGTCGAGGATCAGCACCTCGGGCTCGTGCACGAGCGACGCGGCGATCTGCGCCCGCTGCTGATTGCCGAGCGACAGCGTCTCGACGAGGTCGCCGAGGCGCTCGCCGAGTCCGAGCCGTTCCAGCAGCGCGGTGGCCTTGCGGGTGGCATCCGCCTTCGAGAACCCGTGCAGTCGCGCGAGGTAGGCGATGTGCTCGGCGACCTTCATCTTCGGATAGAGGCCGCGCTCCTCCGGCATGTACCCGAAGCGGCGGCGATCGGCCGTCGTCACGGGGGAGCCGTTCAGCGCGACGGAACCGGCGTCCTTCCCGAGCACGCCGAGGGCGATGCGCATGGTGGTGGTCTTGCCGGCGCCGTTGCCGCCGACGAAGCCCGTCAGGCGACCGGGGGCGACGGTGAAGCCCACGTCGTCGAGCACGCGGCGACCGCCGTAGCTCTTGGTGATGCCGTCCAGTTCGAGCACGGTGCATCCCTTCTTCTCGTTGATGACCACGCTAGGCAGGCGGATGCCGCGGCACCTCCGCCCGCGGTGGGGTTGTCGCCCTCCACCCTGAGGGGGAGACCCCGAGGTTCCTGAGCCTGTCGGAGGGACCGGTCGCGCCGTCAGGCGAGCCCGTGGCGGTGCGCGAGCACGACGGCCTGCACGCGATCGCGCGCGCCGAGCTTCTGCAGCACGTTCGACACGTGCGTCTTGACCGTCGCCTCGCCGATGTACAGGCGCGCGGCGATCTCGGCGTTGCTGAGGGCCTCGGCCACGAGGGCGAGCACCTCGCTCTCGCGGTCGGTCAACGGCTCGGTCAGCACCAGCGGTTCGACCGCGCGAGCGCGCGCGGGTGTGATGGCGGTGGCGTCGGGCGTCGTCGAGACCCCGGATGCCGCGCCCCCGGCCGCCTGCGCGGTGAAGCGCTCGATGACTCGGCGCGTGACCTCGGGGGCGAGCAGCGCGTCGCCCGCGCCCACGATCCGCACCGCGGAGACGAGTTCTTCGGGCCCGGCGTTCTTCAGCAGGAAACCGCTCGCTCCCGCCGACAGTGCCGCGAAGAGGTAGTCGTCGCGGTCGAAGGTCGTGACGATGAGGATCGCCGCCTCCGACCGGGGGTCGGCGGTGAGCAGGCGCGTCGCCTCGAGGCCGTCCATGTCGGGCATCTGCACGTCCATGCAGATCACGTCGGGCCGCAGCCGTTCCGCGGCGGTCACCGCCTCGGCTCCGGTCGCGGCTTCGCCCACCACGGTGATGTCGGGCTCGAGCGACAGGATCGTGCGGAACCCGGCGCGCATCATGGCGTGGTCGTCGACGAGGAGGACGCGCAGCTCAGACATGCGACACCTGCGCCGGGGTCAGGGGCACGCGCGCGCGCACGAGCCATCCGCCGCGCGAGCGGGGACCGATCTCGATCGTGCCGCCCGACACGGCCGCGCGTTCGCGCATGCCCCGCTGGCCGAGGCCGGGCGTCGACGAACCGGACCGTCCCGTGTTCGAGACCTCGAGTTCGACGGCCTCCGCGGAGAAGCGCAGGCGTACATCGGCCGTCGCCCCGGGCCCGGCGTGCCGGCGGGCGTTGGTGAGGGCCTCTTGGGCGATGCGGTACAGGTTGACCTGCACGAGCGCGGGCGGATCGCTCTCGGGCTCGCCGACGACGGTGAAGGTGGTCGGCAGGCCCGCGGCATCCGCCTCGTCGACGAGGGCGCGGATGGAGGTCAGCCCGTGCGTGGTGGGAGCGGTGTCGGGGGAGGCGTCCGCATCGGGGGAGCGCAGGGTCTCGAGCAGTTGGCGCAGCTCGTGCAGGGACTGCCGCGCCGAGCCCTCGATGCTCGCGAGCGTGTCGCGGGCGGCATCCGGATCGCGCGAGAGGAGGGAGCGGGCCACCCCCGCCTGCACTCCCATGAGCGAGACGTGGTGGGCGACGACGTCGTGCAGCTCGCGGGCGATGCGCACGCGATCGAGGGCCACGGCCTGCGCCGCGGTGATCTCGCGCTCGGACTCGAGCTCGGCGGTGCGTTCCTCGAGGGCGGCGCGCTCGCGCATCTGCTGGTGGGAGCGGTCGCCGAAGTAGTACGCCCCGCCGAAGAACAGCGCGTTCACGCCGATCATGAGCAGCTGGTAGGCCACGAAGGGCGAGAAGGCGCCGGCGCGCGAGAAGGCGCCCTCGACGGACGGGTCGACGGGCTGCGTCGCATCTTGGAACATCACGATGAACAGCCACGCGAACATGCCGACGATGATCGCGACGCGGACGATCGTGGCGCGTCGGCGGCTCGGCTCCCACGCGCCGACGGTGTAGAGGGCGATGAACATCGCGATGTTGCCCGCGTAGAGCTCGGGGATGCGGAAGGTCACCGCGAAGAAGTACGCGGTCGACACGACCACCGCGGTGACCGACGGCCAGCGGCGCCGCACCGCGATCGGGATCGCCAGCACGGCGACGTAGACCACCGCGATCGCGAGGGATCCCTGCTCGTCTCCGTAGAGGCCCGAGACCGACGACAGCACGGCACTCAGCAGACCGCCGAGGAACAGCACGGTCGCGAGGATCAGGTCGCCGCGCTGCTGGGTGCGGGTGAGCCGTGGCATCCCTCCACGCTAGGGGGGACCTCCGACACCCGCATCCCCCGTGCGGCGGAGTCAAGCCCGCGGGGAATAGTGCCGACGCCGTCATGCTTTCGTCTGAATGCATTCGGGCGCGCCGCGCCCCCGTCTTCCCTGAGAGGATCATCGTGACCGAGTACACGATCGGCTACATCGTCGGCAGCATCTCCAGCACCTCCATCAACCGGCGCCTCGCCAAGGCGCTCGAGAAGGTCGCGCCCGAGGGCGTGACGCTGAAGGAGATCCCCATCGCGGACCTCCCCTTCTACTCGCCCGACTACGACGGCGACTTCCCCGCGGTCGCCACGGACTTCAAGAAGGCCATCGAGGATGCCGACGGCATGATCGTCGTGACCCCCGAGTACAGCCGTTCGATCCCGGGCGTGCTCAAGAACGCGCTCGACTGGTCGGCGCGCCCGTACGGTGAGGCGTCGTTCAACGACAAGCCCACCGCGGTCGTCGGCACCTCGCAGGGCGGCATCGCCACCGCGGCCGGTCAGCAGCACCTGCGCGCCGTGCTCCTGCACTACAACGCCCTCGTCCTGGGACAGCCCGAGGGCTACATCCAGTCGACGCCCGGCCTGTTCGAAGACGACGGCACGGTGACCGACGAGGGCACCGCCGCGTTCCTGCGCTCGATCATCGAGGCGCTCGTGACGCTGGTGAAGCGCACCGCGCCCGCCGAGGTCCCCTCGGTCTGACGGTTCGGCACGGCGGGGTCGGGGTGCGCTGCGCTGCTCCTCGGCCCCTCTGTCGGTTCGAGACCCGCACCGACGGAGGTCCCTGAGCTCGTCGAAGGGACCGGGCTGCCGGAGATCGGTGGCTTCGACGAGCTCAGCCACCTGCACTTCTCGCGGACGAGGGGAAGCCCCGGTTCTCCCCGGTCAGCGCCCCAGCGCCTCGGCCTTGCGTCGAAGGAGTGCAGCAGCGCGCTCGTTCCGGGTGCGGTCGGCGGCCTCGAGCAACTGCTCCCGCGCCTCGTCGTGGCGCCCCAGCCGCGACAGCAGTTCGCCGCGCACCGAGGGGATCAGGTGCGAGCTCCGCAGCGCCCCGGCGGCGGCGAGGGCGTCGACGATCGCGAGCCCCTCCCGGGGTCCGGATGCCATCGACACGGCGACCGCGCGATTGAGCTCCACCACGGGGCTCGGCGCCACGCGGCCGAGCGCCTCGTAGAGAAGCGCGATGCGGTCCCAGTCGGTCGTGTCGACCCCTGCCGCCTCCGCGTGACAGAGCGCGATCGCCGCCTGCAGCTGGTACGGCCCGCGGCCTCTGCCGCGCGCGTCGGCGCGGTCGAGCAGCGCCCGCCCGCGCGAGATCGCCGAGCGATCCCAGCGCCGCCGGTCCTGGTCGGCGAGGAGTACGGCATCCCCGTTCGCATCCACCCGGGCCGCGAAGCGCGACGCCTGCAGTTCCATGAGGGCGCCGAGGCCCAGCACCTCGGGTTCGCGGGGGAGGAGCCGTGCCAGAACGCGCCCCAGCCTGATCGCCTCATGGGCGAGCTCCGTCCTCAGCACGGCATCGCCGGATGTGGCCGCGTAGCCCTCCGTGAAGACGAGGTAGATCACGCTCAGCACGGCACCGAGCCGCGCCGGCCACTCCGCCGGATCCGGCGCCTCGAAGGGGACCCGGGCCGCGCTCAACGCCTTCTTCGCCCGCACGATCCGCTGCTGCATCGTCGGCACCGGGACGAGGAAGAGCCGGGCTATGGCCGCGGCGTCGAGGCCGCCGACGACCTTCAGCGTCAGGGCCACCTGCGCCTCGCGCGCGAGCACCGGATGGCACGCCGCGAACACCAGGCGCAGCACGTCGTCGTCGATCGGCTGCCACGCGGCATCCGTCACCTCGTCGAGATCCGCCCCGATGAGCCCGTACTTCTCGTCTCTCACCCGCTCCCTGCGCCACCCGTCGATCGCGCGTCTCTTCGCGACCGCGGTCAGCCAGGCGCCGGGGTTCGCCGGCACGCCGTCGCGCGGCCACTGCGCGAGGGCCTCGGCGACGGCATCCTGGGCCAGATCCTCCGCGGTGGGGAGATCGCCGACCACGCGCGCGAGCGTCGCGACGATGCGGGCGCCCTCGATGCGCCAGATCGCCGCGACGCGCCGCGCGGTGTCGGTGTCCGTGCCGGTGTCGCCGGCGGGAGCGGGGCTCACCGCGAGGACTGCTCCTCGCGCCAGCCCTCCTCCTTCTGGATGTACTCGTTGTCGGCGAACGCTGCGAAGTCGGTCTCGTCGGTCACGCGGCGCACCTCGAGCGTGTTGCCCGCGATGAGCGGCGCCCGGCGCGCCCACTCGACGGCCTCCTCCTTGGTCGAGACCTCGATGATCCAGAACCCGTTGAACAGCTCGTGCGTCTCGCCGTAGGGGCCGTCGGTGACGACGGGCTCCTCGCCGCCGAAGGTCACGACGAAGTTCTGGCTCATGTCCTCGGCCAGGCCGTCGCCCGCGACCAGCACTCCCGCGCTCATCATCGACTCGTTGTAGGCGCCCATCTCGTTGATGATCTGCTCGAACGGGATCTGCTTGTACGCCGCGTACGCCTCGTCGGTGCCGCGCATGATCAGCATGAACTTCATCGTTGACTCTTCTCGTCGGTGCTCTCTCGAGCGATCTGAGGGGAGCGAATGCCTCCCCCTACTATCGCGTCGAATGGCGACGATCGGAATCGACAGGGCGCGCGAGATTCTCGTCGATTCGCGCCGTGGCGGCCGCGCGGCACCGTTCATGGACGCCCCGGCGCGGCATCCGGATGCCGTGCCCCCGGCGCTCAGCCGAAGATCATCGGCAGGTCGTCCTCGTCGTCGGCATCCGACAGGTCGAGGTCGGCGACGACGGGGACGTGGTCGCTGGGGACCTCGCCCTTGCGCTCGTCGCGGTGGATCTCGGCACCGTGCACGGCGTCGGCGAACGCCCGCGAGCCGAGGATGAAGTCGATCCGCAGCCCCTCGTTACGGGGGAAGCGCAGCTGCTTGTAGTCCCAGTACGTGTATCCGGTGGGGATGAGGGGGCGGACGACGTCGGTCAGCCCCGCCGCCTCGAACGCGCGGAACGCCTCGCGCTCGGGAGGGGAGACGTGGGTGGTCGCGCCCTCGACGACGGTGGGATCGCCGTTGTCGTCGTCGGTGGGGGCGATGTTGAAGTCGCCCGTGAGGGCGAGCGGCAGGTCGGGGTGCGCGGCCAGCGTGTCGGAGGTGTACTGGCGCAGCTTGTCGAGCCAGTCGAGCTTGTAGACGTAGTGCGGGTCATCGAGGCCGCGGCCGTTGGGGACGTAAAGGCTCCAGACGCGGACGCCGTTCACGGTCGCGCCGATCGCGCGCGCCTCCTGCGGCTGGTCGGGGCCTTCCTTGCCCTTCTCGAAGCCGGGCATGCCGGGGAAGCCGATCTCGACGTCGTCGAGGGGCTCACGGCTCGCGATCGCGACGCCGTTCCACTGGTTCAGGCCGTGCGCGGCGACGTGGTACCCGGCCTCCTCGAAGGCGGCGTACGGGAACTGCTCCGTCTTGCACTTGATCTCCTGCATCGCCAGCACGTCGATGTGCTCGCGCACGCAGAACTCGACGGTGCGGGTGACGCGGGCGCGGATGGAGTTGACGTTCCAGGTGGCCAGGCGCATGGCATCCAGCCTACTTTCGGCCGGCGACATCGACGGCCGGGGTGACCCCGGCGTGATCCGTGTGGAGCACTAAACTCGACGCCGTGACCGCCGCCTCCACTCCCGAGCTCGAAGCCGACCGCCAGGCCCTCATCGGCCTCATCAACGCGGAGGCGGTGTTCCACGGCGACTTCACCCTCTCGAGCGGCAAGAAGGCGACGTACTACGTCGACATGCGTAAGCTCACGCTCGACCACCGGGCCGCTCCCGCGATCGGTCGTCTCGTGCTCGACCTCGTGAAAGACCTCGACGGCGTCGTCGCCGTCGGCGGTCTGACTCTCGGCGCCGACCCGATCGCCAACGCCGTCATGCACGAATCGGTGCACGCCGGTCACCCCCTCGACGCGTTCGTCGTCCGCAAGGAGCCCAAGGACCACGGCCGCGGACGCCAGATCGAGGGCGCCGACGTGAAGGGCAAGCGCGTCGTCGTCGTCGAAGACACCTCCACCACCGGTCAGTCGGCGCTCAAGGCCGTCGAGGCCCTGCGCCGCGAGGGCGCCGAGGTCGTCGCCGTCGCCGTCATCGTCGACCGCAAGACCGGCGCGCAGGCCGCGATCGAGGCCGAGGGCCTGCAGTGGCTGGCCTCCATCGACCTCGACGACCTGGGGCTCGCGCCGCAGTAATCCGATCGCGGCGCGCGGCACGCGTCGCCGGTGCGCCCCGGTTCCGTGACGGTGGTGCGATCCCGGATACCGCGCGCGCCTCAGCGCGCGTCGTCGTCCGGCCCGGGACCGTCGAACGGATCGCGGCGGTCGCCGCGCTTCGAGCGCCGCCACTGCACGATGAACGCGACGAGCGTCCCGGCGGTGATGAAGAAGGCGGTGATCAGCCAGAGGGTGCGGTCGTCCATGCGCCCATCCTCTCCGATGTCGTGAGGGGCCGAGCCGAACGCGCTCGCCGCACGCTCGGGCCAAGCGAGGGTCAGCCGCTCACGGCCTGCGGTCCTCCGCGGCATCCGAGACGATCTTCGCGATGCGCTTCGCACGGGTCTCGGGGCGCACAGCCGTCGCGATCTGGGTGAGGCCGAACTTGCGCGCCGAGGGAGGGAACGCGTCCCATCTCGCGCGCGCGATCGGCACGGCGTCCAGTGCGGCCGTGAGGTCGGCGGGCTCGATCCCGGCCTCGGGGCCGTCGAGCACCTCCCACGACCCGTTCGCACGTGCGACCTCGACCGCGAGGCGACCGGCCGGGCGCAAGCGTCCCTCCGCCTCGAGACGGGCGATGCGGGCCTTGTTCGTCGCCGCCCAGCCGCTCGTGGCGCGACGCGGCGCGAACCAGAGGCCGGAACTCACGTCGTCGAAGACCCGCACGGGCCCGTCGATCCAGCCGAAGCAGAGTGCTTCGCACACGGCATCTTCGTAGCCGATGTAACGACCCGCCGCGGCCCCGCGGCCGCGGACCAGCCATGCGCCCTTCGAGGTCGCGTGGTTCTGCTCGAGCCAGGCGCCCCAAGCGGAGACGTCTGCCGCCGCCACCTTCTCGCCGTCGTCGAGCGCTCCCACGGTCAGAGCCCGGCGTCGAGTCCGTCTTCGCCGTCGGCCAGCTCGGACTCGAGCGGTTCGTCGCGCACGAGCTCGGCGACGGAGCCGAGGATCTCGTCGGGACGGAACGGATACCGCTCGATCTCGCGCTGATCGCTGATTCCGGTCATCACGAGCACGGTGTGCAGGCCGGCCTCGATGCCCGCGACGATGTCGGTGTCCATGCGGTCGCCGATCATGCCGGTGTTCTCACTGTGCGCGCCGATGCGGTTGAGCGCCGAGCGGAACATCATCGGGTTCGGCTTGCCCACGATGTAGGGCTCCTTGCCGGTGGCCTTCGTGATGAGGGCCGCGATCGCGCCCGTCGCGGGCAGCACGCCCTCGGTCGAGGGGCCCGTGGCATCCGGGTTGGTCGCGATGAAGCGCGCGCCCCCGCGGATGAAGCGGATGGCTTTCGTGATGGCCTCGAACGAGTAGTTGCGGGTCTCGCCGACCACGACGTAGTCGGGCGTGGTCTCGGTCATGATGAACCCCGCCTCGTGCAGCGCGGTGGTCAGACCCGCCTCGCCGATGACGAAAGCGGATCCGCCGGGCATCTGCGACTGGAGGAAGTCGGCGGTCGCCAGCGCCGAGGTCCAGATCGACGACTCGGGCACGACGAGGCCGGACGCCCGCAGCCGTGCACTGAGGTCGCGCGGGGTGAAGATCGAGTTGTTCGTCAACACGAGGAACGGCGTGCCCTCGGACCGCCACTGGGCGAGCAGCTCGGAGGCGCCCGCGATGGGGGTGTTCTCATGGACGAGGACGCCGTCCATGTCGGTCAGCCAGCACTCGATGTCGCCACGGGTCCGCATGCGGCCAGCCTAGACCCGACCTCCGACACGCCCCCGGAAACCGGCGAGGGCGGGCCCGATCCGAAGACCGCGACCCGCCCGTCGGTGCGAGGACTGCTTACTTGAAGGTGTCCTTCACGTTCTCGCCCGCCTTCTTGGCATCCGCCTTCACCTGGTCGGCCTTGCCCTCGGCGGCGAGCTTGTCGTTGTCGGTCGCGTTGCCGATCGCTTCCTTCGCCTTGCCCACGATGTCCTGAGCGGCGTTCTTGATCTTGTCGTCCAGACCCATGATCTGACTCCTTCTCGTTTCGACGACGTCGGCGGCGGGGTGTCTCGTCGCGACGGAGCGGGTGCTCACAGGGAAGACGTGTCCCGCGCGCGATTCGTCACGCGCATCCGGGAAAAAAGTTCCCGGATGCCGGTATGCCCCGAACGGAATGGACCCGTGACGCGGGCGCTCGATCTCGTTAGGGTCGAAGGGTGACGCGCGCCGAGTGGGACCCCGAGAACCTCCCCGACCTCTCCGGGCGCTCGTACCTGGTCACCGGCGCGACCCGCGGGCTCGGGTACTTCGCGTGCGAACAGCTCGCCGCCGCGGGCGCCCACGTGCTGCTGACGGGGCGCAACCCGCACAGCCTCTCCGCGGCCAAGGCGGCCGTGAAGCGGTCGACTCCGGATGCCGCGATCGAGACGCTGCTGCTCGACACCAGCAACATGGGCTCGGTGCGTGCCGCCGCGGCGACGGCGCGCGCCCGCGGTCGCCTCGACGGACTGCTGCTGAACGCCGGGGTCGTGCACCCGCCGAAGCAGCGGGAGACCGTGGGCGGTCACGAGCTCGTGTTCGCGACCAACGTACTCGGGCACTTCGCCCTCGCCGGAGAGCTGCTCAAGCCGCTCGCGACGGCGCGCGGCCGCATGGTGTGGGTGGGCAGCATGTCGACCTCGCTCTGGCGGCACCTGCCGACCGACCCCGAACTGCGCGAGGGCTACACGCCCTGGAAGGCCTACGTGCAGTCGAAGGCGGCGACCACCGCGCTCGCCCTCGAGGCCGACAAGATGCTGCGCGCGCACGGCGTGCCCGTCGAGAGCCTCGTCGCGCACCCGGGCTACTCCACGAGCGGTCGCACGCGGGGAGTGCGGGGCGTCAACGAACCCAGCCGTCTCACGCGCTTCCTCGACAACCTGCAGGCCCCCATCACGCAGTCGAAGGAGCAGGGCGCGTGGGCGCTCGTGCGCGCGCTCGTCGACCCGTACGCCGAGGGCGGCTCGATGTACGGACCCGCCCTCGTCGCGCGCGGTGCGCCGCGGCGGGCCACGCCGGCGCGCGGTACGCGATCGGGCGACCTCGGCACCGAGCTGTGGCGCGCGTGCGAGACCGCGACGCACGTGAAGTGGCCCTTCGAGAGGGCCCGGCGCGCGGCATCCTGAACCCGCCCCCGCGATGTCGGCGGGGGGCTCTACAGTGAGCGCATGGAGCAGAGCTGGTGACCGGCGACCCCGGTGCAGACCTCGAGGTCGCCGGTCTGAGCGCGGGCGACGTCGCCGAACGGGTCGCGTCGGGGCAGACCAACGCCTTCACCGCCGACACCAGCCGCAGCGCGTGGAACATCGTGCGCGCCAACGTCTTCACGCTCTTCAACGGCATCGTCGGGGCCTGCTTCGTCGTGCTGCTGCTCCTGGGTCGCTGGCAAGACGCCCTGTTCGGGGTCGCGGCACTCTCGAACGCGGTGATCGGGTGCGTGCAGGAGTTCCGCGCCAAGGCCGCGCTCGACCGCCTCGCCCTGTTGAACGCGCCGCGCGCCCGCGTTCGGCGCGACGGAGCGGATGCCGAGATCGCTCCTCCCGAGGTGGTGCGCGACGACGTCCTCGTCCTGCGCGCGGGCGACCAGATCGCGGCCGATGCGGTGGTCGTCGCGACCCGCGCCCTGCAGGTCGACGAATCGATGCTCACCGGCGAATCGGATGCCGTCGACAAACGCGTCGACGACGAGGTGCTGTCGGGGTCGATCGTGGTGGCCGGAGAGGGTGCCGCGCGCGTCGTGCGGGTGGGTGCCGAGTCGTACGCGAACACCTTCGCGACCGAGGCGAAGCGCTTCCAGCTCGTCTCGAGCGAGCTGCGCAGCTCGATCGACCGCGTGCTGCGATGGGTCGGCTGGGGCATCGGGCCGATCGGCCTACTTGTGCTCAACGCGCAGATGATGGTCGCGGGCGGCTGGGTGCAGGCCTGGCAGCAGGGGACGTGGTCGCAGGCCGTGGTGAACACGATCGCCGCGCTGACGGCGATGATCCCGCTCGGTCTCGTGCTCATGACCTCGATCGCCTTCGCGGTCGGCGCGGCGCGACTCGCGGGGCAGAAGGTGCTCGTCAACGAACTGCCCGCGGTCGAGGGACTCGCGCGCGTCGACGTCATCTGCCTCGACAAGACGGGCACGCTCACCGCGGGCGAGATCCGCTTCGACGACGCCCTCGCCCTCGCCGAGGCGCCCGGCTGGGCCGACGTGCTCGCCTGGTACGGGGCGGCCCCCGACGCCAACGCGACGGCGCAGTGCCTGCGCGAGCCGTTCCCCGTGGGCGTCGCCCTCTCGGCCGCCCGTCGCATCCCGTTCTCGTCGGCGCGCAAGTGGAGCGCGGTGTCGTTCGCCGACGGCGCCGCCGGCACCTGGGTGCTCGGCGCACCCGAGATGGTGTTCGGCGACGCCGCGACCGACCCGAGCGGTGAGCTGGGCGCCGCGGTCACGCGGCTGGCATCGTCCGGCCGACGCACCCTCGTGCTCGGTCACGCCGACGCGCCGCTCAGCGACGCCGACGTCGACGCGGAGCGGTTGCCGGAGGGGGTCGTGGCGACCGCCGTGCTGACCTTCGTCGAGGCGGTGCGTCCGGATGCCGCCGAGGCGCTCGCCTACTTCCGCGATCAGGGCGTCGGGGTGCGCGTCATCTCCGGCGACAACCCCCGCACCGTCGCGGCGATCGCTCGAGAGGTCGGTCTCGACATCGACGAGGGGTACGACGCGCGACGTCTGCCCGACGACGACGCCGAGCTGGGTGCGGTGCTCGAGGAGCACACGGTGTTCGGCCGCGTCACGCCCGACCAGAAGAAGCGCATGGTCACCGCGCTGCAGGCGCGCGGGCACGTCGTGGCGATGACCGGCGACGGGGTCAACGATGCCCTCGCCATCAAGACCGCCGACATCGGGATCGCGATGAACTCCGGCGCCGCGGCGACGAAGGCCGTGGCCCGTCTCGTGCTGCTCGACGGTCGTTTCTCCCACCTGCCCTCGGTGGTGGCCGAGGGCCGCCGGGTGATCGCCAACATCGAGCGGGTCTCGATGCTGTTCCTCGCCAAGACCGTCTACGCGACGGGCCTGGCGGTGCTGTTCGGCGCCCTCGTGATGGAGTTCCCGTTCCTCCCGCGGCAGCTCTCGATCACCGACGGGCTGACCATCGGCATCCCGGCGTTCTTCCTCGCCCTTCTGCCGAACGCGCAGCGCTACGTACCGGGGTTCCTGCGACGGTCGCTGAGTTTCGCGATCCCCGCCGGACTGGTGATCGCCGTCTCGCTGACCCTGTACACGCGCTCCGGGATGAACCTCGGGCTGTCGACCGAGCAGCTGCGCACGGGAGCGACGATCATCCTCGCGATCGTCGCGATCTGGGTGCTCACCGTTCTGTCGCGTCCGGTCACGCGCGTGAAGGTCCTGGTCATCGGGGCGATGTTCATCGCCCTCACCGGCATCTTCACCCTCCCGCCGCTGGGACAGTTCTTCCAGCTCCAAGACCCGGGTGATGACGGCGCCGTGCTGGTGACCGTCGTCGTCATCCTCACCGTCGGGGCGATCGAGGCGGTGCGGTTCGGGCATCGTCGGTTCGTGCGGCGTTCCCTCGCGGTCGTCTCCGGCGACGAGCGCGGCGTCGCCGGGCGGCCGCGCCGGCGGCCCACCGTCGTCACCGCGGCCATCGTGCTCGTCTACCTCGGCGGGCTGCTGAACACCGCCCTCGGCATCGTCGTCCTGCTGGCGCGCTACGCGGTGACGCCCGACCTGGTGCTCCCGGTGTCGCTCGTCGGCGCGGCGACCGTGCTGCTCGGCCTGCTCACGGTCGCCGGCGGGTCGGCGCTGTCGCGCGGCAGCTCCCTCGCGCGCACCCTGCTGACGGTCTACCTCTCGGTGCTCGTCGTCCTGCAGGCGACCGCGATGGTCTTGACCGAGCTCGACCCGGTCGTCGCCGTGGCCCTGGTCGCCGCTCTCGCGGTCATTGCGGCGATGTGGATTCCCGGGCGCGCCCGTCGATGGTTCCGTGCTGATGCGACCCCGTCCGCGGTGGCGCGATCGGACGCCGACCCGGTCGACGCGACCGCGCCCCGCGAGGGGGATGCCGAAGCCGCCCCCGCCGGCCCGCCCCTCACGCGGACAGCGCGCGCCAGCGAGTCCCGGGACGATCGGTCTCCGACCGCGTAGCGATCGCGCGAGCCCACCTCAGCGCGTGAGCCAGACCGACCCGCCCGCGCCGGCCGGCAGCGACATCTCCACGCCGTCCGCGCGGACGACCTCGTCGGAGACGACCTCGAGTTCGTGCCCCACGTCGATCCCCCTCTCGACGAGCGCACGCAGCAGCTCGGGATCGCGGTCGCTCACCCGCAGCACGCGGCCCGAGTGACCGACCGGCGCCTCGGCGAGCAGCACGAAAGGCTCGCGGTGCACCGCGCCCTCGGCATCCGGGATCGCATCCCCGTGCGGGTCGAAGCGCGGACGTCCCAGCCGCGCGTCGATCCCCTCGAGCAGGCGGTCGCTGAGAGCGTGCTCGAGCACCTCGGCCTCGTCGTGCACCTCGTCCCACGCGTAGGCGAACTCCCGCACGAGCCACGTCTCGATGAGCCGGTGCCGGCGGATCACCGCGGCGGCGCGACGGTGTCCCGCCGTGGTCAGCGACACCGGACCGTACGGGCGGTGCGTCACCAGGCCCTGCGCGGCGAGTTTCTTGACCATCTCGGTCACGCTCGACGGAGCGAGCCCCAGCACGCCCGCGAGCTGCGACGGCGTGATCGGGGAGTCCTGCCACTCGGTGTGGTGGTAGATCGCCTTGAGGTAGTCGTCGGACACGGGCGATTCCACGCCGTCAGCCTATCCGCCGGTGACCACCAGCCACACGAGCACGACGTTCAAGGTGATCAGGAAGACGGATGCCGCCACCCCGGCCGCCGTGGTCGCGCGGCGGTTGCGGTAGCGGCCGAGCACCTCCTCGCGCGCGGTCAACGCGACGAGCGGCACCAGGGCGAAGGGGATGCCGAACGACAGCACCACCTGGCTCAGCACGAGGGCGAGCGTCGGGTCGACGCCGAGTCCGAGGATCACCAGGGCCGGGACGAGAGTGACCAACCGTCGGGTGAGGAGGGGCACCCGCGCCCGCAGCAGGCCGTGCATGATCTCGGCGCCCGCGTACGCGCCGACCGAGGTCGAGGCGAGACCGCTCGCGAGCAGGCCGACGGCGAAGAGGGTGGCGACCAGCGGCCCGAGACCGTCGCGGAGGGCCGCGTAGGCGCCCTCGAGGCTGTCGGTCCCGTCGACCCCGGCGAGGTTGGCGGCGGCCAGGAGCAGGATCGCGAGGTTGACGGTTCCGGCGACGGCGAGGGCGATCGTCACGTCCCACCGCGTGGCTCTCAGTAGCCGGGGTGTGGAGATGCCGCGCGCGTGCTCGAGCGCCGTGCGCGCGGCGGACGCGGTGGCGGCGCCGATGTCGGTGGAGGTGGCGGTGACGGATGCCGCGGGACCGCCGTCCGACCCGGGCGCACTCCGCGCGGCTGAGGCGGTCGCCCGTCCGTCCGTCGCCGACCCCGCGCCGCCGGGCGCGAAGCGATCGCGGGCGAGCGCCGAGTGCGCGTAGATCGCGTGCGGCATGATCGTCGCCCCGAGGATCGACGCGGCCAGCAGCACCGAGTTCGTCCCCTCGAAGCGCGGCAGCAGTCCTCCCACGACGCCCGCGGGGTCGGGCGGGGCGAACAGCAGTCCCGCGGAGAAGCCGATCGCGATGATGACGAGCAGGCCGATCAGCACGGTCTCGAACGCCCGGGCCCCCCGCCGCGTCTGCACGAGCAGCAGGCCCATCGACACCACTCCCGTGACGGCCCCGCCCCACACCAGGGGGATACCGAACAGCAGGTGCAGCGCCACCGCGCCGCCGATCACCTCGGCGACGTCGGTGGCCATCGCGACCGCCTCGGCCTGGAGCCAGTAGAGGCGTCGCGCCCACGGGCGGCGGATGCGGCGACCGAGGATCTGCGGCAGGCTCTCTCCGGTCACGATGCCGAGCTTCGCCGAGAGGTACTGGATCAGCCAGGCCATGACGTTGCCGAGCACCACGACCCACACCAGCAGATACCCGAACGCCGCGCCCGCGGTCATGTTGCTCGCGACGTTGCCGGGGTCGAGGTATGCCACGCCCGCGACCATCGCCGGCCCCAGCAACCAGAGTGCGCGCCCGGGCGCGTGGCGGCGGTCCACGGCATCCTGAGTTTTCGGCATGCCGAAACCATAGCTATTTTTCGGGCGACCGAAAAGCTGTCGGGGGCGCCGAGAGCACACGTTCGGCTCGAGATCACACGTCGGCGGGTGTGATCTCGAGCCGATCGTGTGATCTCGCGGGCGGAGGGGGCGCGGCGGTGGCGCGGCGGGGCGCGGGCGCACGCGCGGCGGGGGCGTGGCGGGCGCGCGGATAGCCTGGGACGGTGACGGATGCCGAGGACCCGACGGGGGCGCCGACCGGGCGGGGCCCGGAGCCCGAGGCGCCGACGCACGGCGTCGGGCCGTGGCCCGGCGGTCCGGACGAGTGGCCCGACGACCCGCGATACGACCCGGAGCTGCTCGCGGAGGGCGACCGGCGCAACGTCGTCGACGGCTACCGCTACTGGAGCATGGATTCGATCGTCGCCGATCTGGATGCCAAGCGGCATCCGTTCCACGTCGCGATCGAGAATTGGCAGCACGACCTCAACATCGGCACCATCGTGCGCAGCGCGAATGCGTTCCTCGCGGCCGAGGTGCACATCGTCGGCAAGCGTCGGTGGAACCGCCGCGGCGCGATGGTCACCGACCGCTACCAGCACGTGCGTCACCACGAGGACGTCGCGGCGTTCGCCGCCTGGGCGCGCGGAGCGGGCCTGCCCGTGATCGCCGTCGACAACATCGAGGGATCCGTGCCGATCGACCGCGCGGACCTGCCCCGTGACTGCGTGCTCCTCTTCGGTCAGGAGGGGCCGGGCCTCTCGCCCGAGGCGCTCGAGGCGGCGACCGGCGTGGTCGAGATCACGCAGTACGGGTCGACGCGGTCGATCAACGCCGCCTCCGCCGCCGCGGTGATCATGTACGAGTGGTGTCGCCGCTGGGCGTAGCGGCATGCCAGGGTGAATCGATGCCGAAAGCCGTGACCCTTATCCGCTCCGCGTCGCTGTCGAGCGTTGCGGAGTACGCCTACGCCGCGACGGCCCCCGCCGAGGCCCGCCTCATCTTCCTCGCCGGTTCGTGCCCCCTGGATGCCGACGGGGTCACCGTCGGCGTCGGCGACGTTGCCGTGCAGGCGGCGCGCTGCGTCGAGAACCTCCGGACCGCGCTCGCCGACGCGGGAGCCGAGCTCACCGACGTGATCAGCACGCGCGTGCTCGTGGCATCCGATCGTCAGGCCGACCTCGTCTCGGCCTGGGAGGTCGTCCGCGATGCGTTCGGGGCACACGACGTGCCGAGCACGTTGATGGGCGTGACGGTGCTGGGCTACGACGACCAGCTCGTCGAGCTCGAAGCGGTCGCCGCGGTGCTCGACGACTGACGGGGCGAGGGCGCCCGGGTCCGAGCGGGGTGCACCCGGGGCCCGGGCGAGGATGCGCCGGCGTCGGCGGGTCAGTCGCCCGCCGTCATCCACGCCCGCCCGCGCACGCGCAGGCCGAGGGTGATCGCGCGGGCGAGCATGTAGACGCCGAAGAACGCGGCGGCGAGCCACGCCAGTCCTCCGCCGCCTCCGCCCGCGAACAGGGCGACGAGCGCCAGGGCCGGCGCGTAGGGCACGAGGTTGAGCAGCCCCGCGAGGGCGAGGTAGCGGGCGTCGCCCGCGCCGATGAGCACGCCGTCGAGCACGAAGACGAGCCCCGCGAGAGGCTGCGCGACGGCGAGCACGAGCAGGGCCGGCTGGATGAGGGCCGCGATCTCGGCGTCGCCGGTGAAGACGAGTCCGATCACGCCCGACGCCGCCGCCAGCACGGCGCCGACGGCGACGCCGAACCAGATGCCCCACGCGCTCGTGCGCGCCAGCACGCGCCGCACCGTGTCGGTCTCGCGCGCGCCGAGGGCGTGGCCGATGAGGGCCTGGGCCGCGATCGCGAGGGCGTCGAGCGCGAACGCCGCGGTGGAGAAGATCGTGAACGCGATCTGCCAACCGGCGAGTTCCGCGGAACCGAGGCCTGTGGCGACGGCGACGGTGGCGAGGAAGGCCGCGCGTAGGCTCAGGGTGCGCAGGAACAGCCAGCCGCCCGAGCGCGCGGTGCCTCCCCATCCCTCCCGCTGCGGTCGCAGCGACGCCGCGTGCCGCCGCGCCAGTCGCCGGACCACCACGACGTACGCGCCCACCATTCCCCACTGGGCGGCGACCGTGCCCACCGCCGAACCCGCGATGCCCCAGCCGAATCCGTAGATGAACAGCGCGTTCAGGGCGGCGTTCGCGGCGAACCCGATGCCCGCGATCCACAGCGGGGTGACGGTGTCCTGCAGGCCGCGCAAGAGGCCGGTCGCCGCGAACACCACGAGCATCGCAGGCAGGCCCCACATCGAGATCGACAGGTAGACGCGGGCGTTCTCGGCGACGTCGGGCGCGGCGCCGAACACGTCGATCACGAGGGGCGTGAACAGCGAGCCCACCGCCGCGAGTCCGGCGCCGAGGGCCAGGGCGAGCCACATGCCGTCGATGCCGACCGACACCGCGCGCCCCGGCTCGCCCGCGCCGAAGCGCCGCGCGACGGCGGGGGTGGTGGAGTAGGCGAGGAAGACCATGAGCCCGACGATCGTCTGCAGCACCGCGCTCGCGATGCCGAGACCCGCCAGGGGAGCGACGCCGAGATGGCCCACCATCGCGGCATCCACGATGAGGAACAGGGGCTCGGCGATCAGGGCGCCCAGAGCCGGCACCGCGAGCCGCAGGATCGAGCGGTTCAACGTCACGGGCGGGAGGGTGCTCACGCGTCGAGCCTAGGGTGGGCCCCCGACATCGACGGGCGCGGGCCGCGTGCGGCGCGGGCCGGAAGCCACGCACGCTCCGTGATTCGCGCAACCTCCGTGGGGTGGGGGCGGATGCCGCTGAGGGTGCGCGGATCGCGGAGGTTGTGTTCGGCGTGGGCGGGTGGTCGCGCACGCTCCGTGATTCGCGCAACCTCGGTCGGGTGGGGGCGGATGCCGCTGAGGATGTGCGGATCGCGGAGGTTGTGCGGGCGCGGGGTCGACCCGGCCGCACGGCGCCGCCGCACACGATGCCGGCGCTGCGCGGAACGGGGAGGCGATGCGTTCCGCGTCCGGGCGTGGCGCGCCCGCGTTCCGAGCCCGCACGGATGTGGGGCACTTATCCTGTCTGCATGACCGACACCCCCCGCTCCGGTCTCGCGCTCGACGAGCTCAGCGACGAGATCCGCCCGCAGGACGACCTGTTCCGCTACGTGAACGGCCGCTGGCTGGAGCGCACCGAGATCCCCGACGACAAGGCCCGCTGGGGCTCGTTCCACCTCATCGCCGAGCAGGCGGAGGCGGACGTGCGCACCATCGTCCAGGAGTCGCAGGACGCCGAGCCGGGCAGCGAAGCCCGCAAGATCGGCGACCTGTTCGCGAGCTTCATGGACACCGACCGCATCGAGGCGCTCGGCGGGGAGCCCCTGGCCCCCCAGCTCGCCGCCGTCGACACCGTCACCGACATCCCCTCCCTGCTCCGGCTCATCGGCGAGCTCGAGCGCGACGGCATCAGCGGACTGCTGACGCTCTTCGTCGAGCCCGACCCGGGCGATCCCACGCGCTACGTGCCGGTGGTCTACCAGGGCGGCATCTCGCTGCCCGACGAGAGCTACTACCGGCTCGACAACTTCGACGAGACCCGCACCGCGTACCGCGCGCACATCGCGCGCGTGCTCGAGCTCGCCGGTGTCGCCGAGGCCGCGGCATCCGCCGATCGGGTGTTCGCGCTCGAGACCGACCTCGCCGCGCACCACTGGTCGCGCGAAGACAGCCGCGACGCGGTGAAGACCTACAACCTGAAGACCTGGGACGACACGCTCGCCCTCGCCGGAGTCGACCTCGAGCCGTGGCGTGCGGGGGTCGCCCCGGGTCACGAGGACGCGCTCGCCGAGGTCGTCGTGTACCAGCCGAGCTTCATCGAGGCTCTCGGCGGCCTGCTGGTGGCCGAGAGGCTCGACGACTGGAAGGCGTGGCTGCGGTTCAAGATCGTGCACGCGGCGGCGGCTTTCCTGTCCGACGATTTCGTGGCCGAGAACTTCGCGTTCTACGGAACGCAGCTCACCGGCGTGCCCGTCAACCGCGAACGCTGGAAGCGCGGCGTCAGCCTCGTCGAGGCCGCCCTGGGCGAGGCGGTCGGCAAGGTGTACGTCGAGCGGCACTTCCCGCCGGCGGCGAAGGATGCCATGGACGGCCTCGTCGCCCACCTGATCGAGGCGTACCGCCGGTCGATCCGCACGCTCGAGTGGATGACCGAGGAGACGCGCGAGCGGGCCCTGGCCAAGCTCGACGCCTTCACGCCCAAGATCGGCTACCCGGTGCGGTGGAAGGACTACTCCGACCTCGAGATCGAGGCCGGCGACCTGGTCGGCAACGTCCGTCGCGCGCACGTGTGGGAGCACGACCGCCAGCTCGCCAAGGTCGGCCAGCCGATCGACCGCGACGAGTGGTACATGACCCCGCAGACGGTCAACGCGTACTACAACCCGCTCATGAACGAGATCGTGTTCCCCGCGGCGATCCTGCAGTACCCGTTCTTCGACGCCGAGCGCGACGCGGCGGCGAACTACGGCGGCATCGGCGCGGTGATCGGTCACGAGATTGGCCACGGCTTCGACGACCAGGGATCCCGCTTCGACGGCGACGGATCGCTGCGCGACTGGTGGACGGATGCCGACCGCGCGGCGTTCGAGGAGCGCACCAAGGCGCTCATCGCCCAGTACGAGGAGCTCGTGCCGCAGGGCCTGAGCGCGGAGCATCACGTCAACGGCGCCCTCACCATCGGCGAGAACATCGGCGACCTGGGAGGGCTCGGCATCGCGATCGCGGCCTACCGGCTCTTCCTCGAGGAGCAGGGTGAAGCCGAGGGCGAGGGGTCCGTCGTCGACGGGTTCACCGGCATCCAGCGTCTGCTGCTCAGCTGGGCCCAGATCTGGCAGCAGAAGGGTCGGGACGCCGAGACCATCCGTCTGCTCACCATCGACCCGCACTCGCCGAACGAGTTCCGCTGCAATCAGATCGTGCGTAACATCGACGCGTTCTACGAGGCGTTCGAGGTCGGCGAGGGCGACGCCCTCTGGCTCGACGCCGACCAGCGCGTCACCATTTGGTGAGACGGCGTTTGTTGTCCTGCTGACCCGGAAGGAGCAACGCTCGTGGGCATGCCCCCGCTTCCCGAGCCCGCCCTGCCCGAACCCGCCGGAGGGCCGGTGGAGTCGTCGCGACGCGACGCCCCGGCCCTTCGCGGCGCGGGCCGCAAGGGACCGAAGCGACTGCCCCGGCGGGCGGCGGCCGGCCGCCGCTCCTTCACCGCGACGCTGCGTTCGCTCGACGAGCTCGCCGCCTCGGGCGCCAAGGTGTCGGTGCGCATCGACGACCTCGACGGCGGGACGGCGGTGCTCTCGGGCGACGACTTCCTGACCCTGCCCGTCGGCGGGCTGGGCGTCGTACCCCTGCTCATCGAGACGGCCGCGGCGTTCGAGTCGGGGCGGCTCGACGCGCTCGAGATCGTCGACCGATCCAGCGTGGCGGGGGCGGCGCACGGGGGCACCTGGCAGCACCTCAAGGCTCCCGCTCTCCCGCTGACCGACCTGGCCCTGCTGGCGGCCTCGACGGGCGACGCCCTCGCGGCCAACGCGCTGCTACACCGCGTCGGTCTGCAATCGGTGCGCGCCCGCCTCGAGCACCTCGGGCTGCGTCGCACGGCCCTGCTCGACCGGTTCCGCGACGACCGCGGCCCCGACGACGCCCCGCACGTCGCGCTGTCGACCGCGCGCGAGATGGCCCAGGTGTTCGCGGGACTGGTCAACTCCACGATCGTCTCGCCCGGCGTCAGCGCGCAGGTCGCCGAGTGGCTGAGTCTGAACCACGACCTCTCGCTCGTGGCATCCGCGACGGGACTCGATCCTTTCGCGCACGAGAACGACCAGCACGGTCTGCTGTTCGTCAACAAGACCGGACGCGCCCCCGGCGTGCGCGCCGAGGCGGGAGTGCTCGGGGGCCCGCGGGCGGGCGTCTCGTACGCCTTGCTGGTCAACTTCGACGACCTGTCGATCGCGCATCGCCTGCGCGCTCACGACGCCTTCCGGGTGCTGGGCGTCGAGCTGATGGAGTACGTGTACTGACGCTCAGGCGGCGCGGATGCTCCACACGCTCCGCGACCGCTACGCCACCAGGGTCGCCACGACGATGACCGCTGCGCGGCAGGGCGTGGGCGTGCAGGGAATGGTGCCCCAACACGCGCCCCAATGCAATCCCTCCTCGGGTGACCGGGGCCGCTGGGACGCTTATGGCCTCGAACTGAAAGGAAGGACCGAAGCCATGTCCGAGACTCCTGCCACCACCGACCCGTTCGCCGACTCCTCCGGGCCCCAGGGCCACTCGATCACCGACTGGACCGACCTCGGCCGCGAGATGTGGTCGTACCTCACCGGCCGCGGCGCCGCCGTGAACTATTCCTTCGTCGACATGACCGTCGAGGTGCCGCGCGACATCGGCCCCGACGCTCCCCGCGCTACGTGGAAGCTCAACGGCACCCTGCGCGTCACCACGAGCGACGACACCGCGGCCGGGTCCGACCCGTACCGCGGCAACTGAGGGGCGGCGCCGTCATGGTGCGCCTCGACATCGACCTCGCCTTCTCGGAGCGGGAGGAGGGGCAGGATGCCGACGTCCCGCCGTTCGAGGGGACGATCACGGCCGCGGGCACCGAGGTGCGCATCGTCGTGAGCGATCCGTCGCGCCTGCCGGGGAACGGCCGCCGCACACTCGCCGAGCTGTCCACGGTGGCCGAGGCCCTGGCATCCCGGGGCATCTCCGTGAAGCTCGAGGGGCCGGACGGGCCGATCCTGCAGCTCGGCGACGTCAAGAGCGGTGCGCTGCAGCGCGTCATCACGGGGTCCAAGCACATCCGGCTCGGCTCGGTCGCGGCCGTGGCCCCGCTGCTGGTGCGTCGCAACGGGGATCGGACGCTGACGTTCCCGGTCCCGCCCGAGACGCCGCTGCCGCTGGTGCCCACCATCAACCGCACCGTGCGTCGCCGGGTCACGACCACGCACTACACCCCGGGGTCGGGGCGCCCGCGCCTCATCTTCGCGGTGGGCGACTCGTCGTGGGACGGATCGCGTCCGCGCGAGTTCGACCTGCTCCCCACCAAGACGGTGATCGGATCGGGCGACGAAGCCGATCTGCGCCTGCCGGGGCTCGCCCCCGTGCACGCCGAGATCCGGCACGAGGGCGACGACGAGTACGTGCTGTACGGCTTCGACGTCGTCGGCGGCGGGGGTGCTCGCGATCAGGGCCCCGGACGCGACGGCGGCGGGCGCATCCTGCGCACCGGTGCCCGCATCGAGCTGGGCGACTGGCGGCTGGCGTACTTCCGGGCCGAGTTCGCCGATCACGGTCGTCCGTACGGCGGGCGACAGGGCGGGGAGCTCGCGCGTCAGCGCAAGCAGCCCCCGCGCGGTGGCTCCGGTCCCCTCAGCCGCGCGAGCGACCCCGACTGACCCGCACGCGCCACTGTCCTCGGCGCCGAGACTGCATCTCTTCAACGAGACGGTTGCATCCCGCAGCCGACGTGTCGGCGAGATGCAGTCTCGCGGTGCCGGGCGGCGGGCCGGGCCGCGGCATCCGGGGGTTAGAAGACGATCGTGTGGTTGCCGTGGCGGATGATGCGGTCTTCGGCGTGCCAGAGGACCGCGCGCGAGAGCACCTGACGCTCGACGTCGGCGCCCCGGCGGGCGAGCTCGGCGGCGGAGTCGGCGTGCGTGACGCGCACCGTGTCCTGCTCGATGATCGGACCCTCGTCGAGGTCGCTCGTGACGTAATGCGAGGTCGCCCCGATGAGCTTCACTCCGCGCTGCTTGGCCTTCTTGTACGGCTCGGCGCCGATGAAGGCGGGCAGGAACGAGTGGTGGATGTTGATCACCGGCACCCCGATCTTCTCGAGGAAGTCGGGGGAGAGGATCTGCATGTAGCGAGCGAGCACGACGAAATCGACGTTGCCGACGAGCAGTTCGAGGATGCGGGCCTCGGATGCCGACTTGTCCGGCCCGGGCGTCGACGGGACGTGGAAGAAGGGAACGCCGAACGAGCGCACGTCCTCGGCGGCCGTGGTGTGATTCGACACGACCATCGGGATGCTCACGGGCAGGTCGCCCCGACGGTGACGCCAGAGCAGGTCGAGCAGGCAGTGGTCCTGCTTGGACGCGAGGATCGCCATGCGCTTAGGACTGGAGAGGTCGGTGAGCGTCCACTCCAGGTCGAATCCCTCGCCGAGGGTCGTGGCGATGTCGGCCTCGATCTCGGGCAGCGCGACCGCGAGATTGGGCCGGTGGAACACCACGCGCTGGAAGTACGCGCCCCCGCGCGGGTCGTCGGAATACTGGTCGAAGGCGACGATGTTGCCGCCCTGGCGCGCGATGAGGGCGGAGACCGCGGCGATGATGCCGGGGGTGTCGCTGCCGTGCACGATGAGGCAGGCGTGATCGGGCTGCAGGTGGGGGCTCGCGGAGACCATCGGACCATTCTGCCGTGCGCAGGTGGCTTCGGCTGACCACGTGCGGCGTCGTTTCGGGGCGTCGTTCGTGGCCCCGGGGCCATGTCGGCCGCGCCGCCTCGGCCCGACCTCGGCCGGATTCAGACGCGCACGACGATCTTCTGCGCCGAGACGCCCGCGCGCTGCCGGTCCAGGGCGCCTTGCAGAGCGTCGAGGCCGTCGCCGACGACGAGCGCGTCGGGCGCGGGGCGCAGGGAGCCCTCGGCGAGCAGGCGCGGAACGACCTCGCCCCACAGGCGCGGGCCCATCTCGTCGTCGCGCAGGCTGCTACCCCAGACGAATGCGGCGCGGATGCCACGGCGTCGGGCGCGCAGTGTCGACCTCAGCGTTGCGAGACCGATGCGCGTGAAGACCGGCAGCATCGCCGGGAAGAGTCGGCGGCGTCCGACAAGTGCGTCGAGAGAGAGGGGTGTGCTCGCCATGGCCAGTCGATCCCCGCCGGTGCGGGCGAGGACGTCGATGCACGCGTCCGTCGAGCCGGCTCCGAGCGCCACGGCGCCGACCACGGGTCGTCCGCCGATGGCCGTGACGAGTTCCGCCACGGCGGAGGGCGAGCGGTGGTCGACGACGGCGTCCGCTCCGAGGTCGCGCACGATCGCCGCATTTCGAGCGGATGCCGTGGTCACGACGTCGTACCCGGCGGCGCGCGCCAGTTGGACGGCGTTCATGCCGACGCTGGTGGACCCGCCCCAGATCACGACGACACCGCGGTCGGGGGTGGGCGCCGGGTCGCCTGGCATCCGCAGTCCGAGGTGCTGCGGTTGGAACAGCGCGCACGCCGCGGTGGACAGTCCCAGCGGGAAGACGGCGGCCTGCTCGTCGGAGAGATCGTCGGGCGTGGGAGCGGTGAGGTGCTCGAGCAGGGTCGTGTACTCCTGGAACGCCCCTTCGCGCAGCGGGTTCCTGCCGCGGTCGGTGCCGGTCGCGAGGCCGAACACGCGCTGACCCACGCGGAACCGCGTGACGCCCGACCCGATCGCGACGACCTCGCCCGCCACGTCGGACCCCAGTACGGCGGGGGTCCGCAGCCAGCGGTAGGTGATGCGGCTGGTTCCCTGGATCACCCAGTCGACCGGATTGACGGCCACCGCGCGCACGCGCACGAGAACCTCGTCTGTGGCGGGTGCGGGGGTGTCGACCGTGCCGCGGGTGAGTGCTGCTCGAGGTGCAGGGAGAAGGGCGGCGGCGTGCGCGGACATGACGGACCTTTCGCGTGATGACACGGAGTGTCTTCACTATAGACGCGATGACACGCGGTGTCGTCACCTAGGATCTCGATATGGCCAGATGGGCACCCGATACCAAGGAGCGCTTGCGCGAAGCCGCGATGCAGCTGTTCACGGAGCGCGGGTTCGAGGCGACGACCGTCCCCGACATCGTCGAAAGGGCCGGGGTGACGCGTCGCACGTTCTTCCGGCACTTCGCCGACAAGCGCGAGGTGTTCTTCTCCGGAGACGAGATCCCGCGGCTCGCTGCGCGCGTGCTCGCGGACGCCCCGGCTG
This sequence comes from Microbacterium sp. BWR-S6Y, assembly GCF_041379845.1. NCBI lineage: Bacteria > Bacillati > Actinomycetota > Actinomycetes > Micrococcales > Microbacteriaceae > Microbacterium > Microbacterium sp. BWR-S6Y. The sequence goes on from NZ_JBFECV010000005.1 coordinate 227,877, forward strand.
ACATGTCGCCCTTCTCGATCGCCTGGACCGGACTGCAGGCCCTCGCCGCCGACCGATTCGAGCCCCGACGCGACGAGATCGCGGCGGCGCGACGCGTCATCGACGCCGAGCCCGCTCTGCGCGAACGAGACCTGCAGAAGCAGGCCGACCTGCGAGCGGTGCTCGTCGAGGGCTACCTCGCACGCGGCGTCGAGCCCCTGCACGCGCGCGTCGTCGCCGGGGTCGCGGTGGAGGTGCTGCAGACCGCCCTCGAGCGCTGGGCGGCCGATGGGTCGGGCACGCCCCTGCGGGAGCATCTCGAGAGGGTCCGCCGCGAGATGGCGGCTGTCCTGGGCTGACGGGCTGCCCGCCGTTCGCCCGTACGCCGGTTCGCGGCCCTGCGCCCTGCGCCGCGCACACCACAGCCCTACCCGCGCCACCCCGCCGCCCGTGTCGGCGGTCGGGGATAGCCTGGAACGCGTGACCAGCACCCTCCGCCTCGACCGGCCGGGCTGGCGCACCTGGACGCTGTGGATCGTCGGCGTCCTCGCGTACGTCGTGTCGATCGTCAACCGCACCTCGCTGTCCGCGGTCGGAGTGGATGCCGCCGTGCGCTTCGGCGCCGACGCGTCGGCGCTGTCGATGTTCGCCGTCATCCAGCTCTTCGTCTACGGCGCGATGCAGATCCCCGTCGGCCTCCTCCTCGACCGGTTCGGCGCGCGGCCGATGATCGCGATCGGCATGGTGCTGATGGCGGTGGGCCAGCTCGTGATGGCCTTCGCGGATGCCGTGGGGATCGGCATCCTGGCCCGCGTGCTCATCGGCGCGGGAGACGCTGCCATCTTCCCGAGCGTGCTGCGCGTGATCGCGACGTGGTTCCCAGCGCAGCGGGCGCCGCTGCTCGTTCAGCTCACGGGCATCATCGGCCAGATGGGCCAGATCGTCGCCGTGGTTCCCCTCGCGGCCCTCCTGCACGCGACGAGCTGGAGCGTCGCCTTCGGCAGCGTCGCCGGGCTCGGCGTGCTCTTCGCGGTGCTGACCTTCGCGATCATCCGCAACCGCCCTCCCGAACGCCGAGACGATCCGGTCGACACCTCCGTCGACACGCAGACGGGCGCCATCCGGGTGGTGCGTTCGGCGCCGGATCTGCGGCAGGGCTTCCGCGAGTCGTGGGCGCATCCCGGCACGCGGCTCGGATTCTGGTCGCACTTCGCCACCCCGTTCGCGGGGACCGCGTTCATGCTGCTGTGGGGCTTCCCGTTCCTCACCGCGGGCGAGGGACTCGAGCCGGCGGCCGCGTCGGGGATCATGACGCTGTTCGTGCTGTTCGGCATCGTCAGCGGCCCGGTGATCGGTGCGCTGTCGAGTCGGCATCCGCGTCGACGCTCGCGGTGGCTCGTTCTGCCGACCGTCGTCTTCCAGGCGCTCGTGTGGATCGTCGTCGTCGCCTGGCCGGGGCCCGCCCCGCTGTGGCTGCTCATCGTGCTGATGTTCGCCCTGGCCACCGGGGGCCCGGCGTCGATGATCGCGTTCGACCACGCGCGCACCTTCACACCCAGCCACCGCCTGAGCACCGCGACCGGCATCGTCAATGGCGGGGGATTCCTCGCCGCGCTTCTGGCCATCCTCTTCATTGGCATCGCGATGGACGTGCAGGGTGCGGGCAGCCCCGAGACCTACTCGCTCGACGCCTCTCGTCTCGCCTTCCTCACGCAGGTGCCGCTGTGGCTGGTGGGCGGGATCGCGATCGTGGTGGAGCGCGGGCGCACGATCCGGCACGTCGGCGGGGTATTACCGCGCTGACGGCGTCGGCCCGCGGTGCGAGGATCGAGGGCATGAGCGACATCGACATCCGCCCCCTCGACACGGTCGACGCGATCCACGTGGCCGCGGGGGTGCTCGACAGGGTGTGGGGCGAGAAGGGCACGATGCCGGCGAACATCCTCCGCGCTCTCGAGCACGCCGGCAACTACGTCGTCGGCCTCTACGACGGCGAGGCGATGATCGGGGCGTCGGCGGCGTTCTTCGGCCCGCCCGCCGCGCGGTCGATGCACTCTCACATCACCGGTGTCCTGCCCGGTCACCAGGGTCGCGGCCTCGGTCGGCAGCTCAAGAACCATCAGCGCGACTGGGCGCTCGAGCGCGGAGTCGGGCACATCACGTGGACCTTCGACCCGCTCATCCCGCGCAACGCGCACTTCAACCTCGCCGTGCTGGGCGCCCGCGTCACCGACTACCTCGTGAATCAGTACGGCGAGATGGACGACGACGTCAACCGCGGCGACGAGTCCGACCGGCTCCTGGTCTCATGGGCGCTCGCCGAGCCGCCCGCACCCACCCCGACGGATGCCGCGATCTCGGCCGTCGTGCCCGTGCCCGACGACATCGAGGGTCTGCGCCGCACCGACCCGGCGGCCGCCGCCGACTGGCGCGTGCGCGTGCGGGAGGAGGTGCGGGGGCACCTGGCATCCGGTCGCCGGATCGGCGGGTTCGACCGACGCGGATACCTCATCCTCTCCTGAAGTAGGCATCGAAACATTAGCTTTCTCTCATCTTCTTGCGTTACTCCTCGACTTGGCGGGCGCGCCTGTGTTCGATGGGAATGCCTTCGCCGTGACGTTCCGGCGAACTGACGCGATCATGAGCATCCTCAAGCCCGGGATGTTCAAGGACTACCCCCACCGGGGCCTCGTGCGCGTAGACGCGACCGCCGCCGTGTGCGACACGATCGAACGTGGAGTGGAGGAAAGACTCCCATGAGGCTGACTCGACGATCTTTCCTCGCACGTGCATCGGTTGCGGGACTTGCGCTTCTCGTTCCGAACGCGCGGATTCTGCTCGTTCTGCTTGTCGTGGCGGCGGCTTACGGTCCGGCCGTGCAGGCAGCAGTAGGGTTCGCCGGGTCCATCATCGGCATTGTGACGGTCCTGGCGACGGGGTTCATCATCGTCACCGTGCGCACATGTACACCGACGCTGACCCCAGACGGCCGGCCGACAGACGAAAGCTCTCGGCTCTACGGCCGGCAACTCAGCCTCAGCCTCTTGGTCGGCGTTCTGCTTCTCGGCATCGTCGGTGTCATCGTCCTTGCGGCCGGCGTTTTCTCAGTGGGCCCTCTGTCAGGCGCGTACCTCGCTGCCGCTGCTCTTGCTGTCGCCTTCGCGCCCGCTCTCTTCGTATTGAACGCGGGCTTCCAGACGATTCATCGGGACAGCGGGAATCTGGTGGTCGCCTGCGTCGGAACGGCGGTGCACGTCAGCGTCGCGTTCATCGTCGGAGCGGTCGGGGTGTCAGATTTCGCGGCGGTGACGCTGATGGGTGGCATATCGTCGTTGACCGCTGTGTTCGGCTTGGTGGCGAGGTCCTGGCAACTGCACAGAAGTGGGCTACTCACAGTCGACGCTGTCCGCCGGGGGGCGGCAGACATCGCGAGATCCCCCCGCAGCACGTCGCGCATCCTCGTCGAGGTCGCGACAGCGTCATTGGACGGCGTCGTCTTCATGACCGTGTTCGCCACGACGATCGCCGTTGCTCTCCACTCCTCGGTTGCGGCCGGTGCCCAGATGGCGCTGGCGGTCGCAGTCATGCGCACCATCATCATCCCTATGAAGCAGTTCGGAATTGTGGGAGCGCGCTTCACCCTCCGGGCGCGCGCACTTCCATCGCAATTCGCTTTCCGAGATGTCGCGATAGCGACCGAGGCGGTACTTGTCGCGAGCGTCGCAATACTCGTTGTGTCGAGGATTGTCCTGCCGGCCGTTCAGACACTGTCCTGGCTGCTCATCGCGCTCATGGCCGCTCAACTTCTCCTGGAGCCGTTCGCGGGAGTTGCGTACGCCTACCGGCGCATCGTAGACGGCCCATCCGCCGGCTTGGCAGCGCTCCTCATCGCATACGGCGGGTTGTACCCGGTCTTGATCCTGACGCTGGTAGCCGTCGGTGGAGCGCAGGCGGAAGCCCTATGGGCAGCGTTGCTTGCGTCTCGCATCCTCTTCGTCATCCTGCTGACGAGATCGAAGGCGGGACGACGCCTCCAGCCCCTTCCGGTCCGGTGACGTATGCCGCGAGCCCCGCTTCGGCGGCGCGGGAACTCACTGCTCGGTGATCGGCTCGTCCTTCTCAGCCGCGGGGTCGCCCGGCCCGGGGCCCGGACGCACGGCGGCGTCGTCGCGCACGTCGATGCGCGTGACACCGTCGTGCTCGCTCACGTCGAAGCGGGGCGCCGCGTCGGCTTCCGTCGCCTTCGGCGCGCTCGTCAGCTGGTCGTGACGGTTCTCTTCGAAGCTCTTCTCGTCGCTCATGGCGCTGTACTCACTCCTCGCCGGCCGAGCGCCAGACGTCGCTGTCCATGTGCGAGCCCGCCTGGGGGCCCATCTGCAGCATCCCGCCGTCGACGACCCAGCTCGCGCCGGTGACGTACGAGCCCGAGGGCGAGGCGAGGAAGCGGATGACGTCGGCGATCTCCTCCGGCTTGCCGGGGCGGCCGAGGGGGATGCCGGGGCGGTGGATGCGATCGGCGTCTTCGGCGGACATGTCGTTGATGGGGGTGGCGATCTCGCCCGGGGCGACGGCGTTGGCCGTGATGCCGTACCGGCCGAGCTCGAGGGCCATCGTCTTGATGAGGCCGCCGACACCGTGCTTGGCGGCGACGTAGGGAGCCGAGCCGACGCGCGGCTGGTGCTCGTGCACGCTCGAGACGACGATGAGGCGCCCGCCGTTGCCGGCCGCCACCATCCGCTTCGCCGCGGTGTGCAGAGCGAGGAAGGCTCCGTCGAGGTTGAGGGAGATGTCGGTGCGCCACGTGTCGAAGTCGAGGTCGAGGAACGAGCCGCCGATCCCGCCGCCGGCGTTGTTGACGAAGACGTCGAGGCCGCCGAGCTCGTCGGCCATGGCGTTCACGGCATCCGGGACCGCGTCGAAGTCGGTCGCGTCGAACTGCGCGACGATCGCGCGCACGCCGCGCTCGCGCACGGCGGCGGCGGTCTCCTCGGCGCCGTCCTGGTCGGAGTGGTAGGTGACCGCGACGTCCATTCCGGCGTCGGCGAGGGCGAGGGCGGTGGCCGCGCCGATGCCCGAGTCGGAGCCGGTGACGATCGCGTGGCGGGGGGTGAAGTCGTCGCTCATGCGGGTGACGCTACGCGCGCGGGGCGGTGGCCTCGGCGGCCTTGCCACGACCGGGCGCGGGCGTTACGGTCGCGGGCCGACCGACTCCGGCTCGGCGGGTCGGGACGGGCCGGCGTGCACAACTCCTGCAATTCCCCGTGGTCGGGCGCGAGTCCTCCCGCTCCGCGCCCGTTCTGCAGGAGTCGTGCCGGGGCGCCGCGACTCAACGCAGGAGATCTGCGCGGTCGCCCGGGCTGCGGGGCCGTATCCCGGGGCCCGACGACCGCGTCTCCTGCGTGGTGTCCGCCGCTCCCGATACCCTCCCCCCATGCCTCTCCTGCTGCCCGCCCCTGCCGTGACCTTGGACGCCGTCGAACTGCGCGTGCTGCACCTGCCGCTCGTGTCGCCCTTCACCACGTCGTTCGGCACCGAGACCGTGCGCGAGGTCATCGTCGTCGCCGCCGAGACGAGCGACGGCCGCGGGTGGGGGGAGGTCGTGACCTCGGCCGAGCCCTTCTACTCCAGCGAGTACACGCAGGGAGCGTGGGACGTGCTGACGCGGTTCCTCGCCCCGGCCCTGCTCGAGCGCCGCACGCTCGCGCCCGAGGAGTTCGGCGGCATCCTGGGTCGCGTCGTCGGTCACCGCATGGCCAAGGCGGGGCTCGAGCTCGCGGTGCTCGACGCCGCCCTGCGATCCGAGGGGCGCAGTCTCGGTCAGTACCTCGGGGCAGCGACGGACCGCGTGCCGTCCGGGGTCTCGGTCGGCATCCAGCGCGACCCGGCGGCCCTCGTCGACGCCGTCGGCGCCTACCTCGACGAGGGCTACGTGCGCATCAAGATCAAGATCAAGCCCGGGCGCGACATCGACGACACGGCCGCCGTCCGCGACGCCTTCGGTGCGATCCCGCTGCAGGTCGACGCGAACTCGGCCTACACGCTCCAGGATGCCGACACCCTCGCCGAACTGGATCGCTTCGACCTCCTGCTCATCGAGCAGCCGCTGCAGGAAGACGACCTCGTCGATCATGCGGCGCTCGCGACGCGCCTGCGGACGCCGGTGTGCCTCGACGAGTCGATCGTCTCGGACAAGGCCGCCGCCGACGCGCTCGCCCTCGGCTCCGCGGCGATCATCAACATCAAGGCCGGCCGCGTCGGCGGGTATCTCGAGGCCGTCGCGATCCACGACCGCGCCGTCGCCGCGGGCGTCCCGGTGTGGTGTGGGGGCATGCTCGAGACCGGAATCGGCCGGGCCGCGAACGCCGCTCTCGCCGCGCTCCCCGGGTTCACGCTGCCGGGCGATATCTCGGCATCCGCCCGCTTCTACACCCGCGACATCGTCACCGAGCCCGCGGTGATCGAGGATGGACACGTGCGCGTGCCCGCCGGCCCCGGCCTCGGCGTCGAGATCGACCCCGCGGCGCTCGAGGAGTTCACCGTGCACCGCGAGCGGATCACGCGATGACCGGCGGTCGGTCGGGACTCTCGGAGACCGACCGCGACGACGTGCCCTGGGGGCGGGCACCCGTCGTCGGCATCCCGATCCCGCCGTTCGCGGATGCCGCGGAGCACCGCACCTACCTGCGCTCGCTGCAGACGTTCCTTCTGCTGCTCGACCGGGGCGAGCCGTCGGCCGCGACGATCGCGCTGGCCGCCGCGCTCGAAGCGGACCTCCCGCGCACCGCGACCGCGGTGCCGGAGCGCCTGTCGCCGCTGGCGCTGCGGGTCAGCCTGTCGACCTTCTTCCCGGCCCCGTGGACGCCCGAGGCGCTCGCTGCGGCGCTGAGCGGCTTCGGCTACGGCACGCCCGTCCGCGGTCGGGGCGGGTGGTCCTGGGGCGGGGACCCCGACTACGCCGCGCGGCCCACGCGGCAGGGGTGGGAGATCGAGCGGCACGAGCGCGGCTCGTTCAGTCACGCGACGCTCGCGCACGGGGACGACCTCGTGCTGCTGTGGATGGACATGTTCCGCAACCGCTTCCCGTATCCGATCGCGCACGTCGCCGACCCCGCGGCGCCGGCCCCCGGCTCCCTCGCGGACGCCGCCCGCGCCACCCTGGCCGCCCACGCCACGAACGTCGCGATGCCGTATCTGCAGAACTGGATCCGTGAGCGCGATGACGGCAGAGAGGGCGGGCCGGGCGAGGCGGGGCCGCTTCGATAAACTGGATGCCGCGCCCTCGCGCTTGATCCCCACAGCTTTCCCGACCATTGGAGCCACCGTGGCCGAACAGTCCCGCCTCGACAAGGTCATCGCCCTCGCCCGCCATCGCGGGTTCGTCTTCCAGGCCGGTGAGATCTACGGCGGCTCGCGCTCCGCGTGGGACTACGGCCCCCTCGGCACCGAGCTGAAGGAGAACATCCGACGCCAGTGGTGGCAGACCTTCGTCCGCGGCCGCGGCGACATGGTCGGCCTCGACTCGAGCATCATCCTCCCCAAGCGCGTGTGGGAGGCCTCGGGTCACGTCGCCACCTTCACCGACCCGCTCGTGGAGTGCCTCAGCTGCCACAAGCGCTTCCGCGCCGACACCCTCATCGAGGACTTCGAGGCCCGCAAGAACCGCAAGGCCGAGAACGGTCTCGCCGACATCCCCTGCCCCAACTGCGGCACGAAGGGGCAGTACACCGAGCCGAAGTCGTTCTCGGGCCTGGTCAAGACCTACCTCGGCGTCGTCGACGACGAATCGGGCCTGTACTTCCTGCGTCCCGAGACCGCGCAGGGCATCTTCGTGAACTTCTCGAACGTGCTCACGGCATCCCGTCGCAAGCCCCCGTTCGGCGTCGGCCAGGTCGGCAAGGCGTTCCGCAACGAGATCACGCCCGGAAACTTCATCTTCCGCACGCGCGAGTTCGAGCAGATGGAGATCGAGTACTTCACCCCGCCGGCCGAGGCGAACGAGTGGTTCGAGCACTGGGTCGAGGCGTGCTGGAACTGGTTCATCGAGCTCGGCATCGACCCCGAGAACATGAAGCGCTTCGACGTCCCCGAAGACGACCGGGCGCACTACTCCGCCGGCACGATCGACGTCGAGTACCGCTTCGGGTTCCCGGGCAAGGAGTGGGGCGAGCTCATGGGCGTCGCCAACCGCACCGACTACGACCTCAAGAGCCACTCCGAGGCGTCGGGCCAGTCGCTCACGTTCTTCGACCAGGCGTCGGGCGAGAAGTACACGCCGTACGTGATCGAGCCGTCGTTCGGTCTGACCCGCGCGATGATGGCGTTCCTCGTCGACGCGTACCGCGAAGAAGAGGTGCCCAACGCCAAGGGCGGCACCGACACCCGCACGGTGCTCAAGCTCGACCCGCGCCTCGCGCCCGTCAAGGTCGCCGTGCTGCCGCTGTCGCGCAACGAGCGCCTCTCGCCGCTGGCCCGCGAGACCGCCGACACGCTGCGCGCCGCCGGCTGGAACATCGACTTCGACGACGCCGGCGCGATCGGTCGCCGTTACCGCCGCCAGGACGAGATCGGCACGCCGTTCTGCGTCACGGTCGACTTCGACTCGCTCGACGACAACGCCGTGACCGTGCGCGACCGCGACACCATGGGCCAGGAGCGCATCGGCCTCGACGCCCTGCACGGCTACCTCGCGGAGCGCCTGCGCGGCGCCTGACCCGCTCGTCACGCAGACCGGATGCCGCGGCTCGACGCCGCGGCATCCGGTCTGCGTCATTCCCGGGCGTCGCCCGCCGTGCTCGGCGCCCCGGCCCCGTCGCGCTCCCCGTCTGTGCGCGAGACAGCGCGCGGCTGACGAATCGACGACATTCTGCACCCGCGTCGTCAGCCGGATGCCGTCTCGCGGGCCGAAACGGCCCGAAACGGCCCAGAGCGACCCCGCGGCAGCGCCGTGACAGCGCCGTGACAGCGCCCCACCCGCCGTGACAGCGCCGCGACAGGGCCCCCGGCGCATCCTGGCGTCATGACCACCTCATCCACCCGCTCTCCCGCGGTCCGAGCCGAAGGGCTCGTCAAGACGTTCGGCTCCAACCGGGCCGTCGACGGCGTCGATCTCGTCGTCGAAGCCGGCACGGTCTACGGCGTGCTCGGCCCCAACGGCGCCGGCAAGACCACCACCATCAGCATGCTCACGACGCTCCTGCGTCCCGATGGCGGCAGGGCCGAGATCTTCGGCCACGACGTCGCCCGCGAGCCGCACGTCGTGCGCCAGCTCATCGGCCTGACCGGGCAGTTCGCCTCGGTCGACGAGAAGCTCTCGGCCACCGAGAACCTCCTCATCTTCGGTCGCCTGCTGGGCCTCTCGCGCGGCGACGCCCGCCGCAAGGCGACGGAGCTCCTCGAGGAGTTCGGCCTCACCGAGGCGGCATCCCGTCCCCTCGCGAAGTTCTCCGGCGGCATGCGGCGCCGGCTCGACCTCGCGGCCTCCCTCATCGCCCAGCCGCCGCTCATCTTCCTCGACGAGCCGACCACGGGTCTGGACCCCCGCACCCGCGGTCAGATGTGGGACACGATCCGCCGGCTCGTGGCATCCGGATCCACCGTCGTGCTCACCACGCAGTACCTCGACGAGGCCGATCAGCTCGCCGACCGCATCGCGGTGATCGACCGCGGACGCGTCGTCGCCGAGGGCACGGCTCTCGAGCTCAAGGCCTCGGTCGGTCAGGCGTCTCTCGTGCTGCGACTGAAGCCCGGCTCCGACCTTGACGTCGCCCGCGCGATGGTGGGACGGGTGCTGGATGCCGCGGCCATCGTCTCCCCGGAGGCGGCGCGCCTCACCGTGCCGATGTCCGACCCCGACCGGGTCACCGACCTGCTCGTGGCCTTCCGCGAGGCGGGCGTGCACCTGAGCGAGTTCAGCGTGCAGCAGCCCACCCTCGACGAGGTCTTCCTCACCCTCACCGGCTCGGGTGTCCCGAGCGACGATACCGCCGCGCGCGAGAGCGCCGGCGCCCTGGAAGGAGCCCGCTCATGAGCGCCCTCACCCTCGAGCGCGATCTGCCCCGCACCGCGGGTCTCGCGCAGACCCTGCAGAACACGATCACGATGGCCGGTCGCGGTCTGCTGAAGATCCGCCGCACGCCCGAGCAGCTGATCGATGTCACCGTGCAGCCGATCCTGTTCACCCTGATGTTCACGTACATCTTCGGCGGGGCGATCGCGGGAGACGTGCAGAGCTACCTGCCGATCATCATCCCCGGCATCCTCGTGCAGACCGTCATCACGACCTCGGTCGTGACCGGCACGCAGCTGCGCGAAGACATGGACAAGGGCGTGTTCGACCGCTTCCGGTCGCTGCCGATCGCGCGCATCGCCCCGCTCTCGGGCGCGCTGCTCGCCGACACCGTGCGCTACGCAATCGCCACGACGCTCACCTTCACGATGGGCTGGATCATGGGCTTCCGGCCCGAGGGCGGCCTCTGGGCCGTCGTCGCGGCGGGACTGCTCGTCATCGCGTGCTCGTGGGCGATCAGCTGGATCTTCGCCTTCTTCGGCGTCATCGCCCGCAGCGCGTCGAGCGTGCAGGGGATCTCGATGATCGTCCTCTTCCCGCTGACGTTCCTCTCCAACGCCTTCGTCCCGGCGGACACGATGCCGTCGTGGCTGCAGTGGTTCGTCGACGTCAACCCGGTCTCGCACCTCGTCACCGCGGTGCGCGACCTCGTCAACTCCGGCACCCTCGGCTCCGACGCGGTCGTCTCGCTCATCGGTGCGGCGGTCATCGTGGCGGTCTTCGCTCCGCTCACGGTGCGCGCCTACATGCGCAAGGCCTAGTCGAGCAGAGCGAGCAGGGTCGCGGCATCCACGTCCGCGAGGGCGGAACGGATGCCGCGAACGGGCGCCGGGGTCACCTCGGCGCCCGTTCGCGCCATGCGCGCGCGCACCCACACGGCGAACGGATCGCGCTCGTCGGCCGCCCCGCGCACCGCGTGAGCGCGGGAGAACGCCTCGGCGGCGCGCTCGGACCGTCCCTCGGCGGCGTTCCATCCGGCCACGGTCACCAGGACGGTCGCGATGATCGGGTGGTCGCGCGACTCCACGGCGCGGGCGAGGCCGCGGCGCAGCGCCGCTCGCGCGTCGTCGGGTCGGTCCTGCAGCAGCAGGGCCTGCGCGCGCAGGGCATCGACCCACGCGAGGAACTGATCCGGGATGCCGGGCTGTCCCTCGAGCCCCACCCGGTCGATCTCGCTCAGGGCGGCGGCTCCGTCGCCGTCGGCGATCTCGACGTGGGTCGCCGTCATCCGTGCCTGCGCGAGCGCCCGCACGGAGCCGTCGGCCGCGGCGGCGCGGTCGATCGCGGCCGCGCGCTCCCGGGCCGCGGGCAGTCGGCCGAGTCGGAGCAGGATGCCGACGGCCTGCGCCTCCTGCTGAAGGAGGTCGGGCACCGAGGTCAGCCCGCGGATCGCCGCGCCGGAGCGGTCGATCACCGCGAGGGCCTCGTCGAGCCGGTCGGCCAGCACGAGCCACTCCGAGCGCAGCTGGCTGGCGAAGCCGGTGCCCCACGCGTCGCCGAGACGCTCGAACATCTCCAGCGCACGGGCGCTCTCGACGCCGAGCGCGTCCATGTCCCCCGCGTTCTGGGCGGCGCCGGCCCGCAGGGCGTGCAGGATCGCCCGGGTCCACGGGGGCGCCTCGTCGAGTTCCGCGTCGGTCACGTCGACGTGCCAGGTTCGCACGGCCTCGCCCTCGTCGCTGTGCAGGACCGTCTCCGCCAGGCGGAGCAGGGGAGCGACCAGGGCGGTGATCTCGGACGGATGCCGCGTGGCGGCGTCCTCGAGCCGGGCCCGCCGCGCAGCGAAGGATGCCGGGGGGAGGGTCGAGGTGCGCCCGGGCTCGGGGAACGCGGCGGCGAAGAGCGCCACCGCCTCGAGCACGACGCTCGGCTCGTCGTCGAGGGGAGCGTCCGGGGCGGCGAACGTCGCGATCCCGCGGCGGAGGTCGTCGCTGCGCTCGCGCACGGCCCAGGGCCAGAAGAGGGTGCGGAGCAGGCGCACCCCGCCGGGGCGGTCGGCGGCATCCGCGCGCGTGCGCAGGGCCGCGGCGAGGTTCTCGTCGTTCGCGTCGAACCACGCGAGGGCGTCGCGCAGGCCCGGACCGCGCGAGCGTGCCTCGTGCGCGGCGGCGAGATCGGTGAGCACGTCGGCCGCGCGGGCGCGGAAGGCCCGCTCCGTCCCCTCGCCGCGGAGGCGGTCGAGACCGTACTCGCGCACCGTCTCGAGCATGCGGAAGCGCCCCTCGCGCCGGGTGAGGAGCGAGCGATCGACCAGGGCGTCGAAGGCGTCGGCATCCGCGTCGAACGTCGCGGCGACGGCCGGAGCGTCCGCGGTGCCGATGCCGTCGGGGAAGACCGCGGCGACCCTCAGGGCGATGCGCTCGCCCTCGGTGAGCGTGTCCCAGCTCCAGTCGATGAGCGCCCGCAGCGTGCGGTGCCGCTCGGAGCTGAGCCGTGGACCGTTCGACAGCAGGGCGAAGCGGTCGTCGAGCCCCGCATCGATCTCGGCGAGCGTCAGGGTGCGCGCTCGCGCGGCGGCGAGCTCGATCGCGAGCGGCAGCCCGTCGAGACGACGCACGATGCGTCCGGCTGTCGCGCGCTCGTCGTCGTCCGGAACGCGCCCGCGCGCGGAGCGCACCCGCGTGGCGAACAGCGTCTCGGCGTCGGTGGTGGGGAGCGGGCCGAGGTCGACGAAGGCTTCGCCCGGGATGCCGAGCGGCTCGCGACTCGCGGCGAGCACGCGCACTCCGGGGCTGATGCCGAGCAGGTGCAGGGCGGCCTCGGCGGCCTCGCGGATGACGTGCTCGCAGTTGTCGAGCACGATCACCACGCGCCGTCCCGTCACGGCCTCCGCGACGCGATCGGCGGCGGAGACGGTGGCCCCGCCGGTGTCGGGGAGGCGGATGCGCCGGCCCACGGCTCCCGCGATGGCCGTCCACACGTCCGCGGCGGCGGCGGGCGCCAGCTCGACCACGATGGAGTCGGCGACCGCGCGGGCGGTTTCGACCGCGAGGGTGGTCTTGCCCGCGCCACCGGGCCCCAGCACGGTGACCAGGCGATCGGTCTCGAGGCGCTCGCGGATCGCGTGGAGCTCGTCGGTACGACCGATCAGCGCGCCGAGGGAGACGACGGGCGTCGGCGCGGCGGGTGCGGGGGCGGGCGCTGTGGTGGCGGACGCTGTGGGGGCGGGCGTCGGCTCGGTGGGTATCGCGGCGAGTCTCTCCGCGTGACCTCGGTCTTCGAGCAGGTCGCGCACGAGCCAGTCGAAGCCGTCCGATGGCGTCCACACCTCGCCGGTCCACAGAGCGAGTGCCTCCCGAGCGAGTGCGGGGTCGGCGGTGGCGCGCGCCCGCGCGACGAGGTCCTGGAAGCGGGTGATGTCGACGTCGTCGCGCGACAGGGCGAGCCGGTACCCGCCGGGATCGGATGCGACGACGCCGGGCGGAAGCGACCGGCGCAGGCGCGACACGAGGGACTGCAGCGCCGCACGGGGGTCGTCGGGCCCGTCGAGACCCCACACGTCCTCGGCGAGCGCGCGATAACCGACGGTGGTGCCCGCATCGACGGCGAGACGCAGGAGCAGCGCCTGTTGCCCGCGCCCGGGCACGACATGGACGTCACCGGCCCCACCGCCGGCACCGTCACCGCCCGACGACACGGCCAGGCCGCCGAAGAACCTCACCCGCACGGTGTCCACCCTAGGTCGCGACGCGTTCGCGGGCCGCGTGGGGGTGGGCCCGGGGTCGTAGCCCGGACCGGACAGGATGCCGCGGGAGGCGGCAGGCATGCGGACCTCCTGTCGCGGAGTGGGGCAGCGTTCCCGCTGCTCAGGAGCGCGCCGCCGGGGTGGGGAGGAGGGGTCTGTGGACATTCCCCGGCGCTGTCGGCGGGTTTCGCTAGCCTGGGGCGACGACCGACGCCGAGGGGGCACGATGACGGACGCGGCGAACGGGGCACTCCGAGGAGGGATGGCATGGCCGGCGCAGCCGGGTGTGCTGACCGACACCACCCGGTGCCCGTCGTGCTTCACGACGATCTCCGCTACGCCGTGCACGGCGTGCGGCCTCGACCTCACCGACGTGCGCACCGCGCGCGTGCTGGAGCTGTCCCACCGCATCGTCGAGCTGAGCGACCAGCGCGCCGACGTGCTGCTGCGCATCCATTCGGATGCCGCCCCCGCACCTGCACCTGCACCTGCGCCCGCACCCGCGCCCGCCGCCGGCCCCGCGCCCGCCGCCGATCCCGCGTTCGCCGTCGATCCCGCGCCTGGCGCCGATCCCGCGTTCGAGGTCGATCCCGCGCCCGCCGCCGACCCCGCGTTCGCCGTCGATCCCGCGCCCGTGACGACACCCGGCTGGGCGCCGCCGAGCCCGGCGCTCGTCGCGGACGGTGGGGGAGTTTCGCTCGCGGTTGCGCCGGTTGCGGAGAGCCCGGCGGGAGGCGTTGCTTCCGTCCCGGTCGTCCCGGTCGTCCCGGGTGTTCCTGACCAGGGGACGTCCGGGGCCGTTCCCCTGTCAGGGGCTGTCGCTGCCGAGCCCGCGGCGCCGACCGGCGCCGTTCCCCTGGTCGGGGCCGCGGCGCCGGTCGGTCCGGGAGCGCCCGGTGCCGGCGCAGCCGGCCGCGCCAAGCCGCGACGGTCGGGCGTGCAGGTGTTCCTGCTCTCGGCGGGCGTCGTGCTGCTCGCGGTGGCTGCGGCGTTCTTCCTGACCGTGGCGTGGGTGGCCGGAGGTCTCGTGCTCCGATCGGTCGTGGTCGCCGTGGCCACCGCGGGTGTCGTCGTCACGGCATCCGTCCTCCGTCGTCGCGGTCTCGCCGCCACGGCCGAGGGCATCGCCCTGCTCGGGATCGCGCTCATCGCGCTCGACGTCTGGGCCGTGCGCGCCAACGACCTCGCCGGGGCCGCCGGGGTGGGCGCGCGCGTGTACTGGGGCCTCGCGGCCCTCGTCGCCGGGCTCGCGTTCGTCGGATGGGCCCGACTCTCACGACTGCGCTCGCCGCTGTCGGTCGGCGTGGTCGCGCTCGTGCTCGGTCCGGCGTCGGTGGCCGCCGGGATCGCCGGCGACGATGCCGCAGCCGCCTGGTACGCCGCGGCGGTGACCACTCTCGCCGTGGCGCTCGCCGCGCCGCTCCTGCCGCGACTGGCCCGACCGGACGTGGGCTCCCTGCGCGTCGAGACGGCGGTCGTCCGCGGTCTCGCCGCGGTCGGCGCCGTCGTCGGGCTCACCGCCGCACTCGTGCGCGACCCGGGCGCCGCCTGGGCGCCCGTCGCCGCCGCCCTTCCCCTCGCGATCCTCGTCGCCGCGCACGCCGCGATCGCCGCGCGCCGGGGCGAGAGCGCGACGGCGAGCGTGGCCGCCCCTCTCGCGGTCGTCCTGCTGGGAGCCGGGGTCGCGGCGACCGCGACACGACTGACGGATCCGACCGTCGCCGTCACGGTTCCGCTGCTCGTGGCGACCGTGGTCGCCCTGGGCCTCGACGTCGCGCGGACCCGGGCGCGCGCGGGATCCGGGCGCACCGCGCTGTCCGCTGCCGCGCTCACGGCGGGGGTCGCGGCGGCACTGGCTGCTCTCCCTCCCCTCGGGTGGGCTCTGCTCGCCTGGGTCGCCCCGTTCGGCGGCATCGGTCGCGCGTTCGGAAGATCCGCGTTCGCGGTCGACGTTCCGGATGCCACCGGCTCCGCATCCGTCCTGGCTCTCGGGGCCGCGGTCGTCCTCGCCGCGATTGCCTGGCGGTGGGGCGGGCGATGGGCGGCACGTCGCCCCGCTCTGCTCTGGGCCGTCGCCGTTGCGGCCCTGCTGGCGGGGCCGCAGCTGCGCGTGATCGGCGCGGTCGTGCTGTGGAACCTGGCTCTCGCCGTCGCCGCCCTGTGGCTGCTCCGCCGCCGGCGTGGGCTCGTCGCCGTCGCCGCCGCCGGCGGCCTCGTCGCCGTGACGGTCGGCTGGGTGCTGTCGTTCAGTTCGCCGCTGACCTGGGCGGTGGCGACAGTGGTCGTCGCGGCGCTGCTGTGGGCGGCGGCCCCCCTCGCCGCGGCGACCCGCGTCGCCGCCGTCGTGGCCTTCGCGCTCTTCCTGCCGCTCAGCGCCGTGCTCGTGCCCTCCGCGGTGCAGAGCGGTCTCGGGGTATGGCTTGACGACCCGAACCCCCTCACGGCGGGGGCGGCCGTGGCGGCGGTGCTGCTCGCCGTCGCGGTGCTGCCCGCGCGCTCGACGACGCGCCTGATCCCCGCGCAGCGGGAGGCCATGGCGCTGACGGGGCTCCTCCTCGTCGTCTGCCTCGGCTTCCCCGCGCTCGTCTGGGCGCGCGGCGGCGTCACGGCGACGGGCTGGCTCGTGGCCATCGGTGCCGTCACCGTCGTCTCGGCAGGGGCGATCGTGATTCGTCGGACGTCGGCCGATGCGGGGATCGTCCGCCCGGTCGCCGCGCTCCTCGTGCCGATCATCGTGGCCGCGTCGGTGCTCACCGGGGTGCGTGAGCTCGACCCGACCCCCTTCGCCCGCAGCGTGCTCCTGGCATCGGTCGGCGTGGTGTGCGCCGCCGTCGCGCTGTGGCGGCTGCGCACCGACCGCCTCACGCGCGGACTCTTCGACGCGGGAGCCGTCGCCGTCGGGGCGGCAGCGGTGGCCTCCGCCGTCTTCACCGCGGGCGTGGCCCTGCCGTTGCTTCTGCTCGCCGTCATCGTGCTCATCCAGGCGGTCGAGGCCGACGGGCTCTTCTCCTCGCGGGGTCCACGCCGCCACCTCGTCTGGCCGGCTCTCGCGGTCGCGGCGATCGCGCTGTGGACGCAGCTGACCACGCAGAGGGTCGAGACGGTCGAGGCCTTCACCGTTCCGGTCGCGGTGGCGCTGCTCGCAATCGCCGCCGCCGAAGAACGAGCGCGTCGCCGTCTCCCCGCGCGCTCGGCCGCGGCGCCCGCCGTCATCGCGTTCGCCGGGGTCGCGCTGGCGGTGATCCCCACGGCCACGGCCGCGGGCGATGACGCCGTGCGGGCCGTGGTGTCGATCGCCGTCGGCGCGACGCTCTCGGTCGTCGGCGCCTGGGTGAGGCCGCCTCGCACGCCCGATGCGCTGCCGCTCGCCGTCGCGGCGGCGGGGGCCGCGGGACTCGTCGTCGCGCTCGGGGCGTGTCTGATCGGGGCGTCCGTGCGCGGTGACGCCGCCGGAGGCGTGCTCGATGCGACCGTGGGGATCGTGACGGTGAGCCTGCTCGCCGCAGCGGCCGGTGTCGCCCGGCGGGAGCCGACGTGGTCGCGAGCGGTCGCCGGCGGCGTGGTCATCGCGGGCGTCGTGGTGTTCGCCCTCGGGGAGACGGTGCTCATCGGCCTGGGCGAGGGGCCCGTCGCGCGCGCCGTCGTGGCGATGCTGCTGCTCGGAGCGGCGGGCGCGGTGGCGCTTCGAAGTGAGGGACTCGCGCGCATCGTGCCGGGAGCCGAACCCGCCGTGACGGGGTTCACGGCGTTGGGAGGCACGGCTCTGCTGGCCGTGGTCGGAGTCGGCGCGGGCGTGCGTCCGATCGAGGCTGTGACGCTGCCGCTCGCCCTCGCCCTCCTGGCGACCGGCGTGCCCGGCCGGGCCGACCCGGTGATCCTCCCGCACCGCGTCCTCGTCGCGACGGGTCTGGCCGTCGGCCTGCTCCCCTCCGCACTGCTCGTCTCCGACGACCTCGGTCGCACCTTCGCCGTGCTGGCCGTCGCCGGAGCGCTGACGATCGTCTCGGCGCTGCGGTCGCCGTCACGCCTCGCACCGCTCGTGACCCCGGTCTTCGCCGTCTCGGCCGCGGCGCTCGTGCTGGCGGGCGTCCTCCGGTCCTTCGCCGACCTCGACCACCCGATCTTCGACCTGTGGGTGCCGCTGGTCATGCTGCCGCTGTCGGTGGCGGCGGTGCTGCGTCGCCACGGGAGGACGGCACCGGCGTGGCTCGCCACTGTCGCGGCATCCGTCGCCCTCGCCGTCTTCGCGCTGACGACGGTCGCGCGCGTCATCGTGACGCCCGACGAGGGCACCATCCGGGCATCGATCACCGTGGCGGTGGTGGTGGGCGTCGGTGCCGCGTGGCGCGGGGTCGGCGGACGCTCCCTCGCGGCCGTGGGCCTCGGACTCGGCGCGATTGTCGCGCTGGGCGGAGCGGCCCTCGGCGTGGTCGACCCGATCGAGTCGGTCACGGTGCCGCTCGCGATCGGCGCGCTGATCGTCGGGGCGCGCGCGATGCGCGTCCGCGAGACGCTGGGCAGCTGGCTCGCACTGGGCGCGCCGCTCGTCCTCCTGCTCGTGCCCTCGCTGCTCTTCGACTTCGGCGGCGCCAACGCGCTGTGGCGCATCGTCGCCCTCGGCGCCGTTGCCCTGGCCACCCTGCTGCTCGGCGTCCGCTTCCGCCTGCAGGCGCCGGTGCTCCTCGGCGGCGTCGTGCTGATCGTGCACGCGGTCGCGCAACTGTGGCCCTGGATCGCCTCGATCTACGAGAGCGTCTCGGGGCTGTGGTGGCTGTGGATCGGCGTCGCCGGTGCGTTCCTCGTCACGATCGCGGCGACCTACGAGAGGCGGCTGCGCGAACTGAAGGCCGTGGGGCTCGCGATCCGCGCCCTGCGGTGACCTCGTACGTGATGAGCCGCGACGGTCGGCCCATCTCGACTGACGGGCGCCCCGGTGCGGTCACCCGCGGCGACAACGCGGGCCGCGACGGATGCCGGCAGCCACCGTCCCGCCGGGCCGGGCGCCGTCAGCGGGAACTCTTCGCGGGCAGCGACGCGACGCTCGGCCGGACTTCAGCTCCGAGACTCCTTCGCCGCAGCCTTCGCGGCGCGCTTGTGTTCGCGCACCTTCGTCAGCGACTCGGGGCTGACGATGTCGGCGACCGAGCGGAACGAGCCCTCCTCGCCGTACGGAGCGGAAGCCTCGCGCCACCCGGCGCCGTCGAAGCCGCACTGTTTGCCGAGCAGCGCGAGGAAGATCTTCGCCTTCTGCTCGCCGAACCCGGGCAGCGCCTTCAGGCGCGTGAGCACGGTCTTTCCGTCGGGGTCGTCGCTCGTCCACAGGCGCTCGGCCTCGCCGTCCCAATCCTTCTCGATCGCCGCGCAAAGCGCCTGCACGCGCCCCGCCATCGATCCCGGGTAGCGGTGCACGGCAGGCGACTGCGAGAACGCGGCGGCGAACTCCTCGGGGTCCGCGTGTGCGATCGCGCCGGCATCCATCGATCCGGTGCGCTCCCGGATCTTCAGCGGACCCGCGAAAGCCGTTTCCATCGCGACCTGCTGGTCGAGCAGCATGCCGATCAGCAGGGCGAGCGGGTTGCTCGACAGCAACTCGTCGGCGGCGGGGTCGTCGGTGATCGAGAGACTCATGAAAGCAGTGTGGCACCGACGGATGCCTGACGTCTCAGATGCGCTCGTGCGTCAACGACATGCAATATGCATGTGTTATATGCTTATTGCATGACAACGATCCAGGTTAGGAACGTCTCGGAGGAGACGAGCCGCGCGCTCAAGGCGAAGGCTGCCCTCGAGGGCCGTTCGCTGAGCGATTACCTCCTGCGCGAACTCGACCGCATCGCAACCCGCCCGAGTCGGACGGAACTCCTGGAGCGGATCATGGGCCGTGACGTGGCCGCTCTCACGCCAGCGGTCGAGGTCCTCGCGGAACAGCGCCCTGCTCGATGACGCTGATCGTCGACGCGTCCGCGGTCGCGGAGATTCTCCTCGGCACTGCGGCAGGCCGACGTGCGGCGACCATGCTCGAGGGGCACGAGCTCCTCGCGCCGCAGCATCTCACCGCTGAGGTTGCTTCTGTCATCCGCGGATGGTCCCTGAGTCGACAGATCTCGGATGAGCAGGCTCTCCGAGCGTTCCGCGAGTTCGTCGAACTTGATATCGAGCAGGTGCCCATGGCGCAGATGCTCCCGGCCGTCTACGCGCTGCGACACAATGTCAGCGCGTACGACGCCATGTACGTCGTGCTCGCTCGCGCCGCAGCATGCCGCCTCCTGACGCTCGACGGTCGTCTTGCCGCCGTGGCACCGGACTGCGCCGTGCTGCCCTGAGCACGGAGATGGCGGCTGCTCGTCACGCGCGCAGATGCTCGTGACGCCTGAACCATCGCCCCCCCGCCTCGGCTCGCTCCGCCCCGCCCGCCCCGACTCGCCCCGGCTGACCGAGACGGCATCTCACCGACAAATCGGAGGCGCCGCGCAGCGGGGATTGCCAGGGAGATGCAGTCTCGCGCTCCACGAGGCCCGGCACCCCGCGATCCCCACGCTCCACGAGGCCCGGCACCCCGCGAGCCCCACGCCCCGCGGGCCCCGACCCCCCGGAGGCCCGACGGCGCCGCGGAGAACCCGCCGTCAAGCGGGGTCGGCGATCCACTTGCGCGCGAAGGGCACGGCATCCATCTCCCGCAGATCCTCGGTGGCCTCGCTGATCTGCACCTCGAAGTGCGCGACGCTTCCGGGCTTCAGCCTCTTCACGAGGGAGCCGTCGACGCGACGGATCACGGTCTGCGTCACCGAGGGAGCGTCGTCCTCGATGTGCAGCAGGCCCATCGCGAACGTCGCCACCCAGCGCAGTGCATTGCCTTGGCGGGGTTCCCCCGCGACCACGTAGACCTCGGATGCCGGTGTGCTCACGGCCCCATCCTGCCCGAACCGCGGCGCGCGCTCCGTCGTACGCGACGCGATCGCCCGCGGGGTCTCAGCCGGCGTCGGCGATGTCGCGACGCACGGCGGATGCCGCCGGGTCGGTGACCTCGATGCCGAAGAGCGCCGACAGGGCGTCGATGTACTCGTCGGCGCGGCCGGTCTCGGCCAGCTCGTGCGCCCGCGTGGTCGGGGTGTGCAGCAGCACGCCGACGAGGTGTCGCAGGGCCTGCTCGGTCTGACCGCCCTCGTCGCCGCGGGCGCGCACGCGGGCGACCTCGGCGTCGAGCACGCCGAAGACGTGGGCGCGCAGGGCGACGACGGCGGGGGTGATGTTCTTGCGCTCGCCCACGGAGGCGAAGCGGCGGGCGGCGTCGCGCACGAGGTCGCGCGCCGCGTCGGTGGCCTGCAGCTCCTCGAGCGGGGCGTGCAGGCGGATGGTCTCGAGGTCGAGCAGGTCGACGCCCGGGACGGTCGCGACGTCGGGGTCGACGTTGCGGGGGAGGCCGAGGTCGATCACGAGGCGGCGGCCGGCGTGGTCGACCGGGCATCCGGAGGCCGTGGCCTCGGCGCCCGTGCGGCCCGCGGCGAAGGTGGCGGCGCTGACGACGTGGTGCTCGCTGGTGGTGCAGGTGATGACGAGGTCGGCGTGAGCCACGGCGCTCGGGAACGTCTCGGCCGAGACGGCGCGCAGGCCGTGCTTGGCCGCGAACTTCGCCGCGCGACCCGAGGGGGAGTGCACCGAGATGTCTTCGGCTCCCTGGTCGCGGAGGGCGGCGACCGTGGCGGCGGCGTAGGCCCCGGTGCCCACGAGCAGCACGCGCTGGGTCGACCAGTCGGCGATGCGACTGTCGGCGAGCTCGAGGCCGAGGCGCACGAGCGAGCGGCCCGCGCGACCGATCGCGGTGGAGTTCTTCACGCCGCGCTGCGCCTCGGACGCGCGCTGGAAGAGGCGCTCGAGCTCGGCGGAGGTGGTGCCGAGCTGGCGCGACTCGGTGAGGGCGCGGCGCACCTGGCCGGCGATCTCGCCCTCCCCCACGACCACGGACTCGAGGCCCGACGCGACCGAGAACAGGTGCTCGGCGACGTCGTCTCCGCCGAGGACGGTGTACGCCCCCTCCAGCTCGGCCGCCGGCACGCCCGTGGCGGCCTCGATGGCGCTGAGGGTCGCGTCGACGCCCAGGGCGACGGCGGCGGTGACGGGTTCGTCCATGTCGACGTACGCCTCGAAGCGGTTGCACGTGGCGACGACGACAGCGCCCTGGACCAGCTCGGCGTTCGCGGCGATCAGGGGAGCGACGGGGGTGCGGGGTACGCTGAGGCGCTCGAGGAGCTCGAAGGACGCGGTCTTGTGACTCGCGCTGACGCACAGCAACACGCTCTTATTCTACGCCCGGGTCCCTCGGGGTATTCCGGGTGGCCTCTCGACGTCAAGGCATCCCCCTCTCGCACAGGGGGCGGATGGGAGGATGGATGCCATGGCATCCGCATCCCCCGACGCTCCCCTCCTCCGCGCCCTCCGTGGCGACCGTCCCGAGCGTCAGCCGGTGTGGTTCATGCGGCAGGCGGGGCGTTCGCTCCCCGAGTACCGGGAGCTGCGGGTGGGGACCCGCATGCTCGACGCCTGCCTCACCCCCCATCTGGCGGCGGAGATCACGCTGCAGCCGATCCGTCGTCATGACGTGGATGCCGCCATCTTCTTCAGCGACATCGTGGTACCCCTGCGGTTGGCCGGCGTCGACGTCGTGATCGAGCCGGGCCGCGGTCCCGTCTTCGCCGACCCCGTGCGCACCGCCGACGACGTCGCGCGCGTCACCGCGATCGACCCCGCCGACGTCGCCGCCGCCGCGGAACCCGTGCGCGAAGCCGCCCGTCTCGTCACCGCCGAGCTCAGCGACCAGGTTCCCCTGATCGGTTTCGCGGGGGCGCCGTTCACGCTCGCCGCGTACCTCGTGGAGGGCGGCCCGTCGAAGGAGCACCTCCGGGCGCGCGGCATGATGCACGCCGATCCCGCGTCGTGGCACCGCCTCGCCGGGTGGCTCGCGAAGGTGTCGCGCGCGTTCCTCGACGCGCAGATCGAGGGCGGCGCGCAGGCCGTGCAGCTGTTCGACTCGTGGGCGGGTTCGCTGTCGCCCGCGACGTTCCGCGAGTTCATCGCCCCGCACTCGACCGAGGCGCTGCAGGGCATCGACGTCCCCCGCATCCACTTCGGTGTGGGCACCGGGGCGTTCCTCGACGACATGCGCCTCGGCGGGCTCGCCGACGCGGTGGGCGTCGACTGGCGGATGCCGCTCGACGAGGCCGCCGCCCTCGTCGGTCCCGACGTCACCCTGCAGGGCAACCTCGACCCGGCCCTGCTCGGCGCCCCCTGGCCCGTGCTGTCCGCCCACGTCGACGACGTGCTCGCCCGTGGCCGGGCGGCGCGCGCGCACATCCTCAACCTCGGACACGGCGTGCCGCCCGACACCGACCCCGACGTGCTGACCCGCATCGTCGCGCACGCGCACGACTCGTCCGCGCAGGAGGCGTCGGCGCAGGACGCGTCCGCGCACGAGGTCTCCGCGCGGGGGGAGCAGGCGTGAGCGAGCCCCTCGACCGTCTCGTGCAGCACGCGCACGAGACGCGCGTGATCGTGGTCGGCGGGGGGATCGCGGGCCTTGTCGCCGCGCGCGAGTGCGCGAAGGTGGGGCTGCGCGTCACCGTCCTCGAGGCGACGGACGTCGTGGGCGGCGTGGTGCGCTCCGCCGAGGTCGGCGGCTTGACGCTCGATGTCGGCGCCGAGAGCTTCGCGACCCGCGGGGGCATCGTCCGCGACCTGCTCGACGAACTCGGCCTGGGCGAAGACGTGGTGTCGCCGAATCCGGCGGGTGCCTGGGTCGCGGGCGTTCCCGGCGTGGGTGCCGCGCCCCTCCCGAAGGGCGGGGTCCTCGGCATCCCCGACAATCCCTTCGCCCCCGATGTGCGCCGCGTCATCGGCTGGTCGGGAGCCTGGCGGGCCTACCTCGACAGGGTGCGCCCCCCGCTGACGATCGGTCACGCCCACAGCCTCGGCAAGCTCGTGCGTTCGCGCCTGGGCGAGCGCGTGCTCGACCGCCTCGTCGCCCCCGTCACGAGCGGGGTGTACTCCGCGCGTCCCGACGACATCGACGTCGACCTCGCCGCTCCCGGTCTCAACGCCGCGCTCACCCGCACCGGCTCGCTCACGGGAGCCGTCGCCGAGGTGCGCGCCCGGCGCCCGCAGACCCGTCCCGCCGACGCCCCCGCCTCGGATGCGCCCGTCACCGGGGCGGCGAAGGCCCCCGCTCCGGGAGGGGCCGTGCAGGGGATCCGCGGGGGCATGTCACGCCTCGTCGACGCCCTCGTCGCTGGCCTTCGCGACGCGGAGGTCGAGGTGCGCACCGGCGTGCGCGCCGAGCGGCTGTCCCGCACCGCCGACGGCTGGGCGGTGTCGACGTCGGTCGATGACGAGGCCCTGAGCGCCCGCGCGGTGATCGTCGCCCTGCCCGAGGGGCCGGCCCGCGCGCTGCTCGCCCCGGTCGTCGAGGGGCTCGAGGCGGCGGAACCGATCGCCCCGGTCGTCGAGGTCGTCACCCTCGTCCTCGAGGCCCCCGCGCTCGACGCCGCCCCGCGCGGCACCGGTGTGCTCACCGTTCCCGGCAGTCACGTGGCGAAGGCCCTCACCCACTCGAGTGCGAAGTGGGACTGGGTGCGGGATGCCGCCGAGCCCGGCGTCCACGTCGTGCGCGTCTCGTTCGGGGCTCAGGGCGAGGAGCCGGCCACCGCCGCCCTCGACGACGACGCCGCGGCCGACCTCGCCCGGTCGGAGGCCGCCGCGATGCTCGGCGTCGAGCTGCCGGCATCCGCTCTCCGCGCCGCCCACCGGGTGCGCTACGTGCAGTCGCAGCCCGCGGCGACCATCGGTCGGGCCGCCGTGACGCAGGCGGCGCGCGAGGCCGTGCGCGCCGTGACCGGGCTCGGCGCCACGGGGGCATGGCTCTCGGGCACCGGGCTGGCGCAGGTGATCCCCGACGCGCGCGACGAGGCCGACCGGGTGCGCAGCGTCGCGCTGTGGACGAGCTGACCAGGGCCGCCGTCGTCGATGCGACGCCGACTGTCAAGGGTGGATGCCGGATGCGGCATACATGACTATTGTGAGACTCGACCAGCACTCGATCGAGCGTGAGGAGACCCCATGAGGGGCAAAGCAGCACTCGTCGTCGGACTCGTGGCGGGCTACGTGCTCGGAGCACGCGCCGGCCGCCAGCGGTACGAGCAGATCAAGGCGCAGGCCGAGAAGGTCTGGGAGCAGCCCGTCGTCCAGGGACAGGTCGAGAAGGTGAAGGCGCTCGGCGTCTCCGCCCTCAAGTCCGTCCCCGGAGTGGTGTGGAAGGGCGCGAAGTCCGTCGCCCAGGCCGCATCGGGTTCGGGCACCGTGCAGGAGCGCGCCGAGCGCGCCGGCCGCGCCGCGAAGCGCTCCGCCGACGAAGTGGCCGACGTGGTCGAAGACGCCGTCGACGACGGCAAGCAGGCCGAGAAGTCGGCGACGAGCCGTGCCCGCGCGGCCAAGAGCGGCTCCGCCACGTCCGGGAGCTGAGGCATGACCACTCCGCGCGGATTCCGCGATCGTTCCGACGACAGCCTGTTCACGCTGCTCGGGGACATCCCCGAGCTGGTGCGCAACCTCGTCATCGCCGAGATCAACGGTGCCAAGGCCTGGGCGCAGCGCACGGCGAAAGACGCCGGGATCGGCGCCGGCTGGTTCGTCGGCGCGCTCATCGTGCTGTTCTGGGCCGTGCCGGTGTTCTTCGCGTTCGTCATCGCGGGGCTGTCGTCGTGGTGGCCCGTGTGGCTGTCGGCCCTCGTCGTGTTCGGCGTGATGGTCGTGATCACCGCGATCCTCGCCCTGCTGGGGTGGCTGCGGTTCAAGAAGCTGTCGAACCGCGAGAACCCGGGCGCGGCCATCGCCGAAGACGTCCGCATCGTCAAGGAGGCCCGCGATGAGTATTGAGCGTCCCGTCCCCGTGCCCCGCACCGCGGTGCCGCTGGGCATCACCGACCCGGTCGAGTCGGCCCGCGCCGAGCTCAAGGCCGCGTTGGCCGCGATCGAGGTCAAGGCCAACCTGCCGCGTCGCGCGAGCGACGCCGTCGACCAGGCCGTGCACGACGTCCGGCAGAAGGCGCAGCGCAACCCCGGGGCCGCTGCCGCGGCCGTCGCGGGCGTCGCCGCCCTCGTCGGTTTCGCCGTCTGGGGCCTGGTGCGCGCCTACACGCGCTGAGACCTCTCGAAGCGACCCGCTCCCTCGCCGGAGCGGGTCGCTTCGTCGTTCCCGGTCCGTGCCGGTGCGCGGGGCGTGACGTCGTTCGGGGTCCGATGCGCCGTCGCGCGGACTCGGCGCGCGGTGGGGTACGTTTCGGGTGCCCGGGGCGGTGACGAGACGGGCGGGTGGTTCACCGGTGAGTCAACCGGTTTGGCCCGCCGCCCGGGCGAGACGAGACTAGGAGTCATGTCCCACGACAGCTCCTCCTCCGTGTACACGCTGTGGGCGGTCCTGCGCCGCGATCCCGAGAACCCGGTGACCGCCGCCGAGTCCACCGAACTGGCCGACCTCGTGTCGCTGATCGAAGCCGACGGCGTCACCGTCCGCGGCTTCTACGACGTCAGCGGCCTGCGCGCCGACGCCGACCTCATGGTCTGGCTCCACGGCGAAGACCCGCAGGCGCTCCAGCGCGACCTGCGCCGCCTGCGCCGCACCGACCTGCTGAAGAACCTGCTTCCTACGTGGAACGCCATGGGCGTGCACCGCGACGCCGAGTTCAACCGGTCGCACGTGCCCGGCTTCCTCCGCGGCATCGACGCGAAGCAGTGGCTGTGCCTGTACCCCTTCGTGCGCAGCTACGAGTGGTACCTCCTGCCCGAGGCCGAGCGCCGCGACATGCTCATCGAGCACGGCAAGAAGGGCTCCGAGTACCGCGGCGTGATCGCGAACACGGTGGCCTCCTTCGCCCTCGGCGACTACGAGTGGCTGCTGCCGATGGAGTCGGACGTGCTCACCGACCTCGTCGACATGATGCGCGACCTGCGGTACACCGAGGCTCGTCGCCACGTGCGCGAGGAAGTGCCGTTCTACACCGGCCGTCTCGTCACGCTCGACGAGATCCCCGAGATCCTCCAGTGACGGCGGCCCTGCGGCTCGGCACGCGTCGCAGCACCCTGGCGATGGCGCAGTCGCAGATGGTCGCCGACGCCGTGGCTGCGGCATCCGGTCGTCCGGTCGAGCTCGTCCCGATCGTGTCGGAGGGCGACGTCAACCGGGCGTCGCTGTCGCAGCTGGGCGGGCGCGGCGTGTTCGCGAACGGCCTGCGCGAGGCGCTCGCCGCCGACCGCTGCGACTTCCTCGTGCACTCGCTCAAGGATCTGCCGACCGTTCAGCCCGAGGGGCTGGTGATCGCCGCGACCCCGCCGCGCGAGGACGCGCGCGATGTCGTCGTCACGCGCGACGGCGTCGCCCTCGGCTCCCTCGCCCCGGGATCGCGCGTCGGCACGGGTTCGCCGCGCCGTATCGCACAGGCGCTGCGCCACAATCCCCGGCTCGACATCCGCGACATTCGCGGCAACGTCGACTCCCGGCTCGCGCGCGTGCGCGACGGAGAACTGGATGCCGTGATCCTCGCCGCCGCGGGGATCTCGCGCCTCGGCGGAGACCTCGGCGGTCTGCAGGCCGAGGCGCTCGGCTTGGCCGAATGGCCCACCGCCCCCGGGCAGGGATCGCTCGCGATCGAGACGCGCAGCGACATCGACCCCGAGATCCTCGCCGCGCTCGCCGCTCTCGACGACGAGGACACGCGCGTCGCCATCACCGCCGAACGCGTCGTGCTGAACGCCCTCGACGCCGGCTGCAGCGCTCCCGTGGGCACCCACGCGTCGCTGGCGGAGGGCGACCTGCGGCTGCGCGCCGTGGTCTACGCGCTCGACGGTACGCAACGGATCGGCATCGACCGGACCGTGCGCCTCGCACCGGGGTATGGTGGGGAAACGGGCAGTGGCAATGGAGCGGATGCTGCCGACGACGGGGGGCCGATCGCGCGAGCTGTGCGAGCGGGCCGAGAAGCCGCGCGTCGGTTGCTCGAACGTGGGGCGGCCGACCTGGTACCACGAGAGTCGACCACATGAATGAAGGCCACTGGCACACGCCGAACCCGACCACGGGCAGCGTGCCCAAGCCGCTCGCCGGCCGGCGCGTCCTCGTGCCGCGCGGGGGTCCGTGGGGCGACGGTGTGGCAGCGAGCCTGCGGCAGCTGGGTGCCGTTCCGGTCATCGCCCCGCTGATCAACTTCGCGCCGACGAACGATCAGGCGACCCTCGACGAGGCGCTCGCCGACCTCGCCGCCGGCGCCTTCGACTGGCTCACACTGACGAGCGCGACCACCGTCGACGTGCTGTACGCCTACAAGGCGGTCATCCCCGCCGAGACCCGCGTCGCCGTCGTCGGCGAGACCACGGCCGCGGCGATGCAGGCCGTCGGCTACCGCGTCGACCTCGTGCCCGAGCGCGACAACTCGGCACAGGGGATGGCGGAGCAAATGATCGCCATCGAGACCGAGCCCCGCAAGGTGCTCACGCTGCGCAGCGAGATCGCCAAGCCCGTGCTCACGCGCCTGCTCATCGAAGCCGGTCACGACGTGCGCAGCGTCGTGGCGTACCGCACGGTCGGCGTCCCGGTGACCGAGAAGATCGCCACCGACGTCCACTCGGGGCGCATCAACGCCATCCTCGTGACCAGTGGTTCGGTGGCGGAGCAGGTCGTCGAGCAGTTCCCCGAGATCCCGGCATCCACCGTCATCGCGGCGATCGGCCCGCGCACCGCCAAAGACGCCAAGCGCGCCGGTCTCAGCGTCGACGTCGTCGCCGAACGGCAGACCGTCGACTCCCTCATCGAGGCGGTCGCCCGCTTCCCCCTCCCCATCGACGAATCGACTTCATGAGCTTCCCCGAGCACCGCCCGCGGCGTCTGCGCCGCACTCCCGCCGTCCGTCGTCTCGCTCGAGAGACGCACCTGGTCCCCTCGCAGCTCGTGCTGCCGATGTTCGTGCGCGAGGGCATCACCGAGCCGAGCCCGATCGGCTCGATGCCCGGGATCGTGCAGCACTCGATGGACTCGCTGCGTCGCGCCGTCGCCGAGGCGGCCGAGCAGCGCGTCGGCGGGGTCATGCTCTTCGGCGTGCCCGAGGTGCGCGACGCGGTGGGTTCCGGGGCCGACGATCCGAGCGGCATCCTGAACCGCGCGACCGAGGCCGTCGTCGCCGAGGTCGGCGATGCGGTGGTCGTGCAGACCGACCTCTGTCTCGACGAGTTCACCGACCACGGCCACTGCGGCGTGCTCCGCGGAGACGGTGCCGTCGACAACGACGCGACCCTCGAGCGCTACACCGCGATGGGGCTCGCTCAGGCTCGGGCGGGCTCGGCGATGCTGGGGCTGTCGGGGATGATGGACGGCCAGGTCGGCGCGGTGCGCGAAGCCCTGGATGCCGAGGGCTTCACCGACACGCTGATCCTCGCGTACTCCGCGAAGTACGCCGGGGCCTTCTACGGTCCGTTCCGCGAGGCGGTCGACTCGCAGCTGAAGGGCGACCGCCGCTCGTACCAGCTCGATCCCGGCAACGGCCGCGAGGGTGTGCGCGAAGCGCTGCTCGACGTCGAAGAGGGCGCCGACGTGGTCATGGTCAAGCCGGCGCTGCCGTACCTCGACGTCCTCGCCGACGTGAAGGCGTCGGTCGACGTCCCCGTGTGGGCGTACCAGGTCTCGGGGGAGTACGCGATGGTCGAGGCGGCCGCGGCCCACGGCTGGATCGACCGCCGCGGCGCGATCATGGAGAGCCTGCTCAGCATCCGTCGCGCCGGAGCCGACGCGATCCTGACGTACTGGGCGCTCGAGGCCGCCCGCTGGCTCCGCGAAGAGCTGTAAACCCGCGGCGGGGATGCCGCCCGGCGGCCGGGACGCCGTCTGCCCGACGGGCGCGGCATCGGTCGCGCTCGCCGTCGGACACGACGCAGGAGATTCCCACCGCCGTTCGCGGCCCCGAGGCGCACAACTCCGGAAAGATTGACCCTGCACACCCCGCGGCGCCGGCACGCCCCCGCATTTCCTGCGTTGTGCACATCGAGAGGATGAGCAACCCATGACCGATCTCAACGACCAGTGGTTCGCCCGCGCGAAGGATGTCATCCCGGGCGGCGTGAACTCCCCCGTGCGCGCGTACGGCTCCGTCGGCGGCACCCCGCGGTTCGTGCAGTCGGCCTCGGGTCCGCGGATCACCGACGCCGCGGGTCGCGAGTACGTCGACCTCGTCGCGTCGTGGGGTCCGGCGCTCCTCGGCCACGCGCACCCCGAGGTGGTCGGTGCGGTGCAATCCGCGGCATCCCGGGGTCTGTCGTTCGGTGCGCCCACGGGAGCCGAGGTCGAGCTCGCCGACCTCGTCGCGCAGCGCGTGCAAGTCGGCGATCTGAAGCCGATCGAGAAGGTGCGTCTGGTCTCCACCGGCACCGAGGCGACCATGACGGCGATCCGTCTCGCGCGCGGCGTCACCGGTCGCGACCTGCTGATCAAGTTCGCGGGGCACTACCACGGGCACTCGGACGGACTGCTGGCCGCCGCGGGCTCGGGCGTTGCGACCCTCGCCCTGCCCGGATCGGCGGGCGTGCCCGCACCGATCGCGGCGCAGACCCTCGTGCTGCCCTACAACGACCTCGACGCGGTGCGCGAGGCGTTCTCCGTGCACGGCGAGAACATCGCCGCGATCATCGTCGAGGCGGCCTCGGCGAACATGGGCGTCGTCCCGCCGCTGCCCGGCTTCAACGCCGCCCTCGCCGACATCGCGCACAGTCACGGCGCGCTGCTCATCATGGACGAGGTGCTCACCGGCTTCCGCGTGCACCCCGCGGGCTTCTGGGGCCTGCAGGCCTCGCAGGGCGAGCGCTACCTGCCCGACATCCTCACGTACGGCAAGGTCATCGGCGGAGGGATGCCGCTGGCCGCCCTCGCCGGCCGCGCCGAGGTCATGGACCACCTCGCCCCGCTGGGCCCGGTGTACCAGGCCGGCACGCTGTCGGGGAACCCGCTGTCGGTCGCCGCGGGCCTCGCGACGCTGCGGCTGGCGACGCCCGAGGTCTACGCCGCGGTCGACGCCTCGGCATCCCGCATCGCCGACGCGCTCGACGAAGCCCTGACCGCCGAGGGCGTGGTGCACGCGGTGCCGCGCGCGGGGTCGCTGTTCGGCGTCGCCTTCCTGCCCGAGGTCCCCCGCGACTACGCCACCGCGCTGACGCAGCAGTCGTACCGCTACGCCCCGTTCTTCCACGCGATGCTGGATGCCGGGGTCTCGCTGCCGCCGAGCGTGTTCGAGGCGTGGTTCCTCACCGCCGCCCACGACGACGTCGCCCTCGAGCGCGTGCTCGAGGCGCTCCCGGTCGCGGCGAAGGCGGCCGCGGAGGCGCTGGATCCGACGCTGCTGGCGCAGTAGTCCGGGCTCGGTGCTGACATCCCCGAATGCCCTTGATTCGGTCGAACCGGGGGCGGGGGATGACGGGATCGAGTTTCTGGCTGGCGCCTGAGGCGCTTGAGCATCTCCGCGTTCTGCGACGCGTCGCCGCGACGGCCGGGGACCGTGCACACGATGCCGTTCGGCGCTTTGGCGACTTCGACCGCCGTCGCGCGGGAGCGTGGGGGCGGTGAGGGGCCGTCTCATCGCCGTCGGGATGATCGCTACGGGGTTCGTCCTGACCGGTTGCGCGCCGGCCACGTCGCCCTCCAGCATCACCGTCACCTGGATGGGACCCGAAGGGGAACGGACGGTCACGATGACCCCCGACGTCGTCGAGTGCGACGACACCGGCGCCCGCGGCACGTCCGTGCAGGTCACACCCCAGGGGACGTTCTCCTTCCGCGCGAACGTCGACGAGGGAGCCCGCGGGTCGGTCGGGGTCGGCGCAGACGATGTGCTGGTCTCTTTCGAATCCGACGACATCGACCTCACCGTCGGCGGGGATGCCGTGTCGGTCGCCTCCAGTGACGGTGAGGCGGCGGTCGTCGAGGGATGGAATCCCGAGGACGGTATCGTCGCGTCGCCCGACGACGCCACACGCTATCCCGCGACGGTCACCGCGAGCCTGCGCTGCGAGTGACGCCGACGCGATCGCGATCGTCCGGAGAGACCCCATCCGCGAGGTGACCGGGGGATGGGACACTGGAGCGATGCTCCCTCCCCAGCCCCGTGTCGTCGTCCTCGCCGGTGGAGTCGGGGGGTCGAAGTTCACGCTCGGCGTGCGCGCGGCGCTGCGCCGGCTCGGCGCTCCCGAGGCGACCGTCGTCGTCAACACGGGCGACGACCTGTGGCTCTCGGGCGTGCGTCTCCAGCCCGACGTCGACTCGATCACCTACGCGCTCGCCGGGGTGAACGACACCGTGCGCGGGTGGGGTCGCGCGGGCGACACCGAGCGCGTGAACGAGGAACTGCAGGCGTGGGGCGCCGGCTGGCCGTGGTTCACCCTCGGCGACCTCGACCTCGGCACCCACCTCGCGCGCACCGGCTGGCTGCGCGAGGGCCTCACCCCGACCGACGTGCTCGGCAGGATGGCCGAACGCTGGCCGCTCGGCATCCGTCTCCTGCCCATGACCGACAGCGAGGTCGACACGCACGTGCTGCTGGAGGACGGGCGGCGCCTGCACTTCCAGGAGTGGTGGACGCGGCACCGCGCGCAGCTGCCCCCGCGCGCCTTCGAGAACCCCGGGATCGCGGATGCCGCGCCCGCACCCGGAGTGACGGATGCCATCGCGGAGGCCGACGTGGTGCTGCTGGGGCCGTCGAATCCGGTCGTGTCGATCGGTCCGATCCTCGCGGTGCCCGGCGTGCGTGAGGCCCTGCGCGCCACCTCCGCGCGGGTGGTCGGCGTCTCGCCCATCATCGGCGGGCGGGTCGTGCGCGGAATGGCCGACGTGTGCCTGACGGCGATCGGGGTCGAGACGTCGGCCGCGGCCGTCGCACGGCACTACGGCGCGCGGTCGGCGGATGGGGTACTGGACGCGTGGGTGCTCGCCGAGGAAGACGCCGCCGCCGCGCCCGCGGTCGAGGCCGCGGGGATCCACGCCGTCGTCGCGCCGCTGTGGATGCGCGACGAGGAGGCGTCGGCGGCGATCGCCGAGGCGGCGCTGGGGGCCTGAGGTTCCGGCGTCCGTCGTGGCCATCGGCCTCGGAGACGTACGTTCCCGGCGGTGCGCGTTTGCTCAGAGAGTCGCGCGAACCTCGGAAGATGTCGCCGGGGAACTCCGAGAAATGAGTGTTTATTCGAGGTTGTGGGCGCTTAGCGCTCGGCGGTGCGCGCAGCATCGGAGATGCGCAACGGACTCGAATGCCGCGGGGCGTCTCGTCCAGATCTGTTGCGCATCTCCGAGACCGTCACAGGGCTAGCCCCGCTCGCGGCGCACGGACACGGGCACGGGCGCGTCCGATTCACCCGTCAGGATGACCACCTGAGTGGGCGGCAGCGCCAGGTCGGCAGGGCCTGTGCCGATCACCCCGCGCACAGACTCGTCCCCTCGGGCACCGCGTCGACGACGGTCGTGGTTACCGACGTGGAGCCGGTGGCGGTGCCCGCGGGCATGTCGGCCACCGGCGCCAGCAGCACCTGGCGCTCGCCGATGAAGGCGCCCGTGTCGGGATCGATAATGATGTCCTGACGGAAGCCGTTCGTGCCCTCGTCGCGGCCGATCGCGGTGCCCGTGCGGCCGTTGAGGGTCGCCTGCTTCTCAGTGATCGTGACGCCGGGGATAAGCGCGGCGGTGTCGTAGAACACCGAGCGCAGATCGGCCGGGACGGTCCCGGAACGCAATCGGTCGGCGATCCACACGAGCGCCTCGCCGTCGCGCGAGGGGCCGGCGTCGCCGTTGTCGCGGTAGATCTTCTCGAGCAGCTGCTGGGGATCGCGGGGGAGGTCGGCGGCGGTGTCGGCGTCGAGCATCGCGATGGAGTACCCGGTTTCGGTCTCTCCTCCCGGAAACACCTGGCGCGCGTCGTCTGCGACGCCTCCTGCCTCGGCGGCAAACGTCTCGGAGCGGGGTCCGAACGTTTGGACGGGAACGCGCGCGCACCGCACCTCGATCCAGTCGGCGGATCGGTCGGCCGGTACCCACAGGACTCGCAGATCTCGCTCGAGGAACGTCGTCAGATCGCCATCTCGGAGGTTGCCGTCGTTCTCGCGTCGGGCAGCCTCGGCGTCGGCCTCGGTCGTTCCCATCGCGGCGTAGACGGCGTCCGTGCGAACCTCGAGGTACTGTCCCGGACCGACGACCGGGTCGACCACGCTCCGCGCGGCCGTGGCGGCCGAGCCCAGAACCGCCGCCGCGGCGGGATCGGCACCGCCCGGGCCGCTGAGGACCCCACCGAACACGAACACCCCGGTGAGGGCACAGGTCGCAGCGACCGCGGAGCCGACCCAGATCCACGGGCGGCGCGGACGTCGAGCCGGCGCGGCGGCGGGTGCCTCGATCGCGCGCAGTAGCGCCGCGCGACCACGGATCACATCGTCGGGGATGCGCTCGGGAACGTCGGCCCGAACGCGGTTCAGCAGCGAGATCTCATCCACGGTGGTGCTCTCTTTCTCGGCCGGGGGCCGGACTGACGTGCGGGGCGATTGCAGCGCGGACCTTCCGCCGCGCGCGGCTCAAGCGCGAGCGGACGGTCCCGAGAGGGATGCCGAGGGCCTCGGCGATCCCGGCGTAGTCGAGTTCGCCGAAGGTGTGCAGGAGCAGCACATCGCGGTCGCCGCGCGAGAGGTCCGCGAGCGCGGCGCCGAGATGCGGCGCGAGGCCGTCGGCATCCATCCGTTCGTCGGCGGTTTCGATGTCATCGATGTGGACGCGGGCGATGTCCGCGGCGAGCATGCCGCGCCACGCGCGGGCCTCGAGCCTGGCGTGCTTCTGCATGAGCACGGTCGCGATGCCGAGCAGCCACGGGCGAGCATCGAGACCGCCGGTGAACGATGCGCGTCGCGCGAAGGCGACGAGGAACGTCTCGGAGGTGATGTCCTCGGCGAAAGCCGTGCCGAGCCGTCGACCGATGTAGCGGTGCACGACGCGCTGATGTCGGTCGTAGAGGTCGGCGAACGCGGCCCCGTGTGTCAGGGACCGAACGATGATGTCGCCGTCGTGCGTGCTCACACTGGGTATTGTCCGATTCGCGGAATTGGTTCTCGGCTGCGCGAGATCGGCCGGGGCGTCGCGCCGGGGCGCGTTCTTCTGCAGTGCGTGGGGCGCAGCGGCCTGGGGCGGGATAGTGCTCGCGGGGGCGTCGCGAGGGCGCTCCGGCCCGGTCGCTCGGAGAATTGTGCGCACCTCGGAGGGTCTCACCGGGGGACTGCGGGAAGTGGGTGTCTCTGTGATGTTCGGCGGCGGGGGCGTGGGGCATGACGCGGAGCCTCGGGCGGCGCGTGGAGCCCTGGGTAGGCCGCACGCCCGGGGCGGGTTACGCTTCGGGCCCGGACCGCGCCGGTCAGGCCGCCGCTGCCGCGAGCACCGCGGCCGTGCGCGGCCCCACGCCCAGGGCCACGGCTTGAGCGAGCTGTGCGGCCGTGTCGACGTCGCGACGCAGCGTCGAGTCGCGGGGGACGGCGAGGTCGGCGCACCCCAGCAGACGGTGCCGTGCGGCGGAGTCGGCGCCGAACGCCGAGACCCACACCGCCCCCGGCCGGGCCGTGACGAGGGTGGAGCCGGTGCCCTCGGCATCCGGGACCAGGCCCCGCTCCACGCGGCCGGCGAGGGCGAGGGCGGCGTCGAGGTCGTGCGGGGTGAGCGCGGGCACGTCGCCCAGAAGAGCGGCCCGGGGGACCCCCTGGCCGGCCTCGTCGGCGCCGAGCGCGATCGCGGCGTCGAGGCCGCGCACATCGCCCTCGGCCACGACGTCGACCGCGGGCCACTGCTCCACCAGCCGCGAGATCTCGGCGTCGTCGGTGACCACGATCACGCGCGCGACACGCGGGGTCGCCGCGGCTGCCGCTATCGTGTCGAGCGCGAGGGCGCGGGCGAGCGCCTCGCGGTCGGAGACACCGGTCAGGCGCGTCTTGCCGAGGGCGGCGGGCTTCACCGGGACGACGATCGACCAGCCGTCGCGGATCTCAGGAATGCTCATCGGCTCCATTGTGCGTCGAACCACCGACAGCGGCGGACGGGGGTGGCGCTGAGCGGGTGAACGTGCTGCGGTCCCGACTCGGGTGACGCACCCCGCCCCGCCTCACCCGAAGCGCTTGCGCAGACGGGGCAGGATCTCCTCGCCGTACATGCGCAGGAACTGCTCCTGGTCGTGGCCGGGGTCGTGGAAGACGAGGTGCCGGAAGCCGAGGTCGACGTACCGGGCGATGCGTTCGACGTGCTCGTCGGGATCGGTCGAGACGATGAAGCGGGATGCCGCGCGCTCGATCGGCAGCTCGTTCGCGAGGCGCTGCATCTCGACGGGGTCGTGGACGCTCATCTTCTCTTCGGCCGTGAGGGCGAGGGGAGCCCAGAAGCGCGTCTTCTCGAGAGCGGTGTCGTGGTCGGGGTGATACGACACCTTCACCTCCATGAGCGTGTCGACGTCGTCGCGGGTTCGCCCGGCCTTGCCGAGACCGTCGTCGAGCGCCGGCAGCAGCTTCTCGGTGTACAGCTCGGGGTCCTTGCCGCTGGTGGTGATGTAGCCCTCGGCGATGCGGCCCGCGAGGCGCGTGGCGGCGGGACCCGAGGCACCGATGTAGATCGGCACCTTCTGCTCGGGGCGGTCGTAGATGGTGGCATCCTTCACGGAGTAATAGGTGCCCTCGTAGGTGACCCGCTCGCCCGCCCACAGCTCGTTGATGATGGTGATCGCCTCTTTCAGGCGCTGGAAGCGCTCGGGGGGCTCGGGCCAGTCGAGACCCAGGGTGACCTCGTTGAGCGCCTCTCCGGTGCCGACGCCGAGCACGACGCGACCCGGGTACATGACGCCGAGGGTGGCGAACACCTGGGCGATGACGCCGGGGTGGTAGCGGAACGTGGGGGTGAGCACGCTCGTGCCGATGATGACGCGCGAGGTGCGGGCGCCGAGCGCGCCGAGCCAGGGGAGGGCGTTGGGGGCGTGCCCGCCGTCGTGCATCCAGGGCTGCAGGTGGTCGGAGAGGAAGACGGAATCGAAGCCCATCTCCTCGGCGAGCACGCCGAACTCCAGCAGCTCGTTCGGGCCGAACTGCTCGCTCGAGGCCTTGTAACCGAAACGCAGGGGAATGGTCATCGCTGTCTCCTAGCCGTGCGGGTGGGTGGGGAGGGAACCGGTGACAGGCGCGCGGGCGGGCTCGAACTCCGACCCGTCGGCACCGGTGAGTCTTTCGTGGAACGCCTGCACCGTGCCGGGCCAGAGCAGGGTCAGGCGGCCCGAGCGGTCGTCGACGTACCAGTTGCGGCATCCGCCGGTGAGCCAGGGGGTGGATGCCGCGGCCTCGGCGATCTCGTCGGTGTAGGCCGCCTCGGCCTCGGGGCGGACACGCAGCACCCGGTCGGACCGCCGATCGCGCTCGCACAGCGCGCGGACGACGTACGCGGCCTGCTCCTCGGCCATGAGCACGGCGGAGTTGTGTCCGAGGCTCGCGTTGGGACCGTTCAGCACGAAGAGATTGGGGAAGCCGGCGACGACCGTCGAGCCGAACGAGGTCATTCCGGCGGACCAGTGGGCCGCGAGCGTGTCGTCTTCGCCCCGCACGAGTTCGGCGTAGGGCTGCTGCGCCGCCGCGAAGCCGGTCGCGAGCACGAGCACGTCGGCGTGATGACGCTCCCCGCTCGCGGCGGTCAGCACCGAACCCTCGACCGAGGCGAGGGCCGTGGGCTCGAGGGTGACGGCATCCGAGGCCACCGCGGGGTAGAACGCGTCGGACAGCAGCACGCGCTTGCAGCCGAAGGCGTAGTCGGGGGTGAGGGCCTCGCGCAGGGCGGGGTCGGCGACCTGGGCGTGCAAGTGCGCGAGCGCGACGTCGCGGGCGGCGGCGGATGCCACGGCGTCGCCCGAGCGGGAGGCGAAGCGCTCCTCGCCCTCGGCGTACAGCGCCGCGCGGAGACGGGCGAGATCGCCCGGATGCGCGGCGAGACGCTCGCGCTCGGCGCGCGGGATGTCGACGCCCCCGCGCGGGACGATCCACGCGGGCGTGCGCTGGAAGAGCGTGACGTGGGCGGCGCGTCGCGCGAGCTCGGGGACGAGCTGCACGGCGCTCGCGCCGGTGCCCACGACGGCGACGCGCTTACCGGCGAGGTCGACGTCGTGGTCCCATCGCGCGGAGTGGAACAGGGGACCCGCGAACGACTCGAGCCCCTCGATCGCGGGGACGTGCGGCTCGGTCAGGCGCCCGCAGGCGAGCACGAGGGAGCGGGCCGTCACCGGCTCCGCGCCGGTGTCGAGGTGCCACACCGCGCCCTCTGCATCCCACCGCGCGCCCAGGAGAGGGGTACGCCGTCGCAGGCGATCGCCGAGCCCCTCGCGGTCGGCGACGTCGCGCAGGTACTGCTGGATCTCGCCGCCCGCGGCGAACGTGCGCGACCAGTGCGGGTTGGGGTGCGCGGCGAGGCTGTAGAGGTGGGCGGGCACGTCGCACGCGACGCCCGGGTAGGTGTTGTCGCGCCAGGTGCCACCCACCTCGGCGGCGCGCTCCAGCACGACGAAGTCGTCTCGGCCGGCCCGCCGCAGGGCGCCCGCCATGGCGAGTCCGGCGAAGCCCGCGCCGACGATGGCGACGTCGACGGTCCTCACGAGTGCGCTCCGTCGGGCGTGCGGGATCCGTCGGACGTAAGTGGGAAGCGCGTGCCCCCGCTCGTCACGATGGACGGCGCCACGGCGTGGGTCACCCGGTAATCGGTCGTGCGCAGCCGGAACGGGCGCATGAGGCTCCGCGCGAGACGCTCGGCGGCGGCGACGGGCAGCTCGAGGCCCTGCTCGATCCCGGTGTCGGGGAGCACCCGCCCGTCGAAGAGCGTGCCGCCGAGGTCGTCGCCGCCCGATCGCAGCAGCACCGCCGCGGTCTCGCGGCCGACGCGGGTCCACGGGATCTGCACGTGCGCGATGCTGCCCGACAGCAGCAGCCGCGACACCGCGACCATCGCCCGGTGCTCGTCGACCGGTGCGCGTCCCGAGACCAGCGGCACGTCACCGCCGGGCAGGGGGATCGGCACGAACTCGGCGAAGCCGCGCGTGCGGTCTTGGATCTCGCGCAGACGGCGCAGATGGGTGACGCGCTCCTCGGCGGTCTCGACGTGCCCGTAGAAGAGCACCGAGGTCGACCGGAAGCCTGTGAGGTGCGCGGCGGTGATGGTCTCGATCCACGCGTCGATCTCGAGATCGCCCGGGGCGACGAGACCGCGCACCCGCTCGCTGAGCACCTTCACGCCGGTGCCGGGCACGGTGTCGACCCCGGCCGCGTGCATCGCGGCGAGAGCCCCACCGAGGCCGAGGCCCCCGCGGTCGGCGAGGTCGCGCACGTCGAGGGGACGGTAGGCGTGCACGTGGAGGCCGGGCGCGGCGCTCTTCACGGCGCGCACGAGGTCGAGATACCCGCCGGGGTCCTCGTCGCCGGGGAGCGCGCCCTGGATGCAGATCTCGGTCGCCCCGAGGTCCACGGCATCCGTCGCGATGGCCGCGGCGTCGTCGAGACCGAACTCTCCCGGTGCCGCGCGACCGGCACGGCGGAACCCAGTCGAGGTGAGGTTGCGGTTGCGCACCAGGGTGATCGGCTCGCCCACGGTGTAGCGGCGGGCGTCGTCGGCGACGGCGGTGAGGTCGTCGAGCTCGTCACCCGTGGCGTGCTGCAGGCGCGTCCAGTCGGCGTCGTCGAGGGACAGGGGAT
The DNA here is from genome assembly GCF_041379845.1 of Microbacterium sp. BWR-S6Y. NCBI lineage: Bacteria > Bacillati > Actinomycetota > Actinomycetes > Micrococcales > Microbacteriaceae > Microbacterium > Microbacterium sp. BWR-S6Y. The sequence goes on from NZ_JBFECV010000005.1 coordinate 267,404, forward strand.
CGGATGCCGCCCGCTCGGCCAGCCGACGCACCCCGGGGTCGGCGGCGACGCGGTTCGCGGCGGATCGCTCCCGGTCCCGCTCGGTCGCCGTCGGGCGCGGGGAGCTCTCGTCGCGCGCGGAACCGTCGGTGAGGTCGGAGCCCTCGGCGCCCCGAAGACCGCGCGGGATGACGTCGGCGGCGAGCCCCGCGGCATCCGCGAGGGCGCGGACGGGCGCGTGCAGGGCCGGATCGATCCAGGTCTCGGCGGCGTTCACGAATTCGGGGTGCGCGGTCAGGCGCTCGCGCAGCGTGTAGCCGTGGGCCGCGGTGGACGCGGCGAGATCGTCGATCTGCGGCCAGGGGCGTTCGGGATTGACGTGGTCGGCGGTGAGCGGCGAGACCCCGCCCCAGTCGTCGATGCCCGCCGCGATCAGCAGTCCGAGCTCGCGGGGGTCGGAGAGGTTGGGCGGAACCTGCACGCGCATGTCGGGGCCGAGGACGAGCCGCGCCACGGCGACGGCCGCGAGGTATTCGCGCATGTCGGCGTCGGGGGCGCCCTGCATGGCGGTGCGGGGCTTCGCGCGGAAGTTCTGCACGATGACCTCTTGCACGTGCCCGTGGCGCTCGGCGCTCTCGCGCAGGGCGACGAGCGACTCCGCGCGGTCACGGACCGTCTCGCCGATGTCGACCAGGATGCCGGTCGTGAACGGGACGCCGGCGGCGCCGGCGTCGTCGATGACCTTCAGACGCAGGGCGGGGTCTTTGTCGGGCGAGCCGAAGTGCACCTGGCCGGGCTCTTCGTAGAGGCGCCGGGAGGTGGTCTCGAGCATCATGCCCATCGACGGCGACACCGGGCGCAGCACCGCCAGCTCGTCGGGATGAAGAACGCCCGGATTGGCGTGGACGAGCATGCCCGTCTCGGAGGTGATCAGGCGGGCGATGTGGGCGACGTAGTCGATCGTGGAGGAAAAGCCGTGCTCGTCGAGCCACGCGCGGGCCTCGGGCCAGCGCTCCTCCGGCCGGTCACCGAGGGTGAGCAGCGCCTCTTTGCAGCCGAGGGCCTGCCCCTGCCGCACCACCGTGAGCACCTGCTCGGGGGTCATGTAGGCGGGCTTGCGCAGCAGCGCGAGCTGCCCGGGGGTGTCGACGAAGATGCAGTAGTGGCAGCGATCGCGGCAGAGGGTCGTCAGCGGCACGAAGACCTTGCGCGAGTAGGTGACCACACCGGGGCGTCCCGCCCTCTCGAGGCCCTCGTCGCGCAGGGCCGCGGCCACCGGGAGGAGGGCGTCGAGGTCGGCGTGCAGGAGCGACGCGGTCTCGTCGACATCGGGCCGGTGCCCGGCGCGCACGCGCGCGAGCAGATCGTCGATCGACGTGCCTCGGGCCGGTGCGACTCGCGGCGCAGCGCTGCCCGTGCTCATCGCTCCAGGCTATCCCCCACCTCCGACATGCGGGCCGCCGCGAGGGTGGGACGGCGGGTGCGGGCGCGGCGGCTGCATGGCGGCTGCATGGCGGCTGCGAGCGGCGTTCCCTCGCGCGACCGGATCGTTGCGCTCCCGTGAGGTGGGAGGCGGATCGGCCCGCGGCGACGCTGGCAGGATGGAAGGCATGGTGACCCTGCTGCTCGATTCGACGCAGCTCGAGGTCGTGCTCTCGCCGACCGAGCGGGCTCTGTCGTTCCGCAAGACCAACATCGTCGTGCCCCGCGAGCACATCGACCGGGTGCAGTTGACCGACGACGCGTGGACCTGGATCCGCGGAGTGCCGAACCCCGGCATCAACCTGCCCGTGGCGGTCGGCGCGGGCACCTGGAAGTCCGCCGGCGGCAACGACTTCGTCATCATCCGCGGGCGCAAGCCCAGCGTGGTCGTCGACCTCGCCGGTCACGACGAGTTCGAGCGGCTCGTGCTCACCACCAAGCACGGCGTGGCCCTGGTCAAGGCGCTGCGTCTCGACGTGGCATCCGAGCCCGAAGACGTCGCCGACATCGTCGCCTGAGAGACCCCGTTGGCTGTCGCGCGATGCGCGGCGAGCGCCGCGACCGGCGCTCCGCTCAGCCCGCGAACTGCGCCACGGTGTCCCACGCGAGCTTGACGATCAGGATCGACAGGGTCACGAGGAACACGATCCGCACGAAACCGCTGCCACGGCGCGTGGCCATGTGCGCGCCGATGAACCCGCCGGTGATGTTCATCACCGCCATCGCGAGGCCCAGCGCGAGGAGGATCTCGCCGTGGACGCCGTAGACCACGAGGGCCGCGAGGTTGGTGGTGAGGTTCGCGATCTTGGCGTTCACGCTGGCCTGCAGGAAGCCGTAGCCCAGCACGCCCACGATGAGGATGACGAAGAACGACCCCGTGCCGGGCCCCAGGATGCCGTCGTAGAACCCGACCAGCAGACCGATCGCCCCCGCCCGCCAGGCGACGGCGGCGCGGGAGTCGTGGCGCGGTGCGTGCTCGAGGCCCATCTTCGGTTTGAACAGGGTGTACAGCGCCACGGCCACGACGGCCACCAGCACGATCGGGGTGAGCACCTCGCGCGGGACGAACCGCGACAGGGCCGCTCCGGCGGTCGAGCCCCCGTACGCTCCCGCCACCAGGGGGATCAGCAGCACGAGCTGCACCCGGATGCGGCGGAGGTAGACCCCGCTGGCCGAGAGGGTCCCGAAGAAGGACGACAGCTTGTTGGTGCCGAGGATGAACGGCGTCGCGACGTCTCTCGGCACGCCGATCACCAGCGCGGGGAGCTGGATCAGCCCGCCCCCGCCGACCACGGCGTCGACCCAGCCGGCGACGCCCGCGGCGACCAGCAGCAGGACGAGGGCGCCCACCGAGACGGGGAGCCACTCGGCGATCACCGGTCCATCGAGCACGATTGATTCTCGCCGCTGCGATCGACGGCGGCAAAAACCGCCGGGTCAGTCGATGTCGCGTCGCCAGGTGGTGAGCAGGCCGATCGCGAGCAGCACCACCGCGTAGCCGAGCAGCACGAGGCCGCCCGCCCACCACTCGAGGGTGCCGCCGCCGGCCGTTCCCATCGCGCCGAAGATCGTCTGCCCGACGAGGGCGTCGCTCGCGGCGCTCGGGAACCACTTCACGACCTCGCCGAAGCCCTCGACGACCCCGCCCACGGTGCGGATGATCGGCTCGATGAACAGCGTCACGGCGAGGACGATGACGATCGCGGCGACCTGGTTGCGCACGACCGTGCCGACGCCGATGCCGACCACCGCCCACAGCGCGAAGGCCAGCAGCATCCGGCCCACGAGCACCCAGGTGTCGGAGGAGGTCAGCGCGGTGTCGATGCCGAAGATGCTCAGCACCCCCGCCCCGGTCGCGATCGCGGCGAGGGAGCCCAGGATGCCGTAGAGCACGCCGACCAGGATGCCGACGGCGAACTTGCCCAGCAGCACGACGCCGCGCCGAGGGGTCGACAGGAAGGTCGGGGTCAGCGTCTTGTGGCGGAACTCGGTGGTGACCATGAGGGTTCCCACGAGGAGGGGGAAGACGTATCCCACCGCCGACGCCGAGCTGTAGATGAGCGGGGGCACTCCCTCGGCCGCCAGGGCCGGACCCGACGCTCCGGTGAGCCGGCCCGAGGCGACGCCGCCGAAGACGAAGGCGAGCACGCCCGCGGTGAAGGCGACGTAGACGATGAGGACGATGCCCAGCACCCACCACCCGGCGGTGGTGAACTGCTTCGTGTACTCGGAGCGCGTGGCGGCGAGCAGCGTCATCGCGAGACCTCCTGCTCGGCGCGGACGTGGTGGTCGGGGCGAGCCTCGTCGCGTGGCTCTTCGTCGCGCTGCTCCTCGTCGGGCGCGGCGCCCGTGGGAACGGCGCCCCCGGGAACGATGTCGATGACACCCGTGGAGGCCACGGCGTACGAGGGGCGCGGGCCGGCGTCGCGTGCGTCGGGCGCGGGCGACGACTCCCGCGCGGCGGGGGTGCCCCGGGTCGCGGCGGGGGCGATCACGGCGACGAGGGCCGTCGAGGGGCGGGGCTCGTCGACCACCCGATCCGCGGCGACGGGCGGGGCCATCGGCGCGGCGGTGGACGCCGGCTCCTCGTCGGACGCCGTCGGTGCGGGTGTCGGCGGGGTCGCGGCATCCGTCGTCTGCTCGTCCGCCGGGGCCACGGCGGCGGCCGCTTCCGGTGCCGCTCCTCCCGCGCTCGCGTGCACGCGCACGCCGCTGACGAGCTCGAGGAAGATGTCTTCGAGGCTCGCGCCCTTGCTCTGCAGGTTCGACAGCGCGATGCCGGAGTCGGCCGCGAGGGCGCCGATCTCGACCGGCTCGTGGTGACGGATCGTGAAGCCGTTGCGCAGCAGCTGGTAGTCGATGCCGCGCTCGTCGAGCAGTCGCGACAGCGCCGCGCGGTCGGGGGAGTCGACCACGGTCGCGTACTCGTCGGGGTCGGCGAGGTCTTCGATGCCGCCCTGGAACACCAGGCGGCCGCGCGAGATGATCAGCAGCGCGTCGACGGTCTGCTGCACCTCGGCGAGCAGGTGCGAGGAGATGAGCACCGTGCGTCCCTCTTCGGCGAGGTGGCGCAGGAGCGAGCGCATCCAGCGGATGCCCTCCGGGTCGAGGCCGTTCGACGGTTCGTCGAGCACCAGGACGCCCGGGTCGCCGAGCAGGGCCGTGGCGAGTCCGAGGCGCTGGCGCATGCCGAGGGAGAAGCCGCCGACGCGGCGTCCGGCCACGTCGGCCAGGCCGACGAGCCCCAGCACGTGGTCGATGCGGGACGTGGGCAGGCCCGCCGCGCGCGCGTAGACCTTGAGGTGGTTCGCGGCAGAACGGCCGGGGTGGAAGCTCGACGCCTCGAGCGCCGCGCCCACCGTCTGCAGCGGGGAGTCGAGCTCGGCGAAGGACCGGCCCCCGATGGTCGCCCTGCCCGACGTGGGGCGGACGAGTCCGAGGAGCATGCGCAGCGAGGTCGTCTTGCCGGCCCCGTTGGGACCGAGGAAGCCCGTGACCTGACCCGGCTCGATGCGGGCCGAGAGATCGTCGACCGCCGAGACCGCTCCGAAGCGTTTGGTGAGTCCGGCGAACTCCAGCACCTGTCCGTCGGGCATCCGACACCTCTCGTTCGGCGGGCGTTTGCGTCCATCCTCCCCGATCCGAGGCCGAAAACGCATCTCGGCGCGTGTGTAACGTGGCACCGTGCACGCACAACGAACCGAGAACGACAGCGTCCTCGTGGGCGGCCGACGCGGCCTCGGCCACCTCACCCTCAACCGGCCCCGGGCGATCAACGCCCTCGACCTCGACATGATCCGTGCGCTGAACATCACGCTCGACCGCTGGGAACGCGACACCGACGTCGACGTCATCCTGCTCGACGGCGCCGGGGAGCGCGGGTTCTGCGCGGGCGGCGACGTGCGGGCCCTGCACGAGATGGTCACGGGCGGTCGCGTCGACGAGGTGCACGCCTTCTTCCGCGAGGAGTACGCCCTCGACCACCGCATCGCCACCTCGCGCAAGCCCGTCATCGCCATCGCCGACGGCGTCTGCATGGGCGGGGGCATCGGTCTCGCCGGCCACGCCGCGATCCGCATCGTCACCGACCGCTCGCGCCTGGCCATGCCCGAGACGCGCATCGGCTTCACCCCCGACGTGGGCGGTTCGTGGCTGCTCGCCCGGGCTCCGGGCCGGCTCGGCGAGTACCTGGCCCTGACGGCGGGGACGATGGATGCCGCTGACGCGCTGTACGCGGGTTTCGCCGACCACATGGTGCCCACCGCCCATCTCGAGGCGCTGTACGAAGCGCTCGAGAACCGCGCCGACCCCTCGAGCCCGACCGAGCTGGTGCTGCTGTTCGATGAGAGCCCGGAGCCCTCGCGGCTCGAGGTGGCGCGGGAGTGGGTCGACGACGCCTTCGCCGCCGACGATGTCCCGGCGATCATCGACCGCCTGCGGGCTCGGCCCGAGCCCGAGGCGCACGAGACCGCCGACCTTCTCGCCGCGTCGGCGCCCACCGCGCTCGCGGTGACGCTCGAGGCCGTGCGCCGGGCGCGCGCGCTGCCGTCGCTGCGGGCGGCGCTCGCCCAAGAGTACGGTCTCGTGCTCTGGTTCGCCTTCACGCAGCCCGACCTCGTCGAGGGCATCCGCGCGCAGGTCGTCGACAAGGACCGTTCGCCGCGCTGGTCGCCCGCCCGATGGGACGAGCTGCCCGCCGATCGCGTGGCCGCGGCCTTCGCGTACGAGCCGGAGCCGGCGCTGTGGTGACCGGTCCGGGGTCGACGGCGGGAGCGATCCGGCCATGACCCCGCCGCGGCGCCGCTGGTCGTTCGGTCGAGCCCTCGACGGGTTCTTCTTCGTCTTCGCCGGTCTCGCCGCGATCTGGCTCGCGTACCTGAGCTTCACGCAGTCGTTCTCGCTCGGCTGGGGCGGAGTGGTCATGGCGGTCGCCTTCTGGCTGCTGCTCGCCTACCTCGTGCTGCCCCGCCTGCATCGCATCCTGACCGCGATCTACGTCCCCGATTACTTCATGGGCCGCACGCGCACCTCCGACGGGCTGCTGGGCGATCCGGTCAACCTCGCCTTCCTCGGCGAGCGGGAGCAGGTCGAGGCGGTGATGGCGGGGGCCGGGTGGATCCCCGCCGATCCGGTCACGCTGCGCTCGTCGTGGCGCATCGTCACCTCGACGCTGCGACGCCGCAGCTACCCGCGCGCCCCGGTGAGCCCCCTGCTGCTCTTCGGGCGCGTGCAGGACCTCGCCTACCAGCAGGAGGTCGCCGGCTCGCCCGCGCAGCGCCATCACGTGCGCCTGTGGAGATGCCCCGACGGGTGGCTGCTGCCCGGCGGGCGTCGCGTCGACTGGCTCGCCGCGGGGACCTTCGACCGCGCGGTGGGGCTGTCGCTGTTCACCCTGCAGGTGACGCACCGTATCGACGCCGACACCGACATCGAACGCGACCACATCGTCTCGACCCTCGAGCCGCTGCCCGGGGTCGCCGTCGACGTGATCCGCGACTTCTCCACGGGCTATCACGCCCGCAACGGTGGCGGCGACAGCATCTCGACCGACGGCGATCTGCCGATCGTCGACGTGCGCGGAGCGGATGTCCGGGAGTCGGGGGAGACGGCGGATGCCGCGCCCCGCCCGCGCCGGAACGGGGAGGGCGAATGAGCCTGCGGCATCCGGACGAACGGCATCCGGACAAGAGGGCGGCGTTCGAACCCCTCGCCGCGCCGATCGCGGCGGATCCCGCGATGCCGCGCCCCGTCACCACGCTCGCGGGCGGGGTGCTCGTACTCCTGCGCGCGGTCACGGCGCTCGCGTGGGGCCTCACGGTCGTGATCGACGTGCCGCCGTGGGTGCATTCCCTCGCGGCGCTCGCGACCGGCGAGCTCGACGTGCCCTCGTCGGCCGCCGACTACGACGTGAGCGATGCGGTCTTCTTCGCGCTCGTCGCGACCGTCGCGGTGGTGCAGCTCGTGTTCGGCATCCTGGTGCTCCGGGGGAGCAACGCGGCCCGCGTGATCGTGATGATCTCGTCGACCCTGACGATCCTCGCGTCGTTCGCGGCGTGGTGGGACGGGTCGTCCGACATCACGATCCGCACGACGCTCATCACCCTGGCGCTCGACATCCTCGTGCTGCTGGCGCTGTCGAGCCGCAGCGCCGCCGCGTGGGCCCGCCGCGGCGATCGACGGCGGCGACGGCGACGGCGACGGTGACGGTAGGGGCGAGAGCGGCGCGGGGACTGTGCGCCCTCAGCGAAGGCACGGCTGATTCCGGTCGGCGTACAGACACCGGCGGCTAGCCTGGAATCGCCGCGCCCCGCGGCGGAACGGAAGACGCACGTGTTCGACAGTCCCATGTCGTCCTCGGCATACGAGGTGCTCCGCGTCGCGGCCGACATCGACGACGACGGCCTGCGTCGCGCCTACCGGGTGCGCCTGCGCGAGACCCATCCCGACACCGGCGGCGACGCCGCCCTGTTCGTGCAGGTGCAGCGGGCGTGGGAGCTGGTCGGAACGCCCGAGGCGCGCAGCGCCTACGATCGCGGCCACGGAACGGCGGCGGCGTCCCACGACTGGGGCGGGGCGCCGTCGGCATCCGCCCCCTCTCGTCCGGCCGATACGCGCCCGCGCGCTCGCTCGCACGGGCAGCCCGGGGGCTGGCGTCGCGAGCGCTACCTCGGCCTCATCCGCGAGTGGGTGGGCCGCGGCGTCGACGTCGCCGACCCGTACGATCCGGCGCTCGTGCGCTCGGCGCCGCCCGAGATCCGGCACATCCTCGCCGACGCGCTCGCCGAGGAGGAGACCGCGCGTCTGGTGTCCGAACTCGGCATGGGGTACACCGTGTGGCACGACGTGTTCGCCGACCGCGACGGCATCGACCCGGAGCAGAAGATCGATCATCTCGTGCTCGGCCCGAGCGGCCTCTACGCGATGCTGAGCGAGGACTTCGGCGGTCCGGTGGGCGTGCGCCGCGGCGAGATCACCGGCCCGAACGTGATCGGAGCCCCCGTGACCGAGCTCGTCTCGCGCGCCCGGGTGGTGGCTCGCGCCGCCGGAGTGCGGTTCAGCGGAGCGATCGTCGTGCTTCCCGACGACGACGTCTCCGACGCGATCACCGAGCTCGGCAAGGTGCGCGGTACCCCCGTCGCCCTGGTCACGCGCAGTGCGCTGACCACTCTGCTGCGCCGCGGCATCACGGACGCACGCGAGGTCGGCGGCACCGAGCTGTTCGACATCCGGACGCGCCTGCAGCAGCGCGTGCGGCACGTCTGAGCGCTGGCCGTCGTCCGTCGGCGTGCCTAGGGTGGGGGCATGAGTTCCGACGAGACCTCGGATGCCGCGGCATCCGACGAGATGAAGCGCAAGTTCAAAGAGGCTCTCGCGAAGAAGAACGGTCAGCAGCGGTCCGGTCAGGCGCACCTCGACGGTCACTCCGCCGTGCAGGGCACGCACGCCGCCGTGACGAAGCGCGAGTTCCGCCGCAAGAGCGGCTGATCCTCCACCGCCGCGCGAGTCGCCGGGAATCGTCGCCTCCGGCCCGTCCGAAGCGACGGATCATGGCGACTCGCGCGCGGTGAGGTCAGCGCAGCGGCGCCTCGAAGAACTCCAGCTCCAGGGCCATCGACCGGTCATAGGCGGTGGCCATCGCGGCGCGCTCGGCGGGGGATGCCGCCCGGGCTGCCGCATCGGCGATCGTCGAGGCCTCTCGTGACGACGCCGCGAACGCCTCGTCCGCGTAGGCGGTGAGCCAGTCGGCGTAGGCGTGGTCGGCGTCGAACGTGCCGCGCAGTCGTGCGCCGATGTCGGTGTACAGCACGAAGCACGGGAGGATCGCCGCCACGAGCACCGCGTACGATCCCGCGGCCGACGCGGCGAGCAGGTGGGCGGTGTAGTCGAGGGTGGATGCCGCGGGTGCCAGCCCCGTGGGATCGACGTGCGACTCGTGCAGAGCCGCCTCCTCGGCGAGGCACGACACCGACGCCGCGGCCCAGAACCGCTGCTCCGCGACCGTGGGCGCGAGGGCCGCGGCCCGTGCGAGCACGCGGGCGTACTCGCGCAGGTACAGCAGGTCCTGACCGAGGTACCAGGTGAACGCGGCGCGCGGGAGGGTGCCGGATGCCAGGCCCCGGACGAACGCGCAGGCGTCGACCCGCGCGCGGGTCGGTGCCGCGGCATCCCATCGGGCGGCGCTCCACGACGGGGCGAGGTCGATGTGCGGTCGCAGTTCGTGCAGGTGGTCGATGGGGCCGTTGCCGCGGCCCACGTGCAGGGCCTCGGCGTGCTCGAGGGCGCCCGTCAGCCAGGCCTTGGCGCGTTCGAGGGCCTCGGACCAGGTCAGTCCGTGGGCGGCGAGGGTCGCCATCGCAGACGACAGCGAGCAGCCGGTGCCGTGCGTGTGGCGCGTGTCGACGCGGCGGCCGGCGACCGCGTGCACCCCGCTCGCATCGACGACGGCATCCGGGCTGTGCGCGCCGTCGAGGTGGCCGCCCTTGAGCAGGACGGTCGTGTCGGCGCGCGCGGCGAGGAGCTGCGCCTGGGCGACGGCGGCGTCCCAGGTCGTCGCCCGGGGCTGCGCCACCAGCACGGCGAGCTCGGGGAGGTTCGGGGTGACGAGATCCGCGCGGTGGCAGAGGGCGCGCACGGCCTCCTCGGCCTCGGGATCGAGCAGGCGGTCGCCGCTCGTGGCGACCATCACCGGATCGAGCACGACAATCGGCGGCTGCACCTCGACCAGCCACGCCTCGACGTGCGCCACGACCTGCGCGGAGCCCAGCATCCCGATCTTCACGGCGTCGATCTCGACGTCGTCGCTGACCGCGCGCAGTTGCGCGTCGAGGAACGCCGTCGGCGGCACGTGCACCTCGCGCACGCCGAGGGTGTTCTGGGCGACGAGGGCCGTGACGACCGCCATGCCATACCCGCCGAACGCGGCGATCGCCTTGAGGTCGGCCTGCACCCCGGCGCCACCGGTGGGGTCGGTGCCGGCGATGCTCAACACGCGCGGGCTGACGCCTCTGCTGCTCGTGTCGTGGCTGCTCATGCTCTGGCTGCTCGTGTCTCGGCTGCTCGAGTCCCCGCCGCGCGTGCCCGGGCCGTTCATGCCCCGGCCGCCCAGGCGGAGCGGAGGTCACGGACGACGGCGCCGGGATCGTCGGCACCGCACACGGCGGACACGACGGCGACTCCAGCCGCCCCCGCCTGTCGCAGAGCGGCGACGTCGTCGACACCGATCCCGCCGATCGCGACGCAGGGCAGGGGCGTGGAGGCCGCGAGGGTTGCGAATCCGTCGACGCCGAGCGGTTGCGGGTGGTCAGGCTTGGTGGCGGTGGCGCGGATCACGCCGACGCCGAGGTAGTCGACCGTGCCGGCGGACAGCGACGCGGCCGCCGCGAGATGGGCGGGCGTGTTCGCCGTCCACCCGACCAGGGCGTCCGGCCCGAGGAGCGCGCGGGCGACGTCGACCGGCAGGTCGCTCTGACCCAGATGGATGCCGTCGACCCTCGCTCCGCGGTCGCGGGCGGCGAGCACGACGTCGAGGCGGTCGTCGACGACGAACGCGCACCGTCCGGCGACGACATCGGCCAGGTCGAGGGCGCGGGCGAAGAGCTCGCCACCCGTGGCGACCTTGTCGCGCAGCTGCACCACGGTCACACCTGCGGCGACGGCGTCGTCGACGATGTCGCGCAGTTGCGCGAAGGGCACGCGGTGGTCGGTGACCAGGTGCAGCGCGAGGTCCCGGCTCATCGCGCGGTCCCCGCGCCCTCGGCACTGGTTCGTTCCGTCCGGATGTCGACCGACCGCAGATCGGTCGGTTCGAGCGCGGCCAGCTCGTCGAGGAAGGCGACGGCGAACGACCCCGGACCGCGGGAGACGGATGCCGCCCGCTCCGACGCGATCGCCCAGACCGCGCTCGCGGTGATCGCCGCGTCGAACGGCGTGGTCACCGCGGAGAGGGCCGCCATCGCCGCTCCGAGCGCGCATCCGCCGCCGGTGACCCGGGTGAGCAGGACGCTGCCGCCGGTGACGCGCGCGGTGCGGTCGGCATCCACGATGAGGTCGACCTCGCCCGACACGGCGACGGTGGCGCCCGTCGCGCGGGCCAGGGTGCGGGCCGCGTCGAGAGCGTCGTCGGGGGAGTCGGTGGTATCGACTCCGCGGCCACCGGCACCCGCTCCGGCGAGGGCGAGGATCTCGGAGGCGTTGCCGCGGATGATCGACGGACGTGCGGCGAGCAGGTCCCTCGCGAGCGCGGTGCGGACCGGCAGGGCGCCGACGGCGACCGGATCGAGCACCCACGGCGTGCCCGCGCCCACGGCCTCGCGGGCGGCATCCCGCTGCTCGGCGGTGGGGGTGCCCAGGTTCACCAGCACTCCGCCCGCGATGCCCGCGAACAGGCCGGCCTCGCCGGGGATGTCGCACATCGCGGGGGCGGCGCCGAGGGCGAGCAGCGCGTTGGCGGTGAAGTTCGTCACCACCGCGTTCGTGATGCACTGCGTGAGCGGCGCGGTTCGGCGCAGGGCCTCGAGGCTCTCGGCGGGGGTGGACGGAGACGACGACGTGCGAACGACCATTCGCGACATCCCTTCGCTAGTACGAACTAGATGTGATGTCCAGGGACGTTGTTTCGGCGACACGGCTATGAGGAGCTAAAAAGCGAGGGCCTCCGGTTGTGAAGTGGAGCTGTTGAGTTCAACCGCTTCACGAACCAGGAGGCCCTCATGTCCC
>NZ_JBFECV010000006.1:0-277056 GCF_041379845.1 Microbacterium sp. BWR-S6Y
TGATCGATGATCTCTCCCGTCACGGGATCGATCATCGCGTCTTCCAACAACTCGGTCGTGTCAGCCACGGCCGTCTCCTTTCGGATCAGGCCGGACCCCACACACCGTTATTCAGACAGTCCCACTGCAGGGTACGCGATCCGAGGTGCCCTCGAGAGCAGCACGACCCGGGTGCCCGCGTCGACGTCTGCGAAGACTCGTTCCCGCAGCGCACCCATGGCGACATCGGGGTTGGCAACTGCGATGGTCTCCATCTTGTCGACGAGGACAGTGCCTTCTACACGCTCCCGGTCGGGCTTCATGTAGTTGCGGACGGTTTCAACCTTCAGGTGCGATGAGGTCAAGGCGCGGCGGGCGGGTTCGTTGCTGGAGCCGAGTTGCAGGAACACCACACGTAGCTGCTCGACCTTCTGGTGGATGAGGTCCACCCACGCGGAGTAGTCGACGGCGCTCACACCAGCTCCAGGATGACGCTCGGCTGATACTCGCCATCGCGCTCGTGAATCAAGCCGAGATCTTTGAGCCGGCGCACGGCAACGTGCTCACTGGGGGCGAGTTCTTTGAAATCCCCGGGGTCGTCCATCAGCAGTTCGAGCATCACTGCCTCGGTCGCGTAGTAACGCTTGACATGCTGGATCATCTCTTCGACGTTCCCTTGGACGCGACTCCTCCAGTCGTCCAGTTCGGTCAGCACCGCCGAGCGGATCATGGTGCGTTGAAAGACATCCGTGGGTAGGTGTCCGACAACTGCAGAGCTGAGGTTTCGGTAGAGGTACGCGTGGCCTCCGGAAGCCTCGTGGAGAGCTTCCAGGGCGCCAGGCTCGATCTGTATCCCCATTTTTCCGCCCACGGTGCTCGCGAGCTCATCAGCTTCCTCACGTTTCAACGGTTTCACGTACACCGCTTTGGCCCACGAGAACAGAGGGTTTGGGCGTCCATAGAGTCGGCCGCCTTCGACGATGGCGCTGGTGAGCCCGGAGAGAACGAAGGTGAAGTTGTCGGACTCCTGAACGATGCTGCGCAGCGCGGACAGCAGCTGCGCCACGCGTGGCATGTCTCCTTCAGCAATGTCGATCCGGTCAGCTGGGGTCAGGTATTCGATCTCGTCCAGGAGCAGAAGAATGCGGTAGCCGTCCTTCCACAGGTGCTTGAGGATCACTTGCAGGGCATTCTTCAGTTCGAGAATGGACGGCCGTTCGGACAACTGCGACAACTCCTGGGTGCGAAGCTTATGCGTCTTGAGCTCGGCGATAAGCCGGCGGCGCAGATCGCTGACGATGTCGTCGGTGGGGTCCTCCGGTGGCGAGGGGAAGGCTTCGAGATCCATCAGCACGGTCACGATGTGATCGTCGTGAAGTTCCTCCTTCAGCTGCATGAGGATGCTCGTCTTGCCGGACTTCCGTAGCCCGAACACTCCCGTCACCTGCTGATTGAAGACATCGTCGCGCAGCGACTGCAACAAGGTGCGGCGGCCGAAGAAGCTCGCTCCGAAGACCGGAGTCGTCATGTAGAACAAGTCCCGCGCGTAGATATGGTTGCGCAACAACGTGATCAGGGACAGCTCATCCTCGTCGTCGATCAGGAAGGGGATGGCGAGCTTCGACGGTCGAGACCAATCGTTGAGCTTGATGCCCAGTCGCTGATCAGGGGACCACATGAAGAAGATGTCCGGAGTGACCGGCTGGTCCTTCCTCGCCAGCTCGCGAGCGGCCGCCTCGAACGTGCGGACTTGCAGGTCCTCGTGAGGGCTGTAGAACAGCATCACCTCACGCGTGAAACCGAACCCAGTTTCGATCGCCCCGCTGAATCGCACATGCACGATCACGCAGTCCCTGAAGCCATCCTGCCTGCACGGCCCGGCGTACACGACCTGTGACCCGAGACTGCGCAATGCGTCGAGATGATCACCGAAGGCAGGGAACCGCTGCCTGGTCTTCTGGATGTTCTTGAGCAGATCGGGGTGACGCGGCACGGGTACTGCACCCGCGCGCCACCCGTGTTGTCGTGACGACGGCGCAGTGGGGTCGAAGGTGGGGCTGTCCACGTACGGGTCGACGTGATCACGGCGTACGGGCGAGGGGCGTGGCGCGGGCCGAGGTGTGCGCACTCCGAAAGTCGCTCTCACTTTCGCGGCAACCGGCGCTTCGATGGTGGACGATGGGCTCTTGACGTACTCGCCAAGCAGCTTCAAACGCGCAAGTACCGTTGCGGCGTCGACACCGAGCTCGCTCGCGAGTTCGTGAACTCGAATCTTGGCCATGAATCTCCTCTCGAAACACGCTCTCGCCAGCGTCCTTGCGCGCCCCTGCCCGTCAGGCGGCGCACCACGTTAACCAGACTGCTCGGGTCTGCACGTGGGCCAGATTCTCTCGATGACCGCCGAGTTCGCGGACGTAGTCGTAAGCGTCGTCTGCCGTCAGCAGGCCGATGCGTGCGGCGAGTCGGAGCAGATCCCAGGTCGTGTAGGTGCGGATGCCGTGCTCCTGGGCGCGTTGAGCGGCAGACCGGTCGTCGGTAACGAAGAAGGCGCTCAAGCCGCGGTTGGTGATGATCGATATCGTCTCCGCTTCTCCGAGATGGCGAGTGGCTGGGTCACCGGGCGCGGCGAGGGAGGTGCGGATCGTGGTGGTGTCGACGATCTCTTGACCGGTCTGGAGGCGGAGGGGTTCGCCGAAGATGTTGTGAGCCTGAGTCATGGACTCCAGCCCCGGCTCCTGAGAGCTGCGAACGCACTCGCCGGCAACGGTGCCGCACCATCTGCCGTTGTCTCGGACGAGCGCGGCGAGCAGGTCCATTCGTTGGATCCGTGCGAAGCGGACCAGGACGGTGTTGTCCGGGAAGAGGAGGTGGGTGGTCACGTCGCCACGAACCCGAGTGCCCGCGCAAGTTCGTCGATATCCGCGTCGGGTGTGTCGGGTTCGTCGATCTCGATTTCGTCCTCATCCACGTCGAGCATCCATGCCAGGGTCGCCTTCGGAAGTCGCCCTTGGGAGATGAGTTCGACGTGCGCCGCTTGCAGTTCGAGGGGAAATCGTCGGGAGGCGGCGGCCTCCATGCGTTCGGTGATCTGATCGGTGCCGTCGTCATTCCAGCCGGGATACCGGCGCAGAACCTTCTGTGTCGTCCACCCGAGCACCTGATCCGTCGCCGCTGATGTCGGACATCGCAAGGCGGTGAGGCGGCGGCGTAACGCGTCCGTCGAGACTCCCCACTCCCAGAGTGCGGCCGCGACCTCGTCGCCAGACACGTTCAACCAGTCGACAGTCCTGAGGAGTTCGGTCGGGAGCAGCAGCTCCGCTGCGAACGCGTTAGCGGCGGTCTCCTGCACGTCGTTCTCAACTGGAGTGGGAGGCTCCGGGGCGTTCGCGTGGCCGTGAGCGAGGTGGCCAAGCTCGTGAGCGAGGGACCAATTCTGGTGGAACCAGTTGCCGGTCTCATTGAGAATGATGACCCCGCGCCCGGCGATACTCACAGAGCAGGCGTTGCGCAGCCCGCCGACGCGGATCACATCAATCCGGTACACATCCGCGAGCCTCTCAGCGAAGGGCCGAACGAAACCCCCGCCGAGCGCCTGACGCACGGCGGTCGCGTCGACGGGAACATCGACCGACTTGTCGGTCAACCGCGCCTGTCGGTAGGCGAGGGATACCTTCTCGATGGTGGACTTCAGGTCGTCCCAGTCCGCGTGGCGGCTCCGGGTGTCATGATCAAACTCATGACGGGCGACGACCAACGCTTCGGACGGGTCGCGCTCACCGGTGGCCAGCCAGTACATCGACGTGTTCAAGACCTCAGACAGGGCGGCGAGCTCAGCGGCAGAGAATCCACGACCGCCGTTCACAGCGCGGGAGAACGCATCGGGGGTCATCCCGATCTCTTCCGCAATGCTCGCGTGGGTGCGCCCTGGGAGGGCCTCGCGAACGCGCGCACGGACGCGCTCCCCAACCTCCATAACGACTATGCTACCAGAATTGGGATTATCCCAATCGACTGAGTTGGGATGGGTTCGAGGGCGTAGGGCGGGCATGGAGAAGTTCGAAGAGGGACTGCGGTGCCAGGACGTGCACTCCGGACTGCGGAACATCGACCCGAACTCCGCGATCCTGACGCCGCTGACCGAGACGCAGAAGATCGGTATGGCGGCGAGCCTGGCGGCCCTGGTCCGCGGGCAGGACGTGGTCTCCGACGCGGAATCACTCCGGGCGGTCGCGGCGGAGCAACTGGATGTGAGCCCGTATGCGTTCAACGACGTCATCTACTCGTTGGAAGCCGCCGGGTTCGTCACCAACATCAAGAGGTCCTCGACCCGGATCGTGTCGTTCAATGAGCAGGTCCCGATGTACCGCAACATGTACGAGGGTCTCGGCACGGCCTGGCGTGACAACGCGCCCACCGAACTCGAGCAGCAGGTAGTCGGCCTGGTCGACGGGCTGGCGTCCGCACCGATCCCGGTCGAGGAACTCTCCGCGCGGCTCGGACTTGATGAGGCGGAACTGCCGCAGGTGCTCGACGTCGCGACAGAGTCGAACCTGGCTCGACTGGTCGATATGAAGGACGGTCGGATGGCGATCTCGCCATTCATGGGCTTCGAGCACCCCGACGCCCTCGCCGACCTCGTCTCCGAACACGGTGGTCACGAACTCGCCGACGCATTCGCGACGCTCCGCGGGGAGCAGGGCATACCGCTGTCCCGCGCCGGCGACGTCATCGGGCAGGCGGTCGCCGGCGGACTGCTGATGGCCCCGTCGGTGGACACCCCCGGTGGGGTCGCCGAGTCATTCCCGGTGCTGCCGTACTCCGTGGACCCTGGGCTGCTGCGGGAGCGCAAGCCGGTGCTGGAGAAGGCTCTCGCGGTGATCGCGAGCCTGAAGTGCGGCGAGTACTACGGGGGCGCCACCTCGCTGGACCGTGCCCAGCTGGTACGGGTGATCAACAAGTGGCTGGACCCGAACCGCGGCTCACTTCCCCCGCACAGTTCGCACCGCCGCCAGTATGGGCTGATGCACTGCATGGGGATGATCCGGTTCGACCCCGACACGATGCCGGGCGGGTCCTGGGTGGTGCCGACGTTCATCGACTCCGCTGACAACCGGACCGCCCTCGAACTCGCCCGTGACCTTCTCACCTTCGGCGAGTCGGTCGGGAATCGGGTCGGGGATGATCAGGCGCGCGCGGCGCTCGCGCTGGGCAGCACGTACGTGTCCCCGATGCAGACGATTGGCCGGGTCCGGGAGAAGAAGAGCATGAATGTCGCCCAGTGGGAGCACGTCATCAGCGCCGCATACGGGCGGGCGGCGCTGTGAGCGAACTTGACCTCGGCCTGAAAGTCGCCTCCCGCCGGCTGCTGTGGCGGATGGGCTACTCCACCCGCATCGACGTGCCGCTGCGCGCGTTCGGCTCCGCCAGCACCCCCGCGCCCGGCCCGCGCACACCCATCGAGTCATACACCGACCTCGACGTGCTCGGCGTCACCCTCGCCCCCGGCGCCGCCGTCGAAACTGCGATCATCGACTGCAAGACCGGCGGCAGCAGCGCGATCAGCCGCATGTTCTGGATCCGCGGGCTCTCCGAATTCTTCTCCGCCACCTCGGCGTACATGGTCCGTGAGCGAGAGATATCCCGCGGCGGCCGGCAGCTCGCCGCCAGGCTACAGATCACGGCACTCACCAGCGAAGAAGTCACCGCGCTCGAAGCCCTCCACCCGACCGAGCTGCCCGTCGACCAGCTGCCCCTGTCTCACCTGTTCGACCGCGCCCATGTCGCCACGGTGAAGGAACGGTGGGCGGAGCAAGACCGCAAGCTGAAGTCACTGCTGGAGTACCGCGAGTTCGACTACTGGATCTACGACCGGCATCTCAACCTGATCCAGATGGTCGAACACCTCCGCGGCGTTCGCCGCCACCTGGACGGCCGCAACCCGCAACACCTCGCTATCCTCTTCGACTGCGCATGGCTCTACCTCGTGGCCGCGCTGCACGCTATCCAGACCATCCGGGGGGTGCACGTGTCCAACGTCGCCCTCGGCCTAAAAGAGTACGTGCTCGGCGGTGCCGAGCAGGTCCGCGAGAAGGAGAACCTCGGCTCCCTGCTGGCCGAGCTGCGTCGGGAAGGCAAACTCCCCGACACGGTCAGCATCGACCCGCTCCCGCAGTACTTCCCAGCCATGATCGACCTGATCACCCGGATCATGCGACGAAGCGACACCACGATCACGTCGCTGCAGTACCTCGAGTACCTCGCCAGCGCGACGATGGTCGCCGCACGCACCACCACCGCCGACGGGTTCGGCACAGTCCACGACGACATCGCGGCAAAGATCGCCGAGAACGTCGTCGCGTTCCTTGTCGAAGCCGCTGAACTGGACGGGCGGATGCTCGTCGCCGCACGCACCCGCCTCTTCGGCCCCGGCGCATCACCCACGCCCCCCGCAGGTGCCACGGCCCCCGCCTCTCGTAAGACCGACCAGCCCGTGACGCCGGACACACCGCAGGAACTGGACCTGGGGATCAGCGACCCCCCGGCGCCGTAGACGAGTGCCGCCAGGAGGACGGATGCGCGGATTCTGGGAAACCCACCACGCCGAGGCGATCCGCTTCACCCGCCGCCGGGGCGAGGCGCTGCAGTTGGCGTTGCCGCTCGAGCCGCCGACCAAGAAGACCCGAGCCGGAACTCGGCGGAAGGCCAGCGACCTGCTCGACGAGGCATTCGAGACCGACGCACTCGTCCAATACGCACGGCAGCGGACACGCTGGCCCAAGCCCCGCGCGGCGATCGCCCTCGATATCGAGGTGTTCGGTGCCAGTTCGAATGGCCCGCGCATCGACAGCATCTGCAAGTGGCTGCTCGACGAACTAGCCGGGCGGGTCTACACCGATGACCGGCAGGTGAAGCTGCTGTTCGCGCGCACCTGGCGGCCGCAATCAGTGTCATCCGTCGACCTTGTCACGTTCTGGGGTGACGCCGCCCCACCCCTCCCGGATGCCACTGGGGAGCGATCGGCGATGACGTATGTCACCGCGCAACCCCGCGCCAACGTCCTCGCTGACCTTCGGGCAGCGTCCCAGCTGGACGAACGATGGGATCCGTTCGACGACGACGACAGCGGGCGGTACGCGGATCCGCTCCACGCCAGCTTTCACCGCGATCACCTCGTGGACCATCGGGCACTGTTCGACCAGAACGATGAGCGTGACGCCGGCGAGCACCGCCTGCTGGGGCACCAGATCGACTACACCGACCAAGTACAGCAGCAGCGCTTGGTGGACCTCATCTTCTCGTCCCTGTTCACCCGGCTGCCCGTCGACGGACACAACCTGTGGGGGCGGGTGCGGGACTGGCTGGCGTACAGCCCCTACATCTTCCACCTCGGCGTGCTGCCCGAACGAGGTGGAAGCCGGGCATTCCAGCTCAACCTTCAGCAGCTGCTCGCAACCCGACGTGACCAGTTCCCGGGGTTGTTTCCCATGCGCTCCACGAGCGGGATCTCGATGATCTTGTTCGAGGACCCCGACACTGGCAAGGATCTCGACAACCTCGTCCGAACCGTGCTGCCCGACGTGCTCACCGTGCTCCGGCCGCCACGTACCGACCTGCCCGGCTGGATCGCCGAGGAAGCGGACCCCGCCAGCGGATCGGTCGACATCCCCTTCCTCGAGGTTGCCGCACTCCCGTCCCAGGGCACGGACATGCCCGCCGGTTCCGTCATCTTCGGGCTGTCCAGTGGGCATCGCCACCAGAGCTGGTGGGAATGCATCGCGGAACACCTCGAGCGCACCCTCGACCCGGACCGGCTCTGACCCCGCTCCCGTGGACACCGCGTCACCGGCGTGACAGACTGCTCTGTTCTGCTGGGAAGGGGGAACCACTGTGACGCACGCAGAAGAGAACAGCGACTGGGAACGGATCATCCGCGACATGATCGCGCGCAACACCGCGTCCGCACCCACCGAGCCGGGCGTCTACCGGATGCCGTGCGGGAACTGCTACGTCGACTTCTTCCACGGCTCCGACGGCACCGAACGGTGGCTCGTCCCCGGGGATGAGCGCAGCTACACCCGCGACACCGTCGCCACCTTCCGGCACGGCGATCACCCGTGGGAGCGGATGTACACCCTGGCCCACGCCGCCGCCGAGATCCGGTGCCGCGCGACCGCCGATGGCACACCCATTCATGTCCTGGTCGAGGAGCTGGCGGCGATCGCTGCGGCGGAGGATGCGGCCGAGGAGGAGGAGATCGCGCGCATTGTCCGTGAACGTCCCGTCGACAGTGATGAGATCCCGCTGGCCGACCTCGCCGGGAAGTTCGGGATCGACCTCGACGAGCTCTAGCGAGATCCATCAGGGTCTACCAAGACGCTAGACATCGCTAGATTCTGCAGAACACCCATCACCTGCGAGAGGGGCGTGGCCGTGGGCCAGTATCCGTGGTTCGACTTCAATCAGGTCGACTTCGTCACCGCGGACACCCATTTCAGTCACGCCAGGATCAGCGAACTCGCGGAACGCCCCTTCGCGACCGTCGAGGAGATGAACACGGAACTCATCCGCCGATGGAACGAGACGGTCAGCCCGACGGATGTGGTGCTGCACCTCGGGGATGTCGCGCTCGGCCCCATCGAGGAATCGATCGCCCTGACCGCGCAACTGAACGGTCGCCGATTCCTGGTACCCGGCAACCATGACCGGGTGTCGCCGGCGACGCAGTCCACGAAGGCAATTGAACGGTTCGCGCCCCTCTACGAGGCCGCGGGATGGGTCGTCCTTCCGGAAGTCATCGCGGGCACCCGGCGCGGGTACCGGATCCTCGCATCCCACTACCCCTACAAGGGTGACTCGCAGGAGTCGGACCGGCACACCACGCACCGACCGCGGTGGGACGACGGGATCCCGCTTCTGCACGGCCACACCCACGCCCGCGACCACGGACCCAACGGGCACCAGTTCCACGTCGGCGTCGACGCCCACCAATTCGCCCCCATCCCGTTCACCGTCATCGACGCCTGGATTCGCGGCCTGCCGGACGTCGAACCGCGGCTCGACGTGGCGATCCGCGAAGCCCGCCAGACCATCGCGGACCTCGACGGCAGCGAAACCTCGAACTCCGACGCGCTGTTCTACATGATGGGCTACAACGAACTGCGGGTCGTGCTGGAAGAACTCCTCGGCGCGCTCGACTCCTCCCACCCCGACTCGCCCCCGAACATCACTTGAAGGGACCGCTGCGGTGGTATGCCCCACGGCGCGGTAGATGTGAACCGTTCGCCGCCGGCGGGACCGGATTGGGAGACTTCGCGGTTCAGCTCGGAAGCGGATCCAGCTGTCGCGCCGCCAATGCATTATCGTCACGTTCCGCCCCGACGGCGACGTCGACGCCTTTCTATGCGTCACCTCAGCGTGATCCTCCGGCTACTTCCACATCGATGGCATCCATCACGGCCTCCACGCCGTTCAGGGCAAGTACGTCGATGGGGCGGGCTCCATCGAGATGCGAGTTGGGGCTGGTCAGCCAGACATCGATGGCGGGATCGGTCCAGAGCTCGCGCAATCTTGCCCGAACGGCGGCGATGTCGTGCGCGATGCTTTGCTCGACGATGTCGCGTCCGAGCCGCGCGGCATCGTCGCCGAACAGCGGGCTCTCGCCCGTGGTTGTGTTATCGCCGGTCATGCTGACGTCCTTCCCGGTTCGAGGTGGCCGCTCCCGTCCGGCAGTATTCTTTGGAGTTCGCGGGCCAGGCGCGCGCCGAGGGGTGTGAGAGTCATGGGGCGGCCGCGGGCTCCTGGGGTCAGAAGGGGACCGCCGGCGTCGCGGCTGAGCCGTGCGAGCTGCTTGCTGAGGGTGCTTTGGGTTGCCCCGATTTCGGCAGCCGCGGCCCGGATGCTGTTGTGTCGGGCGGCGATCAGGAAGCGACGGGCACGCTCGATCGTGTGCCTGCCGATGAGGGTACGGCGCAGGAGCGGCGAAGCTCCCGGGAGCGGATGCGGGTGCAGGGTCGCGGCTTCGCTCGCGCTCCCGGCGGGGCGGATCGGAACCCCGGCATCCCGCAATCGGCGACTGATCGTCGGGGTGGTGCATCCGACGAGGGAGGCGATCTGGCCGATGGTGAGCCGTTGGTCGAGGTACTGGTGTCGGAGCCACCGCTCATCGATCACATGCATGGGCGGTCGACCACGACGCGTCGAGGTGGATCGGTCAGCGAGCAGCCGGGAGACGGTCTGTCGGGACACCCCGGCCAGCTCGGCGAGCTGGTACGTGCTGGAGCCGGCCTGGTATTGATCGGCGATGCCGTCCGCGCCGACGCTCGCGTCGATCCGTGTACTGCACGGCCGGGCGGGAGGCCACGACAGCTCGCCGGGGACGTCCACGGCCGGGCCGATGTCGAACTGGGCGAGCGGTGGCGTCCAAGTGAGCGGTTCGTCAATACCGTGGGCGGCGATGAACTCGTCGCCAATCCGGTTGAGGTCCACGCGCAGTTTCTCGGGGATGCGGCCCACGAACCTCGCCTCGGACGCGAAGGTGACGTCGGCGGCATCCCAGCCCTCTGGCACTGCTCGCAGCGGGTTCCCGGTGATCAGACGGAACAGGTGCGCCCGAGCGTGCCGGTGTCGGCGCCCCGCTCCTGGGTGCACATTGTGCCTGCGGCACGCCTCGCGCCACTGCGTGTCGGGTAGCAGTGCGCTGCACTCGAGCGCACGTCGGCGCGCGTAGTCGATCGGTGGCTCGTGGCTGTCGAGGTAGGCGACGAGGCGGAGGATCACGCCTAGCGCGCGGTGTTCATGTTCTCCGCGACCGAACTCGCGCATCACGTTCGTGACCTGTCGCACCGGCGCTTCCGAGTCCAGCAGGGCGAGGGCGGCGGCGTGGGTCAGCCGGGTGCCGGCGAACACCACGGCCGCGGCGAGAGCGGACGCCGCGATCTCCCTGTCCATGCGCCCGGGGGCGAGCACGGCCGTCCACTCGTCCCAGAACTGCGCGGGCACCTTCCGTGCCCTCTCCCTCGGGTCGACATCGACCGGGCCAGCGGACTGGAGGAACCCGGTGGGGCGGCGCGTGCGACCGAACGACGCCGCGATCAGCGACTGCACCTGCGGAGTGCTCAACGTGTAGGACGTGCTGGCAGCGAGGCGGCCCCGCAGCAACTCGATCGTGCGACCGGAGTCGCCCAACGCCGCGATCGCGATCGCCGTCCCTGCCGCCGAGGCGGCCGAGGTCGACGACGAAGACCAGGAGGTGTCAATGCCTCCCCTGCGCAGATGCTCGAGCAGCTCCGTCCCGAGCACCGCGCCGTCAACCTGGCCGTCGTTCAACATGACGCGAGCCGCGCGAGAGAGCAGGCGAACATCCTCGAGGACACGCACCGCGGGCTGCGGGGCCGCGGCGTAGATCCCGAACCTGCCCTCCCCCGAAGACACGACCCGCATCATCGTCCGCTGGGCATGCAGCACCGCCTCCGACGCCGGGATTCGATCTGTGTCGACGGTGAGGTCGGCGCGGCAACGGCTCGCGATCGGGCCGATCGCCGCACCGCGCACCCGGTTGTGGCACTGCCCGGGCACGGGGATCACAGCGAGCGGATGCCCCACCTGGCGCGGATGCCGACCGCATGCAGGGCAGGCGTCGACGAGGATCCGACGATGCCTGATGCACGCGAACGCGAACGGAAACTGCCACGACATCCGCCACCGCCCACACGAGTCAGCCAGACACTCCGGACAGAACCGGCCCGCCGTCCCCGCAGCCGCGCACCGGACGCTGATCCTCCCATTGCGGGTGCGGCGGATCGCATGCCGCGCGAAACGCATCCTCGTCATCTCCTGAAACTGCGCCGCCGGGATACCCGTCGCCTGCCCCACACGGGCCGCCTGCGCATCGGTCAGCTCGGTCGCCCACGCGTTCGCCATCCACCACGTCGCCGACACCTCCGTCCCATGACGCTGCTCGATCAGACCCAGCGCGCACCCGACCTCCGCGATCGTCGCCCGGTTCGCGGCCGCCAACGCCTCCACCCACGAATCAAACGGCTCATCCGGAAGCGGCCGCACCCGAAACGGCAGCAGCCGCACATCGTCCGAGCGCAATACGTTGTTCGTTGTCATGCGGCGGCCGCCTCGTCGTCCTTGTTCTGGCGGCGGCGTCGTGCTTTCTGGTTCCGCACCTGCTGTTCGAGCTTCGCCTCGAGTTCACGACGTTCGGTCTCGGCGCCCTCGTCGATGCGGATGTCGTCGAGCAGTTCCCGGTCGATGGCCTCCCGGCCGGTGCGGATTGCCCGGGATACCCCGCGCCGGATGAGGTCCATCAGCGATCCGATGTTCCCGGTCGTGCGCGCGAACAGGTACCGGGAGAGGTCGACCAGCATCCCGGGGCGGGCATCGGTGAGCACAAGTGCTTGCTCGATACCGAACAGGAGCCGGTCCCATTCCTCCCGGCCTCGCTTGTGGGTGAGGGTGAATGGGCTGAGCCCGAGGACGGTCCATCGGCGGAAGGTCTGCGCCATTGCCGCCTCCTGCCCGGTGTGTCCTTCGCCGACCAGGCCTCGGGCGCGGAGGGCGACACCGGCGAACAGGAAGGTGGCGTTGTACTCGTTCGCGAGCCACTTCAACTGGTTGGCGACCTCGACCCCGTCGCGGGTGCGCATGTTCAGGAAGTGCAAGTCGTCGACGATCACCAGACGGGTGTCGTGCCGTTCGATGCATTCCGCCGCCGCCCGCGCCAGATCCCGACCGGCCATGGAGCGGTGCAGGATGCCAGCAGTGGCGGGGTGGGCGTAGAACCCGAGGATCATCATGTGAAGGCCTTTGATCGTCAGCCGCCCCGTCAAGGTGACGTGGCACACCGGTAGATGCCGTACATCCCGATCCGCATCCAGCCACTCCCCGGCCTCCGCGATCCGCTGCTGGTGAAAGACCCGGCCGAAGTTGTTCACCACGGTCGACTTGCCGAGCGCCGGCGGGGCGTCGATCGCCGCGGCAGACTTCACCCGGTCGGAGTCCTGCAGGTTCGAATCGAGGATGTCCGCCAGCTGCAGTTCGATGTCCTCGACCTGCCGGGTGCGCAGCAGGATGTTCGCGTGCCACACCCGCCTCTCCAGGTCGTAGACGGCTCGGTCCTGCGGCGACATGCCGTCGAGCTGGTCGCGGGTGAGCGGTTCGGGGCGGCCGCGCGCGGGTCGTTCGGCGAAGTCCGTCCACCCCTCGTAAGTGGACAGGCTTCGTTGGCGCGTCGACAGCTGCGGTTCGCTGGTGGGGGTGGTCATCGGAGCATCTCCATCGGTTCGAAGTGGTAGTCAGATCGGATGGTGGGCTCGTCGATATCGTCCTCATCATCGTCATCCCCCGTCTCGGGCAGGTCGACGCGTCGGCGCGGGTCGCGGGCGGAGCCGGTCAGCTCGGTGGCGAGATCGGACGAAGCGGTCAGTTCCGCGTCGAGCATCCGCTGCACGGTCCGCAGCGACCACACCCCGTCCGGGTCCGGCTCCTTATCATTCAGCTGCGCGGCCATCCGCGCGCTCATCCGCCGCTCCGACGGCGTCAACCCGCGACCGGCGCCCCAGTCCTCCAACAGCTGCGCGGCAACATCATCCACCTGGGACGGGCGGCCCTGCCGGATCGCGATCTTCTTCGCGTACTCGAGCGCGTCCAGACTGAACGGGGTGTCGAAGGCCCCCTTGTGCTCCCATTCGAGGGTGTGCCAGGTGTGGTCCTCGGGGTCATGGAAGTAGATCCGGGTCAGGTCGTCCGGGTTGACCACGAACGGCCACTCGGTGCCTGTGTCGCGGTGGATCGACCGGGCCCGGTTACGGTACTTCGCCACCGACTCGCCGGTGTAGCGGAGTTTGTGGATCTCCACCCCGTAGTGGTTGAACTGCCGCTTCACCACCGGCAGCAGCTCCAACAGCACGTTCCGGTCGGTCGGCAGCCGCAGCTGCCCCGCCACGGCGAGACCCTGGTCGTACCGTTGCGCGGGGCTGAGCTTCACACCCGGCAGGCTCGGGTCCACGAGGGACTCGTGGGGGCGGAGATGGTAGACGGTCGCGATCCACTCGCGGATGATCTGCTCCAGCTGCGGGACCGTGTAGACGGCCTCACCCTCCGGGTCGTCGCCCCGGCCGGACACATCGGCGCCTTTATAGCCGGGCAACTCCTGCAGCAGCGCGTCGAGGGTGCGGAAGAACCGCTCGACGGGGCTCTTGTCTGTGGGTTGGTAGACGCGGGCGGGCTGGATCGAGATTCCCAACCGGGCACATGCCGTGGTGACGTGTTCGGAGAGGAAAGGGCGGCCGTGGTCGATGACGATCGTCTCCGGCAGGATCCCTGCTCGAGTGAATCTGGCCACATCGGTGCGGGCAGGGTCAACGAGCACGGTGTCGGGAACGCCGTGATACGGCCAGCGGGCCGTAGCGTCCCAGCTTGTAGGTGCATCGAAGGGCTGCATCGCTTCGGCGAGGACGCCGGACACGTCGATGGACTTCGTCGACCCGGGCGTCAACCGCAACCCGAGGATGCACCTCGAGTACAGGTCGATCGCGACGGTGAGATCGGCGCACACCCACTTCCCGGTGACGGGGGCGACCGCGAACACGTTCAGCGGGGTGGTGTCCAGCAGGACGATCTCGCCCGGCCGAGTCGCGGTCAGCCTGCCGTAGGGTGCGGGCGGCCGGTTCGCGATCGACCGTTTCGCCTTCGTCGACCCCGCGAATGTGCCTCGGCCGCGGGAGAGCTCGCCCAGCGCCCGGTAGCCGCCGGCGGTCGAGGGGAGCCTGACGACACCGCGACCGTAAACCCGCTCGACACGGGCGGCGATCCTGGCCAAGACGATCTTCTTCTGCACCTTGGCCTGATCGTCCTGCTCGTCGAGAACGATCCGCGCAGTGTCCACCCAGCGCGGATCGAAGTTCGTCAGCGCTGCGCCCGTTCGGGATGTGCGGGTGTCGATCAGGCCGGCCTCGCCGGTGTCTCGGTAGCGGGCGACCCACCGTTCGAGCGTTCGAAGCCCGATGTCAAGCTCCGTGGCCTTGGCCTTCTGCCTTTCCCGCAGCGGGCGCTGCGGGTGGTACTCCAGCCGCGGTTCCCCGTCGCGGGCGATTTCGCGGGTTCCCGACCGGTACCCGGTGAGCACCTCACGCACATGGTCGGCTCGATCGTGAGCGGCCGCCTGCGCGGACCCCGTCGCATCCGACCACACCAGCATCAAAGGCTCCGACACGTTGTCGTCGCTCCGTCTGCCTGGGATGTGTGTCTTGCCGCCTTCCGCTGCGGGCCGCAGCACGTCGATCATCCGCAGTCGACGTGTGCGGCCATCGGCGGTGCGGACTATGACGGCACCGTCGCCGATCTCCGCGACCGTGCACATCTCGCCGTCGTACGCGAGCTGTGAGCCGGGAGTGATCTTCCACGTGTTCTTCATCTGTGCGTTCCTTCCTGAGTGGTCATGCGGCAGGTCGATGGCCGGGTAGATCGCGGATGAGAGCGTCGATCGCGCGGAAGACCGACTCGGCGCCGCACTTGTCGCCCATACCCGGTGGCACCGAGACCTCGGAGATCCCCAGTCCGGCGCACACCCGGCCCAGGTCATAGCGACCGGTGTCGCCCGACGGGCCAGTTCGGTGTGCTCTCGCGGCGACTGCCCTAAGAACTACGTCAACTGCCAGATGTCGGGTGTGACCGGTGCGTTGATCCCGGGCCAGGACCGTACCGCCCAGAACGCGGAGGATCACGAAGTCGTCGTCGCGGTGGGTGAACGTCATTCCGCGGCGCAGGTCATGCGGGGTCATGTCGGCTCCAAGAGGCTGGTGGTGCTCAGTGGGTGGGTCAGGTCCGTGAGCAGCCGCCGCGTCCACAGCAGATGCAGCACGAGGGAACGAGCGAACCGGGGGTTGCCCGTGATCGGAGTGACGGCCCTGACCGCCTCCCCCAGCGTCAGCGGCGTGCGAAGCTCCGCGGCGGCGGCATCGACCTCGGCGTCCAGGAACTGGAATCGGCGGCGGTAGCCGGCAAGGAACTGCACGTTCACCAGGAGCGTCGGGTCGGGCTCGGACTGAACCCGATATTCCCACCCGTGGTGCTCGAGCACGCGCCGCGACCACGCCAAGGAGTCGCGCACTTTCGGTCGCGACAGCTTCTCCGCCGGCTTCACGTCGACCACGCACGCCGACTCGTCCGCGTGAACGAGCAGGTAGTCCGGGATACGCCGGCGCGTCGTGCCGCGGTCGTCGCCTTCCATCAAGAACGGCTGCGAGAGGATCCACACCACCCGCGGATCGAAATCCGCCAACAGCAGGTTCACGTACTCCAGCCGCGACTCGTACCCGACCGGCGCCTCCATCGTCGCCGACCAGTACGACCCCGAGAAGTGCCGCTGTTTGCGGTACCAGCGGAACTCCCGCCACGGCACCGCCGTGTCGAACTGACGAACACGGACAGCGTCCAACGCAACGACGTCGACCTGGTCATCCGACTTGCGGATCCGAATGGTCGGCGCCGGCCCGGTCACAGTCCCGACGCTCCTCGGTGCGGGAACCGGCTCACAGCAGCGTCTGCGGCGGTCTCCCGGTTTGTGATCATGCGGCCATCATGGGCGCCTGCTCTCACGCGCAACAATGCACGAAACCACCATTAGTACGTAAGTCACGTCGTACCGAATCGCTCTTGCAATTCGGGTTAATACGTACTACGTGACGTACGTCCTAGTGAATGTCACATTCACTGTACCCTCGAAGCGGCAACAGTCAAGTTGTGTATGTGAGATAGACAACACCGGAAGGAGATCGCCTCGGAATCACCTTCGCGCACGTGCCCGGGGTCGGCGACGTGTGCGAAACTCGGGGCATGACGATAGTGGAGCCGATCGCACCCGAGGAGTCACGCCTGTTCTTCGGCAACAGCTACATGAACGCCGTCGTCATCGAAATCGCCGCCCTCGAAGGCGACACCTTCTCACCCAAGCAGATCGTCGAGGCAACCGGCCTCCTGGGCAGCATCGTCCACCCTCTCATTCACAAGCTCCGCGACGCGCACTTCCTCGAGTTCGTCGGCCGCGTCCCGGGAGAGCGGACTCTGCTGTACCGGATCCGCGACAACTACTGGTGGGAAGCCGCCCGACGCTACGCCGCCGACCGGCAGGCCGCGGCCGAGCGCGCAGCTTCCTAACCGGCCGGCGACTGCAACGGCAGGTAATACGCGTCGAGATCGATCGCCAACGCCGTGCCCAGCCGGGAGAGCGCGCGATACAGACGAGTCGCGAACCAGATGAGCTCCTGTCCGGGCGGCGCGTAGGCGATCCCGTCCGTCCGGTCAAATGCGCCGCCGCGCACGGCGATGCCGAGATCAAGCGCTGTGGGCTGGTCCTCGGCGATGGACCCGACAGCCGCGGCACCGCGGATGTCGCTCCAGTCGAGGTCTGTGCTGAGAAAGACACCCAGAATCGGCTTGCTGTCCGGTTCCTGTGGCGGGTAGGTGCCGCCGGCGTGCCGGATCTCCGCTGAGGTTCGGTGAAGCCGCCGGACGCTGGCGACCTTGTCCCGGGCGTAATCGAGATTGTCCTTGTTCATGCGAGGTTTCACCTCGCACACGGCGTACACGCTTTCCGCGGGCACGAAGCTCACCTCCCCCTGTTCGAAGAACAGGGGCGAGTACTGCCGGTCGTAGATGCCGATGTCGATCTGACCGCTCTGCTGCCCGAGGGAGTCGATCGCGAAGATCGGCCCCACGCCGTACCGCTGTGGGA
Source organism: Microbacterium sp. BWR-S6Y (assembly GCF_041379845.1). Lineage (NCBI taxonomy): Bacteria > Bacillati > Actinomycetota > Actinomycetes > Micrococcales > Microbacteriaceae > Microbacterium > Microbacterium sp. BWR-S6Y. The sequence continues at coordinate 17,720 of NZ_JBFECV010000006.1, forward strand.
GGAACTCACGAAGCACGCTGGTCCACTGCTCCTCGGTGGCGTCGCCCTTCGTTCCAGGGTGATCGGTGAACTGCGGCGTGAGTCCCAGCCCGGTGAGCATGTGATCCTGCTTGGCTGTGTAGGCCTTGGCGAGGTCGAACGGTTCAACCATGTGTGTGCTCGCTCTCGGTCGAGGGGGTGGGCAGGTCGCCCGCGGGGATGATGTCACACGGTCGGAGCTTGACGCCGCGCGCCATGTGCAGGTCGATCGCGTACTTGTCCTCGACACGTCGTGCGATCAACAGCAACGTCGGCTGCATCGTGCGGACCGCTGTCGTCACGGTGGTCAGCCTGTCGGTCGTGCTGGCGGGGACATCCATCGGGTGAGAGTGCCAGTCCCCGAGATACCCGAGCCGCGGATCCAGATCGCGAAGCTGTCTCACCGTTCGTCGCGTCACGCCCGCGGGGAGGCGATACGCGGTATGCCCCCGCTCGACGGCACGAACCTCGACCACGTGGGTGACCCACGGGTGCTGACTGGCGTGGACACCAACGAGAATTCCCCCGGTCTCAAACGGATGGGACAAGGTCGCCGCCTCCCGGATCCTGTCGAGCGCCGACTCCGACACGTGCACTTTGGTGCTCGTACTATGCATTCGGCCGCTCCCGCTCCCACCCGTCTGCAGCCGGGAACGCGAAGCTGCCTCGCGCGTTGAACGGGGCGGCATCGATCGGGTGGAGGACAGTGACGACGTCGTCCGCACCTGTGTCACGACCAGCGAGGAGTTCCACTGCCAAGAGCGCTGTGTCGGCGGCTGCTCGGAGGACGGCAGTCGGCGGCGCGTTGTGTACCGGGGCGGTGCAGCCGAGCTCCAGGAATCCCTCCGTCTCCTCGTCGTCACCAGGAGGGATCGCCGGATACGCCGGGCTCGTGCGCTGCAGAATCGGCGCATCCCCCTGGGCTTGCCGCTGGATGCGAAACAGGCGGCCGCCGCGATGCAGCGACACCGAGACAAGCGAAACGTTCTCCAGCTCGCATGCGCGGGCGAGCGCGAACGTTGCAGCGAACATCCCCGTGCAATCGACCACAAGGTCGAACCCTCCAATGACGTCCGCGACCTGCTCCGGGTCTAGCGGAAGCGCCGCTCCCTCCACCGTCCGACACCACGGTGCAGAACCCGCGATCCTCACGCTCAACCCCACGGTCTTCGAGTACCCGACGAGGTAGTCATCGAGGACATGCCGGGCAAGGTTCACCGAGCGGAGCTCGTCATCGTCACGAAGGTGGAGCTCACCGACACCGCTACATGCCAGCGACAGCGCGACCTGACCGCCCACCGCACCCACACCCGCCACGAGTACGCGCTTGCCTTGCAAGATGCTGGCGTCGGGTCCAGCACGTCGCAGTCGGCTAGCAACATCACTCGGCGAGGTCGAGTGCGGCGACGCAACCAGCTCTGCTCCGGCGCCAGCGAAGGAGAGCACCAGTGCTTCGAATTGCCCGTACTTCGGCCAGGCGAGAACCGCGAAGTCATATCCACCGCTCGCCTCTCCTTGAGCCGCGCCGTCGCGGCGCCCAAGGCCATGATTGAGATTGTCCCGCTGCCGGCGCGTGAGAGCGGCGCGGAACTCGTCGAGCGAGCGGGGGGCCTTCCGCACACTGTCGCGGTACATCACCACACCCTCCAGCGGGTGATCGTCGCGTGCGTTCTTCGTGAGTGTAAGGATCGCTTTGGACTTCCCGTGGACGACGTGGATGTCGCCGTTACGCGGCGTCGCTAGCAGCGCCGGTAAGTCGAGTTCGGCGCGCACAGCGGCGATCCCCGGGAACAGGACCCACGAATCAAGGGCACGGTCCTCCAGTTCGAACCCGCCCCTCGCGCTCGCGGCCCAACGATCTAGACGCTCCGAAAACGTGCTCCACGTCTGTCCGTGGATCTGCGCCGGATCGTCGTCAGCCCACAAGCAGATGTAACCCGACTTCGGCAGCACGTGATCAGCGATCAAGCCCGGCACGAACGCCTTGGCTGCCACCGCCGGCCACCCGTCAATGATCGCGATCTCCATCACACGCGCGTCAGTCAGCGGCTCGATCGACTCAGGAATCGCACCCGTCCAGTGGCGCCCCTCCGAGCCGACCGTGGGGCTGAAGCCGGCGCGGACCAACTCCGCACAGAATGCCTCAAACGCCGCCTGGTCGTACACGAACCCCGACACGACGCCATCACCCGTTCGATCGCGCGAAGCCCCGTGCCCGCGCCGGTCCCGTCGCGCTCACCGCCGCAACGCCAAGGATCGGGCGCCCATCCGCTCCGCACCCGGGCGGAAGGGGGAGCACCTGGCCGCGGTCATTCGAACCCAGGATCTCTCGCCAGATCGCCGCCGCGGCACACGCGTCTGCACGGAGCGCTTGCTCGGCCCGGGACGCCAACAGGCCGAATCGTTCCGAAGCGATCTGCCACTGTGCCTCGGAGAGGGCGGGACGGAGCGGCGTCTGCAGAATGGGATCGGGCAACCCCGCCCTTGCCGCTCGTTCGAACTCAGCGGCGACCTCGCGGAGCGAGCCAGCGAGCAACTCGGCCCACGAATCGCCGACCACGCGACCGGCCTTCCACGCGTAGTACGCGGCGATCTCGACATACAAGCCGCCCGGCTTTGCGTCAGCCAGGTGCGTGTGGCGCACCTGCCGCAGCAGCCGGACCACCGGCTTGTACGCGTTCCGAGATCCAACCGTCGGACTCGACGCGCTCGTCGAAAGCGAATCCGTCTCCGCCGCGAACAACACGGGACTCGTCTTGATCCATCGCGTCGACGGCTCCGACCAGGAATCGCGGTCCCGATTCGGGATCCCCCAATGCTCCCCCCACGGGACGGCGGGAACAGCATCAACGCTAAACGCCAAGTCGGCTTGCGCCCCCGGCGCCGCGAAGTCGATCTTCACGCTCCGCGCCTGCAGAGTCACACGGCCACCCTGCTCAACCAGCCCATAGTGGGCGATCAAGACCTTCGCAACCCGGTCATAGATCGTCGTCGGACTGGACGACGTCGACAGTGCCTTGAAGCGGAGGAAGACGTCGACATCCTTCCCCGGGTAGCGACCGGTCTCGCGTGCATACGACCCGATCAGGATCGTGTCGATCCCCCACTCCTTGAGACCGGAGTCCGTCTCCAGCAGCTCTCTGACTTCGGTGTGAGCCGCAATCGCGCGCTGCCGCTTCTCGCCGCTGATTGACACGTTCGACACGGCGTCTTCGAACTGATCCCCCAGGAACTCCATGGATCGCATCCTCTACATCGCTCAAGCACTCGACACGTTGGTGGTTGCTAGCCCGTCCTCGGACCTTTCGCCGACCTCTGACAGTAACGGCGACCCCCGACAGCTGGCGAACGGCGACGAAGCGAGCGCCTACGACGGCAGCCACCGCGCCACGCCGCGTTCTCAGGAAGATGGCGGAACCGCCATATACCCGCCACTTCAGTTGAGAATCCGCCATCATCGCCGAGAACCTACAAGCCCGACTACATCCCCGGCGCCATATCCGCGAACCGCGAATAATGCCCCTGAAATGCCACCGTGATCGTGTCCGTCGGCCCGTTACGGTGCTTCGCCACGATCAGATCCGCCTCGCCCGCGCGCGGGGAGTCCTTCTCGTACGCGGCCTCACGGTGCAGGAGCACGACCATGTCGGCATCCTGCTCGATCGAGCCCGACTCACGGAGGTCGGACAGGGCCGGCTTCTTGTCGGCACGCTGCTCGGCACCACGGTTCAGCTGCGACAGGGCGATGACGGGAACCTGCAGCTCCTTCGCCATCAGCTTCAGCGCACGTGAGAACTCGCTGACCTCCTGCTGACGCGATTCGACGCGCTTACCGCTCGTGAGCAGCTGCAGGTAGTCGATGACGACCATCTTCAGACCCTCGCGCTGCTTCAGGCGACGGCACTTCGCGCGGATCTCGACGAGCGTCATGTTGGGGCTGTCGTCGATGTAGAGAGGAGCGTCGTTGATGCGACCGCGGGTCGCGGCGACGGTGGTCCAGTCACGGGAGTCGAGGGTTCCCTTGCGCATGCTCTGCAGGGGGATGGCGCCCTCGGCGCTGAGCAGGCGCATGGCGATCTCGCTGCGCCCCATCTCGAGCGAGAAGAAGATGCACGGCGCGTTCGACTTGATCGCGGCGGCGCGGGCGAAGTCGAGCGCGAGCGTCGACTTACCCATGGCGGGACGCGCGGCGAGAACGATCATCTGGCCCGGGTGCAGGCCGTTGGTGAGCTGGTCGAGACCGGCGAAGCCGGTGGGGATGCCCGTCATCGACCCGTCACGACCGCGAGCGGCCTCGATCTCGTCGACCGCGGCATCCACCGCCACCGTCAAGGGGATGTAGTCCTCGGCACTGTCGTCGCCCGAGACGTTGTAGATCTCGGCCTGCGCGCTGTTCACGAGCTCGACCGGGTCGCCCTCGCCGGCGTAGCCCATCTGCACGATGCGCGTGCCGGCCTCGACGAGGCGGCGCAGCATGGCGCGCTCCGACACGATCGACGCGTAGTAGCCGGCGTTGGCGGCCGTCGGCACGATCGAGGTGAGCGTGTGAAGGTAGTCCGCTCCCCCGGCGCGCTGCAGCTCACCGGTCTTGATGAGCTCGTCGGTCACGGCGACGACGTCGGTCGGCTCGCCGTGCGAGTAGAGCGTGAGGATGGCCTCGAAGATCAGCTCGTGCTTCGGCACATAGAAGTCGGGACCGCGCAGGGTCTCGATCACATCGGCGACGGCGTCTTTCGACAGCAGCATGCCGCCCAGCGCACTCTGCTCGGCCAGCATGTCGTGCGGCGGCGTGCGCTCGGGGCGGGGTGCTTTTCCGAGACGGTCTTCGGCGATGTCAGCGATGGCCACGTGCTCTCCTTCAGTGCTCGGACGCCCCGTCTCCACCTCACGCGCGCGCGTGAGGAGATCGGAAACGCTGCGGGTGGGACGACCTCGCCAGCATGGAATCACCGACATCCGACATCGACGCGCGTCGGTGGTGAAGGGGATGCCCGAGGGGCTGCACCCACGCTAGATACCACGGTCTCCACATGCAAACAGACCTGTGGATAACTCTGTGGACAGTTTGCGGGAAACGCCGCCACGTCTGTGCACAACTACTGTGGAGAACTCGGTGGATGGATAGGAATTTGGCCGTCGAAACCCTGCTTGACCGGGTAAAAATCTCTCCACAGCTTTCCTGCGTAAAACCTGCGTGAACTTCGGCTTGAAGGTTGTGCGCTAGGGCGTCCACATGTGTACAACCCGGGGGATAACTCGCCGAACCCCTACCGATCCGAGACCCCCGCTGTCAAATCTTTTTTCCCATCCGGCGTGTCGGCGGTCACCTGACCGTCACCCGTCGACTACTGGGATTTCACCCACACCCTTTCGATCCCGCGGATGCAGGCGTACCGTGGCCCGCGCAGAATCGCCGACGATTCTTTTGGGGGTGCATCGATGGATGCCATGGCGGGGCGAAGGGTGTCGCACGTGCTGCGACTGCTCGTCGCCGGCGCCTGCGCGGCATTCGCCCTCGCGCTCCTCTCCCTCGTCCTGTCGGTGACGTCGGCCTCGGCCGACGACGGCGGAGGATCGGGTCTGCTCGGCGGGATCGCCTCGACCGTCGACGACGCGACCGACACGGTCGCCGACGTCGCCCGCCCGATCACCGACGCCGTCGAACCCGTCGCCGATCACGTGGCCGACACCGCGGCATCCGTCACCGACACCGTCTCAGAAGCGCTGCCCGAGCCCGTCGCGGCCCCGGTGACCGAGATCGCCGACACGGTGACCGACACCGTCACCGACACGGCGGGCGACGTGACCGGCGGAGCGCTCGACACGGTCGACACCGTCGTCGACGACGCGACGCAGGGAGTGTCCGACGTCGTCGACTCCGGCGTGGTCGGCACGATCGTCGAACCCATCGTCGACACCGTCGAGACGCTGCCCGTGGTCGGACCCATCGTCGGCGACACGGGCCTCGGCGACGTCGTCACCGACGTGGGCGACACCGTCGACGGCACGGTTCCGGTGATCGTCGGCGAGCTGCCCTCGGTCGACCCCGTCACCCCGATCACCCCCGTCGTCCCGACCACCCCGATGCCCATCGAGCCGGTCGACCTCGGCGGAATCGTCACGGCCCCGGCCGCGACCCTCGCGACCGACACCACGCCCCCGCCGGCGGTGAGCGCACCGTCGACGGCTTCCCCGGCCGCCCCCACCGATGCGCTCACCGCGCAGGCCCGCGCGACCGCCGTGTTCTTCACCGCCGCCGCGCACTCCGCACCCGCGGCGCAGGTCGCCGCCGCCCCGGCATCGCCCGCGGCTCCCGCCGACGCTCCCGCGCCTCTCGCCGCGCAGAGCGTGTCGGGCGTCCCGGCCTCGTCGACGGCATCCGGAAGCTCCTCCGCCGGCTCCTCCCCCGTCGCAACGCCCGCCGACGCCGCCTTCGGCGCCGGCCTGCTACTTCTCGCTCTCCGCCACGACGTCGACGACGATCTGCCGGGGAGCCCCGTCTTCGCCACCGACGTCTCTCCTGACTGAGGACGGTCGCGCCGTGCCCCGCACGGCACACGACCCCGCGCGTTCGCGCACCCTCATTCACACACAGGAGAAACACTCATGCGCAAGTTCTACTCGCGTGCCCTGCTGGGCGCGCTCGTCGGGGGCGGCTTGGCCGTCCTCGGATGCGGCATCGCCAATGCCGCGGAGACCTCGGGAGCAGACGGTCTGCTCTCGGGAGACCAGGCCGGCATCTCGGTCGACCTGCCCGTGACCGTCGGCGGCAACGCCGTGTCGCTCATCGGCGACAGCCACAGCGAGGATGCCGACACCTCGGCCCCCGCACCGGATGCCGCCCCGGTGACCACCACCGACGGCAGCGACGGAGTGGCCTCGGGCAACCAGGGGATCATCTCGATCGACGTGCCCGTCGCCGTCGGCGGAAACGCCGTCTCGGTGATCGGCGACAGCCACAGCGAGGATGCCGACACCTCGGCCCCCGTTCCGGCCCCGGAGCCCGCTCCCGAGCCGGAGACGGCTCCCGAGCAGCCCCCGCTGCACGTCATGCCGGTCTACACCGACGAGGTGCCCGCGCCGGCGGACTCCACGACCACCGACGGCACCGACAGCGTCGCGGGTGGCAACCAGGTCGTCGCGCCGGTCGAGGTTCCCGTCACCATCGGCGGCAACGCCGTCTCCGTGATCGGCGACAGCCACACCGAAGACGCCACCACCACCGGCGGCACCACCGGCACCGGCTCCACCGGCGACGTCAAGACCGACGGCACCGACAGCCTCCTCGGCGGCAACCAGGCCATCATCCCGATCGACGTACCCGTCACCATCGGCGGAAATGCCGTCTCGGGCGTCGGCGACAGCCACAGCGAGGATGCCACCACCACCGGCGGCACCACCGGCACCGGCACCGGCTCCACCGGCGACGTCGAAACCGACGGCACCGACAGCCTCCTCGACGGCAACCAGGCCATCATCCCCATCGAGGCGCCCATCACCATCGGCGGCAACGCCATCTCCGTGATCGGCGACAGCCACACCGAGGACGCCACCACCACCGGCGGCACCACCGGCACCGGCACCGGCTCCACCGGCGACGTCGACACCGACGGCACCGACAGCCTCCTCGGCGGCAACCAGGCCATCATCCCCATCGCCGTACCCGTCACCATCGGCGGAAACGCCGTCTCGGTCATCGGCGACAGCACCTCGACGGGTGCGACGACCACCGGCGGCTCGAACGGTGGTGGTGATGGTGTCATTGGGGGCATCATCACCGACGGCACCGGCAGCATCGGCGGTGGAAACCAGCTGATCATCCCGATCCAGCTGCCCGTCACGATCGGCGGCAACGCGGTCTCGATCATCGGTGACAGCACCACCGAGGGCTCGCACACCGGCGGCACGCCCGGCACGCCGGGAACCCCCGGTACGCCCGGCACCCCGGGAACGCCCGGTACCCCCGGAACCCCCGGCACCCCGGGGACGCCCGGCACCCCCGGAACGCCTGGCACGCCCGGCACGCCCGGCACCCCGGGAACCCCCGGCACCCCCGGCACCCCGGGCACTCCCGGAACCCCCGGAACGCCCGGCACCCCCGGCACCCCCGGCACCCCCGGCACCCCCGGCGGTCACACCACCACCGGCGGCACTCCCGTCGTCGGCTCGGTCGCCTCGGCGAGCACCGTGACGCCGCTCTCGACGAGCGCGGCGAAGACGCTCGCGGTCACCGGAACCGACGGCTCCACGGCCCTCGGACTCGGTGTCGCCGGCCTGCTCGCGCTGCTGATGGGAGGCGTGCTGCTGCGCCGCCGCCGCTCGCTCTCGTGAGCCACGGAGGGCGCTGACCCTCAGCGGAACGACACCGGATGCCGACGTGCTGTCGCGGCGTCCGGTGTCGTGGCGCGCCCGCGACGGGGCGCGACCGGGCGCCCTGGCCCCTTCGACAGGCTCAGGGCCCTCCGCCGCGGGAGTGCCGGGCTACAGGGCCCCGGCGCGGGGGTGTCGGGCTACAGCGCGCCGCCGCGACGCTCGCGCTCGAGGAACGCGATCGTCTCGGGGCGCTGCGGGTCGTCGAAGATCTGCGCGGGCGTGCCCTGCTCGACGATGCGGCCGCCCTGCATGAACACGATGCGGTCGGCCACCTCGCGCGCGAACGACATCTCGTGCGTGGCCATGAGCATGGTCGAGCCGCGGTCGCGCAGCACCCGCACGAGGTCGAGCACCTCGCCGACCAGCTGCGGGTCGAGGGCCGAGGTGATCTCGTCGAGCAGAAGGAGCTCGGGGTTGGTCATGACCGCGCGCACGATCGCGACGCGCTGCTGCTGCCCGCCCGAGAGGCGGTCGGGGAACTCGCGGGCCTTGGCGCCCAGACCCAGCTGTTCGAGCAGTTCGGTTCCGCGAGCGTAGGCCTCGGCCTTCGGCATCCCGTGCACTTTGCGTGCGGCCAGCGTGACGTTGTCGATCACGCGCAGGTGCGGAAAGAGGTTGAAGTGCTGGAACACGACGCCGATGCGCGCGCGAGCGGCGTCGGGGTCGATGGTCGGGTCGGTGAGGTCGTCGCCGTTGAGCAGGATCTGCCCGTCGTCGACGCGCTCGATGAGGTTGATGGTGCGCAGCAGCGTCGACTTCCCCGACCCCGAGGCGCCGATGAGCACGACCACCTCGTGCTGGGCGAGCTCCAGGTCGATGCCGTCGAGCACCACGTGGTCGCCGAACGCCTTGCGGACGCTGCGGACGTCGAGCACGGTCATACGGTTCCGCCCATCTGCTCGCGCTTCGCCAATCGCGCCGAGACGTAGTCGGTGAGGCGGATCATCGGCAGCGCCATCGCCACGAACAGCAGCGCCGCGACGATGTACGGCGTGAAGTTGTACGCCTGGGCCGAGGCGATCTGGGCCGCGCGGACGGCATCCACCGCTCCGAGCACCGAGATGAGCCCCACGTCTTTCTGCAGCGACACGAAGTCGTTCATGAGCGCCGGCACGACCTTGCGCACGCCCTGCGGGATCACGACGATCCGCAGCGTCTGCGCGTGACTCAGGCCGAGCGAGCGGGCCGCGACGCGCTGCGAGGGGTGCACGGCCTCCATGCCCGCGCGCAGCACCTCGGCGATGTACGCCGAGTACGTCAGCACGATCGCGATCGTGCCCCACAGCACCACCGGCACGCGCCCGAAGACGCCGAGCGCGGGAAGCCCGAAGCCCACCAGGTACAGCACGATCAGCAGCGGGATGCCGCGGAACAGGTCGGTGTAGATCGTCGCGAGCGCGCGCAGGGGGAAGAACACCGGCCCCCGCAGCGAGCGCAGCACCGCGAGAGTCGTCCCGAGGATCGCGACGGCGATCGCCGCGACGAACAGCACCTGGATGTTGACCCACAGCCCCGCGAGGATCGACGGGAAGCTCGCCAGCGCGATCTCGGGGTCGAAGAACGCGCGGCGCACGTCTTCCCACCCCGGGCTCGACAAGATCGCCCAGCCGACGACGACGACGAAGACGACCGAGCTGACCAGCGCGATCAGCACTGACTTCGTCGACTGCCGACGCCGTGTGGCGCGCCGACCGAGCTCGAGCTCGCTCGGCCGCCACACGGCCTCGGAGGGGGCGGATGCCACGGGGCTTACTTCAGCACGGGAGCCGCGTCGGTGCCCCCGAGCCAGGTCTGCTGCAGCTCGTCGAGCGTGCCGTCGGCGCGCAGGGCGTCGACCGCGTCGGAGACGGGCGCGGTGAGCGGCGAGCCCTTGGGCAGCACGAACGCGAGCTCGTCACCGCCGGCCGAGGAGTCGGGCAGCTGACCGACGACCTTGCCGTCGTCGAGCACGGCACCGGCGAGGTAGAACGCGGTGGGCAGGTCGACCACGATCGCGTCGACCTGGCCGGACTGCAGGGCGGCGACGGCATCGTCATTGGAGTTGTAGACGCTGAGGTTGCCGGTGCCGAGCTGATCGGCGGCGACCTGGTAGCTGGTGGTCGCGCTCATGACGCCGACGGGCAGGTTCTTCAGCTCGGCCACGGTGGTCGCCGACGCGGCGGGCGACGAGCCGGTCGAGACGACGGCCTGCGTGGTCGTGTAGTACGGCGACGAGAAGTCGACGGCCTGCTTGCGCTCCTCGGTGATCGAGAACTGCTGCAGGTTGAGGTCCCAGTCCTTGGCGCCGGGCGCGATCGCGCTGTCGAAGGTGCTGCGCACCCACACGACGTTCTCCTTCGAGAAGCCGAGCTCGGTCGCGACGGCGGCCGCGACCGCGGCCTCGAAGCCCTTGCCCGAGCCGGGGTCGTCGTTCTCGACCCACGGCGAGAAGGCGGGCTCGCCCGTGGCGATGGTGAGCTTGCCGGCCGTGACGGTCTGCAGGGCGCCCTCGGAGGCGGGAGCCGCACCGGCGTCGGAACCGGTCGGGGCGAAGGCGCAGGCGGTCAGCGACGCGACCGTGGCGGCGGCCAGAGCGGTCAGGGCGGCGGCGCGGCGCAGGCGTGCGAAAGCGGTCACGATGTCTCCTCGTGGACGTATCGGGGTCATCCCCGGAGTGCTGTGATGTGCACAGCGTACCGGCGGTGTGTTTCGGGGAAGGTCGCGGGCGAAACCTGGCGACACGGGGCACCGCAGGGACGGTGGGGCTGTGACCTGTCGCGCAGGGTGCGTGGCGTCGGGCGCGGGTCACGGCATCCTGCCGATGCGCCCCCTACTCGGCCAGGCGCCAGTCGTCGAAGCTGAACCCCGGCGACACGAGGCAGCTCACCACGACCTCGGCGTCGCCCGCAGGCCGGGCCGCCTGCCACACGCCCGCCGGAACGGTGTGCTGCAGCACGTGTCCCGCCTCCAGATCGGGGCCGAGCGTGACCGTCTGCGCCTCGCCCGGCTCGGCGCCCGCTCCGCCGAGCGACAGCTCGAGCGCGCCGGGACCGTGCCACAGCCACACCTCGTCGCTCGTGACGACGTGCCACGCGCTGCGCTCGTCGGGCCGCAGCAGGTAGTGGATGCAGGTGGCCGCGGGACGCTGACCCGCGGGAGTGTCGACGGCGTACGACCCCGTCCACCTGCGGCGGAACCACCCGCCCTCGGGGTGCGGTTCGAGGTCGAGCAGCCGGGCGGTCTGCGGGCGGTCGGTGTCGGCTGGATCGGTCATGCGCGCACTCCTGTCTCACGGGTGAAGGCGGGCGAGGCGGAGCGCGCCTCGCCGTCGATGAACGTCGCAGCTGCGCTTCCCGCCCCGGCCACCACGAGGTGTTCGATCGTGGCATCCACCTCCGACACCGGGATGTCGAAGAACGCCAGATCCGCCACGGCGCCCACCGCCAGGTAGCCCGTGCGGGCGGGGCCGGTGTCGAGGCCCATCGCGTGCGCCCCGCTGAGGGTCGCCGCGCGAAGCAGCAGCTCGGGCAGGTCGCGATTGACGTAGCCCTGGGCCCGCGCGAGCCGGTGCAGTTCGGCGACGTCGGCGAGCAGATCGAGGGAGGGACTGGATGCCAAGGAGTCGGTGCCCACGGCGAGCGCATTGCCCTCGACGAGGTAGGCCGCCACCGGCGGCTCGTCGAGTCCGATCACGGCGTTCGAGCGCGGGCACAGGGCCACGGTCGTGCCGCGGGCGCGCAGGATCGCCCGGTCGCGCGCCGTCATGTAGACGCCGTGCGCGATGTGGCAGTCGGGGCCGAGCACGCCGAGCTCGTCGACGAACTCGGTCGCCCCGGTGCCGAACCCCTCGTCGCGCAGGGCGCGGAAGCTCGCGGGACGCTGCTTCTGCCACGGCACCGCCTCGCCGTGCTCGCGCTCGAACGCCGCCTCACCGAGGTGCAGGTGCAGGCGACTGCCCCGCTCGCGAACGATGTCGGGGATCTCGAGCAGCGGCTCGACGTCGAGCGAGTACGGCGCGTGCGGAGACAGCCCGGTGCCGGGCGGAGACGGCAGCGCGTCGAGCCGGGCCTCCACCTCGGCGCGCCCGCGTTCGGCCCACGCGGCGTTGGTCCAGCTCATCACCTCCCAGTAGGTGATGCCGTGCAGGCGAGCGTCGTGCAGCGCCGAGGCGGCTTCGACGTCGGTGACGATGTCGGCGACGGCGGTCGTTCCCGCCGCGATCATCTCGCGCGCGCCCGCGGCGGCATCCTGAGCCCAATCGTGACCCGCGCGGTACACCGGGGTGAACGCGTCGTCCCAGTCGTCGAAGCCCGCGTACGACCCGCGACCCACCTCGGCCATGCCCGTGTACTGCAGGTGCGAGTGCGCGTTGACCAGGCCCGGGGCGAGCACGCCCGGCCAGTGCACCTCGTCGAAGGCGACTCCCCGCGCCCGCAGCTCGTGCACGACCCACTCGCGATCGCCGACGTGCCGGATGCGTCCTCCCGCCACCGCGATCGCCCCGCCCGGAATGGGCGGCGCCGTGATCGGAAGGACGAGGGATGCCGAGTACACCCTCATCGCGCACCCCCGGCGTAGCGCGGAGAGCGCCAGTCGTCGAGACCCTCGGGGTCGAGGGCTCGTGGCGGGTCGATCTCGGCGCCGCGCACGCGGAGCGCCTCGCGCGCGACGAGGTCGTCGACCTCGGGACCCACGGCGTGCACCCCGGGCGCCGGGCGACGGCGCAACAGCTCGCCGAGGGCGGCGAGCTGCACGGCGAACGACAGGTCCATGATCTCGATCGGGTTGCCCTCGGCCGCGGTGATGTTCACGGCTCCTCCCCCGCCGAGCACTTCGGCGCCGGCGTCGACGCCGTCGGCCGCGACCTCGCCGGGCACGCCCCCGGCTACGGCGACGACCCGTGCGACCGCGGAGAGGTCCGCGGTCACGGTGCCGGGTACGCCGGTCGCCGAGACGACGAGCGCCCCGGCGGCGAGCTCGTGCGCCGGTCCCGTGGGGAAGCCGTCGTGCCGCGCCTCGAGCGCCCGCACCGGGTCGGTCTCGGCGACGCGCACCGCGGCGCCGAGCGCGCGCAGGTGCGCCGCGACGCCGCGTCCGACGGGACCGTACCCCAGGACGAGCGCGGGCTGATCGGTGAGCGCGATCCCCCGCTCCTCGAGCAGGTCGGCGATCGCGAACACGCACGACTGGCCGGTGCCGTAGCGGTTGTCGAACATCGTCTTCGTGCGGGCGTCGTTGACCGCCATCACCGCGGTGCGCAGGATGCCGGCACTCTGCATCCGCCGCAGCGGGGTGAGCCCGCTCGTCGTCTCTTCGCACGCGCCGATCCAGTCCGCGACGAGGGACGGATCGTCGTCGTGGGCGAGGCGGATGAGGTGCGCGCCGTCGTCGAGCAGCACGTCGAGACCCGCGCGCAGGAAGGCACGGGCGGCGGCGAGCTCCTCCGCGCCGCTCAGCGCCGGATCGGCCGTGACCGCGAAACCCTGCGCCCGCAGCGCGTCGGCCACCGCCGGATCGGTCTCGTCGGGATGCGCGTACACAGACACCTCGGCCCCCCGCTCGCGCAGCAGCAGCGACAGCACCGCGGTCTTGGGCTCGAGCACCATCGCCACCCCCACGCGCAGTCCGGTCAAGTCGAGGCGTTCGGCCATCGCGGCCGAGACGGGCATGTGCGCGCGAGCGAAGGAGATGCGGCCGGCGGCATCGCCGCGCTCGGGCAGCGGCGCACCATCGAGGTGCACCGTGTCGGCATCCAGATCGAACTCCACCCGCCCGGGAGTCGGTTCGGGACTCGGGATGCCGCCCAGCCGCACGAGCAAATCGTGCAGGCCCGACGCCTCGGCGCCCCGCACGGCGAAGGGGCGGCCGGCGAGCATGAGGTTGGACGCGCGCGCGAAGCGCCGGACGATGCGCTCGGGTGCGCGAGGGTCGGTCACGGGGTTCAGCCTAGGGTCGCGGGTGCGGGCGAGCGTGCGGCGGGGGCCCTCCGGCGCCGTGAGGCTCAACGCCCCCGCGGCCCGGTTCGGGTGCGCATGTCGCCCTCTGGGGCGAACGATTCGCGCCCCGACCGCGAGAATCCGCCCCGACCCCCCGGAGACGAGAACGAAAAGGCCCCGCCCTGCCGAAGCAGGAGCGGGGCCTATTCGTGCGTCGCGAATTACTTCGCGGCGACCACCTGGAGGGTGATCACGGCGGTGACGTCGTCACGCAGGCGAACGGTCGCCTCGTGCTCGCCGACCGACTTGATCGAGGAGGTGATCTGGATCTTGCGCTTGTCGAGCTCGCCCAGGCCGGCAGCCTTGACGGCGTCGGCGACGTCGGCGGGCTTGACCGAACCGAAGAGGCGACCCTCGTTGCCGGCCTTGACGGCCAGCTTGACGGTGTTCGACTCGAGCGAGTTCTTCAGCGACACGGCCTCTTCGTGGTCGTGGATCGCGCGGGTCTCGCGGGCGGCGCGGATCGAAGCGACCTGCTTCTCGCCACCGCGGCTCCAGGCCACGGCGAAGCCCTGCGGGATGAGGTAGTTACGGGCGTACCCGTTCTTGACCTCGACAACATCACCGGCGCTACCGAGCCCGGTGACCTCATTCGTGAGAATCAGCTTTGCCATCGGGTGCTCCTTAGCGGCCGGCGCCGGCGTAGGGCAGGAGAGCCATCTCGCGCGCGTTCTTGATGGCGCGGGCGATCAGGCGCTGCTCCTGCACGGAGACACCGGTGATACGACGGGCGCGGATCTTGCCGCGCTCCGAGATGAACTTGCGGAGGGTTGCGACGTCCTTGTAGTCGATGACGCCGACGCGGATCGCCTTCGCGGGGGCTGCGTTCTTCGCGCCCTTCCGCGGCTTGCGGCGGTCGCCAGTGGCCTTTCCAGCCATGCTTCCTTCTTTCGTGTGGTTCGGATGCCGAGGCGGTCACGCGGACCGGGATGCGGCATCCGGAATTTCAGGGGGTCGTCGTGCTCGAGAGAGCGCGGCGAAGATCAGAACGGGGTGTCGTCGCCGTAGGAACCGGGAGTGCTCCACGCGTCAGCGCCGCTGTTGCCGCCGCCGTTGTTCGAACCGGGGGTCGACCACGGCTCGTCGTTCGACTGCTGCACCTGCGCGCGCTGGCCGCCTCCGCCACCCCCGCCGCCGCCGGCGGCACGGGTGACCTGAGCGGTCGCGTAGCGGAGCGAGGGTCCGATCTCATCGACTTCGAGTTCGATGGAGGTGCGGTTGTTGCCCTCGCGGTCCTGGTAGGAACGCTGCTTCAGACGACCGGTCGCGATGACACGGCTTCCCTTGGTCAGCGAACCGGCGACGTGCTCGGCGAATTCGCGCCACACCGAGGCGCGCAGGAAGAGCGCCTCGCCGTCCTTCCACTCGTTCGCCTGACGGTCGAACGTGCGGGGGGTCGACGCGATGGTGAAGTTCGCGACCGGGAGCCCGTTCTGCGTGTAGCGCAGCTCGGGGTCGGCCGTGAGGTTACCCACGACGGTGATGACGGTTTCGCCGGCCATCGTCGTTACTTCGCAGCCTTCTCGGCGGACTCGACCTTGCGGGGAGCGGCGGCCTTGCGGGCGGCCTTCTCCTCGGAGCGCTTGGCCTCGGCGGCGACCTGAGCGATCGCTTCTTCGGCGCGCAGGACCTTGGTGCGCATGATCTGCTCGTTCAGCTTCAGCTGACGGTCGAGCTCGGTCGTGGCCTCGCTGGTCGCGACGAAGTTGACGACGGCGTAGATGCCCTCGTTCTTCTTGCGGATCTCGTAGGCGAGACGACGGCGGCCCCAGATGTCGATCTTGTCGATGGTTCCTCCATCGGCCGTGATGACCTTGAGGAATCCGTCGAGCTTCGGAGCGACCTGGCGCTCGTCGACCTCGGGATCGAAGATGACCATGAGTTCGTACTGGTGCGTCACTAACCCACCTCCTTCGGACTAGAACGGCTGACGGGCATTTCCCGGCAGCAGGAGGGTGTGTTGCACGTCGTCGCGGACTCACACGCGCATGGGCGTAGCCGGACAACCTTCGTAGTCTAACGGATGCCGCCTCCCCCGGGGAATCCGGATCGATAGCCTGGGGAGCACCGACGACGGCAGGGGGCCGGGATGACGGGGATCCGACCGTTCGACGCGCGAGCGCTGCTGGCCGCGCCCGACCGCGCGGCGGCAAAGGCGTTCTCGAAGCGACTGCGCGACGAAGGGCGGCTGCCGGGCGGCTCGGCCGCGGCGATCCTCGGCTGGGTGCTCGCCTTCGTCCTCATCGGCGGCATCGGCATCGCGCTCGTGGTGACGCTGATCGTGCTGTCGACGGTGCTGCGCGAAGGCGCCCTGGTGGTCGGCCTGATCTTCGCGTTCCCCCTCGTCATCGGACTGGTCGGCCTGGTCGTCGCTCTGCTCTTCGGCATCCGCGGGCATCACCGGAGCGAAGAGAAGCGGTGGCGTCTGGCCGGGTTCGGTCGCGACGTGGGCATGGAGTACGTTCCGGCGGTGCGGGAGCCCGATCTTCCGGGCTCGCTCTTCTCGATCGGCTCCGGGCGCGTCGCATCGGACATCCTCCGCGGGCGCGAGCCGCGCTTCGTCGAAGTGGGCGACTACTCCTACGTGGTCAGCAACGGCAAGAATTCGCAGACCGTGCGGTGGGGCTACATCGCCATCCGGCTCGACGTCCCTCTGCCGCACATCGTCTTGGACGCCACCGCCAACGACGGCGTCTTCGGGTCGAATCTGCCCGTCTCACTCGCCCGCGGACAGCGACTGAGCCTCGAGGGCGACTTCGATCAGCACTTCCGACTGTTCTGCCCGCGGGGCTACGAACGCGATGCGCTCTACTTGTTCACCCCCGACGTCATGGCACGCTTCATCGACAACGCATCCGTCCTCGATGTCGAGATCGTCGACGACTGGCTGCTCCTGTACTCCCGCGAGGAGTTGTCGACGACGGACCCGGCCCGATGGGCGTGGGTGTTCTCCGTGATCTCCGCGCTGCTCGACAAACTCGACGGGTGGGCGCGCTGGCGAGACGATCGGATGCCAGTGGCTCCGCCCCCCTTCGAGGATCGGCGTCACGCGCTGCCCGCCGTCGACGTCGCGGCTCCCCCGCCGGGCGGATTCCCCGCCCGTCCGCAGGGCGGCGTCGCCCCACCGGGGCGGCGTCTGCGCCGCGCGAACCCGTGGATCGTCGTGGCGATCGTGCTCGGCATCCTGGGTCTCGGAGGTCTCGTCGTCACCGTGGTCCCGCTGCTGGTCCTCCTCGCCGCGTGAGGGGTCGGTACCTGCGGCTCGGTGACACACGTGCCGAGGACGAACGAAGATGAGGGCCGGATGAGAGTCTTGGCAACCCCTGGCCTCGTCCATGGAGCGTCGGTAGCTTTCCTTCGGTGGGTGCTCGTATCTCTTTCGATCCCGGGCAGATCTCCGCTGCCGCAGACCGCCTCGGCGTCGCCGCCGACAGCATCTCAGCCGAGTTGGACCGACTCGACGCAGAAGCCGACAAGCTGCGTTCGGCATGGAGCGGCGACGCGCGCGAGGCGTACAGCCGGGCGCACGACCAGTGGGCGACGAGCCTCCGAGCCCTACGCGGCATCTTCGCCGACGCGTCACGCGCGGGCCACGCGTCGTCCGAGCGCTACGCCGCCGCCCAGGCTGCGATCGAGCAGAGGTGGGCATGATGCCGACGCACGACCCCTCGAACGTCGGCGGCGCGCTGTCGCTGGTGATGTCCGCGGCAGGCGTGATCGCAGCGGGCATCTCGGCGCTGCAGCTCTTCCTGGCAGCGAGTCAGGGCAGTGCCAACAAGCTCGACGATCTCATCACTGCGATGCCCGAATGGAAGGCACCCAGCTTTGCAATTGTTCAGTAAGAAGAAGGCCCTCGCTCTCGTCGCGACGGGATCGGTCTTCATGGGACTCTCCGGCTGCAGCGCGCCCTCCGCGCAGCCCGATCCGACCGCCGTCGTACGGACCTATCTCGACGCGATCGCCGAAGGCGACGCTGCGACCGCAACGTCGATGGACCCCGCGTCGGTGGCCAGTGACGCCGACGCGGACGCGGAAGCCCTGCGCACGGATGCCGTCCTCCAGGGTGCGGTCGAGCGGATCACCGATGTCGAGGTGGACGCCGACGCGCGCACGGACGGCTCGAACGACGATGCGCGCCGAGTGACGTTCACCTACGAGCTCGCCGGGCAGCGCGTGTCATCGTCGCTGGCCGTGAGGTGGGATCAAGAGAAGGGCGACTGGTCTTTGACCGAGTCGGTCGCGGGCCGCCTTTTCGTTCAGGCGTCCGCGAGCGCCATCGACGCCGAGGTGATCGGCTACAGCGTGCCGGGGGCGACGGTGACGGTCTCCGATCCTCCGCGGCTTTTCCAGTGGGCCTATCCGGCGGTGTATGAGGTCACGCCCGACGTCGACGCGAACCTCCTCTCCGATCCGGATGCCGGCACGCAGACGGCGACGGTGTCGCCGACCGAGGACACCAAAGTCGATGTCGCGGTGACGAGCCTCCCGACGCCCGCGTCGTGAGCGCAACGGTCTGAACGGCCGCTCGCTCCCCCGAGGAATTCCCGGCCCCGCGTTAGGGTCTGACTCGGGGGTGCGACATGACAGACGCCACGACGTTCGATCCGACACCGCTGACCGCGCCGGTGGACCGCAAGGCGGCACAGGCCTTCTCTGCGCAGTTGCGGCGAGAGGGCAAGCTCGGCGGCACCCTCGTGCCGATCATCGTCTTCGCCCTCGTCGGCGCGGCGTTCCTGTTCATCGCGGTGCCCGTCTTCGCCACCGTCGCCTCCTCGATGTTCTCGAGAGGGAGTTCGGGACCGCTCCCGCTGCTGTTCGTCGTCTTCTTCCTCATCGTCGCCTCGTTCATCGTCGGCGCCATCGTGCGGGCGTTCGGGGGCGCGGCCGAGCGCCGTTACCGCCTCGACCGCTTCGCGCGCGCGAACGGGATGACCTGGCATCCGGGAATCGACGACCCCGCCCTTCCGGGCATGATCTTCGACCTCGGCCACGACCGCGAGTCACGCGACCTCGTGCGGGCGCAGAACCCCCGGTTCGTCGAGGTGGGCAACTACCGGTACGAGACCGGATCGGGCAAGAGCAAGCAGACGCACCGTTGGGGCTACGTCGCCGTCCGCCTCGACACTCCGCTCCCCCACATGGTTCTGGATGCCGTCGGCAACAACGGTCTGTTCGGCGCGTCGAATCTGCCGGTCACCTTCGGGCGCGGCCAGCGCTTGAGCCTCGAGGGCGACTTCGACCGGCACTTCGCCCTGTACTGCCCCGAGGGCTATGAACGCGACGCGCTGTACCTGTTCACGCCCGACGTCATGGCGCGCTTCATCGACAACGCCGCCGCCCTCGACGTCGAGATCATTGATGACTGGCTCTTCCTCTACGCGCGTCGCGACCTGTCGACCCTCGATCCGGCGACGTGGCGGTGGCTGTTCGCCACGGTGGCGGCGATCGACGACAAGCTCGCCCAGTGGGCGCGCTGGCGCGACGAACGCCTGGCCGCCGAGACGCCGTCGGCGGCGCCCACGGCGGGGGCGGCGGCATCCGGGATCCCCGGAGAGGCGTCGGCCCTGCTCACTCCCCCGCCGGTCGGGGTCGCGCGCGAGGGACGACGCCTGCGCCGCGGGTTCTCGTGGGTCGGCGGCGTGGTCGCCGTCCTCGCGATCGGGTGGTGGCTGCTGACGGTCGTGACCGACATCTTCGTGCGCTGACGCACGGCGACCCCGCGCCCGGTCGCGCCTCAGGCCCCGCGCGTGGTGCGCCAGAGCTCGCGGCGCGCCTCCTGCTCGACCGGGTCGGGCACGGGCAGCGACGCGAGCAGCCGCCGGGTGTAGTCGTCGCGCGGCTCTGTGAGCACCTGCACCGTCGTCCCCTGCTCCCGGATAACCCCCTGACGCAGCACCACGACGCGGTCGGCGACCTCGTCGACGACGGCGAGGTCGTGGCTGATGAACAGGCAGGCGAAGCCGAACTCGGCCTGCAGCTGCGCGAACAGCTGCAGCACGCGCGCCTGCACCGACACGTCGAGCGCCGAGGTCGGCTCGTCGGCGATGAGCAGCTTCGGGTCCAGCGCGAGGGCGCGCGCGAGCGACGCCCGCTGACGCTGACCGCCCGACAGCTCGTGCGGGTAGCGGTCTCCGAACGTCTGCGGCAGCTGCACCGCGTCGAGCAGCTCGTTCACCCGCTGCCGCGCCGCGCGGGCTCCAGAGGCGCGCTTGTGCACGATGAGGGGCTCGGCGATGCACTCCGCGATCGTCAGCAGCGGGTTGAAGCTCGTCGCCGGGTCCTGGAAGACGAACCCGATGTCGGGGCGCGTCCGGGCCAGGTGGCGGGGCTTGGCGCCGCGCATCTCGGTGCCGAGCACCTTCAGCGATCCGCCCACCACCGAGGTCAGGCCGACCATGGCGCGACCGATCGTGGTCTTGCCCGACCCCGACTCCCCCACCAGGCCCAGCACTTCGCCGGGGCCGATCCAGAAGTCCACACCCTTCACGGCGACGACCCCCGCGGAGCCGAAGCGCCCGGGATAGCCGATCTCGACCTTCTCGGCCACGACGAGACTGCCCTCGGGCGGAGAGGTCGGTGCGAGGGTGTCGAGCGACTGCCGCGCGCTCTTGCCGCGGCCGACGTGCGGCACGGCGGCGAGCAGCTCGCGGGTGTAGTCCTGCTGCGGTGCGGCGAACAGCTCGCGCACCGGGGCCTGCTCGACGATGTCGCCGCGGTACATCACGATGACGCGGTCGGCGAGGTCGGCGACGACGCCCATGTTGTGGGTGATGAGCACGATCGTCGCCCCGAACTCGTCGCGGCACGTGCGCAGCAGGTCGAGGATCTCGGCCTGCACGGTCACGTCGAGAGCGGTGGTGGGCTCGTCGGCGATGATCAGGCCGGCATCCAGCACCAGGGCCATCGCGATCACGACGCGCTGCTTCTGACCGCCGGAGAACTGGTGCGGGTAGTCGTCGACGCGCTTCTCGGGGTCGGGTATGCCGACCCGGCGCAGGATGTCGACCGCCTTGGCCTTCGCCTCGGCCTTCGAGAGCTTCTCGTGCGCGCGCAGGCCCTCGGCGATCTGCCACCCCACGGTGTAGACGGGGTTCAGCGCGGTCGACGGCTCCTGGAACACCATCGCCGCGTCACGGCCGCGCATCTCGCGCAACTGCGCGCCGGTGGCGTGCACGATGTCGGTCTCGCCGCCGTCGCGGCCGCGCACGATCACGGCGCCCGACAGGGTCGCGGTCTCGGGGAGCAGCCCCAGCAGCGTGTTCGCGGTGACGGTCTTGCCCGAGCCCGATTCGCCGACGATCGCGAGCACCTCTCCGGCGCGCGCGTCGAGCGAGATGCCGTTGATGGCGGCGACGGGGGCGCCGTCGGTGGCGAAGGTGACGCGCAGGTCGTCGATACGGGCGACGGATGCCGCGGTGCCGGTCATGAGGGGGTCCCGTCGGTCGTGTGGCCCGGGGTCGCGGTGGTCGACGCGTCGGCGGGAGCCGCGGAGGGGTCGACGGCCGTGATCGGAGCGGGGGCGCGCCCGGCGCGGCGGCGCGTGCGCAGGCGCGGGTCGCTGAGGTCGTTCAGGCTCTCGCCGACGAGCGTGATGCCCAGCACGGCGAGGACGATCGCGATCCCGGGCGGGATGGCCGTCCACCAGATGCCGCTCGTGACGTCGCTGACCGAGCGGTTGAGGTCGTAACCCCACTCGGCCGCGGCGGTGGCCTCGATGCCGAAGCCGAGGAAGCCGAGCCCCGCGAGGGTCAGCAGCGCCTCGGAGGCGTTGAGCGTCACCACGACGGGCAGCGAGCGCGTCGAGTTGCGCAGCACGTGGCGCAGCAGGATGCGCCCGGTCGGCACGCCGATCACGCGGGCGGACTCGACGAACGGCTCGGCCTTGACGCGCACCACCTCGGCGCGGATGACGCGGAAGTACTGCGGCACGAACACCACGGTGATCGAGATCGCGGTGGCGAGGATGCCGCCCCACAGGGTCGACTGCCCCCGCGTGATCGCGATCGACATGACGATCGCGAGCAGCAGCGAGGGGAAGGCGTAGATCGCGTCGCACAGCACCACGAGGATGCGGTCGAGCCAGCCGCCGAAGTAGCCGCCGACCAGACCGAGGAAGATGCCGAGGAAGATCGAGAACGCGATCGCGCACACGATCACCAGCAGCGCCGTCTGCGCTCCCCAGATCACGCGCGAGAGCACGTCGTACCCGCCGACGGTCGTGCCGAGCAGGTTCAGGGCGTCGGGCGCCTGCTGCGTCCCGAACTTCACCCCGTCGGCCTCCTGCTGCGCGAAGCCGTAGGGCGCGAGCAGCGGGGCGAAGACCGCGATGATCACGAACACCGTCGTGATGACCAGGCCCAGCACGAGCATCCCGCGCTGCAGGCCGACGCTGCGGCGCAGGTGCGAGACGACCGGCAGGCGATCGCGCAGCGGGACCTTGCGCTCGGTCAGGGCGGTGGGCGTCGTGGCATCCGACATGTCAGTACCTCACTCGCGGGTCGATGATCGCCGCGATGACGTCGACGAGGAAGTTCGTGAAGGCGACCAGCACCGCGATCATCACGACGATGCCCTGCACGGCGACGAAGTCGCGGGCCTTGAGGTATTCGCTGAGCATGAAGCCCAGTCCCTTCCACTCGAACGTCGTCTCGGTCAGCACCGCGCCCGACAGCAGCAGGGCGATCTGCAGGCCGATGACTGTGATGATCGGGATGAGCGCGGGCCGGTAGGCGTGCTTGGTGACCAGGCGGTACTCCCCCACGCCGCGCGAGCGCGCCGAGGTGACGTACTGCGACCCCAGCGTGCCGATGACGTTGGTGCGCACGAGCCGCAGGAAGATTCCCGCGGTCAGGATGCCGAGGGCCACACCGGGCAGGATCGCGTGGATCAGCACGTCGCCCACCGCGGCACCGTCGCCGAGGCGGATCGCGTCGAGCAGGTAGATGCCGCTCGGGGAATCCAGTGTCGCCAGCTTCAGCTCGGTGCGGGTGTTCGCTCGCCCGGCGACCGGCAGCACGCTCAGCCACACCGCGAACACGAGCTTGAGCAGCAGGCCGACGAAGAAGATGGGGGTCGCGTAGCCGAGGATCGCGCCGATGCGCAGCGTCGCATCCTGCCAGCGATCGCGGCGGTACGCGGCGATGAGACCGAACGGGATGCCGATCAGCAGCGCCACGACGAGGGCGTAGATCGCCAGCTCGAGCGTGGCCGACCCGTACTGCAGGAGGATGCCGATGACCGGGCGGTTGTCGGTGATGGTGGTGCCGAAGTCGCCCCGCAGCACCCCCCAGATGTACTCGAAGTACTGCTGGTAGAGGGGGCGGTCGTACCCGGCGGCGGCGATGCGCTCCGCGAGTTGCTCGGGAGGGAGGCGCCCGCCGAGAGCGGCCGTGATCGGGTCGCCGGTGACCCGCATGAGCAGGAACACGACGGTCACGAGGATGAAGACCGTGGGGATGATCAGGAGGAGTCGGACGAGGATGTAGCGCCAGAGGCCGCCGCCTTTCGGGGCGGCGGGCGCGGCGATGACGGGGGCGTCGACGGCGGTGGCCATGAGGACCTAACTGGGGAACGGAAAGCGGCGGGTACCCGGTCCATCCACGGAGGGACCGGGCACCCGCCGATCGATTACTTGTGCAGCGGGGCGTAGCGGAACTTGAAGGATCCGTCGAGGACGGCGCCCTCCACGCTCGAGCCCACGACCGCGACCTGCTTGCCCTGGAGCAGGGGCAGCGTCGACAGGTCGGCGGCCACCTTGTCCTGGATCTCGCCGAGCTGCTGCTCGCGCGTGGACTTGTCGGTCTGCGTCGCCTCTTCGACGAGAAGCTTCTGCACCTCGGCGTTGTCGTAGTGGTTGCCGAGGAAGTTGTCCGCCGAGAAGAACGGGGTCAGGTAGTTGTCGGCATCCGAGTAGTCCGGGAACCAGCCGAGCTGGTATGCGGGGTAGACGTCGGCCGTACGGTCCTTGGAGTACTGCACCCACTC
The DNA here is from genome assembly GCF_041379845.1 of Microbacterium sp. BWR-S6Y. NCBI lineage: Bacteria > Bacillati > Actinomycetota > Actinomycetes > Micrococcales > Microbacteriaceae > Microbacterium > Microbacterium sp. BWR-S6Y. Next base: position 42,070 of record NZ_JBFECV010000006.1, read on the forward strand.
GGTCTGCGCGAGGTTGACGGTGAACAGACCGTCCTCCTCGAGCTGCGCCTTCACGGCGGCGTACTCGTCACCCGACGAGGGGCCGTAGTGGTCGCCATTGTATTGCAGGTTCAGCGTGACGGGCGTCGAGACACCGGCAGCCTCGAGCGTCGCCTTCGCCTTCGCGGCGTCGGGCGCTCCGCTGCCGTCGCCGTACAGGCCCTTGAGGGCTTCGTTGGCGCCCGCGACACCCTGCGGCACGTAGGAGTAGAGCGGCGAGTAGGTGTCCTTGTACACGTCGGTCGCGATCGACTGACGGTCGATCAGGTCGGCCGCCGCCTGGCGCACCGCGAGCGACTTGGCCGCGTCGGCCTCGGGCGTCGTCGCGCCGTAGGGCATCGTGTCGAAGTTGAACACGATGTAGCGGATCTCGCCGCCGGGGCCGTCGACGATCTTGACCGCGTCGTTCGACGACAGGTCGGCGATGTCGGTCGCGCTCAGGCTGCGGAAGGCCACGTCGATCGCGCCGGACTGCACGTCGAGCTTCAGGTTCGAGGCGTCGGCGTAGTACTTCGCCGAGATCCCGCCGTTCGCGGGCTTCGGCAGCGAGCCCTGGTAGTCGGCGTAGGGCGCGTACGAGATGAGCTCGTTCTGCTTGTACGACTCGATCGTGTACTGACCGGCGAAGGGCTTGGCCTCGACGATGGTGTCGTCGGGGGTGACCGCGTCGGCCGAGAAGACCTCTTCGTCGACGATGGGAGCCGCGGGGCTCGACAGGATCTGGGGCCAGATCTGGTCGTTGCCGTTCTTCAGGGTGAACACGACGGTGGTGTCGTCGGGCGTGGCGACGCTGTCGAGGTTGCCGAGCAGCGAGGACGGGCCGTTGGGGTCGGCGATGGTCACCTGGCGGTCGAACGAGAACTTCACGTCCGACGAGGTCAGGTCGTGGCCGTTGGCGAACTTCAGGCCCGACTTCAGCTTCACGGTGTACTCGGTCGGCGAGGTGAACTCGGCCGACTCGGCGATGTCGGGCGTGACGTCCGAGGTGCCGTACTGGCTGTTCAGGAGGAAGGGGTAGACCTGGTTCATCACGGCGAACGAGCCGTTGTCGTACGAGCCGGCCGGGTCGATCGAGCTGATCTTGTCGGTCGTGCCGACCACGAGCGGGTCGGTCGAGCCGCCCTCGGAGCCGGTGTCTCCGCCGCCGGCGGAGCAGCCGGCCAGGACGAGTGCCGAGGCGCCGAGAGCGCCGAGGGCGAGACCGAGACGGCCTCGACCACTGGTGTGCAGTGTCATTGCGTTACCTCTGCTGTGAAGTGTCGATCGCGACAAATGCCGCCATCCTTCGGACATCTTTGTCCTCGGCGGGCCTGTCACCAACTGCTCCGAGGTTTTTTAACGTTACCGAAACTCGCGGCAGAAGTCGGATTTCTTCCGGCGCGGTCTCACACTGCCCCGAAGATCTCCGCGGGGGAGCGCTCCCGACACCGAGCCGTCGCGGTCAGTGCGCCGACCAGCCGCCGTCCATGACGTAACTGGTGCCCGTGACCATCGCGGCATCCGGACCCGCAAGCCAGAGGGCGAGGGAGGCGACCTCGCTCGGCTCGACGAGCCTCTTGATCGCGGCATCCTGCAGCAGCACCGTCTCGAGCACCTCGGACTCCGGGATGCCGTGCGCCCGCGCCTGATCGGCGAGCTGCTTCTCCACGAGCGGCGAGCGCACGTATCCGGGGTCGATGCAGACGCTGGTGACCCCGCGCGGTCCCCCCTCGAGGGCCGTCGTCTTGGACAGCCCCTCCAGCCCGTGCTTCGCCGTGACGTAGGCGGCCTTGTATGCCGATGCGCGTATACCGTGCACGCTCGACACGTTGAGCACCCGCCCGAACCCTCGCTCGTACATGCCGGGGAGGGCCGCGCGGATGAGGAGGAACGGCGCTTCGAGCATCAGGCGCAGCATGAACGAGAAGCGCTCGGGGGCGAAGTCCTCGATCGGGCTGACGTGCTGGATGCCGGCGTTGTTGACGAGGATGTCGACGTCGAGGCTCAGGTCGGCGAGGGCGGCGGTGTCGGACAGGTCGACCGCCCACGCGCGGCCGCCGATCTCGTCGGCGAGCGCCTGTGCACCCTCGGCGTTCAGATCGGCGACCGTCACCGTGGCGCCGGCCTCGGCGAACGCCCGCGCGATCGCCGCACCGATGCCGCTGGCACCGCCGGTGACGAGGGCGCGGCGTCCGCTGAGGTCGATGCTCATGGCTCCTACTTCCCCCGCGCGGCGCGCTCGGCGTCCGCGGCGTCGATGTCGCGCAGCGAGATGCCGCGCGTCTCCTTCAGCGACAGTACGGCGATCGAGGTGATCACGCAGGCCCCCACGATGTACAGGGCGATCGGCAGCCACGACCCGAAGTCCTTGAGCCACTGCGTCGCGAGGATCGGGGCGAGCGAGCCGGCGAGGATCGCCGTGACCTGGGCGCCGAGCGAGACGCCCGAGTAACGCATGCGCGTCGGGAACAGCTCGGCCATGACCGCCGGCTGCGGCGCGTACATGCCGGCGTGGAACACGAGGCCCAGCGCCACCGCCGCGACGATGACGACCGGGTTCAGCGTGTCGAACATCGGGAAGGCGAAGAAGGCCCACGTCGCGCTGAGGATCGCGCCGGTGAGGTACACGGGCTTGCGGCCGATGCGGTCGGCCAGGCGCCCGATCGGGGGGATCACGGCGAAATGGATGATGTGCGCGATCAGCAGCGCGAGCAGCAGCTGGCTGGTGTCGTAGGAGTGCACGACCTTGAGGTAGACGATCGAGAAGCTGACGACGATGTAGTAGACGATGTTCTCCGCGAAGCGCACGCCCATGGCCTGGACGACACCCTTCGGGTAGCGGCGCAGCACCTCGACGACACCGAACGACGTCGCCTTCTCCTGCTCGACCTGCTTCTTCGCCTCGAGGAAGATCGGGGCCTCCTCGACGTGCGTGCGGATGTAGAAGCCGACCAGCACGATCACGGCGGAGAGCCAGAACGCGACGCGCCAGCCCCAGTCGAGGAAGGCGGCGGGGGAGAGGATGAACGACATCACCAGCAGCACGGTCGTGGCCAGCAGGTTGCCGACGGGGACGGCGGCCTGCGGCCAGCTCGCCCAGAACGCACGCGAGCGGTTCGGGCTCTGCTCCGCGACCAGGAGGACGGCACCGCCCCATTCCCCGCCTACGGCGAAGCCCTGGATGAAGCGCAGGGCCACGAGCATCGCCGGGGCCCAGTAGCCGACGGAGGCGAAGCCCGGGAGGCATCCCATCAGGAACGTCGCGGCACCGACGATGATGATCGTCGCCTGCAGGGTGGGCTTGCGGCCGAAGCGGTCGCCGATCTGCCCGAAGACGATGCCGCCCAGGGGGCGCGCGACGAACCCGACCGCGTATGTGACGAAGGCGGCGATGATGCCGTCGAGCGGAGAGCCCGACGACGGGAAGAAGAACGTGCCGAACACGAGGCTGGCGGCCGTGGCGTAGAGGAAGAACTCGTACCACTCCACGACCGTTCCGGCCATCGACGCGGCGACGACCCTCTTGATCCTGCTCGTGGGGGCGTCGGGGGAGGCGTTCGCGGTGCGCTGCTGCGCGGCGGGGGATTCCATGCTGGCTCCTTCGGTGTCGACGGTGACATCCGGTGACGAGTCTGCGGGCGTCCGGAGATTGCGACAATGCCCATTCGTGCTCGCGCGCTGTGCACAATTGCACAATGGATGCCATCACCGCACGCGCCGACGACCTGCTCATGCTCCTGGCGGTCGCGCGAACGGGCACCTACAGCGCCGCGGCGCAGGTACGCGGCGTCGACCACACCACCATCGCCCGCCGCATCGCGGCGCTCGAGGACGCCCTCGGGGGCCGCGTCGTCGCCCAATCGGGCCGCGGGTGGGAACTCACCTCCCTCGGCCGCCGCGCGACGGAGGCCGCCGGGCGCATCGAAGCGGCCATGACGCAGCTGGCCGCCGGGGGAGAGGAACCCGACCCCGTCGCCGGCGTCGTCCGTATGTCGGCGACCGACGGCTTCAGCGCGTTCATCGCGGCCCCCGCGATCGCCCGCTTGCGCGAGCGGCATCCCGACCTCGTCGTCGAGATCGTCGCCGCGCAGCGCCGCGCGGCCCTGCACCGGCCCGGTCTCGACCTCGAGGTGGTGGTCGGTCGTCCCCAGACCTCGCGAGGGACGACAGTCGAGCTCGGCTCGTACACGCTCGGCATGTACGCCTCGCGCGCCTACCTCGCCGAGCACGGGGAACCGCGCGACATGGACGAGCTACAGACGCACCGCCTGGTCTACTTCGTCGACGCGATGCTGCAGGTCGAGGCGCTCGACCTGCCCCGCCGGGTGGTCCCACGCATGCGCGACGGCGTCACCTCGACGAACGTGCTCGTGCAGGTGGAGGCCACGCGCGCCGGGGCGGGCATCGGCATGCTCCCGTGCTTCGTCGCCGACCGCCACGACGATCTCGTGCGGCTGCTGCCGCAGCTCGTGACCGAGCGTCTGCCGTACTGGATGGTGATCCGCGCGGATTCGCTCCGGATCCCCGCCGTCGCCGCCCTCGCCGACGCCCTGCGCGAGCAGACGGCGCGCTCGCGGACGATGCTCGACGGACGGGCCTGAGCCCGGTTCAGCGGGAGACCGGCTGCGCTCCGAGGTCGTGCAGCTCCGCGGCGGCGCGCGCGCCCGTGCGCAGCCCGAGCCGCGGCGCGACCTCCGCGGCCAGCAGCTCGATCGAACGGAGCGTGATGTCGGCGGCCGGATCGACGGAATGCACCTGGAACGCCACGTCCGTGGCGAGGGAGAGGGTCCGGTCGGCGGAGAGCGATGCGACGACCTGCTCGACCGTCCCGAGGTGGGTGTCGGTCGACCGCGCGAGGTCGCGGAGATCGCCCTCCGCATTCCTCTTGAGGAATGTGCGGGTCAGACGCCGGACGCCGTGATCCGCCGCCCTCCAGGTCTCGTCGAGGCGGTCGGCATCCACCACCACCGCGGTGCGCGAGGCCAGGATGCGAGGCGCAACGCCGTCGGGCAGGGCGGCGAGATAGGCCTCGACGATGGGCACCTGCACCTCGTGCAGCGCCTGCCCCTCGTCGCGCGGCTGCGTGCGGGACAGCAGCAGACCGTCGCCCGCGAGCCCCGCGCGGCGGCCCCCGTCGACCGAGAAGGTCGCCTGCCAGAGCCGGCCGCCGAGGTGGGGTGCGGCGGGGTTGAGACGCAGATCGGTGTTCCGGATGCCGCGACCGCCGAACGCGTCGCGCAGCACCGTCACGTGCGCAGCCTGGATCTCGCGCCGATCGTCGGAGGAACGCTCGAACGCGGCGAACGACGACGGGGTCCCGCCCGTCCCGATACCGAGCTGCACGCGGCCCCCGCTCAGGGCGTCGACGACGGCGGCATCCTCCGCCACCCGCACCGGCTCATCGAGGGGGAGGGTCACGATGCCGGTGCCGAGCGCGATGCGCTGCGTCTGCACGGCCGCGGCGGCGAGGAAGGGGAACGGAGACGGCAATCCGCCCTCGTCGCGGTCGAAATGATGCTGAGCGACCCACGCCGACGCGAACCCGTTCTGCTCCGCGGCACGTACCTGCGCGAGCGCCGCGCGGTATCGCTCGCCGTCGGTCCCGGCATCCAGAAGCCGCGTGAAGAACCCGAGCCGTGCGCCGGTCATCCGCCATCCTCTCCGACGCATTCCCGTCACGGAATGCCGTCACCCTCCAGGCTAGGACCGTTCGGAGAGAGGGCGACCGGATGCCGGCGACTCCCACGCTCCTCTCAGCGCGATGCGACGTCGATGGGGTCGCCGGTGCGGGCGAGGTCGGCCTCGATCTCGCGCACGATCGGGATCACCGTCTCACCGAAGCGCTCGAGTTCTTCCTGGAAGTGCAGAAAGCCCAGCAGGAACAGATCGACCCCGCGCTTCTTGTAGGCGATGATGCGCTCCGCGATCTGCTGGGCGTCGCCGAACAGCTGCGTGCGGAAGCCGTCGTTGTACTGCACGAGGTCGTCGAGGGTCGAGTCGGCCCACATCCCCTTGCCGTCTTTCGTGGAGGCGCCAGCTTCCTGCACGCTCTTGCGGAACCCGTCGACCGCGCCGCCGTCGGCGTGGGCGATGATCTCGCGCAGCTGCGCCTCGGCCTCGGCGCGGGAGTCGCGCTGGATGACGAAGCCGTTGAGCCCGAAGCGCGTACGGCGCCCGTGCTCGGCGGCGATGCGCGTGACGTCGTCGTACTGCTCGGTGAAGCCGTCGAAGTCCTTGCCGTTCGAGAAGTACCAGTCGGAGTACGCGCCGCCGTTGAACCGGGCCGCCGTGGAGTTGCCGCCCTGGAAGATGTCGGGGTGAGCGCGTCCCGGCACCTCGTACGGGAACGGACGCAGGGTGAAGTCGGTGATGTCGTAGTACTTCCCGTGGAATGAGAACTTCTCCTGCGTCCACAACCCGCGCAGCACCTGGATGAACTCAGCCGCACGCTCGTACCGCTCGTCGTGCTCGAGCCACTCGAGGCCGAGGTCGGTGTACTCGTCTTTGAACCATCCGCTGACGACGTTGACCGCCGCACGCCCGTGCGAGAACTGATCGGCGGTGTTGATGAACTTCGCCAGGACCGCCGGATGCCAGATCCCGGGGTGGATCGCCGAGATGACCTTGAGCTTCTCGGTGTTCAGCAGCAGCGCGAGGCTGATGGAGGTCGACTCGTGCTGCTGCGCGGCGCCGTAGCTCGAGGCGTAACGCACCTGGCTGAGGGCGTATTCGAAGCCGACGCGCTCCGCGGTCTGCGCCAGCTTCACGTTGTAGTCGTAGCCCCAGTCGGTGCGCTGCTCGATCGAGCTGATCACGAGCCCGCCGCTGACGTTGGGCACCCAGTAGGCGAACTTCAGCGGCTCGTGGGTGGGCGTGGTCTCGGTCATGGGGTCCTCCTGGCGGGATCGGAACCCGGCTACCGTCGCACCGGTCCGACGCACCGTCAACGACATGTGACGGACCGTTTCGTCGTGTGACGCCGACGGACGCGCTCCGGGCGAGGATGGAGCGCATGACCTCTCCTCAACGCGTGCGTTTCGGCTACTGGACCCCGATCTTCGGCGGCTGGCTGCGCAACGTCGACGACGAGCACACGCCCGTCTCGTTCGCGCACATCGCCGAGATCGCGCGGGCCGCGGAGGAGGGCGGGTTCGACCTGACGCTCATCCCCGAGCTCAACCTCAACGACATCAAGGGCGTCGAAGCGCCCTCGCTCGATGCCTGGGCCGTCACCGCCGGTCTCGCCGCGGTGACGTCGAAGCTCGAGCTGATGACCGCTGTCCGCCCCGGTTTCCACAACCCGTTCCACACCGCGAAGCAGGCCGCGACGATCGACGAGATCAGCGGCGGCCGGTTCACCCTGAACGTCGTGTCGGCCTGGTGGGCCGAGGAGGCCAAGCAGTACGACGGCCTCTTCAGCGCGCACGACGACCGCTACGCCCGCACGATCGAGTGGGTCGAGGTGCTGCGGGGCCTGTGGTCTCAGACGCCCTTCGCCTACGAGGGCGAGTACTACCGCACCGAGGGGACGTACACCGAGCCGAAGCCGCGGGTCGTGCCGCGCCTGTACGCCGGGGGCGAGAGCGAGGCCGGGCGCACCGCGATCACCCGCTACGCCGACGCGTACCTCACCCACGGGGGCACCCTCGAGGAGCTCGAGACGAAGGTGGCCGACATGCGCCGTCGCCGTGCCGAGGCCGGTTCCGCGCCGTTCGAAGCCTTCGGCATGGCGGCGTACGGCATCGTCCGCGACACCGAGGAGGAGGCGCAGGCCGAGGTGGAACGCATCACCGACGTGCGCGGGGGAGCGGCCTACGGCTCGTACCAGGACTTCGTCAGCAAGTCGAAGCTCGACACCCAGGTCGACCTCAAGGAGTACTCGGTCTCGAACCGAGGCCTGCGCCCGAACCTCGTCGGAACCCCCGATCAGGTCGCGGAACGCATCGTCGCGTTCGCGAACGTCGGCGTCTCGACCCTGCTCCTGCAGTTCTCTCCGCACCTGCCCGAGATGCAGCGGTTCGCGGCCGAGGTCATCCCGCGCGTGCGCCGTCTTGAGGCGCAGCGCGACTCCTGACGAACGCCGTCGCGGTCTGAGCAACGCGAGGTGGCTGAGCGACGCGAGGTGGCTGAGCGACGCGAGGTGGCTGAGCCCGCGTGCGAGGTGGCTGAGCGACGCGAGGTGGCTGAGCCCGTCGAAGCCACCGCCCCACCGCACCCTCGGACCCTTCGAAAAGCTCAGGGCCCCGGAACGCCCGCGCGAGGTGGCTGAGCCCGTCGACGCCACCGCCCCACCGAATCCGGCCCCTTCGACAAGCTCAGGGGCCCGGCTATCCCGCCGCGCGGAGCGCCTGATCGAGGTCGGCGATGAGGTCGTCGGCATCCTCGAGTCCGATCGACAGGCGGATGAGGCCGTCGCCGATCCCGAGGCGGTCGCGCGTCTCTTGCGTGAAACCGAGGTGCGTGGTGGTCGCGGGGTGCAGGGCCATCGATCGCGTGTCGCCGATGTTGGTCATGCGGCTGAACAGGCGCAGAGCATCGAAGAAGCGTTCCGCCGCGTCTCGCCCTCCGCGCACGGTGAACGAGAACACCGAACCCGAGAGTCCGTCGTAGTAGCGGACGGCGAGCGCGTGCTGCGGATGCGACGGGAGTCCGGCGTAGTCGACGCTCTCGACCGCGCCGTGCCCCTCGAGCCATTCCGCGATCGTGCGGGCACTGGCGAGGTGCTGGCGCATGCGCACCGACAGGGTCTCCATGCCCTGCTGCAGCAGGAAGCCGTTCAGCGGCGACAGGGCGGGACCGGTGTCGTTGGCGATCCCGAACCGCAGCGAGAGCTCGAACGCGCGTGCACCGAATGCCTCGACGAAGGACGAGTGCGCGGCGACGGGCGTCTCGGTGAGCGCCGGGTAGGAGCGGTCGGATGCCGCCCAGTCGAACGTTCCGCCGTCGACCACCGCACCGGCGAGGTTGGCACCGTGGCCCGAGAGGAACTTCGTGGCCGAGTGCACCACGACGTCGGCGCCGTGCTCGATGGGGCGGATGAGGAAGGGCGTCGCGATGGTGTTGTCCACGACGAGGGGGATGCCGTGGCGGCGCGCGATGCGCGAGACCGCGTCGATGTCGACGACGTCGTTCTTGGGATTGGGAAGCGTCTCGGTGAAGATCGCCTTGGTCTCGGGCCGGATCAGGGCGTCCCACTCGGATTCGTCGAGAGGGTCCCAGACATACTCGACGCGCACTCCCATGCGCGCGAACGTGCGGTCGAAGAGCACGCGGGTTCCGCTGTAGATGCTCGCGGTCGAGACGATGTGCTCTCCGCTTCCCGCGAGACCCAGGAGCGCCATGGTGATCGCGGCCTGGCCCGACCCGACGACGAGCGCTCCCGATCCGCCCTCGAGAGACGCGAGACGCCGCTCGGCGACCTGGTTGGTGGGGTTGGCGTTGCGCGAGTACAGATGACCCAGGTCGACGGCGCCGAATCGATCGGTCGCCTCTTGGAAGGAGGCGAACCGGTAGGCGGCCGAGAGGTGCACGGGCGTGATGCGCGACCCGTGCGTGAGGTCTTCTTCTTCGCCCGCGTGCACCTGGCGGGTGGCGAAGCCGAAGCCGGTCCAGTCGTCGTGCGGCGGTGCGGGCTCAGCCACGGAGACCGATCGCTTCTTGCGGGAGGAGCGAGCCGAGCCAGCGCGCGATCTCGCGGGGCCCGGAGCGGGGGGCCGTGGCTTCGACGTCGGGGTTGTAGTTCGTGTTGGTGTTGACGTCGTACGTGACGGTGCGCCCGTCGCGCGTCTCGATGAACTCGATGCCGGCGATGCCGACCCCCTCGGCCGCGAGGAAGGCCAGGTAGCGGTCGATCAGGGCGGGATCGACGTCGTCTCGTCGACGGAAGAGCGGCTCGGGCTCCACGCCGTCGGCCCCGGGAACGGCGCACGCCTCGGCGGGGCAGAGTTCGAAGCTGCCGGCGCTCGTGTCGACGCGGACGGCGTAGACGAACTCGCCCGCGACGAACTCGGCGCGCGTGATGAAGGGAGTCTTCGCGACGAGGAGCTCTTGCAGCAGGGTGATGCCGTCGGGGGAGGGCTCGAACGAAGGGCCGCCGACCCACGCGGCGAACTCGTCGACCGTCTCCCATCGACGCACACCGAGGCCCTTGCCGCCCTGGTTGTGCTTGCTGATGAAGGGGGCGCCGAACTTCTCGGCCTGGGCGACGATGTCATCCGTTCCGAAGACCGCGACGGTGCGCGGGACATCGATGCCCGCGTGCCGGAGCGCCGCGTGCTGCGCGACCTTGCTGACCTCGAGCTCGAGAACGTCGGCGCCGTTGATGACCGTGCGCCCCCACGAGGAGAGCCACCGCAGGACCGCCCGCCCGAACTCCTTGCTGTGGGCGTGATCGCGCGTGTGGGCGGAGGCGCTCAGCCGCGACCAGAACACACCCTCGGGCGGCTCCACCCCCAGGTCGATCGACCCGTCGGTGAGCATCCACTCCTCGAACGGCACGCCCTCCGCCTCGAACGCCGCCGCGAACGGCGGAATCCACTGGGGGTTCTCGTGGATGACATAGACCTTGCCCGACATGTCGCCAGGCTAACCCGGAGCTCCGACATCGCCGCCCTCGTCCGTCACGAGGCGACACCGAAACGACGGGTCCCTAGTCTGGAGGTCTGCCGGAAGGATGCCAATGACCTCTGATTTCATCGCCGCCAATCGCGCCAACTGGGACGAACGAGCGACCCTGCACGCCGCGCGTGACGGATCGGGCTACGGCGTGCAGCGCTACGTGACCGAACCGGAGGCGTTGTCCGACGTCGTCCGCTTCGACGCACCCCTCCTCGGAGACATCGCCGGCAAGCGCACCGTGCACCTCCAGTGCCACATCGGCACCGACACCCTCTCCCTGGCGCGTCTGGGCGCTCGAGTGACCGGTCTCGACTTCTCCGAGAACGCCGTCGCCGAGGCGCGGCGACTCGCCGCCGAGGCGGGAGCCGACATCGAGTACGTCCGGGCGGAGGTGAAGGATGCCGCCATCGTGCTCCCGCGCGAGTCGTTCGACCTCGTCTACACGGGCATCGGCGCCCTGTGCTGGCTTCCCTCGATCGACGAATGGGCCGGTGTGGTGGCCGACCTGCTGGCGCCCGGGGGAACCCTGCACATCCGCGAGGGACACCCCGTGCTGTGGTCGATGAACGAGACCCTGCCCGGTCTGACTCTGGCCTTCCCGTACTTCGAGCAGCCCGTGCCGATCGAGTGGGACGACGACAGCACGTACGTCGAGGTGGCGGCGCCCCTGCAGTCCACCCGGACGTACGAGTGGAACCGGGGTCTGGGCGAGATCGTCACCGCCCTCCTCTCCCGGGGCTTGCGCATCGACACGCTCGTCGAGCACGACAGTGTTCCGTGGGAGGCGCTCCCGGGTCGGATGACTCTGCGAGCCGATGGCGAGTACGGGCTGACCGAGCAGCCTTCCGTCATGCCGCTGAGCTACACGATCAGGGCGTCGAAGGCGGGATGACGGTCGGTTCCGGCGAGGAGGTCATCTGCGGCTGCAGTTCGAAGATGTCCCCGGGGACGCAGGGGCTGACGTAGCTGAAATTCACGATGCCCGTTCCGATCCACAGATCGGAGAGCGAGCCGTCTGGATTGACCCCGGAGAGGTACGGCGGGTCGGACAGGATGTAACGCACAGGGTCGAGCGTCGTGTCGACGGCGGTCTCGGCATGAACTCCGAGTTTCCCCCAGGCGTCCTGCACACGTTTGACGATCTCCTCCGGCTCGGCATGTAAAGGCTGGGCGAGGCGCGCTTCTCGGCGCAGCACCACCCCGTTTTCTCCGCCGGGGGCGTCGCACGCAAACCATTGGCTGTGCTGGTCCCACCCCTCCCTGCCGAGTACCGCGGTAGCCGCCTCGAAAAGCGAATTGCCCGTCTCAGCTACCTGTTGCGGCGTCACGACCGACTCCCCCCGTCCTGGTTGAGAGGCACACGCGGCCAATGCGCCCCCCATTGAAAGCAGGAGGACAGTGCCTCCGAAGATTCTCACGATGGCCGAATAGCCCACTTGCTACCTCCCATGGCCGCTCGTTCGCTCGATGTTCCGCCCATGACAAGGCGTTCATCCTGTCCCATCGTCGCCAGTGCGGTGTTGTGCAGCGCGGTGGTGTTGTTCGTGAAGTAGCTCGCATCGCCGTTCTCCACCGAGCCGAGCGGGCCGTGTCGGCGCACCGTTTCGAGGATCAAACCCTCCGTCTCGGCTGCTTCGGATGAAAAGACCCGTGCCCCGAAGTCCGGCGACGTAGGATCTTCCCGTCCCGACAGGAGTTGCCCGATCGGTGCCCACTCGTCGTGGACTGCCTGCGACGCGAATACCTGGCAAGGGGGCACGTTGAGGTCGGAGACGTGCTCGACCTCATCCGCAACCCCCGCGGATCCCAGCAGAACAAGATGATCTGCTCTTGCGATTTCCAGCCCGAGGGTCGCAACGTCTGTCCCGTAGGAATGCGCGACGATGCTCAGATCGAGCGGGGCGGACGCCGCCTGTCTCATCTGTTGGAGTGCGTCGATATCGTGCGCGAGGTTTTCAGCGCCCGCACGCGCCCGGTCGTCGAGAAGGACCTCACCGGCAGCCACTGTTGGCATGGGCGGGTGGTAGCCGATCCAGGCGACAGCGGCGAGCGATTCTCGGGTTGTATCGGTCAGTTTCTTCTGCTCTGCGATGAGCGCGTCTGCTGCTCGCACGTAGTTCTTGATATCCCCGCCCACCGTCGTCCCCATCCCCGGCACGATCACGCTCACATGCTCAGCCGCATCCAGATCCCCGACCGCCACCTGCGCCAGCGGTGGCCGGTCCAGCACAAGTGAGGCGATCGTGTTCCCCGCGGCCGCTCGTTCCAGTGCCTCCAACGCCCGCACCTGCTCCGACTGGTCCCACGGACTGTTCCGCGCCTCGGCGAGCGCTTGCGCCAGCACGATGCGATTCGCGCGGTCGCGCGCGGCGTACGCCACCCCGCCGAGGTTCCCGACGACCCCCGGCGCCTCGGCGATCAGCACGTTCTGTTGCGCAGGGCTCAGTCGCCGCCACCACGGCGCGACGACCTCCGACGCCGTCTGCTTCAGACGCTCGATCAGATCGGGGCGAGCTCGCAACAGCGCCGTCAGCGACCCCTCATCGAGGGACTGCAGCACGTCGAGGACGCGCTCCGCAGTGACCGACACGAGACCCAGACCGACTCCCACCGACGCCCAGACGTCTCCTCGTGCTCGAACCTTCTCGATCGCCGCCCGAACGGCCTGAGCAGCGATCTCGCCAGCGGCCACCACGTCGGCGCGAGCGTCGGCCAGCATCGCCTCGGCGCGGGCCCGCGCCTCCTCCGCTCTCGGGGGAACCGGACCCTGATGGCGGGGGTCGGCGATGAAGGCGGGCCAGCCTTGCGCGAACGAAGCGAATGCTCCCGCTGTCGCCGTGGCATCCTCCGGGAGAGTCGCCGCGAAGCTCCACGCCTCGATCGCCGCCGCCGCCAGCCCCTGCGCCCGTCGGAGCGCCAGAGCGTACGTCCGCATCGGCTCGACGATCATCGTCACGCCCTGACCGATCTCCAGCCACCGTTTCGCAACGGCCTCCATCCGCGCGGTGTACGCGTCGGCGCCTTCGCCGGTCCAGCCTTCGATATCGGCTTGCCAGCGCACTCGCTCCACCACTTCGGCGGTGACCTTCGCGCGCCGTTCCGCCAGATGGGAGACCTCGTACGCCGCTTCGACGGATCCGGGCACGATCTCCTCGGGAACAGACGCGGACGAAAGGCTGCTCATGTGTCACCCGCCAGCGCCCTGATGGTGGCATCGGAACCTTCTTCGACCCGCTCGTACAACCCCGCCGACTCTCGAAGACCCGCGGCGGTGTCGTCCACCTGGGCCGTCGCCTCCGTCCAGCCTCCCGTCATCGCCTGCATGAAGGCGTCCACGGCCTGGCCGAGCTGCCCGTGCCCGAGCTGTCGCGCGTCGGCGACCGCCGTCTCCGCCTCGGCTGCTCGCGCCGTCAGGTCGAGCGATCCGGCCGCGCGACGCAGGGTGTCGGTGATGACGGTGAGGCTCCGCATCCCGGAACCGTACTGAGATCTCGATACGCCGCCGCGAAGTTGTCCACAGGCTCACCCGGATGGCGGCGATCCCTCATTCATCTGGACGACCGTGCCACCGCAGCGGTCCGGGCGGTAGGAAGAGGGTCGTCACCGTCGTTCACGGGGCCGGATCCGCCGCGGCGATGCCCGCGATCATCACCGCCCGAAGAACAGCGCGGCGCCGCCCGCGATGACCATCGCGGCGAGCACGACCCCGAGGTACAGACCCACGCGAGCGCCGTTCACCCGCGATCCCCGCGACTGCAGGGGTGCCGCGGGGACCGCACCAGCCGGCGGTGCGGCGGCCGGGGTTCCAGCGGCCGGAGGCAGCTCCGCAGCGGCCTGTGGGAGCCTCAGCTCGCGCACGCGCGCCACGAACAGGTCGACGGTGGCCAGGACGGCCCGCCACGACGTCGCGTCGTCGTTCGACAGTGAACGCGGCGCGTAGAGGAAGAGCCACTGACCGCGCAGCTCCGCGTCGAGAGGATGGGCCTCGTCAGCGAGGGCGTCGACGATCTCCGGCGTGAGCAGCGCATCGACGGCCTGTTCCGAACCGGGTGCGGCTTCCACCCGCACGCCCGGACGACTGTCGTCCACCGCAGCCCCGGCCGGGGTCGCCGGAAGCGCCGACCGCGCGCGGTTGCGAACCGCCTCGATGGTTACCGAGGGCACGGCGACCCCCAGATCCACGGCGGCGTACCCCCATTGCTGCGTGAACTGATTCCCCACGGCGACCTCCGTGTAGAAGCTGTCACCGACCTCGACCATTGGATCTCCCGGAATGCGTACGATGTTCACCGCGCGCTGAGAGAACCGCGCCTTCCCGTCCACCTCGCGGAACACCACACCGGGGAGCTGCTGATCCACGGCGTGCGTGAAGTACTGCCATCCGTTCTCCGACGCCAAGCGCGAGACCGCGTGGGCGGGCGGGTTGGTCCGTGCCGGGGGAGCGACAGAGTGCGTCAACGCGGTGTAGTCGATTTCAGAATGCACGGTGTCATTCTGCCGGTCGCTTCCGAAACGAATCTGGGGCTGCCTCCGCAACGCCGGAATGCCTAGGGTGTACGAGCACGACATTCTTGGAGGGCTGAATGACGAATTCCGCAGAGGTGCACGAGGCGCTTCGAAAGATCGACGAGCAAGTGGCGATGAGTCAGCACCGAGCCCAGCTCATGCAGGACCTGGCCGTGCAGATCGAAGCCATACACGTCGAGGTGACATCGCCCGGGGGCGAGATGACGGTTCACGTGGATGCCAATGGACGCTTGATCGACATCGATCTGACCTCGAGGGCGATGGCGCTCGAACCGTCGCGGGTGCGCACGCTGCTCCTGGACTCGCTCGACGAGGCGTACGAGGAGGCGACCCGCCGCAGCGTCGCCCTCGCATCCGCCGCCTTCGGACCCGACGCCCCGACGGTCGCGGGCCTGAGGGAGAACGCCGAACGTTACCGCCCGCAGCTCAACCGGGAGGAGGACGAGCAGTGAGCGCCGACCTCATCCAGGTGGATCCCGATCTGCTGCGTCAGCACGCGCAGAAGATCACCGCTCTCTCCCACGACGTCGGCGATGCGACCTCCGCCGCCGCTCACGCCGCTCTCGGGGGACGGGCGTTCGGCATCATGTGCTCGTTCGCCGCGCCCCCCACCACGCTGCTCGGCCTCGGTGCCGTGAATGCCGTCTCCGCCGTCCAGCGGGCGCTCATCCGTGCTGCGACGGCCGCGACGCAGATGGCCGACGACTTCGAGAACCTCGAGAACCGCTTCGTGCAGGAGCTCGAGACTCTGCGGGCCGAGATCGACGGCGGGGTGTACGTGTGAGCGACACCAACTCGTTGATCGCGCCACCCACGGAGGGAAGCCTGGCCGACGGCCTCGGCCCGTTCGAAGACGGCGCCTCGCTCGTCTCGTCAATCGCGGGAGGGGACTGGATCGGAGCTTCCCTGGCCGGCGGGTCCATCGCCGTCTCGGGCTTCGATGCCGTCGTGAACCCCATCGCGACGCTGGTCTCGCTCGGAGTCGGTTGGCTCCTCGAGCACATGTGGCCCCTGAACGACTGGCTGGATGAGCTGACCGGGGACCATCACGAGGTCGCCGGTTTCGCGCAGACGTGGCAGAACGTGTCGGGTCGACTAGGAGAGACCTCGGGTTCCCTGTCTCGAGCGGTGGGCGACCTCGCCGAGCTCGAGGGCGCAGCGGCGGACGCCTACCGCGCACTGCTGACGACTCTCACCGCCTCGCTGCAGCGGTGTGCAGAGCTCAGCGCGGGACTCGGCGTCGCCGCTGATCTTCTGGCGGGCATCGTCAAGGCAGTGCATGACGTGGTCCGCGACGTCATCGCCGATCTCGTCGGCTTCGTCGTCCAGAGCCTGGCGGTCGCCGCCTGCACCCTCGGGGCGGCCACCCCCGCGATCGCCGCTCAGCTCGCGATCAAGTCGGCGCGGTGGACCTCGCTGCTCTCGTCCTTCGTCCGCGACCTCGTCACCTCGGCCGGCACCTACGTCGACCTCGCCAAGACAATCAAGGAGTTCGTCGAGGGGGCATCCTCCGCCCTCGACGACCGCGCGGCCGCGGCCTGATCACCGTCACGCCGGACCGACGATCGTCGCGAGGTCAAGGAACTGATCAGCCTCTCCACGTCGCGCCGGAACCTCCACCCATGAGGGCCATGACGCAGAGCGGCGCGGCCATGAGCACCACCGACGCGAGCACCCCGCCCCACGCCGCGTCCACCGTGAGCGCGTTCGATCCCCCCTCGTCCACGAATCCACGGAACGTCGCGACGAGAGGGATGCACACGGTGATGGCCTGACTGAACGCGACCGCCGCGAGCACGAGCGCTCCGATCACGCTCAGTCCGAGGGAGATGGCGAATGAACAGGCCATGACGAGGATGCGCTCAGCACTCGGGAACGAGTCGGGCGTTCGCAGGGCAGTCACGTCGTCCTCCAGGTGTCCGTCGCTGCAGGGGGTTTCTCGTACTGAGGGAGCGACGTTCTGGCCGGCGTTGCCCGGTCGCTCACTCCGGCAGGAAAAGCGCCAGCGCCAGGAGCGGAGAAGCGAGGATGCCGGTCACTGCCGTCGCCACCGCCCACGACCCGTCGATGAAGAGCGTCCGCCCACCCCCGCCCGGGTCTTTGGTCCCCGTGTAGGTGACGAGGTACGGGATGTCGATGGTGGTCGCCATCTCGGTCGCGACGATCGCGAGCAGCATGAGCACCACCGCGACGAACGCTGCGGCGATGACGGGGGAGAGCAGGGCGAGCACCAGGCGACCGACACGGAATCTCATCAGGCACCTCTCGCACGGCACGGCACGGCACGACACTTCACGCCCGCTCGAGCGCGGGCGGCCCGGGCGTCGCGCCCGGAGGCACCACACGCTAGTGAGCGCTGCGCATCAGCATCCGCGGATCCGCTTCCGTTTCACCCTCTCGAACGCGAGCTTCCCCCGCGCGTGTGGGGAAACTCGCTCACCGCTCACGCGCTGGACCCGCGGTTGGGAGGTCTTGACCGCCCTCGGCGTCGGAGGCCCGGGCTCAAGGACGCCCCTCAGATGAAACGCCATGCGATCGCGGGTGAAGCCGGCACAGAGGCACCGGAAGAGCTGGGAGGCTCGATCTTTCACCCTGTCCGTCAGAAGTTCGTATGGGAGACAGCGCGAACCTCGCCGTGACCGTCGGCGTTTGCGTGACGCTGATCGGCACGGCGTGGGGCGCCCTCATCGACCCCCTTCGACCGGCGACCTACTGGATCTCGGTCATCCTGGTCGTCATCACGGGATTCCTGATCGCGGGTCTCGCTCCGGATGCCACGATGTCGCTGCCACTCCTCTCCATGTCGTTCGCCACCACCGCCTGGTATCGCGACCGACGCTGGAGCGCGTCTTATTCGGCAGCAGCCCCCACCCCGAACGCCACCGCCTCCTCCTCCGTCAGCATGCGCGAACGGATGAGGAATCGCATCCCCGTCGGCCCCTCGACCGAGAAGCCCGCGCCGCGCCCCGGCACGACGTCGATCGTCAGGTGCGTGAACTTCCAATACTCGAACTGGGACTCCGACATGAAGACCTGGATCGGATCGTCGAGCCCGGCGTCGATGGTGCCCAGAAGCACGTCGCTCGGTCCGGTCAGGAACATCCCTACCGGGTAACACATCGGCGAGCTGCCGTCGCAGCACCCGCCGGACTGGTGGAACATCAGGGGGCCGTGCGTGGCCGTCAGGTCGCGCAGCAGCGCAGCAGCGGCATCCGTCACATCCACACGAGAGAGCTGGGTCGCCATGTCCCACTCCTTTCGGTTCATGTCCCAAATGTGTCGGTGTCGCGGCCGGTGACCGGCCATAAGTGGGACGAGGTCAGCGCGGCCGCCACAGGAAGGCCGACGGTCAGTGCGGCAGCTGCAGGAACGCCACCAGTCACCGCGCCAGCCGCAACGGGCCCGGAGCGACAGCGGCGAAAAGGTGTGTGACCCCCGGGCGCGAACCCGGGGGTCACGGGGTCGGGATCGCCGCCACGACCCCGACACGGCCGATCAGAAGAAGCCCATCGCGCCTTCGGCGTACGACACGAGCAGGTTCTTCGTCTGCTGGTAGTGGTCGAGCATCTTGAGGTGGTTCTCGCGGCCGATGCCCGACTGCTTGTATCCGCCGAACGCCGCGTGCGCGGGGTACTGGTGGTAGGTGTTCGTCCAGACGCGTCCGGCCTCGATCGCCCGGCCCGCGCGGTACGCGGTGTCGCCGCTGCGGCTCCACACACCGGCACCGAGGCCGTAGAGGGTGTCGTTGGCGATCGAGATCGCGTCGTCGAAGTCGTCGAACGACGTCACCGACAGCACCGGTCCGAAGATCTCCTCCTGGAAGATGCGCATGTCGTTCGTGCCCTCGAACACCGTCGGGGCGACGTAATAGCCGCCCGACAGGTCGCCGCCGAGGTCGACGCGCTCCCCGCCGGTGAGCAGCTTCGCGCCGCCCTGCTTTCCGATGTCGATGTACGACAGGATCTTCTCGAGCTGGTTGTTCGACGCCTGCGCGCCGATCATCGTCTCGGGGTCGAGCGGGTTGCCCTGCCGTACCTTCTTGACGCGCTCGAGACCGTCGCCGAGGAACTGGTCGTAGATCGACCGCTGGATGAGCGACCGCGACGGGCACGTGCACACCTCGCCCTGGTTGAGGGCGAACATCGTGAAGCCCTCGAGCGCCTTGTCGTAATAGGCGTCGTCGGTGGTGCGGGCGACGTCCTCGAAGAAGACGTTGGGGCTCTTGCCACCGAGCTCGAGCGTCACCGGGATGAGGTTCTGCGACGCGTACTGCATGATCAGGCGACCGGTCGTCGTCTCACCCGTGAAGGCGATCTTGCGGATCCGCTTGTGCTGAGCGAGGGGCGCACCCGCCTCGATGCCGAACCCGTTGACGATGTTGACGACGCCCGCGGGGAGCAGGTCGCCGATGATGTCGAACAGGAACAGCAGGGATGCCGGGGTCTGCTCCGCCGGCTTGATCACGACGCAGTTGCCCGCGGCGAGGGCCGGGGCCAGCTTCCACGCGGCCATGAGGATCGGGAAGTTCCACGGGATGATCTGCCCGACCACGCCGAGCGGCTCGTTGAAGTGGTACGCCACGGTGTTCTCGTCGAGCTGGCTGAGCGAGCCCTCCTGCGCCCGCAGCACACCCGCGAAGTACCGGAAGTGGTCGACGGTCAGGGGGATGTCGGCGGCGAGGGTCTCGCGGACCGGCTTGCCGTTCTCCCACGTCTCGGCGACGGCGATCTTCTCGAGGTTCTCCTCGATCCGGTCGGCGATCTTGTTCAGGATGACGCTGCGCTCGGCCGGAGTGGTCTTCTTCCAGCTCGCGAACGCCTTCCACGCGGCATCCACTGCTCTGTCGATGTCGTGCGCGTCGCCGCGACCCACCTCGCAGAAGGGCTTGCCGGTGACGGGGGTGATGTTCTCGAAGTACTCGCCGCTGTGCGGTTCGACCCATTCGCCGCCGATGTAGTGCCCGTACCGCGAGCGGTACTCGGCGACGGCCCCGCGGGTTCCGGGTGCGGCGTAGACGCTCGAGACGCCTTCTTCGACGATGGTCATGCGTGTCTCCTTCGACGGTCATGAGTCGCCGCGACGGCTTCGGGCGGCGATGCGCCGACGCTACGCCGGGGGAGGTTGCATCGGGTTGCGTCGGGTTGCGACCGATCGCGGAGGAGCCGGGCGCGCCGAGATCACCCGATCGGCGCGAGATCACATGCATTTTCCTAGAAGTGACGTGTGATCTCGGCGGCAGCGTGTGCTCTCGAGACTCCGGCGCGGTGGCGGCGCGGAAGCGTGCCCACCGGGCCGGCGTCACGGAATGACGGATGCCACGACCCTGAGGCCGCGGCATCCGTCACCGTCCGATGCGCTCAGGCGTCGGCGTCGGCCAGCACCGAGCGCAGCGGGGGGACGTTGACCTCGTGCAGGTCGACGTCGTCGAGGCGCTCGATGCTCTGCACGCGCGGGGCGATGGCGCGGTCGTCGGCGACGATCCAGCTGCCCACGAGGAGGAACCGGTCGTTGCCCGCGGTGATCGGCCCGGTCAGGGCGAAGGTCTGGTGCGTGGGCGTGAGGAAGGTCACGCGCACGGGCGTGCCGTGGGGGAGCGTCGAAGGGTCGACGACATCAGCCTCGAGGGCCGGCTGCGGCGGTTCGATCCCGAGGTCGATGCGCTGGATCTCGGAGCTGGTGGCGAGGATGACGTCGCCGACGAGGGGCTGACCGCCGACACCGATGCGCACGGTGCCCTCGAGGGCGTAGAGCCCGTAGCGCGGGGAGCGGACGATCACGCGGGCGACATCGCCGGCCGAGACCTCGGCGAGCGCCTCACGGATGCGCGCCACATCGCGACGGGCGCGGGCTGCCGAGAAGATGTCGAGCGCTTTTTCGTCCATATGTTCACTGTAACCACGGCCTCCGACATCGGGCAGCCGCACGGCGCGTCGCCCGTGGACACGCGGACGACGATCGCCTCAGTCGCGTTCGAGCCGCTCGATGCGGGCGACCAGACCGGCGCGTTTCGGCGAGCGCGCGGGGAGCATCGACAGGCACAGCCGCAGCACGTCGTCGTCGTCGCGGCCGTCGAGCGTCTCGGCGTAGGCGAGAAGAACGTCCACCCCCGCCTCGGCGATGAGCGCCTCGCGCAGCGCCGAGCGCACCGACTCGCGCACCTCGACCACGCCCGGGGCGTCCGACTCCGGCAGCACGGGGCCGGAGTAGGCCGCCAGGGCGACGCGATGCGCTCCCCGGTCCAGCAGCGACAGCATGTGCTGCGCGTCTGTCTCGAGACCGTCGGGCAGGCGGTAGGGACGCGACGCCGGCACCAGCCGCGGCGCGACCGGCACCAGCGCGCGCCGCAGTCGCACCATCTCGGGTCGGAGCGTCTCGACCGCCGCGTGCCCGTAGACGGCCTCGCTCAACGCCTCGGCCGAGAGCCCCTCGCGGTGAACCGCCAGCAGCAGGAGGATTTCCGCGTGCCGCGCACTGAGCTCGAGCGTCGACCCGCCGACCTCGAGCAGAGCGCGGTCCCTCCCGAGGATGCGCAGGAGGGCGCGCGACGGCGTCGAACGCTTCGGCGGCGGAGCCTGCTGCGCGCGCAGCCTCGCGACGAGCAGTTCGCTCTCGACCGCCCGGGCCGTGGCATCCACGAGCAACTGCGCCTGGGGGGTGACGGCCTCGAGTCCTCCCGTGACGTCGATCACCCCGAGCAGTCGCCGCGTCTCGGGATCGTGGACGGGCGCCGCCGTGCACGACCACGGCTGCACGAGCCGGTTGAAGTGCTCGGCCCCGCGGATCTGCACCGACCGGTCGAGGGTCAGGGCCGTTCCCGGCGCCGAGGTGCCCACGGCGTCCTCGGCCCAGTTCGCTCCCGCGACGAAGCCCATGTCGCCCGTCAACGAGCGGATGTGGCGGTCGCCCTCGACCCACAACAGCCGCCCCGCGGCGTCGCCCACGGCGACGACGACGCCAGACTCCTCAGCGGTTCCGGGCAGCAGCAGGGCGCGGATCATGTCCATGACCCCGGCGAGAGGGTGGGCGCTGCGGTACGCGTCGAGCTCGTCGCTGGCGAAGTCGAGGCTCGGCAGGCCCTCCGGACCGACGAGGGATGCCAGCGACCGCCGCCACGAATCCTGCACGAGCGGGCGCACGTCCGCGAGCCGTCGGTCGTCGTTGCCGGCGAGGAGTTCGTCGTGGGCGCGCGCGATGAGCAGCCCCGAGGTCTCGGGGGAGATCGGCGGTCGCGACCACGGTGAGGGCACGGTACTCCCATCGGCGGTGACGGAGGTGGGTCCCAGTGTAAGTCGGGCGGAGGCCGAACGGCAGGGGTCAGGGCGCGTTGCTCTCCGGGGGGTCGCTCCAGGAGACGACCCGTGCGCGCTGCAGCGGCACCGCCCCGGGCGCCAGCACATGCGGGATGCCGTGGAACCACGCCCCGCTCACCCCGCGGCGCGCGCACTCCTCGAGCCAGGCGCGGTTCTGCGCCGTCGTGGTCAGGGCGGCGCGGTGCGACGCCCCGTCGAACGGTCGGACCTCGCGCGGATCGAGGGGATCGCCGGTGGCGGTCAGCGTGCGATCGACGACGACGGTGCCCTCCGGGAGGTCCGCGGCCGGGATGGCCCAGAACTCCATCGGCGGGCGCTCCCGACCGCGGATCTCGCGCCACGCGGACCAGATCGCGTGCGGGTGCACGGGCGAGAGGAAGACGACCTCCGTCCACGAGCGCCCGAGTCCCGGGATCACCGTGTCGCGCAGACGCCGCCGCTCCGGGGTGTCGTCGTACTTCGCGAGGGCGCGCCGATGAGCCTCGGGATCGACGCCCGCCAGGTCGCTCAGGGGCAGCAGCGACGACGTGCCCGCCGCGAGCTCGATCCGGGCGTGGAAGACGTGACCAGTGGCATCCATCCCCCCACCCTGACGGTGAGAACGGTTCCCGATCAGCGGAAAACGCCGTCAACCCCCGCCCCGGGAGAGAGATCGTGGACGCACGGTGGATTCACCGAGAGAAAGGGATGCCATGAAGGCAGTGCAGTATCGCGAGATCGGCAAAGGCCCCGAGGTGGTCGACATCGAGGAGCCCCACGCGGGCCCGGGCCAGGTGCGACTGAAGGTCACGGCCGCGGGGCTGTGCCACTCGGACTGGTTCGTGATGGACCTTCCGGAGGACCAGTACACCTACGGTCTGCCGCTCACGCTCGGCCACGAGGGAGCCGGCATCGTCGACGAGCTCGGCGAGGGCGTCGAGGGCGTGCAGATGGGCGCGGCGTACGCCATCTACGGCCCCTGGGGCTGCGGTCGCTGCCACGCCTGCGCGCAGGGCGCGGAGAACTACTGCCCCTACGCGGCCGAGATGGGCATCACCCCTCCGGGACTGGGCAGCCCCGGAGCGATGGCCGAATACGTCATCGTCGACGATCCGCGCCACCTCGCGCCCCTCGGCGACCTCGACCCCGTCGAGACCGTATCGCTGACCGACGCGGGACTCACGCCGTACCACGCGATCGTCGCGGCGAAGGAGAAGCTCTACCCCGGAGCCACGGCCGTCGTGATCGGAGTCGGCGGTCTCGGACACGTGGGCGTGCAGATCCTGCGCGCCATCACCCAGGCCACCGTCATCGCCGTCGACCTCGGCGAGGACAAGCTCGCCCTCGCCCGCGAGGTCGGGGCGCACCACACCGTGACCTCCGACGAGCACGCCGCCGAGCGCATCCGCGAGCTCACGAACGGCCTCGGCGCCACCGCCGTGTTCGACTTCGTCGGCGTGCAGCCCACCATCGACCTCGCGCGCGCCGTCGCCGGGCTCGACAGCTTCATCCACATCGTCGGCATCGGCGGCGGCATCCTTCCCGCCGGCTTCTTCTCCACGCCGATGGGCGCGGCCGTTCGCGCGCCGTACTGGGGAACGCGCAGCGAGCTGATCGAGGTCCTCGACCTCGCCCGCAGCGGGGCGGTGGGCGTGCACGTCGAGCGCTACGGCTTCGACGGCGCCGTGGAGGCCTACGGCAAGCTGCACAAGGGACAGGTGCGCGGTCGCGCCGTCGTCGTCCCCTGACGCGAGCCTCGAGGGGGCGGCATCCGATCGACGGATGCCGCCCCCTCTGCGTCGTGGAAGGCGAGCGGCCTCAGCCCCGCGCCGCCCACCACTCCCGAAGACGCCGCTCGGCCTCGTCCTCGCCGAGCACGCCCTCGTCGAGGCGCAGGTCGAGCAGGAAGCGGTACGCCTCGCCGACCTCGCGTCCCGGACGCAGGCCCAGGACCTCCTGGATCCGGTTGCCGTCGAGCTCGGGGCGGATCGCATCGATCTGCTCCTGCTCGCGCAGCGACGCGATGCGGGCTTCGATGTCGTCGTATGCGGATGCCAGGCGCTGCGCCTTGCGCTTGTTCCGCGTGGTCACGTCGGCCCGCGTGAGGATGTGCAGGCGCTCGAGCTCGTCACCGGCGTCGCGCACATAGCGGCGGACGGCGGCATCCGTCCACGCCCCCTCGGCGTAGCCGAAGAACCGCAGGTGCAGCTCGACCAGGCGCGAGACGACCGTCGTGGTCGCCGCGTCGAAGCGCAGCGCCTGCAGGCGCTTGCGGGCCATGCGCGCGCCCTTGATGTCGTGGTGGTGGAAGGTGACCCCGCCACCGGTCTCGAGGCGGCGGGTGGCGGGCTTGCCGATGTCGTGCAGCAGCGCCGCCAATCGCAGGGGCACGTCGGGGGCGGCATCCGGATGCCGCTTCTTCTCGAGCGCGATCGCCTGGCTCAGGACCGTGAGCGAGTGCTCGTAGACGTCTTTGTGGTGGTGGTGCTCGTCGACCTCGAGGCGCAGCGCCGGCACCTCGGGCAGGAACTCCTCGATCAGGCCGGTCTCGACGAGCACGCGGATCCCGCGCACCGGATCGTCGGTCTGCAGCAGACGCACCAGCTCGGCCTGCACGCGCTCGGGGCTGACGATGGCGAGAGACGCCCGCAGCTCGGCGATCGCATCGAGCGTCGCGGGGTCGACCGCGAAGTCGAGCTGCGACGAGAACCGGGCCACGCGCAGCATGCGCAGCGGGTCGTCGCCGAAGCTGACGGCCGGATCGATGGGGGTGCGCAGGCGCCCGGCGAGCAGGTCTTCGACGCCGCCCGTCGGGTCGACGAGGGTGCGGGCGGGAACCCGCAGGGCCATCGCGTTCACGGTGAAGTCACGGCGGCTGAGGTCGGCCTCGAGGGTGTCGCCGAACTCGACGGTCGGCTTGCGGGTGACGCCGTCATAGCTGTCGGCGCGGAACGTCGTGATCTCGACCTGCTCGCCCTTGACGCGTGCGCCGATGGTTCCGAAGGCGCGACCGACGTCCCACTGCACCGAGGAGATCGGCTTCACGAGGGCGAGGATCTCGTCGGGGCGCGCGTCGGTCGTGAAATCGAAGTCGTGGGTGATGCGCCCCAGCAGGGCGTCGCGAACCGGGCCGCCGACGATCGCCAGATCGCGGCCCGCGTCGGCGAAGGCGCGGGCGACGGCGGAGACGACGGGGTGCGCCGCGAGCTCCTCGAGGCGCGCGAGACCCTCGGCCATGTTCAGCATGCCTTCGAGCCTAACCGGGGGCGCCGACGGCGTCCGGCGGACGTGGACGACCGGCGGGGCTCAGTCCTCGAACGAGAGGAACCCGGTCACCAGCAGTTCGCGCACGCGGGGGAGCACGTCGGCGCGCAGGTGCGCGGCGTCGACCTCCATGAGCTGCGCGATCGCGTCCACGAGCGTGCCGACCGGCAGGTCGCCGTCGCAGGCCCCGACGAGAGCGGCGAGGGCCGGGTCGACCTCCATCGTGCGGGCGAAGCCGCCGCCCTGACGCAGCTCGATCACCGAGGGGTCGCCCTCTCCGGGGCGATGGTGGCGGGCCTCGGTCACATCGGGTGCGACGCGCAGCACGCTGTCGGCGAGGTCGTCGTCGTCCAGGAGCGCTGCGCGGTCGTGCGCGGCCAAGCAGTCCGCGAGGTGCGGACCGAAGCCCGCCTCGCCCCCTCCCGCAACGCGCTCGTAGCGCGTGAGAGTGGGGCTGCCGGCGAGGGGCTTCCGCACGAGCACGTACCCGAATCCCACCCCGGTCACCCCGCGGCGCGCGAAATCGTCGAGCCACGCCTCGATGAGGCGGGCGTAGGCCGGCGTCCCCGGAACGGTCCCCCCGTCGCGGACCCAGAGTTCCGCGTACGCCAGCGGATCGAGCACCTCGCGCTCGATCACCCAGGCGTCGAGTCCGTCGCCGACCCATCCGCGGACGCGATCGAGCCCCGACTCGCCATCGTGGTACTCCCAGTTGCCGAGCGACTGGGCGATCCCGCCCGGAGCGAGGTGCGCGCCGACCTCGCGGATCACCGTGGCGACGAGCGCATCTCCCTCCATCCCGCCGTCGCGGTACTCGTAGGCCGGCACCCCCTCGACGCGCGGGGTGATGACGAACGGGGGATTGGATGCCACCCGGTCGAACGTCTCGTCACCCACCGGTTCGAACAGCGAACCGAGGCGCGTCTCGATCCCGTCGACGTCGTTGAGCAGGGCGTTGAGGCGGGTGAAGCGCAGGGCGCGCTCGGAGATGTCCGTCGCGACGACGCGGTCGACCAGACGCCGCAGACGCAGGGCCTGGATGCCGCATCCGGTGCCCAGGTCGAGCGCCGTGCCCCCGCGACGGGTCAGCTGCAGCCGGGCGAGGGTCTGCGAGGCCCCTCCCACGCCGAGGACGTGGTCCTCGGGCAGCGGCCCGCCCAGCGCGGCCTCGTCGAGATCGCTGGCGATCCACCACTCCACCTCGCCCTCCTCGTCGCCGAAGGCCTGCGGGCGCACCAGCACGGCGGGACGCACCCTCCCCGTGTCTGCGTCGAGGGCGACGAGGCCCAACGCGGCAGCGCCGTCGACGCCGAGCGCGGGCAGCGCCGCGTCCGCCTCGGCACGCGACACGGTCAGACCCAGTCCCCACAGGCGACCGAGCACCGCGAGGGCGTCGTCGCGGCCGGCGAGAGCGAGCTCCGCCGGCCCGCGCAGACCGCGAGCGACCGCATCGTCGGCCTGAGCGCCCCAGGCGTCCCGCAGCGCGGCGCTGGCGTAGCCCGCCGCACGCAGGTCGGAGGCGAGGGCGTGACAGAGCTGGGCGTCGGGTTCGGGGAGCACCGGTCCATTCAACCGTCTGCGCGAGGCTTTCGGCGGGCGTGAAGGCACGCGGCCTAGACTCGTCGCGGTACGAGGACCCGCCCCCTCGTTCCACCGACGCTCGTATGACCGTGACTTCCCCGCCTTCGGGCTCACCCGTGCCGCGGCGCCCTCGCACGCGCCGACTGCTGGCGACCCTCGCGACGCTCGCACTGGCCCTCGGGATCGCCGCGCCCGCAACGGCGGCCGCCGCCGCGGAGGCCACCCCGTCGCCCTCGGCATCCGCCTCCCCCGCGACCCTGGCCGCGGCTCCGGCGGCCAACGGCATCCTGCGCTCCGGCGATTCGCTCTCGGTCGTCGCGACGCTCTCGGCGGGGTCGACGGGCACGACCTCGACGCCCGTCGCACTCTCGCTCGGACGCGGTGCGCTCACCGACGACGCGGCCCTCCAGCGGTGGCTGAGCGGAGATACGACCGGGGTGAATGTGCAGCAGGTGGCGACGGGGACGGTGGATGCCGCGTCCTCCGGGTCCCAGACCACGACGACGCTCTCCGTGCCGGCGACCGACGCCTCGCTGGCCGGCCTCGCGGCGGGGGTCTACCCGGTGCAGGTGACCGCGACCGCGGCGGGTCTTTCGGCGACGAGCGTCATCGTCGTGCCCGCAGATACGGGGGCGCAGACCCCGATCGCCCTCGTGGTCCCCATCACCGCGGCGCCGATGACCCGGGGCCTGCTCACGGCGAACGAACTCGCGGAGCTCACGGCCGTCGACGGCGCGCTGTCGGCCCAGCTCGACGCGGTCGACGGCACGGGAGCGACCCTGGCGGTGGATCCCGCGATCCCCGCCGCCATCCGGGTACTCGGTTCCGCGGCACCGCCGACCGCGGTGGCGTGGCTGCAGCGCCTGCTGGGACTCCCGAACGATCGTTTCGCCCTGCAGTTCGGCGACTCCGACATCGCATCGCAGCTGCGGGCGGGTCTGTCCGACCCGCTGGCCCCCACGTCGTTGCAGACCTACATGAGCGCCGCCGACTTCACGCAGCCGGCGCCGGCCGTCTCGGCCGCGTCGACCCCCGACCCCTCACCCGCGAGCACCCCGGGGCAGCCGACCTACCCCTCCACCGCGGCGCTCCTCGACATCGGCACCTCGACGCCGAACGTGTACTGGCCCGCGACGGGATCGGCGGGCTCCGACACCGTCGCCGCCCTCGGCGCCCTGGGCAGCGCCGACGATCCCGCGCACGTTCTCGTGCCCTCCACGAGCGTGGCCGGGGGAGCACGACAGGCCGCCGCCTCCGTCGGGGGAGTGTCGACGCCCGTCTACGACGCCGAGGTGTCACGCGCCCTCGCCGATGCGGCCGGGCAGAACGACGCCACCTTCCGCGGCGCCTCCCTCGCGGCCGCACAGGGCTACCTCGCGCTCGCCCGCGCGACGACCGGAGCACAGCCCGTGCTGGCTGTGCTCGACCGCGGCACCGACCGCTCGCGCGTGAGCCTGCGGGCCACGCTGGGTCTCATCGCCACCGCCCCGGGATTCGCGGGCTCGCGTCTGGCCGCCATCGCCTCGTCGCCGGCATCCGAGATCACCCTCACCGATCCCGTCGTCGACGACGCGCGCGTCGGCGATGTCGGCGCGCTGCTCGACGACGAGCAGGTCATCGACCGGTTCGCGACCATCCTCGACCAGCCCGAGTTGCTCACCGGTCGTGAGCGCGCCGAGGTGCTGCAGGTCACCAACATCTCGTGGACGGGGGATGCCGCCCGCCAGGCCGTGTCGGACCACCGCGACGCGACGCGCACGACGCTCGACTCGGTCGGCATCCTGTCATCCGACTTCCGGCTCGTGAGCTCGAGCGCTCCACTCCGGCCCTGGGTGCGCAACGACCTGCCCTGGCCGGTCACGGTGGTGCTCTCGGTGCGCCCCGACGATGCGCGTCTGCGCGTGCAGCCCCGCACGACCGTCGACGCCCAGGCCTCCGCGAACACGCGCGTCGAGGTCCCCGTCGAGGCCCGCATCGCCAACGGCGAGGTGAGCGTCGACCTGCAGCTTTTCAGCCCCACGGGAGAGCCGATCGGACAGCCGCAGGCGGTCGACGTCGAGGTGCGCGCCGAGTGGGAGAGCATCGGACTGATCGTCATCATCGTCCTGGTCGTCGCGTTCCTCAGCCTCGGCGTCGTGCGCACCGTCGCGCGACGACGTCGGGCCGCCGCGGCCCCGCCCGACGACGCCGAGCCCCCGCTGGACGGCGTGGGGAACAAGGATCCGGATGCCGACGGGCGCGGCGCAGCCGATCCCGAAAATGACGAACACATCGACCTCGAGCAGGAGACGCGCCCGTGAGCAGTATCGGACGGGCGAGTGTGCTCATCGGGGCCGGCACGATCGTGTCGCGCGTCAGCGGTCTGCTGCGACAGGTGGTCCTGGTGGCGATCGTCGGGTCGGTGCAGAGCTACGCGGGCGACGCGTTCGGCCTCGCCAACTCGCTGCCCAACAACATCTACGCCCTCATCTCGACCGGCGTGCTGACGGCCGTCATCGTCCCGCAGATCGTCAAGGCCGCGACGCACGCGGACGGGGGCCGCGCCTTCATCTCCAAGCTCTTCACGCTCGGCACGGTCATCCTGCTGGTCACCACGGCCGTGGCGATGATCGCCGCACCCTGGATCGTGTCGCTCTACACGCCCGCGACGACCGCACCCGATCAGATCGCCCTCGCCACCGCGTTCGCGTACTGGTGCCTTCCGCAGATCTTCTTCTACGGTCTGTACGCCCTGCTCGGCGAGATCCTCAACGCGCGGAAGGTCTTCGGGCCCTACACCTGGGCGCCGATCGTCAACAACGTCGTCTCCCTCGTCGGCTTCGGCGTCTTCCTGCTCATCTTCGGCGGGCCCAACACCGCGGTCGCGCAGTGGACCCCCGGCATGATCGCGCTGCTCGGCGGAGTCGCCACGGGCGGGATCGTGCTGCAGACGGTCGTCCTGCTCGTCTTCTGGCGCCGAGCCGGATTGCGGGTCCGTCCCGACTTCCAGTGGAGGGGCGTGGGACTGCGTCACATCGGCCGCCTCGCCGGATGGACCTTCCTCATGGTCATCGTCGGCCAGCTGGCGGGCATCGTGCAGAGCCGCGTGCTCTTCGAAGCGACCGGGAACGGCCCCGCCGTCCTCGCCTCGCAGAACGCCTGGCTCGTCTTCATGCTCCCGTATTCGCTGATCGTGCTCTCGATCGGTACCCCGTACTTCACGCAGTTGAGCGAGCACGCGACGGCCGGCCGAGACGATCGGGTGCGCGATGACATCATCCGCAGCATCCGCGTCCTGGGCCTGTTCATCGTCGCCGCCACCGCGGCTCTGGTCGCCGCGGCCGTTCCGGCGTCCCGCATCTTCACGAACGACGCGTCCGAGGCGGTCGCTGCCGCGCCAGTGCTGCTGTGCTTCCTCGCGTGCCTCCTGCCCCTCGCGGTGCTGTTCGTCATCCAGCGCACGTTCTACGCCTACAACGACACCCGCACGCCGTTCTTCTTCACGCTCGTACAGGGCGTCCTCGTCGTGCTCACCGCCCTCGCCGCCGCCGGGGCACTGGGGGCGGGGCTCCTTCCCGTCACGCAGCTCGCCGCCGCCGTCGCGCTGGGACAGTCGATCTCGAGCATCGTGCAGGTCGTGATCGCGACGGCCATCCTGAACCGTCGGCTGGGCGGCATCGGCATCCGCTCGTGGCTCCTCCCGCTGGTCCGCTTCGTGCTCGTCGGCATCCCGGCCGGGGCGGCCGGGTGGGCCGTCGTGCTGCTCTGCGGCGGTCCGGAGGGCTGGCTCTCGGCGGACCGCCTGACCGGGGCGCTCGGTGCCGGGCTCATCGGCGCCGTCGTCCTCGCCGTCTACATCGGCATCCTGGCTCTGTTCCGCACGCCCGAGCTCGCTCCCGCGATCGCGCTCGGCCGACGGTTCCTCCCCAAGCGCTAGCCCCCCGCCCCCGGAATACCCCAGGGCTAGCATGGGTTTCATCCGGCGGAATCAACGAAGGGAACGCGCTACCGTGCGTCACGTCATCATCATCGGGTCCGGCCCGGCCGGCTACACGGCTGCCATCTACGCGGCCCGAGCCAACCTCGAGCCCCTCGTCGTCGCGAGCTCCGTCGAGGCCGGCGGCGACCTCATGAACACCACCGAGGTCGAGAACTTCCCCGGCTTCCCCGACGGCATCCAGGGCCCCGACCTCATGGCGAAGATGCAGGCGCAGGCCGAGCGCTTCGGTGCGCAGGTGCTCTACGACGACGTCGTGTCGCTCGAGCTCGACGGCCCCGTCAAGAAGGTCACCCTCGGCAGCGGCAAGGTCGAGGAGGCCGTCTCGGTCATCTACGCGACCGGCTCGGCCTACCGCAAGCTCGGCCTCGAGGGTGAAGACCGCCTGTCCGGGCGCGGTGTCTCGTGGTGCGCCACCTGCGACGGCTTCTTCTTCCGCGACCGCACGATCGCGGTCGTCGGCGGTGGCGACTCGGCCATGGAAGAGGCGAACTTCCTCACGAAGTTCGCGTCGAAGGTCTACATCATCCACCGCAAAGACACGCTGCGTGCGTCGAAGATCATGCAGGAGCGCGCGTTCGCGAACCCCAAGATCGAGTTCATCTGGAACAGCGCCGTCGACGAGATCCTCGGAGAGGATGCCGTGAACGGTGTCCGTCTGCGGTCGACGGTCGACGACACCCTGCGCGAGCTCCCGCTCGACGGTCTGTTCGTCGCGATCGGCAACGACCCCCGCACGCACCTCGTGCACGACAAGCTCCAGCTGACCGACCAGGGCACCATCTGGGTCGACGGACGTTCGTCTCGTACCTCGGTCGAGGGCGTCTTCGCGGCCGGCGACGTGATCGACCCCACCTACCGGCAGGCGATCACCGCGGCCGGGAGCGGAACCGTCGCCGCCCTCGACGTGGAGCACTTCCTCGCCGCGCGCGGTGAGGCCGGCGAGCCCGCCGTCGCCGAGAGCCCCATCGAGGGGCTTCCCGACGCGGCTGTGGTCTGAGGAACAAATCCGCCGTCACCGGCGTTTTCATCTACTGACGCTCTTATCTAAGGAGAAATCACATGACCGCCAAGGCGACGACCTCCGCGACGTTCGAGCAGGACGTCCTGCAGGCCGACGGACCCGTTCTCGTGGACTTCTGGGCCGAGTGGTGTGGACCGTGTCGCATGGTCGCCCCCGTCCTCGACGAGATCCAGAACGAGAACTCGGGCAAGATCACGATCCTCAAGCTCAACGTCGACGAGAACCCCGATCTGGCGATGAAGTACCAGATCACCTCGATCCCCGCGATGAAGGTCTTCCAGGACGGTGAGGTCAAGACGACCATCATCGGCGCGAAGCCCAAGTACGCGCTCGAGCAGGACCTCGCTCCGTTCATCGGCTGAGTCCTCTCCGTCCTCGAAAGCCCCGGCACCGTCGTGCCGGGGCTTTCGCCGTTTCCGGGGCGCCGGCTCTCTCCCGGAAGGCCCAGGATGCCGCGTCCGTCCGCCGACACCGCGTCGAGGCGCGTGTGCTGAGGCGCGGGTTCCGCCGCACGGGAGGTGTCCGGTGGGCCGGACGTCGGCACCTCCACGGCGCCGCGCGTCCCGGGGAGTCGGCAGCCGGCGCGGGTGAGGTGCGGGGAGCGGGAGGCGGGCGCTTCGGCTCTGCGGTGCGCCGGGCGCCGGGGGCCGCGGTGTGCCGGGCGCCGGGGAGCTGCGGCTCACTCGCGGGTCGGGCGCTGCGGCTGACTCGTCGGCCAGGCGCGCGAGACAGCTCTCGAGCGACGGACCGATCGCGAGGCGCCGAGGCTCTGCGAGGGACCGAGCTCCCGCGGCAGCGGCCACACGACGACGTTCGCGCGTCGTGGGGTGCGAACAGAGGACACGTGGAAGCCTCCACCGCCTCAGACGCCGTGTGGGGCGCTCAGGACGCGTCGAGACGGACGCTCGCATCCCAGCGCCGGTGCGGCTCGTCTTCGCCCAGAATGCGCCACACAGCGCGCGTGAGGGCCGGGTAGTCGAGGGCGATCTGCCGGAGGACGCGGTAGTTTCGCGCCTTCGTCGGTCGGACGCCCCCGTTCTCCGTGATGTTCTCGGCACGAAGAGTGAGGACGACGAGCTCGTCGACGCTGGGGAGGTCTTCCATGAAGTCCCACGGGTCTTCACCGCCGCGGAGTCGCTCGTGGATCAGCACGGCCAGCTCATCGGAGGCCTCGGCGCGCAGGAGCTCGAGGCTGGCGCGACGGCGCGGGTGGTCTTCATTCGCAGTCACCATTCCAGCGTACGTCGCACCACCGACACCGGGCGCGCGGGGGCGTTCGCTCCCCGCGTGACGACGAGGAGACCGTCGACCTCAGCCCGTGTAACCGTCTTCACCGAGCGCGGCGAGAATGCGATTCAGGTCCTGAATACTGGCAAAATCAATGCTGATCTGGCCTTTTTTGGCGTTCAACGAAACCCGGACCTTCGTGTCGAGACGGTCGCCCAGACGCTCCGCGACGTCATCGAGACCGGACCGACGAGAGCCCGCGGTGGGCTTCTGCCGAACGGGGGCGACACCGGGCATCTTCGCTGCCGCTTCGGCCGCACGAACGGAGAGGTCCTCGTTCACGATCTTGTCGGCGAGCTTCTGCATCTCTTTCGCGTCGTCGAGCGAGAGGATGGCGCGGGCGTGACCGGCACTCAGCACACCGGCCGCAACACGCTGCTGCACGGGGACCGGCAGCTTGAGTAGCCGGATGGTGTTGCTGATCTGAGGCCGCGAACGACCGATTCGCGTCGCGAGCTCTTCCTGGGTGATTCCGAAGTCCTCGAGCAGCTGCTGGTACGCGGATGCCTCTTCGAGGGGGTTCAGCTGCGAACGGTGCAGGTTCTCGAGCAGGGCGTCCCGCAGAAGGTACTCGTCCTCCGTCTCCCGGACGACGGCGGGGATGGTCTCGAGGCCGGCCTCACGCGATGCGCGCGTGCGCCGCTCGCCCATGATCAGCTCGTACGTTCCGTCGCCCTTGTCGCGCACCACGACCGGCTGCAGCACCCCGAACTCACGCACGGAATGGATGAGCTCCGCAAGGTCGTCCGGATCGAAGTGCGTGCGCGGCTGGCGAGGGTTCGGAACGATCGACTTGGGATCGATGTGCACGAGGCGCGCGCCGGGAACGCGGACGAGGGAATCGTCGGTGGTGTCACCGGCGACGGGGGAGTCGGTCTTCGGTGCGGCGTTCCCCTCGGGGAAGAACACGTCGACGGGGCGAGCCTCCGAGGGCTCCGCCGTGGGGATGAGGGCGCCGATGCCGCGGCCCAGTCCGGTCCTCTTGGCCATCAGGAACCCTTCTTCGTGGTGTCTCGCGAGACGATCTCGACCGCGGCTTCGCGGTAGGCGATGGCGCCCGCTGACTGGCCATCGTACGCGATGACGGTCTGTCCGAAGCTCGGTGCTTCGGAGACGCGGACCGAGCGGGGGATGACGGTGTCGAGCACCTCGCTCGTGAAGTGAGATCGGACTTCCTCCGCGACCTGCTGAGCAAGGCGTGTACGACCGTCGTACATCGTGAGCAGGATGGTGGACACGTGCAGCGTGGGATTCAGATGCTTCTGGATCATCTGCACACTCCCCAACAGCTGACTCAGGCCTTCGAGCGCGTAGTACTCGCACTGGATGGGGATCATGACCTCGTCAGCGGCCGTGAACGCATTGATGGTGAGAAGCCCCAGCGACGGCGGGCAGTCGATGATGACGAAGTCGAGGTGGTTGTCCTCGATCCCAAGATAGTCGCGAAGAGCGCCGCGCAGACGGTGCTCGCGAGCGACCTGAGAGACCAGTTCGATCTCCGCGCCCGCGAGGTGGATCGTACTCGGGGCGCACAGCAGGTTCGGGGACTCCGGGCTGGTTTGCACGATGTCGGCGAGCGGGAACTCGTCGATGAGGACGTCGTAGATGCTGGGCGTTTCCGCGTTGTGGGCGACTCCCAGCGCCGTCGAGGCATTGCCCTGGGGATCGAGGTCGATCACCAGCACACGCGCGCCGACGGACACGAGGGCGGCAGCGATGTTAACAGCCGTCGTCGTCTTTCCGACGCCGCCCTTCTGATTCGAGACCGTGAAGATGCGGGTGCGGCCCGACAGTTCGACGGACGCGGCCTCCAGTGCTCGACGCCGAGCGGAGAGATCAGCGATCTCGCGGGCGATGGGGGAGTCGTCAAGAGAGAACGACGTGGACGCCTCATCGGACTGTTTCACGTGAAACACACCTCTCCGTCGCGAACTCGCTCAGTCTACCCGCGCCCTCCGACATCCATGTTGTCCGCGACGAATGCCACCCGTCTCTCACGTGCACTCACTCGCCGAAAACGCGTCGGTCACCCCCACAGTGCTCGACACCACGCTTTCACGAGCACCTCCTGAACTCACGGTCGCTGTGTGCGTGACGGGGAAGGTTGAAGTGAGGAGCCCCGTCGTACATCACCGCGTCCACGCCGCGTAGACGGTATTGGAGAAATGACGCAGCGTCCGGCCCGTTCGACAAGGAGGGCGCGATCCGCCCCGTCGTGCGACGCCGTCGGAATGGACTCCTTGCGAAAGCATGCTCGACGCGCGGGGTCCCCCGCGCGCCCGCAAACGTCACCATGGCCGAGTCAAGTGCATCGACCGCCGGCATCCTCGTCCCGCTGCCCTCTCTCAGGGGCGAGTGTCGCGCGCGTGATGTTTCACGTGAAACAGACGCAGTGAACATGCAGAGAAGCGAGTAGCTTCGGTCACCCCTGGAGGAGGTTCTAGAACCCTGTTCCCAGCAGAAGTGCCCGTTCACTTCGACGCCACCGGTCTCAAAACGGAGGAATGGACGCGGACCGGACGCTGGCGGGAATCGGCTGAGAGGAGCTCTCCCACGCCCGATACTGTGCGCTCGTGGTTGCGACACTACTTCGTGATTGATTTCGAAAAGACCGACCACTTCCCACGGGGCGCTCTTCGTGCAGTCGGGGAGATGCTCCACACGCGGATGTGGAGGTTCGACCCCCCATAGGGTGGCCCCGGGGCGACGTGATCCAAGATCGGCTGATGCCTATTGCTTCTGCACGATGCGAGCGCGGCCCACGCAGGTTCTCGGGAAGCTCCTGCGGCGGCCGGTTACAGACCTGAATCCCATAGAGCTGGCAAGAGCGGATGACTCCCGGCGACATCGCTGACCGGCAGTCCATGCACCGACTCAGAATCGCGAGATCCGATGATCCCGTGCATGTCTTCGCGAACCCTCGGCCGACCGAGACGCAAGGGTGGCTCCGCCGACACTGAGAGGACGCGTTGACGAGGGAGTGCGGCGTCCCAGGGGGCGTATCGCGCGCAGTGCCACCTCGGGTCCCCGCCGCAGTCCAGCCGCGACCTCCTGCCTTCTCCCCGTCGCAGCCACCACTCTTGCCCTGGTCGACTGTGACCTGAGGATGCCGCGAGACGTGCGGCGCGCCTGATGATCGAAGGACGTGAGGCGTCACACGGAAGCAGCGGTGAGGCGAGCGAGCGCCCACCGTCGGAGGCGCAGGCGGTCGCCCTCGTCGCGCGAGCGGTTCTCACACACACGTGTTCGTAACAGCGGGCGACGCCCACCGGCAGGCGAGATGGCGGACGGGACCGTTCCACTGCACTCTCGTCACCCACCCTCACGGCAATCGATCCCGGCACGCGTTGCTCACCCAGACGCACCGTCCGGAAACTTCGATACGACGTCCTTGAGTCACGGACGTGCCAAGCCCTTCAGCGCCAGCGCGTGTGTTGCCGCAGCACCCCTAGAGCGCGTGCGCTTCATCTGCGCCTGATGCGCCCGAAACCCCTAGGGTGGCCCGTGCTTCTCACCGCGGCATCCACCTGCCCCTTCGAACTCGCCCGGGCCCCGCATTCACTCACTCAGACGTCCCATCCGAGGGGACGGCAGTACCGACTCAAGCATTCTGGGCAAATCGCGCGTGTAGGCAGGGGGGTTTACACGCCCATCCCCTTCGGCGACCGAACAGTCGGTCGTGGCCCGGCAATCGCAACGGCGCAATCTTCCCGGCTCGCCAAGCCAGCAGACGGCTCCGTCATGCGTTGGCTGCGGGGGAGCACGAAGGCGCCGGAGCTGCTCATCATCGGGAACACTTCGTTGACGCCGAAGTGCGGCCGCTCTGGGGCTTGCGACGGACGTCCTCAACGGCAGGCTTGGTCAAGAGCAGTCGCCAAAGGCCGACTCCCCAGCCGGAATGCGCGCCCGAACGAATACTGGACCAATTCCGCCCACAATTCTGCACACAAGCGACGCCTGGAGACGATGTTTCACGTGAAACGCGACGTGGACACGAGCGATCCGGACAGGACGTCGAGTTCATGACAGGAAGCGGGGCTGCCCGTGGGTGCGCCAGTTCCCGTCCTCACGTCATTGACTTGGAATCAACCGGACGACCAGCCGCTGGAACTCAAGGAGGTGCACGCACGACGAGGGCCCGTGACTGCCAGAGATCAACAACCGGCGCACCACAGACGCTCGACAGGCTCGCGTTGCTGCAGGACAGGCGGGAGGGCGCGGGTCCATTGACCTCGTGAAGACGAGCTCTGCCGCAGATGGTTCAGTCGTCCGCGATGTTTCACGTGAAACAAGCGCACAGTGCCACTCTGCGTCCGGGGAGAGGCTCATGACGACGATCGCAAGTAACCATCCTCAGGCGATGCTCACGGAAGCGACGACCACACCGAGCGCATGAAGGCCGCCGGTAGCCGGCCTGATAGATCGGGCCGAGGACGCCGAGTTCAAGAACTCAACAAATGGCTCGAGGATCGAGCCTCAACGATGTTTCAGGCGCTGACCTCGCGCCCCAGAACGCGCTGTACCTTCCCTCCGTCAACGAGGTAATCACCTCCGCGACGCGGCGCGAAGGGGCGACCCGGAACGACGCAACCGCGGTGGAGTGAGTGATGGGCTCGGGATAGACGGTTGTGTCACGGGAGAAGCAAGAGCTGCTGCGCGACCTCCACAAGCACGGCACACACGCTCCTCAGCGGTCGACCACCGGGGTAGAGCGGCGAGTCTGGGCGGACCGAAGCCGCTCCCGCCCGAGGACCATCCATACCAGCAGGGGCGGGCTAGCCCTCAACACCGTCAACAGCGACCCTGCAGATCTTGAACCCTGGGGCCATCAACACAATCATGGGTCACCTTCATAGCCACGGAAACGGCGACGAGCGCGTGAGCCGTCCGCCACCGGCGACAACGCGCGGGATACCCCGCGCCCCATGGCGATCCTGCGCCCGTCTGGGTGCGTGCGGACCACGCCGCGGTGACCCCGAGCGAGCTGCCTGACCCGTAACTACTTCTCAAGGTGATCACCGTCAACAGCAGCCGGGGGACGAGAGGGAGCCCGAAGATGCGACGGGGGAGTATCCGGCGCTACGCCACCCCGCGCCCTCGACAACCCACCGCGCACGGCGCCGCGGTAGTGGCGCTCCGACCGAGCATGCACATTCATCAGGGGACCGATCACTTTCCGAAGTGAGTTCGATTTCAAGGGGACGGCGTGCGGGGACACACAGATCCTTGCGCACGCACGCGACATCGCACGCACAACTCGAACAGAAGACCTTGCAGATGAATGTGCACCAAACTGAAACAAGCCGACGAGGCGGGAGTGTCCTCTCCCCGCCGCAAAGGCACATGACGAGACCCGGCGGGATCCGAGGCGAGAGTGTGGCGGCGGGCAGCGGACCCGCCGATCAGCGTAGGTGAATCCCCACCCGCACGACACCCCTTCGTGTTAGCTCGTCAGCCGTCGCAACCGCACCCACGCAGGCAGCAACGCACGTCGCCACCCTGTCGCACTCTGGAGCGTCAGGGGCCGCGTGGGGCATTTTGGTTTCACGTGAAACACCGTCGGCGCCTCACGACGGATACGTGGGCGCCAACTTTCAACCATGCTCAGGCAGCCGTGAGCTCTCGCTGCGCCTTCACGAGAAGGCGAACCTCCATTCATGACTCGTCGGCCTCACGCTCCTGCACACGCCCCAGGAAACAACAGCCGGATCGGGACTCCACGGCGCACAGAAACAGCTCACCCCGATAGAAGACCGCGAGGTCGAGAAACCCAGTGCTCCGGGTGCTCAGCACCCCGGACTCCATCACTGACCCGTCGCGGACACCACGGGCAACGCGGCGCCCAGCTCAGCGAGCTCAGCGCACAGTTCACCTGCCTGGCCCGAACGCGTGCCGCGCGGCGCACGCGTCGAGAGTCCCACAGCACGCAACGAACCACGACCGACGGGGCACGACGTGAAACCCGAGCCGCGAGCTGAGATTCGCGACGCACGCATAGAGCCGCAAGGCCCGACGAGTGCCGGCACGCGACCCACAACCGCCGACCCGAAGCCCAAGAATCGGACCCGCAGTATTCTCGTGAAGAGCAATGAGGTAGCCGCGACGGCTGACGACACATCTCCATGCCATCCCGTGGCGCGAGAGGCGCACGTACTCAGCGCGGGTGCTCCGCTTCAGCGATCCAGCCCCCGACCGACCACCGCGACGTCGGGCGCTTCACTGTCACACCAGACGAAGAGGCGAGGGCCACGTCCCTGCGCAGGCCCGGAGCACAAAGCACGCGACCCAACCGGAACGTTAATCGCTGTAGCCCACCGGCGGCCTCCGCATCCCACGCAAGGACGGGAACCCTCGCACACTCTGCACCCGCGAGAACGAGTAGCGCAGGCGAGCAATGCCGCCGCATCCCACCCCATGCATCGCGAAGCCACACGCCACACCGATAAACAGAAATAAATACCAGATCAAACGGCTTTTATCGCCGACGTCAGCGTGAAACGGTCGCGGACAACACCCTCGTCGGTTCGTCGAGCACGCCCTCGCCGACGATCTCGACCGTCACGTCTTCCAGACCGAACTTGCGGATCTGCTTCGCCGCGGCGTCGACCTCTGCCGCGACGTTCGCTCCCTTGAGGAAGACCAGCTTCCCCCGGGGTCGGACGAGGGGAGCGGTGAACGGGAGCAGGGTGCGCAGCGCGCTCACCGCGCGGGCCGTGGCCACGTCGAAGACGCGTCCGCCCGTCCACTCCTCGCCACGCATGCGCGCAACGGTGACGTTCGACAGCTCTAGCTCGGCCACCTGCTCCGTGAGCCACGCAGTCCGTCGCTCCATGGGCTCGATGAGCGTCCACTCCACATCGGGCCGTGCGATCGCCAGCACCAGACCCGGAAGGCCGGCACCGGAGCCCACGTCGACGGACCGTCCGTGGAAATACGGCGCCGCGATGGCGCTGTTCAGGATGTGACGCGTCCACAGGCGCGGTACTTCGAGCGGGCCGATGAGGCCCCTCTCTTCACCGTGTCGCGCGAGGTTCTCGGTGAACCGACGCGCTCGATCGATGTTGTCGCCGAAGAGCGACGCCGCGACGGCCGGCTCGGTCTCGAGCTGCTCCGACATCTCGACGTTCAGCCGCGACGCAGCACGGTGTGACGGTCGGCGCCCTCACCGAACGACTCGGAGGAGTACCCACGGTCGGCCGCGATGTCGTGCACGAGCTTCCGCTCGTAGCTCGACATGGCGGGCAGCGACGCCTGCGAGGCGCCCTCGTCGAGACGGGCGATCGCACGGTCGACGAGGGTCTCCAGCTGACGCTGGCGGGCATCCCGCGAGCCGCCGATGTCGAGGATCAGGCGCGAGAAGCGCCCCGTCGCGTTTTGAACGGCCAGCCGCGTGAGCTCCTGCAGCGCCTGCACGGTGTCGGGGTGCGACAGGCTGCCGAGAGCCTCGGCGTCCTCCGCCTCGACCGAGACGTACGCGCGTCCCGCGCGCACATCGAGCGCCAGATCGCCATCGATGTCGGCGATGTCGAGGAGACCCTCGAGGTAGTCGGCGGCGATGTCGCCCTCCTGCTCGAGCTGCTCCTCAGTGGCGGCGGTCTGGTCGGGGGCGATCTGATCGGACGTCGTCATCGTGATCTCCGGGTCTCAGGAGGCGGGGGAGGAGCCGGGGCTACCCGCGGGACCGCCCGCGGCTCCGGTTTTCTTGGCGGACTGCTGCTTCTTCGCGCGCTGCTTGCCGACGGGCTGCTGACGCTTCGGGGCCGCGGCGCGCGCACGCTCCGCCTCCTCGAGAAGACGCTGCTGCTCGGCCTGGTACTTCTCGATCGCCACGACCTTGCCCGACGAGTCGATGGCCTTGCCCTTGCGTGCGAGTCGCTCCTCGCGGGCCTTCGCCGCGTCCGAGCCGGGGGTGGGCATCTCGCGGATGACCACGAACTGCTGAACCATCGTCCACAGGTTGCTGACGAACCAGTAGATGACGACACCGAGCGGGAAGAAGACGCCCGAGAAGATGAACGCCAGCGGCAGGATGTAGAGCATGATCTTCTGCATCTGGTACGCCTGACCGGTCTTGGCCTCAGGCGACAGGTTCTTCGAGATGATCTGCAGCTGGGTGAAGAACTGCGACCCGATCATCAGTACGACCAGGGTCAGGAGGATCGCGACGGTGACCTGCCCATCGGGCTGGCTCCACGCGGTGACCAGGTTCACGTGCATGGATGCCACGTCGAAGAGGCGCGCGTCGTAGAACTCGGTCGTGAGTTCGGGGGTCAGCAGCCCCACTCCGCCGACGCCGCTCGCCGCGTGCTTCGACACGTCGTTGAGCACGCTGAACAGCGCGAAGAAGATCGGCATCTGCACGAGCAGAGGCAGGCAGCTGGAAACCGGCGTGGTGCCATGCTTCTTGTACAGCGCCATCGTCTCGCGGCTCATCGCCTCGCGGGAGAGCTGGTCGCGCTTGCCCCTGTACTTCTCCTGCACCTTGCGGAGCTCGGGGGCGATCTCCATCATCTTCCGCTGGCTCTTGATCTGCTTCACAAAGAGCGGGATCAGAGCCGCGCGGACGATCAGGACGAGGCCGACGATGGACAGCACCCACGTGAGGCCGGCGGCCGGAGCCATGCCGAGGGCCGTGAACAGCGCGTGCCAGCCCACGAGCACGAGCTCGACCGCCCATTTCAGCGGCCAGAGGATGGTCCCAATGAGATCGAATTGCACGATCAGTCCTTTCGGGCGGGCACGACGAAACCGTGCCGAGTGAGTTCGTGGCGGAAGGCCCGGTGAGGACGGACGTCGTCGATGCCACCCTGAGCCCAGGGATGACACCGTGCGAGACGGGCCGCGGTCAACGCGATGCCCTTCACGAGTCCGTGCTGCTGCACGGCGCCCACCGAATAGGCGGAGCAGGACGGGTAGTACTTGCACACGTCGCCGTAGACGTGCGAGATCGTGGCGCGATAGCCGTGCAGGAGCGCGAGCCCCGCGTTCCGCGGGAGCAGGGGCACGGATGCCAGGACGGCGTCCGCCCGGAGTCGGCCGGTGCCCGTCGACGAGGTCGGGAGTGTCGAAGCGCTCATGCTGACGCTTTTCGTTCGAGGCACCTCACCACGTCGGCGCGAAGGGTCGCGTAGTCGATCGTGGCGGCGGAGGGAAGTGCACGGATGACGATCGAGGCGCCCCCGCGTATGGACGGGAGCGCCTCGGCGCACACCGCCTTGAGGCGGCGGCGGATGGTGTTGCGGGTGACGGCGGAGCCGACCTGTCGGCTCACGATGAAGCCGAATCGCGGGGCGTCGGTACTGACCTCGGCCGACGAGCCGACGTAGGTGATCGTGTGCGCTCCGGCACAACGAGAACCCCGTCGGACTGTGGCTTTGTAGTCCGATCCGCGGGTGAGTCGGTTCGGCTTCGCGAGCACCGGGTCTGTCAGGCCGAGAGCTCGGTACGGCCCTTGGCGCGACGCGCCGAGAGGATGCTGCGGCCGGCACGCGTGCGCATGCGGGCGCGGAAGCCGTGCTTCTTGGCGCGGCGGCGGTTGTTGGGCTGGAAGGTGCGCTTGCTCATGGGTCACTCCGGAGGTGGTGTCGCCCGATGCTCTTCTGCCGGGGACGGGGTCGGGACTGCCGTATAGGCATAAGTCAACCGACTAAGGCTACGTCGCGCGCGGCGTTAACTCAAACCGGGGAGGTGACCGCCCATTATCCCCAGGCGTTGTCCACAAGCGTGGCAAAGACACGCGGCCGGGTCTTACAGTGGATTTTGCTCCGCGTGAGCCGCGAACTAGCGTGGCCCCGGAAGTTATCCACAGGTTCGGCGCGACACGTCGATCACCCGTCGCGTCTAGATCCCGGAGGGGATATGTCTTTGCACGAAGTACCGGATGTCCCCGTCTGGTCGGCCGTGCTGGACCATCTTCTCACCGACGACCGCGTGACCCCCCAGCTGCACGGCTTCCTGAACCTCGCGGTTCCGCAGGGCGTGATGGGAGGGACGCTGTACCTCGACGTCCCCAACGATCTGACCGCCGCGCAGTTCAACAA
This sequence comes from Microbacterium sp. BWR-S6Y, assembly GCF_041379845.1. Classification (NCBI taxonomy): domain Bacteria; kingdom Bacillati; phylum Actinomycetota; class Actinomycetes; order Micrococcales; family Microbacteriaceae; genus Microbacterium; species Microbacterium sp. BWR-S6Y. The sequence goes on from NZ_JBFECV010000006.1 coordinate 85,693, forward strand.
GCGCATGCGGGCGCCGATCATGGAGGCCCTCGCGCAGGTGCAGGGCGAGGATCCGGCCGTCGGGACCTTCCGGGTCGTGGTCAACCCCGATCTGGTCGACACGCCGCGGCCGGCCGCATCGCCCGCATCGGCGGCATCCGACCGCGCTGCGGGACGAGACCGCTCGCAGGCCGCCTCGAGCGGGCCGGCGGTGGAGCAGGCCCCCGATCCCATCGTCCCCGCCTCGCGGAACGACACCCGACTCAATCCGAAGTACACCTTCGACAACTTCGTCATCGGGCAGTCCAACCGCTTCGCCCACGCGGCCGCGGTCGCCGTCGCCGAAGCGCCGGCCAAGGCGTACAACCCCCTCTTCATCTACGGGGATTCGGGGCTCGGCAAGACGCACCTCCTCCACGCGATCGGCGACTACGCCGCGAGCATGTACGCCGGTATCCGCGTCCGGTACGTCTCCAGCGAAGAGTTCACGAACGACTTCATCAACTCAATCGCCAACAACCGCGGCTCGGCGTTCCAAGCGCGATACCGCGACGTCGACATCCTGCTGATCGACGACATCCAGTTCCTCCAGGGTCGAGCCGAGACGCAGGAAGCCTTCTTCCACACGTTCAACACCCTGCACGACCACGACAAGCAGGTCGTGATCACCAGCGACCTGCCGCCGAAGCAGCTGACCGGCTTCGAAGACCGCATGCGCAGCCGCTTCGAGTGGGGTCTCATCACCGACGTGCAGGCCCCCGACCTCGAGACGCGTATCGCGATCCTGCGCAAGAAGGCGCAGAGCGAGCGACTGCTCATCCCCGACGACGTGCTCGAGTACATCGCGACCGTCGTCTCGTCGAACATCCGCGAACTCGAGGGCGCCCTCATCCGCGTCTCGGCGTTCGCGAGCCTGAACCGGTCGACCCTCGACATGTCGCTCGCCCAGACGGTGCTGCGCGACATCATCGATCAAGACGACGCGAACGTCATCTCGCCGACCGACATCATCACGGCGACCGCCCAGTACTTCAAGCTCTCGGTCGACGACCTCTACGGCTCGAGTCGCTCGCAGGCCGTCGCGACGGCGCGTCAGATCGCGATGTACCTGTGCCGTGAGCGGACGAGTCTGTCGTTGCCGAAGATCGGCCAGCTCTTCGGCAACCGCGACCACACCACCGTGATGTACGCCTACAAGAAGATCAGCGACCTCATGAAGGAGCGCCGCTCGATCTTCAACCAGGTCTCGGAGATCACCAGCCAGCTCGGCCGCATGCGCTGAGCGCCCGTCTCCGCGAAGGGTCCGTCCGAGGTTCTCGGACGGACCCTTCGGTCGTTTTCGGCCCTCGACGGAGCTCCTGCCTGCGCTCGACACGATGTTTCAGCGAGTTCTGCACAGTGTGGAAAACCTGTGGATAACTCGGATTTGCTGCGGATGAGATGTGCACGAACGCGTTAACTCTGTGGATGGCGGTGCGAGGCCACCCTCGGCCATCGCTGTTAACTGCCCAGGCTTCCCTCAGCGCGTCCACAGTTAACAACCCTCGCGATCCCTTGTGTTAACACGCGTGTCGAGAGTTATCCACACTGTCCACAGCGGTTAACAAGATGAAGATCATTTCTCGTTGTTAAGAGAGATTCGATGACCTTGCCGTGCGAATCGAGCGACGCGGGCTCCACCGGAACGGGGCACTAGCATGGGTAAGCCATACCCGCCGTCAAGGGAGCGCCCGTGAAGTTCCACGTCAATCGCGATGTGTTCAGCGAAGCCGTCTCGTTCGTGGTCAAGCTCCTGCCTCAGCGCAACCCGCAGCCGATCCTCGCCGGTGTGCTGATCGAGGCCGGAGAGCAGGGACTCACCCTCGCCGCCTTCGACTACGAGGCGTCCGCACGGACGACCATCGAGGCCACGGTCGACGAACCGGGCACGATCCTCGTCCACGGCCGTCTGCTCAGCGACATCGCCAGCCGGCTTCCCAACGCCCCGATCCAGATCGCCGTCGACGACGACGGCATCCTGCTGACGTGCGGCTCGGCGCGATTCACGCTCGCCTCCATGCCCGTCCAGGAATACCCCGCGATCCCCGAGGTCACCGGGGAGTCCGGCCTGGTCCCCGCCGACGAGTTCGCCACGGCGATCGCCCAGGTCGCCTTCGCCGCGTCGCGCGACGACGTCACCCCGGTCCTCACCGGCGTGCAGCTCGAGGTCACCGGAACGCAGCTGAGCCTCGTCGCCACCGACCGCTACCGCGTGGCCCTGCGCGAGATCCCCTGGGACGGCGGGGCCGCGGCATCCGACGAGCCGACCTCCGCGCTCGTCCCCGCCCGCACGCTGCAGGAGGTCGGTAAGACCTTCGCGCACGGCGGCGACATCTCGATCGCGTTCTCGGGCTCGGGAGACCGCGAGATCATCGCGTTCTCGTCGGGCAACAAGACCGTGACCTCGCTGCTCATCAAGGGGAACTTCCCCCCCGTGCGCCGACTGTTCCCCGCCCAGACCGAGCACCACAGCGTCGTGAACACCGCGGATCTCGCCGAAGCCGTCCGACGCGTCGCCCTCGTGCTGGACCGGTCCGCCCCCCTACGTTTCACCTTCGGGGCCGACGGCGTCTCGATGGACGCCTCGGGTACGGAGCAGGCCCGCGCGACCGAGTCCGTCGACGCGACGCTCGTCGGCGACGAGGTGACGTTGGGACTGAACCCCCAATACCTCCTCGAGTCGCTCGGCGCGGTCCGCAGCGAGTTCGCGCGCATCACGTTCACCTCGAGCGACAACGCCAACAAGCTCAGCCCGGTCCTCGTGACCCCGCAGACCTCGGTCGACAAGGGCGGCGAAGGATCGTTCAAGTACCTCCTGCAGCCCAACCTCCTGCTGCGCTGATCGTCGGGCACCCCTCGCCTCGGCTGTGTCGGAGGCGACGGGTAGTCTGACTCGGTGATCGTGGAGCAGCTCGGACTGAAGGACTTCCGCAATTACGCGGGCGCCGATGTCGCGCTCTCCCCGGGAGCCAATCTCTTCGTCGGGCGCAACGGCCAGGGCAAGACGAACCTCGTCGAAGCAGTCGCCTACCTCGCCACCCTCGGTTCGCACCGCGTCTCGAACGACGCACCGATGGTGCGCGACGGAACGGATGCCGCGATCGTGCGCGCACGCCTCGCCCACGGTGAGCGCAGCGTGCTGCTCGAACTGCAGCTCAACCGGCAGGGTGCGAACAAGGCCCGTGTGAACGGCGTGAACGTCCGCACGTCCGAACTCCCGCGGTACGCGCAGGTCGTGCTGTTCGCGCCCGAGGACCTGCAGATCGTCCGCGGCGATCCGTCGGCCCGCCGCCGTTTCGCCGACCAGCTGATCGTTCAGCGGACGCCGCGCATGGCGGCGGTCCTCGGCGACTACGAACGCGTGGTGCGCCAGCGCACCGCGCTGTTGAAGTCCGCGCGCGCTCGAGGCGTGCGCGGCGACGCCCTGAGCACACTCGACGTGTGGGATGAGAAGCTCGTGACCCTCGGCACCGAGGTGATCGAGGCGCGCATGGCATTGGCATCCGATCTGTCGGAGCCGATGGCGCAGGCGTACGCGGCGATCGCCGGGGCCGACCACGCCCCGCGGCTGTCGTGGGCGCTCTCCGTCGGCGGCGGCGATCCCGAGGAGGGGGAGTCCGCGGGCCCGTCTGGTTCTTCCGCTCCCCTGGGGGACCAGTTCCGCGCCGCCCTCGCCTCGCGCCGCAACGCCGAGCTCGAGCGCGGGCTGACGCTCGTCGGTCCGCACCGCGACGACCTCGTGCTCGAAGTGCGCGGGCTGCCGGTGAAGGGCTACGCCTCGCACGGGGAGTCCTGGTCGGTCGCGCTCGGCCTGCGGCTCGCCTCGGCCGAACTGCTGCGGGCGGAATCGCGCCTGGGCGACCCCGTCCTCATCCTCGACGACGTCTTCGCCGAGCTCGACGCGGGCCGCCGGCAGCGCCTGGCCGAGCTCGCGTCGGGCTACGAGCAGGTCATCGTGACGTCCGCGGTCGAAGAGGACGTTCCCGAGGGGCTCCGCGCGCACGTGGTGCGGGTCGACGCGGGTCGCATCGCAGAGGCGCGCGATGAGTGACGAGGGCGAACTCCCCGAGACCATGGCCACGTACCTGCGCTTGCGCGGGCTCGAGCCCTCGCCGTACCGCAAGAAGAAGCGTCGCCGTCGCGTCGACGACGGCGACAACGCCCCCTTCGCACCGGGGCGCGATCCCCGCGGCCTGGGCGACGTGCTGTCGTCGCTGACCCGGTCGGCTGGGTGGGAACCTCAGCTCTCGCGGGAAGATCTGGTGCGCACGTGGGACGAGGTGGCGGGAGCCGACACCGCCGCACATACGCGCCCGGTGGCTCTGGATGCCGGCACGTTGACCGTCCAGGCCGACTCGACCGCGTGGGCCAAGCAGCTCCAATTGATGCGGGCGCACATCCTGTCGGAGATCATCCGCCGCTTCCCCGAGGCGGGAGTCGAGGCCATCCGCTTCGTCGGGCCTGACGTCCCCTCTTGGAAATGGGGGCCCAGAGCCGTTCCAGGCCGCGGTCCGCGCGATACCTACGGTTAGGCCATGGTCGATCCCGGATCGACACGATTTCTCCCCGCGTAGGGGCGTACACGCCATTTCGCGGGCACCCGCGCGGTAAGATGGGGTTTCCGACGAATCGATCTGGAGCGCGCTCACTCATGACGTCCGATAACCCCGACAGCGTTTCCGAGGAACCCGAAGCGACCACCCCCGCGAAGGTTCCCAACGAGTACGGGGCAGACGCCATCCAGGTGCTCGAGGGTCTCGAGGCCGTCCGAAAGCGCCCCGGTATGTACATCGGTTCGACCGGTGAGCGCGGGCTCCACCACCTCGTGCAAGAGATCGTCGACAACTCCGTCGACGAGGCCCTCGCCGGCTACTGCGACACGATCGACGTCACGATCCTCCAGGACGGCGCCGTCCGCGTGGTCGACAACGGTCGCGGCATCCCGGTCGACATGCACCGCACCGAGGGCAAGTCCACGGTCGAGGTCGTCCTCACCGTCCTGCACGCGGGTGGCAAGTTCGGCGGCGGCGGCTACGCGGTCTCGGGTGGTCTGCACGGCGTCGGTTCCTCTGTCGTGAACGCGCTCTCCACGCGCCTCGAGGTCGAGGTGCGTCGCCAGGGTCACGTGTGGCGCCAGTCGTTCCGCGACGGCGGGTCTCCGCTGGCCCCGCTCGAGAAGGGCGAGGAGAGCGATCAGACCGGAACGTCGATCACGTTCTGGCCGGATGCCACGATCTTCGACACCATCGACTTCGACTACGACACGCTGCGCACGCGCTTCCAGCAGATGGCGTTCCTGAACAAGGGACTGCGCATCAGCCTGCGCGACGAGCGCCCGCAGTCCGTCGTCACCGAGGGCGAGCCGGGCGAAGAGGTCACCGAGGCCCGCCACGACTCGTTCCTGTACGAGCGCGGCCTCGTCGACTACGTCGAGCACCTCAACCGCGTGCGCAAGGCCGACGTCGTCAACGACGAGATCATCGAGGTCGAGTCCGAGGACACCGAGCGCAAGATCGCCCTCGAGCTCGCCATGCAGTGGACGACCGCGTACACCGAGAACGTCTTCACCTACGCGAACACCATCAACACGCACGAGGGCGGCACGCACGAAGAGGGCTTCCGCGCCGCGCTGACCACGCTGGTCAACCGCTACGCCCGCGCCAACAACCTCCTCAAAGAGAAGGACGACAACCTCACCGGCGACGACATCCGCGAGGGTCTCACCGCCGTCATCTCGGTGAAGCTGTCCGAGCCCCAATTCGAGGGCCAGACCAAGACGAAGCTCGGCAACACCGAGGCGCGCGCCTTCGTCCAGAAGGTCGTCGGCGACAAGCTGGGCGACTGGTTCGACCGCAACCCCGGCCAGGCGAAGAACATCATCCGCAAGGCGATCGACGCGGCCACCGCGCGCCTGGCCGCGCGCAAGGCGCGTGAGACCGCTCGCCGCAAGAGCGTGTTCGAGTCCGCCGCGATGCCCGACAAGCTCAAGGACTGCACCTCGAAAGACCCGTCGATCAGCGAGATCTTCCTCGTCGAGGGTGACTCCGCCGGCGGTTCGGCCGTGCAGGGCCGCGACCCGCACACGCAGGCGATCCTCGCGCTGCGCGGCAAGATCCTCAACGTCGAGCGCGCTCGCCTCGATCGCGCCCTGGGCAACAAAGAAGTCCAGGCGATGATCCAGGCCTTCGGCACGGGCATCGGCGAAGACTTCGACATGGCGAAGGCGCGGTACCACAAGATCGTGCTCATGGCCGATGCCGACGTCGACGGCCAGCACATCACCACCCTGCTGCTGACCCTGCTGTTCCGGTACATGCGCGGTCTCATCGAGGCGGGCTTCGTCTATCTCGCGCAGCCGCCGCTGTACCGCTTGAAGTGGTCGAACCACCCCCACGAGTACGCCTACAGCGACCGCGAGCGCGACGCGATGCTCGTGGACGGGCAGGCCTCGGGTCGCCGGATCCCCAAAGACAACGGCATCCAGCGCTACAAGGGTCTCGGCGAGATGAACGACCACGAGCTCTGGGAGACCACGATGGACCCCCAGACCCGCACGCTGAAGCAGGTGACGATCGACGACGCGGCCGCGGCCGACGAGATCTTCTCCGTCCTCATGGGCGAAGACGTGGAGTCGCGCCGCAGCTTCATCCAGCGCAACGCCAAAGACGTCCGCTTCCTCGACATCTGATCTCGCCGACGCGAGACACGGCACCGACAGACGACGAACGCACTACGGAACTGAGAAGACATGGCTGACGACACCACGCCCGAGCCCGACGACGTCCGGGGCGAACCGGTGCACGACCACGGCAAGATCGACCAGGTCGACCTGCAGCTCGAGATGCAGCGGAGCTACCTCGACTACGCGATGAGCGTGATCGTCGGTCGCGCGCTGCCCGACGTGCGCGACGGTCTCAAGCCGGTGCACCGCCGTGTGATCTACGGCATGTACGACGGCGGCTTCCGCCCCGACAAGTCGTTCTCGAAGTGCGCGCGCGTCGTCGGCGAGGTGATGGGCCACTACCACCCGCACGGTGACGCCCCCATCTACGACGCCCTCGTGCGCCTCGTGCAGCCGTGGTCGCTGCGGTACCCCCTCGCCCTCGGCCAGGGCAACTTCGGCTCGCCCGGAAACCAGGGGGCGGCCGCCCCCCGCTACACCGAGACGAAGATGGCCCCTCTCGCGCTCGAGATGGTGCGCGACATCGAAGAAGAGACCGTCGACTTCCAGGACAACTACGACGGTCAGACGCAGGAGCCGACGGTCCTGCCGGCGCGCTTCCCGAACCTGCTCGTGAACGGGTCCGTCGGCATCGCCGTCGGTATGGCGACGAACATCCCCCCGCACAACCTCCGTGAGGTCTCGGCCGGAGCGCTGTGGGCCCTCGAGAACCCGGACGCCACCCGCGAGGAGCTGCTCGAGGCGCTCATGCAGCGCATCCCGGGGCCCGACTTCCCGACCCGCGCGCAGATCCTCGGCACGCGCGGCATCAAGGACGCCTACCGCACCGGTCGCGGCTCCATCACGATGCGCGCCGTGGTCAACATCGAGGAGATCCAGGGCCGCACCTGCCTGGTGATCACCGAGCTGCCGTACCAGGTGAACCCCGACAACGTCGCGGTCAAGATCGGCGACCTCGCGCGCGAGGGCAAGATCACCGGTATCGCCGACATCCGCGACGAGACCTCGGGTCGTACGGGCCAGCGCCTCGTCATCGTGCTCAAGCGCGACGCCGTCGCCAAGGTCGTGCTGAACAACCTGTACAAGCACACTCAGCTTCAGGAGAACTTCGGCGCCAACATGCTGGCGATCGTCGACGGGGTGCCGCGCACGCTGTCGCTCGACGGGTTCATCAGCCTGTGGATCGACCACCAGGTCGAGGTCATCGTCCGCCGCACGCGCTACCGCCTGCGCAAGGCGGAGGAGCGCATGCACATCCTGCGCGGCTACCTCAAGGCGCTCGACGCCCTCGACGAGGTCATCGCGCTCATCCGTCGTTCCCCGACGGCCCAGGATGCCAACGAGGGCCTGCAGAAGCTCCTCGACATCGACGAGGTCCAGGCGCAGGCGATCCTCGATATGCAGCTGCGTCGTCTGGCGGCACTCGAACGGCAGAAGATCGTCGACGAGGCCACCGAGCTCGAGGCGCGCATCGCCGACTACAACGACATCCTCGCCACGCCGGCCCGCCAGCGCACGATCATCCGCGACGAGCTCACCGCGATCGTCGACCGCTTCGGCGACGACCGCCGCACCGAGATCCTGCACGGATTCGACGGCGACGTGTCGATCGAAGACCTCATCGCCGAAGAGGAGATGGTGGTCACCGTCACGCGCGACGGTTACATCAAGCGCACGCGCAGCGACAACTACCGTTCCCAGCACCGCGGTGGCAAGGGCGTGAAGGGCGCGCAGCTGCGCGCCGACGACGTCGTCGAGCACTTCTTCGTCACGACGACCCACCACTGGCTGCTGTTCTTCACGAACAAGGGCCGCGTGTACCGCTCGAAGGCCTACGAGGTCCCCGAGGCCGGTCGGGATGCCAAGGGCCAGCACGTCGCGAACCTCCTCGCGCTGCAGCCCGACGAGGAGATCGCCCAGATCCTCGACATCCGCGATTATCAGGTGGCGACGTACCTCGTGCTCGCCACGCGTGGCGGTTTGGTGAAGAAGACCCGCCTCGACGAGTACGACACCAACCGCCAGGGCGGTGTCATCGCGATCAAGCTCCGCGATCAGGGCTCCGAGGAGGGCGGCGACGCCGATCAGGGTGGTGCCGACGAACTCGTGAGCGCACTGCTCGTCGACGAGGGTGACGACATCCTCCTCATCAGCCGGCTGGGGATGTCGCTCCGGTTCTCCGCGACCGACAGCGCTCTGCGCCCGATGGGGCGTTCGACCTCGGGCGTGAAGGGCATGGACTTCCGCGAGGGCGACAGCCTTCTGTCGGCATCCGTCGCCAAGGACGACGAATTCGTCTTCGTCGTCACCGAGGGCGGATACGCCAAGCGCACCGCCGTGACCGAATACCGCATGCAGAACCGCGGCGGTCTGGGCATCAAGGTGGCCCGCCTGACCGACGATCGCGGCGTTCTCGCGGGCGGCATGATGGTGTCCGAGACCGACGAGGTCCTTGTGGTTCTTGCCAGTGGCAAGGTGGTACGCTCCTCCGTGGCCGAGGTGCCTGCCAAGGGTCGCGACACGATGGGTGTCGTTTTCGCCCGTGCAGGAGGCGACGACAAGATCATCGCGATCGCGCGAAATGCCGAGCGCAACCTGGCCGAGACGACGGAGACGACCACGGAGCCCGCCGCGGATGACGCGGACGAGGCCACCGCCTCCACTCCCGAGACCCCCGAGGAAAGTACTGACGCATGAGCACGGTAGCCGACAAACTCGCCAAGAAGTCGACTCACAAGACCCCTGCGAAGCAGGTGCGTCTCCGCCTGGTCTACATCGACTTCTGGTCGGCGGTGAAGCTGTCGTTCCTGGTGGCCGTCGCTCTGGCCATCGTGACGGTCGTGTCGTACTTCCTCATCTACCTGGTGGTCTCGGCGACGCTGCTCACCAAGCTCGACGAGTTCTTCACGAGCTTCACCGACGGCGGTGCGACGCTGTCGCAGTACATCGGTCTGCCGCAGGTCATGGCATTCGCGGCGATCGTGGCCATCCTGAACCTCGTCGTCGTGACGGTCCTCGGTGCGGTGATGGCCGGGATCTACAATCTCGCGGTGAAGGTGACCGGCGGTCTGCTCGTCGGTTTCACCTCGAACTGACGCCGATTCGTCAAAACCTCGCAAGTCCGGTAAAGTCTTCGAGGTTGACGTGATCACGTCAGCGAGACGGGGCTATAGCTCAGGCGGTTAGAGCGCTTCACTGATAATGAAGAGGTCCCAGGTTCAAGTCCTGGTAGCCCCACCCCTTTCCCTCGCGGGGCCTTAGCTCAGCTGGTAGAGCGCCTGCTTTGCAAGCAGGATGTCAGGAGTTCGAATCTCCTAGGCTCCACATCGACGATAAGAGAAGCCGACCTTCGGGTCGGCTTCTCGCGTATCGGAGCCGCTCCGATCCCCCGCGGTGACGACGGCAGCGCCACATCGTACGTCGTACTCTGGACGCATGACGGCGGTGCGATTGAGCGGCGTGCGGCGGGTGTCCGCGGCGCGGGAGACGACCCGGTGAGCCGCCGGAAATCTCTGGTGAACACGGTCGCCGACGACCTGCTCGACCGCATCATCGCCGGAGAGCTCGGCCCCGGCGATCCGTTGCCCAGCGAGGCGGAGATCGGCGAGCAGTTCGATGTCAGCCGCGTCACGGTGCGCGAGGCCCTGCGGACGCTCTCGACGCGCGGCATCGTGCGGGTCGTCTCCGGCATCGGCTCGCGAGTGGCGCCGGTCGAGGCGTGGCGGTCGGTTCCGGATGCGTTGCGTTACCGCGCAGCCCATGGCGACGACGCGACCGTCTCGGAGCAGCTCATCTCCACACGACGGCTCATCGAATGCGAGGCCGCTGCGCTCGCGGCCCCCCTGATCTCAGACGCGGCGCTCGACGACTGCGAAGCCTGCATCGTAGCGATGGTCGAGGCGGCGCAGCGCTCCGACGTGGACGCGTTCGTCGCGTCCGACCTGCGGTTCCACAGCGTGATCCTCGAGGCCTCGGGCAACCTGTTCCTCGCGGTTCTGCTCGCGCCGCTGACGGAGGTGCTCGCCGACCGTCGCACCGAGACGTCGCGGGTGCCGGAGATCCAGCAGCACGCGATCGAGGAGCACCGGTCGATCGTCGGGGCGCTCCGCTCCCGCGACAGCGTGGCAGCCCGGGCCGCGATGGAGCACCACCTTCAGCAGACGCTCGACGACCTGCGGCACTTCGTCCTGCGCTGATCCTCGGGAGGCTCTTCTCCGGACTTGACGTGTACCTCCTGACTGCTGCATGCTGTCATACACCTGACAGCAAGGCGGCGGAGTGGCCGCTTTCTCGATGACGAGGAGTGAACGTGGCATCCATCGATCTGCACGCGCTGCCGCCGGCCGCCGAGCCCGACGTCGATGCCCTCGCGGCGCGCGTCGCCGACAGCGGGCGCGTGTTCGTCGTGCTCGACGACGATCCCACCGGCACCCAATCGGTCGCCGACCTTCCCGTTCTCGGAGCGTGGGACGTCGACGACTTCACCTGGGCCTTCGCATCGGGAGCGCCCGCCGTCTATGTGCTGACCAATTCGCGGAGTCTCGACCCGCAGACTGCCGAGCGGATCAACCGCGAGGTCGTGCGCAATGCCCGGGAAGCCGCGGCCGCGGTGGACCTGCGGGTCGACTTCGTCAGCCGCAGCGACTCCACGTTGCGCGGCCACTACCCGCTCGAGCCCGACGTCATCTCGTCGGAGATCGCGAACGCGGGCGGTTCCGCCGTCGCGAACGTTGTCATCGTCCCCGCCTTCCCGGATGCCGGCCGCATCACCGTCCACGGAATCCATGGCGTGCTCCACGGAGACCGGTTCACCCCCATCGGCGACACCGAGTTCGCGAAGGACTCGACCTTCGGGTTCGCCTCTTCGCGCCTGGCCGACTGGGTCGAGGAGAAGTCGCGCGGCCGCATCGAGGCGTCCGATGTCGTCGGAGTGGACATCGACGTCCTCCGGCGCGGTGCGGAAGCCGTCGCCGAGGTGCTCAGGTCGGCTCCGGTCGGCGCCCCCATCGTGGTCGACGCGGTCGTCGAAGAGGACCTCGTGCAGGTGGCGCTCGGACTCGAGATCGTCGAGGCGGAGGGGCGCGTGTTCGTCTACCGCGTCGGACCCCCGTTCCTGCGCGCCCGCATCGGACAGCGTCGTCGCGATCCTCTCGCCACCGATCAGATGAGCGCCGACGGCGCCACCCGTGGCGGCCTGATCGTGGTCGGCTCCCACGTCGGACTCACCAGCCGGCAGCTCGCCCATCTCACCACTCATCGCGATCTCGCGGCGGTCGTGGAGATCGACGTCCCCCGTCTGCTCGACGCCGCGACCGGGGCGCACGAGGTGGACCAGGCTGTCGCCGCCGTGTCCGAAGCGCTCGTGCACGGCGACGTCGTCCTGCACACCAGCCGCGCGCTCGTCCGGACGGATGATCCCGATGAGAGCCTGCGGATCTCGCGCCGCGTGTCCCAGGCCGTCGTCGACAGCGTGCACGCCGTCGCCGAACGACGCACTCCCCGCTTCGTCATCGCCAAGGGGGGAATCACCTCGAGCGACGTCGCCACGCGCGGTCTTGACATCCGCCGGGCCCACGTGAAGGGATCGTTGTTCCCGGGCATCGTCTCGGTCTGGGAAGCCGTCGACGGCCTCGCCGCCGGGATCCCCTACGTCGTCTTCGCGGGCAACGTCGGCGACGACACGTCGCTCACCGCGGCCGTCCAGCGACTGTCCGCCACCCCCTGACCGCGGCGTCCGACAGGCGCAGACCCCCTTCCCCCCACCCGCAGAGGAGCACCACCCATGACCGCCGTCCCCGCACCCACCGTCGCTGTCCTCGGACTCGGAGCGATGGGCCTCCCCATGGCCGCCCGCCTCGCCGAGACCTTGCCCGTGCGCGGGTTCGACATCGCCGGCGCACGTCTCGCGCTCGCGGAGAAGGAGGGTGTCATCCCCACGGCGTCGGCCCAGGATGCCGCCACCGGAGCCCAGGTCGTTCTCGTGGCCGTGCGCGACTCGGCGCAGCTCTCCGACCTGCTCTTCGGAGCCGCGGGGATCGCGGACGTGCTGAGCGCGGGAGCCGTCGTCGTTCTCACGAGCACCGTCGGCACCGACGGCGTGACCGAGGTGGCATCCGTCCTCGCCGAACGGGGCATCGGACTGGTCGACGCGCCACTCAGCGGAGGTCCCGTCCGTGCCCGAGAGGGCGATCTGCTCATCGTCGTTGGTGCGGCACCCGCCGACCTCGAGATCGCCCGACCGGTGCTCGACGCCCTCGCCTCGACCCTGACGGTCGTCGGCGAACGCGCCGGCGACGGGCAGGCGTTGAAGACCGTGAATCAGCTGCTGTGCGGCGTGCACATCGCCGCCGCGGCCGAGGCTCTCGCTCTCGCCGACCGCCTGGGTCTCGACCTCGAGCGCACCCTCGAGGCCCTGCAGGCCGGGGCCGCGGCATCCTTCATGCTGGGCAACCGCGGACCGCGGATGCTGCAGGCGTGGGACGACGAGGGCGCCGAGGTCCTCAGCCGTCTCGACATCTTCGTGAAGGACATGGGGATCGTCGGCGCCGCGGCCCGTCGCGCGGGACTGCCCGCACCGCTGGCCGCCGCCGCCGAACAGAGCTATCTCGTCGCGCAGACCCAGGGTCTGGGCGAGATCGACGACTCCGCCGTCATCCGCATCTCCGCCCCGACCCGTCGGTCCTGACACCTCCACCCGCCCACCCGCACCGTCAAGGGAGACCTCGCGAAATGAGCACGCCCGTCCTGTTGGCCATCGGAGTCGGAGGCATCCTCCTTCTCCTCCTCCTCATCATCAGACTCAAGCTGAACGCGTTCCTCGCGCTGCTGATCGTCAGCATCATCGTGGGTCTGGCGGCGGGACTGCCGCTGGCGACCGTGCCCGCGACGGAGGACACCCCCGAGAAGCTCGGTGTCGTGCCCGCCATCGTCGCGGGCCTCGGCAGCACCCTCGGCTCCATCGCCATCCTCATCACGCTCGGGGCGATGCTGGGCCGGATCATCGAACTGTCGGGCGGCGCGTCGAGCCTGGCGGGGCGCTTCACCGAGATCCTCGGACCGAAGCGCGTGGGCGCCGCGCTGACCGGTGCCGCCCTCGTGCTGGCCATCCCCGTGTTCTTCGACGTCGGATTCATCATCCTCGTCCCCATCGTCTACGGCTTCGCTCAGGCGGCGGGGCTGAAGCCTCTGCGGTTCGGTCTTCCCGTGGCGGGCATCATGCTCGCCGTCCACGTCTCGGTCCCGCCCCACCCTGGCGTCGTCGGCGGAGCCGCCCTCCTCGGCGCCGATATCGGGTGGCTCACCATCGTCGGCATCGTCATCGCCATCCCGTTGGCGTTCGTCAGCCACCTGCTGGCCAACCGTCTGACGCGCCGTGAGGTCGCCATGCTCGCCTCGACGAAGGAGATGTTCGAGCAGGCCGGGCGCAACGGCGTGCAGACGACCGTCACCGGTACGGTCACCTCCACGGTCGCGCCCCCGTCCGCGGGCATGGTGCTCACCCTCATCGTGACGCCCCTCGTCATGATCGGCATCGGCACGACGGCCGCGACGGTCCTGCCGTCGGGTGACCCCGTGCGCAACATCGCCCAGTTCATCGGAGCGCCCCTCTTCGCGCTGCTGGTCACCGTGCTGCTCGCGATCTACTTCCTCGGGGTCCGCCGTAAGTGGGGCCGGGACAAGATCAGCGACGTGCTCGAGTCGGCGCTGCCGCCGACGGCCGCGATCATCCTGGTCAGCGGCGCCGGCGGTGCGTTCGCGCGAGTGCTCACCGAGAGCGGCATCGGCTCGGCGCTGTCGAGCGTGCTCCTGCAGACCGGGTTGCCCGTCCTCGTCCTGGCGTTCGTGGTGTCGCTCGCCCTGCGCGCCGCGCAGGGATCGGCGACGGTCGCCATCCTGACCACCGCCGGTCTGCTCGCCGACACCGTCGCCGACGGGGGCTACTCGATGCTGCAGATCGTGGCGATCACCCTGGCGATCGCCTTCGGTGCGCTCGGTCTGTCGCACGTCAACGACTCGGGCTTCTGGGTGGTCACCCGCTACCTCGGCCTCAGCGTCGGAGACGGCCTGCGCACCTGGACCGTCCTGACCACCGTTCTCGGTCTGTGCGGCTTCGCCCTCGTCGGGGTGTTCTGGGGGATCGCCACCGCGGTGGGATGACCCCGGTCTGCACGCCCGCCCGCGTCCGCCCCCGAGCGGACCGGGCGGGCCTCGGCGTCACGCGACCTCGCGAGAGGACGGACATGGCTAGAGTCTGGTCATGGACATGCGGGTCGCCGCGTACGCCGTCATCACCGACGCCGACGACCGCGTGCTGCTCGCCCACTGGATCGACGGTCGGCGGGCGGCCTGGACGCTCCCCGGTGGCGGCCTCGAGCCGGGCGAGGATCCGGCCCACGCGGTCCGTCGGGAGGTACGCGAAGAGACCGGGTTCCGAGTGGTCGTCGGCGACCTCCTCGGCATCCATTCCCGCGTCATCCCGGCCGAGGCGCGTCTCGCCGACGGGGCGTCGGAACCCCTGCACGCGCTGAGGATCGTCTATCGCGCGCGAATCGTCGGCGGTCGCCTCCGGTTCGAGACGGACGGGTCGACGGATCGCGCGGCGTGGTTCACCCTCGCAGCGGCGCGGAAGGTGCGCCGGGTGCAGCTGGTCGACATCGCCTTCCGGATGGCCGACCTGCCGCGGCCCTGATCACCCCCGCTGCGGGCTCTCCGTGGTGATGTCGGCGACGACGGCACCGTACGCGGCGATCAGATCGTCGGCGTCGACGAACAGGCTGTAGCCGTGTGCGCCGGCTCCCATCGCGATCCGCTCGCCGACGATGCGTTCGTCGGCGAAGACCGGCCAGGCGGTGGTGCTGCCGATCGGCACGATCGTGCCGCGTTCGTAACCGGTCGCGGCGAGAGCGAGTTCGGGTTCGGGCAGCCGGAGTTTGTTCACGCCCACGACCGCGCGCAGCTTGGGCCATGAGATGGCACGGTCGCCGGGCACCAGGGCGAACAGGTAGGTGTCGTCGGAGCGCTTGACCACGAGCGTCTTCACGATGGCGGAGGGAGGGATGCCGAGGAGGCCCGCCGCCTCGACGAGACTCGAGGCCGCGGGGCGCTCGCGTACATCGACAGAGAGGCCGCGCTCGTGCGCGGCCTCTCTGACTCTGATGGTGGGATCGCTCACGCGTCCGGTGCGCGCAGCGGGTCGTCGGCCACCCACAGCTCGTCGTCGGCGCGCAGCGTCTGCCACGCGGCGTATGCCACGCCCGCCGCGGCCACGACGCCCAGGATGATGGCGATCACGCCACCGGCGCCGATGCCGTCGTGCTGCGAGGGGAGCTTCTTGGAAAGGCGCTTCGACGCCTGCTTCCCGTACTTCTCGGCACGCTTGGCGTACTTGTGGGCGTCGAGCTCGAAGCCCTTGCCCTTGGCGAGACGGTCACGGGTGTCGCCCGCCGCGTCCCAGACCGAGAGAGCACCGCCGACGACGGCTCCGGCGGCCGGGACGACCTTGTTGCTGAGGAAGCGGTTGCTGTACTTCACGCTCTTGTCGACGTACGGCGCGGCGTACTTGTTGTAGCCGTCCTGCACGGCGGGGACGAGGTCTTCGCGGCTGAAGCGACCGAGCTGGTGGCCGGCTTCACGAGCGACCTTCCCGCTCTCGCTCAGCAGCACCTGCTGCGACTCCCACACCTTGGCGGCGTGCTTCTGGAGCTTGCGCAGTTCCTTCTTGCTCTTGCGGCTGAGGCCCACGGCTCATCCTCCCTGTCGATGGGATGTACGTTGCCCTCATCTTGCCAGAACGGGCCGCCCGCGCCGCCGACCCTTGCAGATAACTCTGAGAGAATGTACCCATGGCCAACCACACCGCCGTCGCGACCCTGCACACCAACCACGGCGACATCGTCGTCAACCTCTTCGGTGACCACGCTCCGCGCACCGTCCGCAACTTCATCGGTCTGTCCGATGGGACGCAGGAATGGACCGACCCGGCCACCGGCGCCAAGGGCGAAGGTCCGCTCTACACGAACGTCATCTTCCACCGCATCATCCCCAACTTCATGATCCAGGGCGGCGACCCGCTCGGTCAGGGCATCGGCGGTCCGGGATACACCTTCAACGACGAGATCCACCCCGAGCTCGACTTCACCGCGCCGTACAAGCTCGCCATGGCCAACGCCGGACTGCGTCGCAACGCCATCACCGGTCAGCCCGAGGGCACGAACGGCTCGCAGTTCTTCATCACCACCGACCCGACGCCGTGGCTCCAGGGCAAGCACACCATCTTCGGCGAGGTCGCCGACGACGCGTCGAAAGCCGTCGTCGACGCCATCGCGGCGGTCCCCACGGGCGCGCAGGACCGACCGAAGGCAGACGTCGTGCTGCAGTCGGTCGACGTCGTCTCGGTCTGAGTCAGCGGACGGCGGCGGGTGTCCACCACCGAGGAGTTCCGTCGCAACAGCGACAACTTCTGCTACCGGCATCCTGACCGGCAGAGCTTCGTGCTGTGTCAGCGGTGCATGCGCACCGTCTGTCCGGAATGCCGGACGCCCGCCGCCGTCGGCGTGATCTGCCCCGAGTGCATGGCTCAGCAGCGCGCGTCTCAGACCCCCGCCCAGAAGAAGGCGCAGCGCCGCTGGGCGTCACGACCGATGTCGGTCGTCTCCTCCGACCGCCCGAAGATGACGCTGGGGATCATCGCCGTCACGGGCCTCGTCTACATCATCGGGCTGATCCCGGGCGTCGGTCCGCTGCTGTCGAACCTCCTCGCGTTCAACAGCTTCTACGTGCTGCCCCAGGCCGGTCTCATCCAGCCGTGGCGTCTCCTCACCGTCGCACTCGTGCACGACGGGTTCTTCCACGTCGGCTTGAACATGCTCGCGCTCTGGTTCATCGGGCGGAGCCTCGAGCCGCTGCTGGGACGCGCGCGATTCCTGATCCTCTACCTCATCGGGGCGCTCGGCGGCTCGGTGGCGGTCGCGCTGCTCGCTCCGGGCGTCTGGACCGTCGGCGCCTCGGGTGCCATCTTCGCGCTCTTCGGCGCCCTGCTCGTGATCGGCCGACACATCGGGGCCGACATCCGCGTCATCGCGATCCTGATCGGGATCAACTTCGCGTGGCCGTTCGTGCTGGCGGGGATCAACGCGATCGGGTCCGGGGACTTCGCCTCGTCGCTCGCCGCCGTCGGGATCTCGTGGCAGGCGCACCTGGGTGGCCTGGTGACCGGTGCCGCGATCGGGTTCGTCTACTCGCGGACGCGTGCGCCTCGGCAGCGCGGCCTGCAGACGGGGCTGCTGATCGGCGTGACCGTGGCTCTCATCGCGCTGCTGGCGATTCCCGCGGCGTTCTACTTCTGAGACTTATCCACAGCCTCATCCACAGGTGGGGATGAATTACACGGGTGTAAGTCAGCGCCACCGGGTCGTCATGAGGAAACCGACGAAGGCGATGCCGAAGCCGATGACGAGGTTCCAGGGACCGATCCCGGGGATGGGGAACTGGGAGTTGCTGAGGTAGAACACCAGCACCCAGACGAGGCCGATGAGCATCAGGCCGATCATGATGGGCAGGAACCACACCGGGTTCGGGGCGGATCCACCGTCGTTGCGTTCGGCGATGGGGTCTTCGCCTTTGCCAGTTCGAGCCATGCGGCACAGTCTAATGCTCAGGTGCCTGCGAACCCACGGAACTAGACTCGCCTCGTGCACCCCGACACGCAGCCGCAGACGCGCCGGAGCAGGAGACGCACGAGCGCGCCCCGGCGCGGGCTCTCGGTGATCGGCGTGATCGGAGATCTGCTCGTCACCGCGGGAGTGGTCGTTCTGCTCTTCGTCGTCTGGCAGCTGTGGATCGGCGATGTCATCATCGGGTCCCAGTTCAAGAACGAAGCCCGCGACATCACCGACTCGTGGGCGGCAGACCCTCCCGCGCCGGCCCCGAACATCACGCCGACGCCGGGGCTGCCCCCCACCGCCGATCCGCCGGAGATGGCGCAGCCCGACGATGCGCAGATCTTCGGCGTCGTCCGCATCCCTCGTCTGGGCTCCGACTACCAATTCCGGCTCGCGGGTGGGGTGAGCGCCGGACGCACCCTCGACCCCATCGGTCTCGGCCACTACCCCGACACCGCCATGCCCGGCCAGGTCGGCAACTTCGCGATCGCCGGACACCGGGGCAGTCACGGTGCGCCCTTCGCGGATCTGCCGTCTCTGCACATCGGCGACGCCATCGTGGTGGAGACCGAGACGGGCTGGTACACCTACCGCTATCGGAACCTCGAGTACGTGCGTCCCGACGCCGTCGACGTGCTCCTCCCCTTCCCGCAGAACACCGAGATCCAGGCCACGGACCGCATCATCACGATGACCACCTGCAGCCCGCGGTACGGCTTCTCCGAGCGCGCCATCGCGTACGGCGTCTTCGAGTCGTACACCCCCCGCACCGACGCGGGACCGCCCCTGTCCCTCACCTCTGGAGCCGCCTGATGTACGGAGCCCTGTGGCGCATCCTCCCGGGCCCGTGGTGGGTGCGGCTGCTGATCGTCCTCGTGCTGCTCGCGGCCGTGCTCTACGGCCTGTTCTTCTACGTCTTCCCGTGGGTCAGCGACATGGTCTACCCGCAGGAGGTCACGGTCGAGTGAGACCCCGGCGCGTCGTCGTCGTCGACAATCGCGACAGCTTCGTCCACACGCTCGCGGGCTATCTGCGCGACCTCGGTGCCGAGACGATCCTGGTCTCCGCGGACGATCCGGGTCTGCGCGGTCGCATCCGTCGCGATGCCGATGCGGTGCTCGTCTCGCCCGGGCCGGGGCATCCCACCGAGGCGGGTCAGTCCGTGTCGGTGGTCATCGACGCCGCCAGCCGCGGCATCCCTCTCCTCGGGGTGTGTCTCGGCCATCAGGCCATCGCCGTCGCGTTCGGTGCGCGGGTGGGTCACGCCCCGGAGCTGCTGCACGGGATCACCAGCGTCATCCGCCACGAGGGCACCGGTGTCTTCGCCGACGTGCCGGACGGCTTCGCGGCGACGCGCTACCACTCGTTGGCGGTCGAACCGCCCTCACTGCCCCCGGAACTCGAGGTCACCGCGCGCACCGACGGCGGCGTGATCATGGGTCTTCGGCACCGGTCGGCGCCGATCGAGGGAGTGCAGTTCCACCCGGAGAGCGTCCTCACCGAGGGAGGGCACGTCCTTCTCGGCCGCTGGCTGGAGGATTCCGGCTTGAGCGGCGCGGCGGAGCGCGCCGCGGGCCTGAGTCCGCGCGGACTCAGGAGCCCGAGCAGACCGTCAGCGTGATCTCGCTGTGGACGGGGACCTCGCCGGGAGCGAGCGACTGACCGCTCACCGTCTGCGGGCTCGTCGCGCGGCATCCGGTGTCTTCCTGGGTGATCACGGTCAACTGCTTCGCGTCGGACTCCAGCTCGCGCTTGGCGGCGTCGAGGGTGTAGCCCGTGTAGTTGACGATGACGACCTGACCGCTGGCGACGACGAGGTTGACGACCGTCCCCTTCGCGACCTGGGAGCCGCTCTCTTCGCTCGCCGACATCACGGTGCCGGCCGCCAGGGCAGGGTCGGTCGTGCGGCGGATGGAGCCCACCGACAGTCCGGCCGCTTCGAGCGCGGAGCGCGCCTCGGACTCCGAGATGCCGTCCAGTGTCGGGACGGTGGCGGTGTCGGGACCGGTGGAGACGTAGACGGTGACCTGCTGACCGGATGCCACAGTGGTGCCGGCATCGGGGGTGGTGCGCGTGACGTTGCCCGCGGCGATCTTCTCGTCGGGCTCGTTGACCCGGCTCGCGGTGAGCTGCTGAGCCTCGAGCGTCTCGACGGCCCGGTCGTACGACATGTCGACCACGTTCGGGACCGTGAACGAGGTCGTGGGCACGTCGTCGTTCGGCTGGATCTGCATGACCCAGATCAGCACCGCCACGAGCAGCACGGCCAGCACGGTCACTCCGGCCCAGATCCAGGCGACCGGAGGGCCGGGCTGGGTGCGACGCATGGTCGTGTCGGTGCTCAACTGACGCAGCGATCGCGCCGTCTCGGCCGCCTGACGCGGGTTCGGTCCGTAGAGCTCGTTCGACAGGGCCGACATCTGGCGCTTCGTCGGCGCCTTCCCGTCGGCGGTCTCGTCGAGGGCCTCGCGGAAGCCCGCGGCATCCTGGGGTCGCTGGAAGGGATCCTTCGCGAGCGCGCGCAGCACGATGGCATCCAGGGCCCGCGGGATCGTCTCGACGACCTCGCTGGGCGGAACCGGAGCCTCGCTGACGTGCTGGTACGCGACGGCCACCGGTGTCTCGCCGCGGAACGGAGGACGCCCGGTGAGCAGCTCGTAGAGCACCACGCCGGTCGAGTAGAGGTCGGCACGGGCGTCGACCGATTCGCCCTTGGCCTGCTCCGGGGAGAAGTAGGCGGCGGTCCCGACGATCGCCGTCGTCTCGGCGACGGTCGACGACGAGTCGGACACGGCGCGCGCGATGCCGAAGTCCATGACCTTCACGCGTCCGGCGTCGGTGATCATCACGTTGCCGGGCTTGATGTCGCGGTGCACCACGCCCGCGCGGTGCGAGTACTCGAGCGCCTCGAGGATGCCGTCCACGTACCTCAGGGCGTCGTCGACGGGCACGGAGCCCTCGGCGATGATCTCCTTGAGCAGGCGGCCGTGCACGAGCTCCATCACGATGTACGGGACGGGACGTTCCACCCCGTCGATCCCGACCTCGACGTCTTCGCCGGCGTCGAAGACGCGCACGATCGTGGGATGCGCCATGCGGGACGCGGCCTGCGCCTCGAGGCGGAAACGCGTGCGGAAGGCGGCGTCGCCGGCGAGGTCGGCCTTGAGGATCTTGATGGCCACCGTGCGACCGAGCGTCTGGTCGTAACCGCGATAGACGCTCGCCATGCCGCCGCGACCGATGAGGTCGTCGACGCGGTAGCGCCCGGACAGGACGCGCGTCTCAGTGGTCACGAAAAAACTCCCGGGGAGGGTGGATCGAAGCTCAGGGCTTGGTGGCGGCGCCGTTGCCCGTCGGAGACGGGTTCGGCGTGCTGCCGCCGGTGATCGAGGCGGAGGCCTCGCCCGACGGGCCGGCGGTGCGGTCGGTTCCCGAGCAGCTCACGGTGTAGGTCACGCGCAGGGTCTGACCGGCGGAGTTGCTCACCTTGAGCTGCGCGTTGCGCTCGTCGGGCGAGAACGATGCCGTCGACTGACCGTTCGTGTCGAACGTTCCGTTGGTGGCGGTGAAGTTGTACGAGGTGACGCTGCCCGTGCCCGCGGGGCACGAGTACTGCTGCCACGACACCTGGATGTCGCTGCCCGCGCTGACGGAGGTGCCCGGCAGGGTGGGCGTTCCGGGCTGCTGCAGGGGCGTCTCTTCGCCGTAGACGGTCACCGTGATGTTGGTGCCCTCGGGATTACGGCCCGTGGGGTCGACGATGTAGACGCGCCCGATCTGGTCGGCGTTCTCGGCGGCGGTTCCGGTCGCGCAGGTCGCGCCCAGCATCGCTTCGCTGAGGATGCCGCGGGCTTCATCGCAGGTCTTGCCGATGAGGTCGAGGGCGTCGACGTCGACCAGTTGTGCGGTCTGGGTCGGCGTCGGGGTGTTCGACGGCGACGCGGGGGCACTGGGAGTGGCCGAGCTGGGCGCGGCGCTCGTCGGCACCGCGTCGGGCTCGCCCTGGTTGGACAGCAGGGTGAAGAGTGTGCCGCCGAGCACCAGCAGGAGCAGCACGATCAGCGCCACCAGGGGCCACGTCCACGGGCTGCGCTTCTTCTTCTGCGGGGCGGCGTCTTCTTCGGTGTGCTGCTCCGTGAGGAGGGATGCCGCGCCCGCGCCCAGGCCCGCTGCGCCGGCGGAGGGAAGGAGCCGCGTGGTGGCGGAGGTCTGACCCGACGTGAGCAACTGGGTCGCGTCGTCGGCGACGGCCGCACCGGCCGCGATGGCGGGAACGGCGGCCGCGGCGGCGGCGAGGTCGCCCCGGCGCAGGGCCGCGGCGGCACGCGAGACGGCCGCGGACGAGGCCGGGCGGTCCTCGGGCTTCTTGGCGATCATCGCCATGACGAGGTTCTGCACCGGGACCGCGACGGTCGGCGGCAGCGGTGCAGGCTGCTCGTTGATCTGCGCCATGGCGATCGCGACCTGCGACTCACCGGTGAACGGGCGCTTGCCGGCGAGGCACTCGTACGCGACGATGCCCAGCGAGTAGGTGTCGGTCGCGGGGGAGGCGGGGTGCCCCGACGCCTGCTCGGGCGAGAGGTACTGGACCGTTCCCATGACCTGGCCGGTCGCCGTGAGCGGCACCTGGTCGGCGATGCGGGCGATGCCGAAGTCGGTGATCTTGACGCGGCCGTCGGGCGTGATGAGCAGGTTGCCGGGCTTGATGTCGCGGTGCACGAGCCCCGCGGCGTGGGCGGCCTGCAGGGCGGCCGCGGTCTGCGCGACGATGTCGAGGGTCTTGTCGGTCGACAGCGAGCCCTCGCGCTCGAGGATCGTGGACAGGGCCTCGCCGGGGACGAGCTCCATCACGAGGAAGGCGCTGCCGTCTTCTTCGCCGTAGTCGAAGACGCTCGCGATGCCCTCGTGGTTGACGAGTGCCGCGTGCCGGGCCTCGGCGCGGAAGCGCTCGAGGAAGCCCGGGTCGCCCATGTACTCGTCTTTGAGGATCTTGATCGCGACGGTCCGTCCGATGACGTGGTCGGTCGCTTCCCAGACCTCGCCCATGCCGCCGATCGCGATCCGCGAATCGAGCTCGTACCGCCCGCCGAAGGTCACACCCTGTGTCGGTCTCATTTACCCAGCACCGCCTCCATGACCTTCTTCGCTATCGGGGCGGCGATCTCGTTGCCGCTCCCGCTCTGCCCCTGGCCTCCACCGTTTTCGACGACCACGGCGACGGCGACCTGGGGGTCGTCCGCCGGAGCGAAGCCGGTGAACCAGAGAGTGTAGGGGCGGGAATCGTTCTCCGCGGTGCCGGTCTTACCCGCCACCTGGACCCCGTCTATTCTTGCATTCGATGCCGCGCCGTCCTGGACGTTCGCCGTCATCATGGCGACCATCTGCGCGGCGACGTCGGGCTCGATCGCCCGTCCGAACTCGCTGTTGCTGCCCTCGTCGGTGACCGACAGGTTGGGTTCGATGACGCGGTCGACCATGCGGGGGTTCATCACCACGCCGTCGTTCGCGATCCCGGCCGAGACCATCGCCATCTGCAGCGGCGTCGCCCGGACGTCGCCCTGGCCGAAGCCGCTGAGCGCGGTCTGCGGGGCGTTCGGGCTCGCGGGGTACGTGGATGCCGTGGACTGCAGCGGCATCGTGAACTGCGCGTTGAAGCCGTACTTCTCGGCCTCCGCGCGGATCGCATCGTCGCCCAGTTCCACCGCGAGCTCGGCGAACGGGATGTTGCAGCTCAGGCGGAGGGCCGTGGCGATCGTGACGGTGTCGCCGCCGCCGCAGGTTCCGCCGCCGGCGTTGCTGACGACGTTCGTCGACTGGGGCAGCGTGTAGGCCGCGAGGTTCGGGAAGGCCGAGTCGGGCGTGTACTTGCCGGAGGCGAGGGCGGCCGAGGCGACGACGAGCTTGAAGGTGGACCCCGGCGGGTTGAGGTTGCCCGCGATCGCGCGGTTGTCGAGCGGCTTCGCGCTGTCGGCCACGAGCTGGTCGTACGCCGAGTTCACGGCATCCGTGTCGTGCGAGGCGAGGACGTTCGTGTCGTAGCTCGGCTTCGACACCATGGCGAGGATGCGGCCCGTGGAGGGCTCGATGGCCACGACGGCGCCCTGGAGGTCGCCGAGGGCGTCCCAGGCGGCCTTCTGGACGTTCGCGTCCAACGAGAGCTCGACGTTCGATCCGCGCGGGGCCTGCCCGGTGATCGCGCGGTCGATGCGCGAGAAGAACTGGTTCGAGTCCGAGCCGCTGAGCACGCTGTTCTCGGCGGATTCGATCTGGGTCTTCGCGTCGAGCACGGGGTTCATGTAGCCGGTCACCGGCGCCCACATCTCGGCATCCGTGTACTGACGCTGCCAGCTGTAGACGTCGTCGGACGGGACGGACTGCGCGATCGGGGTGCCGCTGACGATGATCGATCCGCGCTGGATCTCGTAGGAGTCGTAGAGCGCACGCGTGTTGCCCTGCGTATTGGTCAGCGCGTTCGCCTGCACGACCTGGATGACACTGGTCGAGGCGAACAGGGCGAGGAACATCGCCAGCATGACGATGCTGAGGCGTCGGAGTTCTTTGGTCACGGTGCCTCCTCGAGTCGGGCGGCTGCGGGGGTGCGGCGCATCAGCCGATCACCACCCGCGGCCGGGAGCGGACGGCGTCGGAGATGCGCAGGAGGAACGCCACGATGATCCAGTTCGCGATCAGCGAGGATCCACCGGCGGCGAGGAACGGGGTCGTGAGTCCGGTCAGCGGGATCACGCGGGTGACGCCGCCGACCATGATGAATACCTGCAGGGCGATGGTGAACGAGAAGCCGGTGGCGAGGAGCTTGCCGAAGTCGTCCTGACCCGCTAGGCCGACGCGGATGCCGCGGCTCGTGAAGACCATGTAGAGGGCGAGGATGGCGAAGATCCCGACGAGGCCCAGCTCCTCTCCGAGGCTCGGGATGATGTAGTCGCTCTGCGACAGCGGCGTGATGTACGGCCGGCCCTGGCCAAGTCCGGTGCCGAACAGTCCGCCGTGCGACAGGCCGAAGATGCCCTGGACGAGCTGGTAGCTCCCGCCGTCGCGGTCGATGACGTCCTGGTCGAACGCGTTCAGCCAGTTCGCGAAACGGCCCTGCACGTAGGGCAGCACACGGGATGCCAGGAACGCGCCGCTCGCGACGAGCACGAGGCCGATGAAGACCCAGCTCGTCTTGCCCGTCGCGGCGTAGAGCATCGCGACGAACATGCCGAAGATCAGCAGACCCGTTCCGAGGTCGCGCTGCAGCACGATGATTCCAAGCGAGACCAGCCAGATGATGAGCACCGGGCCGAGCTCGCGGGCGCGCGGCCAGGTCATGAACAGGAACCGCGTGCCGGTGGAGGTGAGGCTCTCGCGCGTGCGCACGAGGTATCCGGCGAAGAAGATCGCCAGGCAGATCTTGGCCAGCTCGCCGGGCTGGAACGACACGAATCCGAGCGAGACCCAGACGTCGGCGTTCTGATCCGTTCCGAGCCCCGGCACGAAGGGCAGGAGCAGCAGCAGGATGCCGACCAGACCCGACAGGTACGTGTAGCGGAACAGCACGCGGTAGTTGCGGACGAAGATCAGCACGGCCACGGCGCAGACCATCGCGATGGCCGCCCACGCGATCTGGCGGTGGCCGGTGGCATCCCATCCACTGCTCTGATCGGCGAGGTCGATGCGGTAGATCATGGCGATGCCGAGACCGGTCAGGACCGTGGCGATGGGGAGCACGAACGGGTCGGCGTCGCGCACGCGCAGGCGCAGCACGACGTGCATGACGAGACCCAGCACCGCGGGGACCGCCGCGAGCATGAGGAAGCCCGTGTCGACGGTTCCCGTCACGCCGAGCTGGACGAGCGCGATGGCGGAGCCGTAGACGGCGATCGCGAAGACGAGCAGGCCCAGCTCGCGGTTGCGCTGCGTGGCCGGGACGCGGATCTTCTTGAGCGCGCGCATGACGGCCGTGTCGGTGGACACGGCGTCGGCGGAGCGCGTCTGCTTCTGGTCGGTCATCCGCTTCCCTCCGCCGCCGGCCGCAGGCGATCGACGATCAGCTCGGCATCCGAGAGCGAGCGGGCCGAGATCGTGGCCTCGACGGTCTGCCGGTCGAAGTCCGACAGATCGGCGAGCACGATGTTGGTGTCTTCGTAGACGGTCGACAGCGAGATCGGACCGATGGACTGCTGGATGCCGCGGTAGATGACCACCGAGTCGTCGTCGGCTCCGACGTAGTAGCGCGTCTGCGTCCAGTTGTACCCGGCGAACAGGGCGAGACCGATCCCCGCGAGGACGACCAGCAGCGCCGCGAGCCAGCCGAACCGGCGGCGCCGCGCGCGACGGCGGTCTTCTTCGATGAGCTCCTCGAGGAACTCCGCGGCCGGTTCGAAGTGCGTGGGCTCGTTCGCGACCTGGCGGGCGTGGTGCAGCCAGTTCGGACGGCTGGGCCGCGCCGCCGGGACCACGACGCCGCTCGGGTTGGATGCGGAGCCGACGATCGCCGGGGTGCCGATGAAGACGGGGTGCTGGCCGCCCACGTCGACGAGCACCACGGTGACGTTGTCGGGCGCGCCGCCGTCGAGCGCCTGCTTCAGCAGGGCGTCGGCCGTGCGCGCCGGGGGCATGCCGAGCCCGAGCGTCTTCGCGGTGTGGGTGTCGTCGACGACTCCGGACAGGCCGTCGGAGCACAGCAGCCATCGATCGCCGTCCTGCGTCGGCATGATGAAGCTGTCGACCTCGGGATCGGGATCCATGTCGCCGAGCACGCGCATCAGCACCGAGCGGCGGGGGTGATACCGCGCTTCCTCGGGCGTGATGCGACCCGAGTCGACCAGGCGCTGCACGAACGTGTGATCGGCCGTGATCTGCGTGAGCGTGTCGTCACGGTACAGGTAGATGCGCGAGTCGCCGATGTGGCCGATCACCGCGTAGTCGTCGACCATCACCAGGGCGCTCACCGTGGTGCCCATGCCGGCGAGTTCTGGGCGCCGCGCGACGGTGTCGATCAACTCTGCGGCGGTGTCGGCGAGGGCGTCGCGGATCGCGTGCTCGGCCTGGGCGGGGGTGGAGTAGGGCTGGTCGAGCTCGGTCAGCCGTTGAATCGCCAGGCTCGAGGCGACGTCGCCTCCCGCGTGACCGCCCATGCCGTCGGCGACCACGAAGAGGTTGGACCCGGCGTAACCGGAGTCCTGGTTGTTGGAGCGCACCTTGCCCGTGTGGGAGATGGCGGCACTCGAGCCCTGGAAGACCATGGAGGTGGTTTACGTCCTCAACTCGAACGTGGTGGCGCCGACCTTGATCGGCGCCCCCACCTTGACCTGCACGGGGGCCGCGACGCGTACGCCGTCGTGGGTGGTCCCGTTGGTGGAGTCGAGGTCCTGCAGCATCCACTGGTCGCCCCAGAGCACCAGTCGCGCGTGGTGGCTCGAGGTGTAGTCGTCGCGGATCACGAGTCCCGACTCGCTCGAGCGGCCGATGGTCAGGGGCTCGGTGCCCAGGGGCAGCTCGAGACCGGCCTTGGGGCCGCTCGTGATGACGATGCGCGAGACCACCGAGGTGGTCGCGAGACCGCCGATCGGGGCAGGTGCGGGCGGCGCGGCCGGTCGCTTGACCTGCGTGGTGACGGCGTCGGGAGACGCGGTCGGCGCCGCGGCGGCGGGAGCGGGGGATGCCGCCGGCTCGGGGAGTTTGCGCACCTTGACGCCGAAGAGGTCGGCGCGCAGCGAGTAGACGACGCCGAACACGAAGAACCACAGCAGGACGAGGAAGCCGCCCTGCAGCAGAAGGAGAGTCAACTGACTCATGAGAGGGGTCCCCGTTCCCGGACGTCGAACATGCGCGTGGCGTCGGACGCCTGGGGGCGCCGCGGCGGCTGAGCCTGAGCGACCACACGGAACACGATATTGGTGCGACCGATCGAGATCGTCGAATCGGGGGGCAGCGCGGCCTCGGAGACCTTCCGACCGTTCAGGGTGGTGCCGTTCGTCGAGCCGAGGTCGCGCACCATGGCGCGCTCGCCGTCCCACAGGATCTCGACGTGCTTGCGGCTGGTCCCGGCGTCGGGGATGGTGATGTCGGCGTCGCTGCCGCGACCGATCACCGTGCGGGAACTCGTGAGCGGGTGGCGCGTGCCGTCGATGTCGACGACCCCGCGCCAGGCGACGCGCCCCTCCGTCGTCTGCGAATCGACGCGCAGTGTGCCGGTCGACAGGGATGCGTCGCGCTCGATCGTGATCGCGACGGGACCGGCGAAGGAGTACCCCTGCGTGCGGGCGTGCTTCTTGACGAGCGTGTCGAGCTCAGTGAGGAGCGTGGAGCCGAGAGCGCTCATCTTCTCGTCGTCGGCGGGGGAGAGGCGCACCGTGAACGCGTTCGGGGTGAGGATGCGCTCACGCGTGACGACCACGGCCTTCTTGTCGAGCTCGCTGCGCAGGGCCGAGGCGATCTCCACCGGCTGGATGCCACTGCGGAAGGTCTTCGCGAACGCACCATTGACGGCGCGTTCGAGACCTTTCTCGAAACTGTCGAGTAGTCCCACGAGACTCCTTCGGGCAGGCAGACCAGTAGGCACATCGTAGCCAGGGCGGCTGGACAGGTCATGGAAGCGGCCCCCGACCCCCGCGTTTCGTCGCGTGGTCGTGGCCGTGATATTCTCGGGAAGTTGAGTTCGTGGCATCCGTGCCGTGACTCGCGCGAGTGGCGGAATAGGTAGACGCGCTGGCTTCAGGTGCCAGTGCCCGCAAGGGCGTGGGGGTTCAAGTCCCCCCTCGCGCACGAATGGAAAATGGTCTCTGATCAGGAGTTTTATACTCCGGGTCGGGGGCCATTTTCGTTGGAAGTGCTAGAAAAAGTGCTAAGCCTCTGGATGATGTGCCCCGTGCGGGGCCTTGCAACCTCCGGGGATGACTCTCGGCTGCCCGGCGCGGCCTGAGAAGATAGGGGCATGACCGAGGCAGCAACCCGAGCGATCGAGATGGCCGATGCAGGTGAAGTGTTGACTCTGCAGCGGGCCGCTTACGCGACCGAGGCGCAGTTGTACGGCGACCCGTTTCTGCCTCCACTTGTCCAGTCGCTTGAAGAGCTTCGAGACGAACTCACGAGCAGTGACGGACTGGTCGGGGTTGCGAGCGGTCGGATTGTGGCGTCTGTGCGGTGGGTGGTCGACAGCGATGTCGTGCGTATCGGCCGGTTGATCGTCGCGCCCGACCAGCAACGTCAGGGGTGGGGCACCCGGCTGCTGAACCTTGCTGAGCGTGAGGCCGGTGCGAGGACTGCGGAACTGTTCACCGGGCATCTGAGCGAGGGGAACATCCGTCTCTACCAGCGTGAGGGGTATGTCGAGTCTCGCCGCGAGAGGATCAACGACGATCTTGAGTTCGTCTATCTGACGAAACCGCTCCGGTAGCTCTGGGGTCACGTTCCTCGGAGATGGTTGGCGAAGCGGTCTACGGCCGACCTCTGCATGGTCGGGGTGACGTGGGAGTAGATGTTCATCGTCGTGGTGATCGTTGAGTGCCCCAAGCGCTCTTGCACGACTTTGGGGTGCTCGCCGAGTTCGAGTAGCAGGGTCGCGTGGGTGTGACGGAGCCCTTTGATGGTGACGCGGTTCATGGTGTCGTACTTCTTGGTGAGCCAGTTCATGCGGCGATCCCAGCGGCTGGTCATCGCGTCGGGTGAGCGGAGCTTGCCGTCGTCGTCTCCGAAGATGTAGGCGTCGGCCTTGGCGAGGGTGAACGAGAGTTCTGCGCGGGCGACCTTGTAGGAGGCGAGCACTTTCAGGGTGTCTTCGTCCACGTCGATCACGCGGGCGTTGCCGGTCTTCGTGGTCTTGGTCTTCGTCCAGTCGTCGGTATCGACCGCGCGGCGGATGCTGACCCGCATCGTCTTGGTGTTGAGGTCGCTCCATTTCAGGGCGAGGGCTTCGCTTCTGCGCATGCCCGTGTAGGCGATGAGGCGCCACAGCGGGAACAGTTCGTCTTCTCGCTCGTCGCGGTTCCAGGTGAGGAACAGGGTGAGCTGGTCGGCGCTCCAGGTGACGATCTCGGGTTTCTGCGCCCGTACCTCGCTCGTGGTCGGCGGCTTGACGGTGCGCTTCTTCTTTGCCGGGTTCACGGTCAGGTGTCCGTCGTCTATCGCGGCGTCGAGGATCGCTCCGAGCACGACATGCACCTTGTGAACCGAGTTCGCAGAGAGGGGTTTGCCCTTGCCGTAGGTGTCTTTACGGCCGGACTTCTCCAAGTCGCGGTAGTGGCGGGCTATCCTGGTGGCGGTGAGCTTGTCGAGCCGGATCGTGCCGAGCTGGGGCTTGATGTGGTTGCGGATGATCTTCTTGTAGCCCTTGATCGTGGACGCCGCGAGCTTCAACCCTGCCGCCCACTCGTCGGCGTATACACCCACGGTCGGCACCTTGTTCCCGAACTTCTCGTTCTGCTTGCGCTGCTTCAACGCCTCCTGCAAGGCATCGTTCGCCTCGTCGGTGCTCGTGAACCCGGAACGGGTGAGACGGCGCGATCCCATCTCGGGATACTCGGGGTCTTTGAGCACGTAGATCTGGAACCGCCACCGCTTGCCCTTGTCCGTCTGGTATTCCTGGATTGAGCCGGGCTGCCGGGAACGAGATCGACGCTGCTTCTTCTCACCCCCGTCGCCCTGCTCCGGCGCGGACGGCTTCTTAATGGTCATGACAAGCTGCTCCTCGCGGTCGTCGTGCCGGGCTGGTGGGTGTCGGCGTAGTTGTCGATGTAGTCGGCGGCGTTGAACACGCGCCCCTCCGGGTCGAGTTGCACGCCGCGCTCCCGGATGATCCGTGCGCGGGCTTTCGCGGCGTCAAGCCGTTCTTGGTAGGCGGCGATGGTCTTGGGGTGCGCGCTGGGCCTCTCCGGGTCATCCTTGCTCGGGGCGGTCATGCCCGCGAGGGTGGTTTCGAGGTGGTGGATACGGTCGGTGCAGATCACCCATTCCTGCTGCCAGTAGTTGAACAGCCCCTCATCGGTGAGCACGAGTTCGCCGCGCATCCACCGGTCGATCTCCTCCGGCTCGAACTCCTCGGGCACCCCGGTGAGCGTCGTCTGCCCCTCGGGTGGTGTGAGGAGGGCGGCGGGGGTGGTGCGCAGCAGGTACGCGATGACGGTGAGGTCGTCCACGTCTACCCGGCGATCCCCGGCCTCCAGTTTGCTGATCCCCGACGGGGAGAGCTTGCGGCCCGCGGCGGCGATCCCGTCGGAAAGCGTGCGCAAGTCCATGCCGATCGCCTGCCTGGCGGCGCGGATGTTGTTCGCGACGTGCGTGTTCGTGAGTCCTGCGGGGTTGCCCCGCACCCGTTCTGTTTCCATACAAGAAATCTACACTGCGATACTTGACAGCGCAAGACCCGTGGATCTATTCTGGTGGGCACCTTCTCGCGCGTGGATTGGAACGGATGGTGTGATGATGCGGCAGAGCACTCTCGATATGGAAGACCTGCGCAAGCGGCGCAGCCTGGTCATCACCCGCAAGGAAGCCGCCGAAGCGCTCGGCGTCGATCCGCGCACGATCACCACGAGCATCAACGAGGGTACGATCCCGTCGGTGAGGCTTGGCCGTCGGGTCGTGATCCCGCGCGAGAAGTTCCTCGCCCTGTTCGCCGACGACACCCCGGGCCGCGAGTCCTGAACGCCCCCCGGGTGCGGGTGTGCCGATTCGGCACCGCCGTGCCCTGGGCACGGTCAGGGTGCCGCGGTAGACTAAGAGTTCAGGAACGGAGGAACAGCCGATGAGCCAGACCATCCTGACTGCCCCTGCCCCGCAGGCCCGGCCGGACTACACGGGAATCTCCGATGCCATGCTCTACGACATCGCCCGCCACAACGCCTCGGTACTGTCCGCAGGACTGCTGAACCTGGCCCGCAACGCCAAGGACGATGAGGACCGTGGCCACTGGGTTGCCAGGCGTCGCCTCGTAAAGCAGCAGGCGCGCGTGCTGAACCCGGAGGATCGGGCCGAGATCATCGCGCAGAACGAGGTGTGGCGACTCGAGAACCTCGCCCTCCCCGCCGCTGCATGACCGAAACGGTCGGCAGCAGTGCCTGGTTGCGCCGGGTCTTCGAGGAGGAGGCCCGGGATGACCTGTTCGCAGGTCACGCCCCGCAAGAGCAGCCGGTGCTCGTGCTCCTGGGTGGGCAGCCCGCAGCGGGCAAGACCCGCGCCCAGCACGCGATCCTCGCCGAGCACGTCGCGGATGATCTGGTCGAGATCACGGGAGACGACCTCCGCGAGTACCATCCCGACTTTCGGCGGCTCGCGACCCGGGCCCCGTTCGAGATGCCCGCGGCGACCGCTCCCGTCTCCGGCGGCCTGGTGAAGCTCGCTCTGGATCACGCCCTGGAGCGGCGGTACTCGGTGTTGTTGGAAGGCACCTTCCGCGACCCGGGCATGGTCACCGGCACCGCGACCCGGTTCGCGGAAGCCGGATACCGGGTCGAAGTCGTCGCCGTCGCGACCCCGGCTCCGGTGTCGCGGCTGTCGGCCGAGATGCGATCTCTCGGCGACGGCCCGAACGAGCCCGGCCGCTGGACACCGCCCGAAGCACACGAAACCGCCCTCGCCGGGTCGGCCGGGGTGCTCTCCGCTCTTGAAGCGCTCCCGCACATCGCGCGAGTGCGGGTGTTCTCCCGCGAAGCCCAGCTTTTCGACAACCAACGGGATGCCGCCGGGGAATGGGAACGGGAGCCGGCCGCCGCGCACACCCTCCGGCACGAGCAGCAGCGCCCGCTGCCACCCGGCACGGCCGCTCAGTGGTTGAAGGACTACTCATCCGTCTACGCGCGAGCGAAACGCAGACCGGGCTACCTCGGCGCGCAGACTGTCCCGACGTATGCTCGCCTGCAAGACGATGCGGCGCAGATGCTCCGTATCCTCTCCGGCCGGGCGATGGCACCGGAGTTCCTGCTCCACGAGCATCAGCGCCGCCAGCTCGATCTGGAACATCGCCTCCCTTCCGGCACGTTCCCGCCGAGGCCACCCCGCGACCTCGGACAACCGACTACGGGCGAGCGTCACGGTGTCGACCGGCGCGGCCCGAGCCTCGGCAGATGAGGGAACGCGCCCGCAGCCGTTCCACGTGCGAAAGCCTGCTGTTCGCAGCGCAGACCTACAGGCTGAGGCCTGGCCCCGGCCGGTGAGGGGTCGCGGGGTCGTGGGTGCGTGTCGTGTCACGCAGTTGCCGCGCTCGCGCTTCCCGTGCCTCCTTCGCAGCCTTGACAGCGGCGGCGCGGGCGTCGAGGTACTGCCCGGCCTCCGTGGGAGTCATCGCGGTGAGCTTCGCGGCTTCGGCGCGGTCGCGCCGCGCTTTCGCCGCCCAGGTGGCGGCGTCACGGGCTGGCATGTTGAGTTCAGCGCGCACGGGGTCGGTTCTGACGCGCTCGGCCCCGTAGACGAGCGCGGCGAGCCGCTGTCTCGCCCTCCGCTGCTCGGCGTCTACTGTTTGGAGGCGTTCACGTGCGGCGGTCGCGTTCTGGTCAGCTTGGGTGATGCGCGGATCGGTGTCCGTGCGGTGGGCAGCTGCGGCGTCTGCCCACTGCTCGATGTTCCCGGTGTAGAGCGTGCTCGGGTTTCCCCATTCGCGGGTGAGGCGGGCGCGGGCAGCAGTGAGTTGGTGCTGTGCGGTGGCGTGCTCTTTCCGGGCGCTCCGCCGTGCGAACAGCCCCGCTGCCCGCATGCGCTGCCCGGCCCGCTCCTGCGCGTCGGCCAGGCGCAGGACTCCCTGTGCGTCCGTCAAGGCCGCTGCTCGGAGCGGGCCGTGGATGCTCTCGCGCAGCTGCTCAGCAGCCTGGGTCGCCGCCTGCGCGGTGGTTTCGACGTCGGCGCGTTCCTGCTGGTGCTGCGCGCTGAGCCGGTCGAATCGCTCCGCGAACTCCGCGAACCGGGCGGCGCGCTGCTCGGCCTGCTCGGCACGCTCGGTCAAGCGTCCAATCGCCATGCGCACCCGCCGCGCCGGGCCGTCCGCGACGAGGCCTGCGACTGCTTCGGCGGCGCGCTGGGTGGCGTCTTCGAGGCCGCGGTCGGCGCGGTCGCGCTCCATCGCCGCCACGAATTGCGCCCGCGCGTCCGCTTCGCTTCCCGCGGCGACGTGCAGCAGGTTCGTCTCGCGCCCGCGCGTCATGCCGACGTAGACGCTCGCGGCGCTGGCCTGGTCGGTGAGGAGCGTGTGCGACCCGGTGACGGTCGTGCCCTGCACGCCGTAAGAGGTGGCCGCATAGGACAGGTGGGCGTGCTCAGACACATAGTCGGCAGGGAGGCGGACGGTGCGCTGCAGCTTCCGCCCGTTCCCCACCTCGCGCAGGCTCAGCGATCCATCGTCTGCGACGTGCTGCACGATCCACTGCTGCCGGTTCGCGACGCCAATGCTGGTGTTGTTCTTGCGGGTTTGGATAAGGTCACCCGCGCCGATGGGGAGGCCGTCGCTGCCGTCCACGGTCGCCGTGTCGTCGACCTCACCGCACGCGACTCGTTCGTCACGGATACTCGAGTTCACGGTACGGGCCTCGTCGTTCGTACTGACGGTGACCGTTTCGCCGTTGTGCCGGTAGCGGGCGATCTGCTCCCTGGCCTCGTCACTGCTCGCATGGAGGCGCACCAGCCCCAGGGCTGCGAGCTGGTCGAACACCTCGCCGGGGTTCTTCCCGTCGCGCATCCGCAACGTGAGGTCGGCGTAGGCGGGATCGGTGAAGCGGTGCACCTCGGCCATGTCGAACGTGCGGCCCCGGAGCTGCGCGGCCATATCGAGTACCCCGCCGCGCCCGACTGCGGCGAGCTGCGCGCGATCTCCGACCAGCGCGACCGTCGCCCCGGCTTCGGCGCACACCGTGAGCAGGGCGATTGCGGTGTCTTGGTCGAGCATTCCGGCCTCGTCCACGATCACCCGCTCGCCGCAGGCGAGCCGAGCGTCTTGGGAGGGTCCGCGATAGGTGCGTCCGGTCTCGGGGTCGGTGTCGCCGGGGGTGAGGCGCGTCCATACGCCGTCATCGTTCCAGCGCCATCCGTGCGCGTGCACGAACGCCGCCACGCTCGCGGCGGGTACGCCGAGTTCTTCATGCGCGACCTGCGCGGCGCGCAACGTCGGTGCCACCACCCGCGACGGTCTGCCGCGATGCGCCGCGACTTCAATTGCGACACCCAGCATCGTGGTCTTGCCTGCGCCTGCTGCGCCCTCCACGATCACGAGCGGATCGGGAGATGCGACGGCGGCAGCAGCTTGCTGCTGCCCCGCATCGATACCGCGCGCCTGCGCCGCCTCGCGCACGTCGGGGTGCCGCGGCTCGCGCTTCGGCACTCGTGCGGCGATCAGGTCGCGCAGCTCGGCCTCGGCCTGCACGACGCGCACAGAGGTGAGATGCGCCACATGCTCGGGTGTCGCAGCGCCAGGGGCGAGCACGGAGAAACAATCTTCCAGCGCCAGCCACGTCGCAACGGTGATGAGGTCGCGCAACTCCTGACCGGTTGCGCGCACCCCGGCCTCGGTGATGATCTGCGTGGCGTGCTCCTGCACGGTGTGCCGCGTCCACGCCGAGCTGCCTGCCGCGCAACGGTCAAGTGCGCGCGATGCGATCTGCTGCACCGACAGCTCATCCAGCGCAACCGGCTCGCGGGGCGTGGCCCGTCGCAGGGTCGCGGGGTCGTAGCCGGCCTCTCGGAGTTCGGTGAGCCAGGCTTCTTCTTCGCGCAGGGTCGTGGGCTTCTTCGCAGGCCGCTCGTGCGCCCATGCCTGCGCCATCAACCGCGACGAGACGACCGGCCCCATCGTCTCGCCGGGATGCGCGGCCTCCCATTCGGCTTCGAGGCGTTCCAGGTTCCGGCGCACCTGCTCGCCGCGCTTACTCATCAGGTGGTTATACGGCTCCAGTTCGACCACTTCACCGGTGACGGGATCGAGGGTGAGGCCGTGCCGATCCAGCACCTCCGCAAGCTCAGGATGCGCCGCGATCACCGCGGTGCCGAGGGCTCGGATCGCGCCCTGCTGGCGGAAGACCGCGGCGGTATCGAGCGCCCGCCACTTCCCGGCAGCCCACACCCTCGTCCCGATCTGCATGTGGATGTGCCGGTGCGGGTCACCGGCCCGGGAGGTGCGGTGCGTGATGCCGACCACCTGCATATGCTCGACCGGCATCACCTCCTGCTTGCCGCGTGGGCCGACCCGCGTCACCGAATGCAGCGCCAACCACCGCCGAATCTCCGCCAGCGCATCCTGCTGCGCACGGTCCAACGCCTCAGATACCTCGGGGTGCAGCGCTGCGGCGATCGACAGTGATTTCGGGCCATTGATCGTCATCTCCGCGAATCTGGGCGACCCCAAGCGATCCTGCCCGGCGAGACGTGGCGTGCCCATCCGCTCACCCGTATCCGGGTGGATCCAGTCCACCCACCCGGCGTACTCCTCGTTCGACAGCGGCCGAACCTTCACCGCCGTTCCGCTCGCGTCGAGCACGGCGTACGCGATGCCTGCTCCGTCGCTGAGGTAGTAGTCATCGGCGCGGCTGCGGTCGGCCTCGACATAGCGCATCGCGTCGGCTCCGGTGCCCCGGAACAAGATCACGCCGCCATGCATGAAGCTCACCACCTGATGTTTCTACTATAGAAACTAGTGTATCTACCATGGTAGCATACGTTCATTCAGAAGGAACATTCAGAAGGAACATTCAGAATGAAACCAGGGGTTCATTCAGAAGGAAACCGGGTGTTCGGAGTCGTGGTGTCGGAGGGTTAGGTCAGTTGCAGGGTGGTGATGCAGGTCGGGTCGTCACTGTTCATCGTGGAGATGTCTGCCGTTCCCGCCTGGCCGTCGTATTCCACGGTGAGGGTCGCCGTTGTGCCGCGGGGTACCCAGATGCCGATGAAGCCATTGTCGTAGGTCTGCCGCACCTCGTCGACGAGCACTTCACCGTCATCGCCGGTGAGCGTGACCTGAACCTCAGCATTGGCGAGCTCACCGAGGCAGGTGGTCAGGCTGTGGAAGTAGCAGTCGTGGGTTTGATCTCGGTAGGGGGCGATCGAGATGTATACCTCGTCATCGGGCATCGGCAGCTGTGTTTCGCGTTCTTGGTCATCGGTGAGGACGAGTGCATCCGGCTGCACGGACGCGATCAGATCGGCGGGGCGGTCAGCGACGGGCATCGTGTCGAGCCGTTCGATGACCTGCGCGGCATCGAGGCCGTCCAGGTCGTGTGCCGCCAGGAAGTCGTTGTCGACTGATTGAGTGCCCGCCGAGGGCGAATCAGATTCGGGTGAAGACGTCGTCGTGGAGCATGCGGTGAGAACGAGACCGGAGACGAGCATGACGGTCGCGGCGACAATCAGCTTCCGTCGTCGCGGAGTGGTGAGGTGAGACATGGCGTGATCCTTCGAAGAGTGATGGGGGTTGGCGCCGGGGCTGTCGCCCCGGCGCCAACCGGGATGACCGGTCGATCAGAGGGTGGCGAGGAGGTCTTGCATCTGCTGGATCTCGGTGGTCTGGGCGTCGATGATCGTCTGCGCGAGCTCGACGGCGTCAGGGTTGCTGCCGTCGTCGACTTGCGTCTGGGCCATCTCGACCGCTCCCTCGTGATGGCCGATCATCTGCTCCAGGAACAGCTTCGACGCCTCGGTACCGTCAGCTGATTCGAGGGCGGCGAGATCATCCTCGGTCATCATGCCGTCTCCGTGATCCATCCCGTCCGTCTGGTGCTCTTCGGGGTTCACGCCCCAGGCGTTCAGCCAGCCCTGGAGCTGTTCGATCTCGGGACCCTGGGCGGCTTTGATCGCCTCGGCCAGTTCGACCACCTCGGGGTAGACGCCGTCCTTGGCGAGGACGATGTCGCTCATCTCGATGGCCTGCTCGTGGTGGACGATCATCATCGAGGCGAACATCACGTCCGCATCGTTGACGTCCGCCGCCTGTTCGGACGAGCCGTGATCCATGCCCGGCATCGAGTCTTCCCCGCTTCCGGTCGAGCATCCAGCCAACGTGAGGGCAGCGGAGAGGGCGAGTGCTGCGGTCGCCGCAGTACGAAACTTCATGAGTGTTCTCCAGTATCTACAGTCGCTTCGGTGACGCGGCGCCCGCAAGGGTCGCCGCGTTAGTGAGTGAGTGAGTGAACCGGTAGCTCTGGTGTGCGCCGGTTCATCTCTCGATCACGTGCGACTGATACAGAGAACGTGTAACAACGGCGCCCTGCTCACCTGCCTGTCGATGCCGCGCCACACGAGCAACGGTCGGGGCACGGTACGCATCCACCCCGGAAGGAGCCGCGGCGGCAGCAGGACCAGGAGGACCAGCAGCAGCGCAAGCACGCATGCCATCGCCATACCGAGATGATCGCCAGCACCGCAGTCCGCGCATGAGGCACCGGGATCGCCGAGCGCACCATTGGGCTCGTGATCACCGACCGCGCCGTGATGGGCTGCGCCTGCATCGACGACAGAAGCCGATACGACGGCCGGCGCGTGGGCGGCAGGGGTTCCGTGCAGGTTCAGCGTGTGCATCGCTAGCAGTCCGAAGATGATGGTCGCTACCAGCAGACCTCCGAGCACCACGCACTGGAAGAAGCCCCGGAGGCCCTTCCTGCCGCGCGCTGCTGCCACTGATGCCACGCACCCCAGTTTACGGGCTCCGTGTGGATCGAGTCTGCGCCGGAGCGGTCGGGAGCGACCGAGGCTGCTGGACCCGCGGGGTACTGGACGGGTGGCTGGGCTACCAGACTCAACCCGAATGGAATACCCCAGGGGGGTATATGGTTGGAGGTGCTAAAGTGGTTGAGACCGTCAGGAGGACCCGATGCGTTTGTTTGCGATCCGCGACTTCCGGCATCTGTTCAGCGCGCAGATCATCGCATTGTTCGGTACCGGGTTGGCGACCGTCGCTCTCGGCCTGCTGGCCTACGAACTCGCCGGCGCGAGCGCGGGGGCGGTGCTCGCGACGGCGCTGACGATCAAGATGGTCATGTACGTCCTGATCGCTCCGCTGGCGGCGGCCTATGCCGACCGCCTCCCGAGACGGATGTTCCTGACCCTGCTCGATGTGGTGCGCGCGATGGTGGTGCTCGCGTTGCCGTTCGTCACGGAGATCTGGCAGATCTACGTCCTCATCGGTGTCTTGCAAGCAGCCTCCGCGGCATTCACGCCGACATTCCAGGCAGTCATCCCCGATATCGTGCCCGAGGAGTCCGACTACACCCGGGCGCTGTCCGCGTCGCAGGTGGCATACACGATGGAGAGCCTGCTCAGCCCGGTTCTGGCTGCGGTGGCCCTGACGTTCATGACGTTCAACTGGCTATTCGTGGGCACCTCGGTGGGCTTCGTGCTCTCCGCCATCCTGGTGCTCTCCACTCGCATCCCTAACGCTGCCCCGAGTGGGCAGGCGGGCGCCTGGAACCGCGTCACCTCGGGCATGAAGGTCTTCTTCTCCACTCCGCGCCTGCGCGGCGTCATGGCCCTGAATCTGGTGGTCGCCGCAGCCGGATCGATCGTCGTCGTCAACACGGTCAACTACGTTCGAGATCAGCTCGGCGGCACGCAGGCCGACGTCGCCTGGATGCTCGCAGCCTCCGGCGGCGGCACACTGCTGGTCGCGCTGTTCCTGCCACGCGTGCTCGATCGGATCGCCGAGCGGGTCGTCATGATGACCGGTGCCGTCGTGCTGCTTGCCGGCGTGTTGGCTGCCGTAGCGATGACCGCCGCCCAGGCGATCTCCTGGACGATCACGGCACCCATCTGGGTCGCCATCGGAGGCGGCATGGCCTTGATCGTCACGCCCACCGGACGGGTGATTCGCGGCTCGGCTCCCAAGCCCGAACTCCCTGCAGCCTTCGCAGCACAGTTCTCACTGTCCCACCTGGCTTGGCTCGTAACCTACCCGATTGCCGGATGGGTCGGCACAGCGTCCGGATTCACTCTCGCATGGTCGATCCTTGCGGCTCTCGCCATCACCGGCGCCATCGCGGCGCAGATGCTCTGGCCCCGCGAGAAGGGAACGAAGGCCATCGTCGCCGGCACTGACGCAGAAACGGCGACGGGCGACCCGGCGCTCCGTGAGGAGACCGAAGCCGCCGAAGGCACCCTCGCGGCATCCCAGTGCTCCTGCGTGCGCACCGCGTGAGCACGGAGCTGGCGGAAGGGGCATTGGTTCCGGGGATCGCGGCATGATGCTCGATGTGGTGCGGCAATCCGGCCTGTGGATCAGGTGCGGGTCGGCGCGGAAAGCACCTTCACGCTCGACGCGGCGATCGCGGAAAGTGAGGGGTAGCCGTTGATCTCGCACTGCGGGCACGGCGGGAACGACAACAGGCGCGGGGCGCGGGTCCCGCCGGTCTAGGCCGCGGCCGCCTCCGCATACTCCCGAACTCCGAGGCACTGGAGACCCTCGCCTACCGCTTCGCGATACTCGGATTCATCTTCTGTACGTTCACCCTTATCGCCGGGGTGATCTGGGCGAACGAGCCGTGGGGACGCTACTGGGGCTTCGGTTGGCGCCGCACGAAGTCCGCCGGGCTGTCGCTGATCGAGTTCGCCGCGGTGCTGTTCACCTTCGCGATCGTCAACCTCTTCTTCAAAGGCCTGCACGCCTACTCCGGCATCAGCTAAACACCGGGCGACACACCCACATCGAGCCGACAACGGAGCTGCGCGGTGCTGGCCACGACCAGTTACTGGACCGATGCAAGCGGCAATCCGCGCGCCGCTGCTCGAATCGGCGAATTGTCAGTATGTCAGCGTTTACTGTATAGTTCAGTGCATGCTGACTATTGCTTCACGCCTCGACGTCATGAACCGGCTCGGCCGGGCCATGGCAGATCCGACGCGCTCCAAGATTCTAATGACTCTGCTCGACGCCCCGAGTTATCCGGGTGTGCTCTCCCGCGAACTGGAGTTGACGCGCTCGAACGTGTCCAACCATCTTACGTGCCTGCGTGACTGCGGGATCGTGGTCGCGGAGCCTGAGGGGCGACAGACGCGGTATGCGATCGCGGATCCGCACCTTGCCGCGGCGCTCGTCGCGCTGGTGGATGTGACGCTGGCTGTCGATGAGCATGCGCCGTGCGTGGACTCGTCGTGCACGGTGCCGGGCTGCTGCGGTGCGGGGGCGGACGCGTGAGCGCGGCGTGCGGCTGTGAGCACGAGCCTGCCACCATGTCGGGCGGAGAACATGAAGCGGCGGAGAGGCCCTGGTGGCGGGACCGCGGGATCATGGTGCCGGTCTTCTCCGGTGTCGCGTTCCTCGCCGGTCTGATCCTTGAATGGTCCGGGCTCGAGATCCCGACGCTCGTACTGTTCTGGATCGGCCTGCTGCTGGGCGCGTCGACGTTCACTCCTGGCGCGATTCGGAAGCTGTTCAAGGGCAAGCTCGGGATCGGGCTGCTGATGACGATCAGCGCGATCGGCGCGGTCATCCTCGGCTATGTGGAGGAGGCCGCTGCTCTGGCGTTCTTGTACTCGATTGCTGAGGCGCTTGAGGACAAGGCGATGGACCGTGCCCGTGGCGGCCTGCGGGCGCTGCTGAAGCTCGTGCCGGAGACGGCGACCGTGCTGCAGAGCGGCGTCTCTGCGCAGGTGCCGGCGAGGGAGTTGACGGTCGGCCAGGTCATGGTCGTCCGCCCGGGCGAACGGATCGCAACCGACGGGATCGTCCGCTCTGGCCGCTCAAGCCTGGACACCTCGGCGATCACCGGGGAGTCGATCCCCGTCGAGGTCGAGCCCGGGGACGCGGTGTCGGCCGGCGCGATTAACAGCTCCGGCGTGCTGGAGGTCGAGGCGACTGCGGCCGGTACCGATAACTCGCTTACGACGATCGTGGAGTTGGTCGAGAAAGCGCAGACGGAGAAGGGCGAGCGAGCGCGCCTCGCGGACCGGATCGCCCGCCCGCTCGTACCCGGTGTGCTGATTCTCGCAGCGCTCGTCGCGATCATTGGGTCACTGCTGGGCGACCCGGAGGTATGGATCACTCGTGCGCTCGTCGTGCTGG
This sequence comes from Microbacterium sp. BWR-S6Y, assembly GCF_041379845.1. Taxonomy (NCBI): domain Bacteria; kingdom Bacillati; phylum Actinomycetota; class Actinomycetes; order Micrococcales; family Microbacteriaceae; genus Microbacterium; species Microbacterium sp. BWR-S6Y. The sequence goes on from NZ_JBFECV010000006.1 coordinate 128,015, forward strand.
TAGCGGCCTCTCCGTGCGCGCTGGCGATCTCGGTGCCGTTGACGGTCGTTGCCGCGATCGGCGCGGCGAGCAAGTTCGGCGTGATCATCAAGTCCGGCGCGGTGTTCGAGCGCTTCGGCACGGTCCGGCACGTCGCGGTCGACAAGACCGGCACCCTGACCCGTAACGAGCCCGCGGTCACCGCGGTCCTCACTGCGAACGGCATTGCCGAGGAGCAGGCGCTGGCGTGGGCGGCGGCGCTGGAGCAGCACAGCACGCATCCCCTTGCGGCGGCGATCACCGCTGCAGCCCCGGGTGTTCCCGTGGCCGCGGATGTGACCGAGCAGGCCGGGCACGGCATCGACGGCACCGTCGATGGCGCTCGTATCACGGTCGGCAGCCCCCGCTGGCTCGACGCCGGCGAGCTCGGCGACCGGGTTGCAGGGCTTGAGGAGCAGGGCATGACTGTCGTGATCGTGCACCGCGACGAGGCACCGGTCGCGGCGATCGGCGTCCGCGACGAGTTGCGTCCGGAAGTCCCCGAGGTGGTCCGCACGCTTGCGGATCAGGGCGTCGGCATGACGATGCTCACCGGGGACAACGCCCGCACCGCTCGTGCGCTGGCTGCGCAGGCCGGGATCGCTGATGTGCGCGCGGAGCTGCGCCCTGAGGACAAGGCGACCGCGATCGGCGAGTTGTCGAAGGCGGGATCGGTCGCGATGATCGGTGACGGCATCAACGACGCCCCGGCCCTGGCGTCCGCGGACATCGGCATCGCGATGGGAGCGACCGGCTCCGATGCGGCGATCGAGTCTGCGGACGTGGCCTTCACGGGTCATGATCTGCGGCTCATCCCGCGGGCGTTCGATCACGCGCGGCGGGGCCGGCGGATCATCAACCAGAACATCATCCTGTCCCTGCTGATCATCACCGCACTGCTCCCGCTCGCGCTCTTCGGGGTCCTGGGGCTCGCGGCTGTCGTCCTGGTCCACGAGGTCGCGGAGGTCATCGTGATCCTCAACGGCCTGCGCGCCGCACGCACCCGCACACCACGAATGGAAAGCTGATGCTCGCAACCATCGGGTCGGCGATCGGCCTGTTCGCGGCGACCAACATCGACGACATCGTCGTGCTCACCGTGCTGTTCCTCGCCTCCAGCCGGGGAAAGCCGCGACCGTGGCAGATCGTCGCAGGCCAGTACCTCGGGTTCATCACACTCGTCGTGATCAGCGTGATCGCCGCGCTCGGTCTCACGATCGTCCCGGACGAATGGGTCGGCTTCCTGGGTCTGATCCCGCTCGGCATCGGCATCTGGACGCTCATTCGCGGCCTGCGCCGTAACGGCGACGACGATGATGACGACTCCAAGATCACCGCGGTCGGACTATGGGGGGTCGCCGGGATCACGATCGCCAACGGGGCCGACAACATCTCCCTCTACACGCCGATCTTCCGCACCAGCTCGCCCGGCGACGTCGCGGTCATGATCGTCGTGTTCCTGATCCTCGTCGCCGTCTGGTGCGCTGCCGGGCGACTGATCGGCACCCACAAGGCCGTCACCGAAACGCTCGAACGTGTCGAGCACTGGCTCGTCCCCGTCGTGTTCATCGGCCTGGGCCTGTTCATCCTCATTGAATCCGGCGTTATCGTCCGTCTCTTCGAGGCCCTCGCATGACCCCGGACACGAATACCGACGTTGAGTCGGCATCGGCGTCGGGAGAGCGTCCGCAGAGAGGACGCTGGCGGCTCACTGCCTGGGCGCTTCTGATCGCAGTGGTCGTCGTCGTGATCGATCAGGGAACGAAAGTGTGGGCCGAGGCCACCCTGTCGGAGCACGAGCGCATCCCGCTGATCGGCGACCTGTTGGGCCTGCAGCTCGCGTACAACCCCGGCGCGGCGTTCTCCTTCGGGGAGAGCTTCACCTGGGTGTTCGCTCTCATCGCCGTCGCGGCCACGGCCACCGCGATCGTGTTCGCGTTCCGGGTCCGACGCCCCGGGTGGGCGATCGTGATCGGTGCGCTCGGCGGGTCAGCCGCCTCGCATGCCGGAGACCGGCTCTTCCGCCAACCAGGATTCGCCCAGGGCCACGTCGTGGACTTCCTCGCCTACGGCAACTGGTTCATCGGGAACATCGCCGACATCGTCATCGTCACCGCCGCGATCGCCGGAGCGCTCCTGACGCTTCGCAGCAACGAGAACTGAGAGGACCATCATGGAGATCACACTGCAATACTTCGACGGCTGCCCGAACTGGGAGGTACTCGACCACAGGATCGCCGAAGCACTCCACGGGCGCACCGATGCAAGCATCATCCGTCAACGAGTCGGGACCACGGAGGAAGCAGTTCGTCTCGGGTTTCACGGTTCCCCGACGATCCTCATCGACGGCATCGACCCGTTCGCCGAACCAAGCGCGCCCGTCGGACTCGCCTGCCGCGTCTTCCGGACACCGAACGGGCTTGCCGGGTCACCGACCCTCGAACAGCTGCATGCGGTGTTCTCTGAAGCGCGTAGCTGAGCATCGCGAGTTCCCGGGCCCGCGCAGCTCGGCGTGCGCCCGAAAAAGTGCTAGCGAAAGTGCTAAGCAACCTGTAGCTCGGGGTAGCTCGGTGGAGTTATCCACAGTTCACGTGCTGTAGATCGTTGACTTTATGCGGCAGAACGTCATACCGAGATTCGCGGCGCGAGGGGGTCGAGATCAGTTCAAGTCCCCCCTCGCGCACAGAACGAAGAAGGCCCCGGATTCATCCGGGGCCTTCTTCGTCGTCTGCGGGAGCGGGAGGACCGTGAGTCCGTGCGGGGTGGGCCACTCGTCGCCGAAGGCTTCGCACGCCGCGTTTCGGCGTACCCCGTGGATCCTCCGCGCGACCTCACCTCGGCCGCCGTGGAAGGAGGCCCCACGCGACGGTCGTGGTCGACCGGGCGGGTTCGCACAGGCTGACGATTACACATGTGGATAACCCTGTGGAGAACATGTGCGAAACGGGCGGGAGGGTGTCAGTAAGGCTGTGGAGAGACGCTGTATTCGTCTCGGTCTTCGAAACTACACGCGCGTAATTCCGCGGATCGCGGGGGCGTGCTCGTCGTGGGGGAAGCGGGGGAGAGCCGGAAGGGAAGACGGATCGCCCTGTGGACATCTCAAGGACGAGGCTCTCCTGCACCGGCGTGCGGTGAAGGGCGAAGTTATCCACAGTTCGCACATCCGGATCACGGAGTTATCCCCACGACGACGTCGATCGCGATTGTGACGCTCCGTCCCCGGAATGACGCGGTTGTCATTCGCCTTCGGGGGCGGAATTCCGCCTCAATCCACGGGTGTGACGGAGCGGAGCTGAGCGCGATGGCGACGGCTCCCCACAGGGTTATCCACACCTCTCTCCCATCTGTGCACAGCACTCTCCACAGAAACTCGGTCGGGAGTCAGCGGCTGCTCGGTTGAAGACGGGACTGCACCGCCACGACCACGAGGACCACCGCGGCGCCGGCCGCGGCGAGGGCGACGAGGGACACGGCATCCTCTCCCGCGGGAAGGGCTCGACCGACCTCGTCCTGCCACGGCCAGAGGGCGCGGAGGGAGCCCAGCATGAGCCCCGTCATGAGCGCCAGCATCACCTCGTGGAAGCGTGCCAGCAGCAGGCGCAGAAGATTCACGAGCGAGGAGGCGCACCCAGAAGCACCGCGAGCACCATGCCGATGAGCACCGGGGCCACGATGCGCCAGCGCACCGCGGCGTCGATCAGGGTCGAGTAGACCCCCACGATCAGCGCGACCGTTCCGCCGCTGACCCCCGGCACGACTTCGACCGCCCCGATGAGCGTCCCGCGCAGCAGGTCGAGAGCGGGCTGGACGGGGGAACGGTGGTCGGCGAGGTGGTCGGCCATTCGATCCACGCTGGGCGACGTGGCCGGCGCCCCTCGCGCGAACCAGACAATTCCCGTCAGCGCAAGCCACCCGGCGAAACGCCAACCTGAGAGGAGGCTGTAAGCAACGAGTCCCGCCTCGAGCGGGCTTCGGTTCTCACTCGCGAAAGGAACGACACCATGGGATTCTTCGGATTTCTCCTCCTCGGCCTCATTGCCGGCGCCATCGCCAAGCTGATCCTCCCCGGTAAGCAGGGCGGCGGCTGGCTCATCACGCTCCTGCTCGGCGTCGTCGGCGCCCTCCTGGGCGGTTTCCTCGGCGGACTGCTCTTCAACGCCCCTCTGCAGGACTTCTTCTCCATCCAGACCTGGCTGCTCGCCATCGGCGGCTCGATCATCGTGCTGCTGATCTACGGCCTGATCGTCGGACGCCGCACCGCGCGCTGACGACGAGTGACGAAGGCCCGGGGCGGGGGACCGCGCCCCGGGCCTTCGTGCGTCTCAGGGTGCCGCTCCACCTCCCTCTGCGCCGGGCCGTGTCGCGAAGACGTCCGAGGCACGCTTTACTGGGCACGGTGTCGACCCGAGTGCGCGCGCCCTTCGTGATCACCCTCCTGACCGGGGCGGTCGCGGCTCTCGTCGTCATCTGGCCTCAGGCGATCGGGGCTCACCGTCTCCCGGTCATGGCGTCGGTCGTCTCCTTCCGGGCCCTCCTCTCCCTTGCGACGGCGGTTCTCGCCCTCGCGTTCGCGGTCTTCGCCGTTACCCGCCGCCGCTGGGGGGTGGCAGCCGCTCTCGCCATTTCACTGGCGGCGATGTCGGCGGGTAACGGCCTCGTTCTCGCGGTCCGCGGTGACGGGCCGGCGCGGGAGGGCGCGGGGGACCTCACGGTCATGGCGTGGAACACCTACGGCGGCTCCGTGTCACCGCAGACCATCGCGCGAGTGATCGAGGAGACCGGGGCCGAGGTCGTGAGCCTCCCCGAGACGGATGCCTTCGCCGCGGCGCAGGTGGTCGGCATCCTGGAGCACGACGGTGTCGAGATGCAGCACGACACGGTGTGGGCCGCGGACGGCGGGGAGCCCATCCCCACGTCGATCCTGATCTCCACCGACCTCGGCGCGTACGCGCGCGACCGGCTCGCCGGTTCGACACCGGGTCTGCCGAGCGGGATCTGGCGTCCCGTCCGCGGCGCGGGGCCCGTCGTCGTCGCCGCGCACCCGATGCCCCCTTTTCCCGAACTGATCGCGCAGTGGGACGACGGGCTCAGCTGGATCGCCGACCGCTGCCGAGACGGTGAGGTCATCGTCGCCGGTGACCTGAACGCGACGCTGGACCACTTCGCGGGCCACGGTGTCGACGGAGGTGACCTCGGTCGATGCCGCGATGCCGCCGGCGCGGTCGGCGCCGCTGCGGCCGGGACCTGGCCCGCAGGCGTACCGGCCGAGATGGGAGCTCCCATCGATCACATTCTCGCGGGGCCCGCCTGGACGGTCGACCGCTTCGCCGTGCTCAGGGGGGAGGACGGCGCGGGGAGCGATCACCGGCCGATCGTCGCGACGCTGTCGCGACGCTGAGCGGGGGCAGTGGCCGCGCGGGGCCGCCCCCAAAACTCCCGGCCCCGCGCGGACCAGCGGCGGCATTGCACCGCTGTGAGCAGCATTCTGGCGCGTTCTCGCCGATCTCGCGGCATCCGGACGGATGACGAAGGCCGACGGCGGGCTATTTCATCCGTTCGGACGACGTGTCGCGTCGACTCAGACCGTTCTGCGCGCCCCAGAGGGCGAGCTGCGTCCGGTCGTCGAGGTCGAGCTTGCGCAGGGCGGCGGCCGTCTGACTCCGCACGGTGTTCACGGACACGCAGAGGTGTCGCGCGATGTCGTCGTTCGAGGTCACTCCGCTGCTGAGCAGACCCACCACGCGCTGCTCGGCGGCGGTAAGCAGCGCGAGTCGCTCCGGATCGGCGGGGGCCGGGCGGGCCGCGCGGAGTTCGCGGAGCAGCCGCGGAGCGACGAGCGGCGAGATCGTCGCCGTGCCGGCCACCGCCCCGCGGATCACCGGCAGCAGTTGATCGCTGTCGTGGCCCTTGAGGAGGTATCCGCTCGCGCCGGCATCGAGGGCATCGACGAGGAACGCGTCCGACACCTCGCTCGTCAGCAGGATGACGCGGCAGCGGTCGGGTCGATCGGCGGTGATCAACCGTGTCGCCTCGATGCCGTCCATGCCCGGCATGTGCAGGTCCATGAGGACCACGTCGACGCTCTCCGCACGGGCCCGGACCACGGCATCCTGGCCGTTCGACGCCTCACCGGCCACGCGGATGCCCGCGGCGTTCTCGAGGCGGAGCCGGATGCCGCGCCGCACCGTGCGGTTGTCGTCGACGATGAGGACGCTGACCTCGTCGTTCGGGGTGGTCATCGGCTCACCGGGTCGAGGGCGCCGATCGGCGCACGGAGGACCACGGACCAGCCCCCGTCGTCGCGTGGACCCGCCGAGAGGCTCCCGTGGATGAGGTCGACGCGCTCCGCCATGCCGGTCAGGCCCCATCCCAGCCCCTCCGCGTCGCGGGCGGTGCGCGGGGCGGTCGCGGGATCGTTCTGCACGGAGAGGAGGAGCGTCGTCGAGGACGCGTCGACCTCGACCGTCGTGGGGGCGCCGGGGGCGTGCTTGCCGGCGTTGGTGAGGGCCTCCTGCACGACGCGATACGCCGTCGTCGAGACCATCGCCGGCAGATCGGCGATCTCCCCCCGCACCTCGACCGTGACGCGCATGCCGCGCGACGACCAGAAGTCGCGCAGACCGTCGAGGGAACGGAGGTCGAGGGTCGGCTCGACGCGCGAGCCGTTCTGGACCCGCAAATCGCGCAAGGCCGCGTAGAGGCTCGCCGAGGCGAAGCGCCCCTCGGCACGCATCTCCGAGATGAGCGCCGAAGCCTGTGCGGTGTCGAGGACCTCGATGTCGATCGCGGCATCGGCCAGGGAGAGCAGCCCGGCCAGGTGCTGTCCGGCCACGTCGTGGAGCTCCTGCGCGATGCGGGCGCGTTCGAGAGTGGTCACGCGTTCCATCTCGGCCGCGTGCACGGCGGCGGCCTCCGCCAGTTCGGCCCGCGTGCGACGGAACGCGCGGAGTCTCCGGGACGACCAGATGCCGAGGGCGGTCGCCCCCGCGATCGGGGCGCCGACGGAGAGGACGGTCTCGAGGGTGAAGCCCCCGACGACGCCGGCGGGAACCCCGGTCGACACCGCCCACGCGAGAAGGGACAGGCTCACGACCGCCGCGACCGCGATCGCGGCGCCGACGGCGACCACCGCGCGCCGAGACAGGGCGACGAAGAAGACGGCCACCGCCACCACGAGGGGCAGAGCGGTGAGCCAGCGGGGGATGGACAGGCCGGCGACGAGGGCGACGTAGCACCCGGCCGTTCCGGCCAGGGCGACCAGCGGCGCGCGGGCGCACAGGAAGAGGAAGGCGCTCTGGGCGGCGCAGCCGACGACGACGAGGGCGATGACGACCGACAGCGGCGGCGGACCCTCCCAGGGGAACTCGCCCTCCAGCAGACCCGTGAGGGGATTGATGAGCGCCTGCACGACGGTGACGACGAAGACGATCGCGACGAACACCGCCATCGACCGGGGCCGACCCAGCACACGGGTGAACCCGTCGGCATCCGTCAGCGTCGGTGCGGGGGGATCCTCAGTCGTCGGCACCGCGTCACTCTAACGTCGGCGGCAGCACGTAGACCACGTCGGCGCCGTCGCGCTCGTGCTCGACGAACCCGATGCGTGCGAGCATCTCGTGGGCGGGGCGGTCGTCCGCAGAGACGCACGCGTAGAGCGGCCGTTCCGCTTCGCGCACGGTGAGCTGCCGCAGCGCCTCGGTGGGCGCGTCGGCGTCGGCGTCGGGGGCGACGGCCAGCAGGATCTCCCGGTCTCCGTCGACGTCCATCGCCGCTCCGATTCCGGCCACCCGGTCGCCTTGCGCGATCGTGTAGACCGTCACGTCCGCGCGTCGCACCCACGTCTCGAAAGAGTCGCGGTCGTCGAAGACTCCCCGCGGCCACGCGGAGCTGCTGGCGCGAACCGCGTCGTAGGCGGCATCCCGTTCGTCGTCGGAGAGGGGATGCAACTCGATGTGGGACATGCCGTCACGCTAGCGTCGCGTCGCCTCGGTCCGCGCGATCTTGCACCCTCACGCGAAACCGTGCAGCGTCAGGAAGCTCCAGCAGGCGCCGTTCGCATCACGACGGGCGATCTGCTCGCGCAGATGACGGAAGAGCGGTTCGCGGGTGTCGTCGTCGATGCTGCCCCAGCCGTCGAGATTGCGTCGCAGCACGAGGTCGGTCTGCTCGAAGGCCTTGCGGAACACGACATTGCGCGATTCGGCCACCAGGTGCCCGTACAGGTCGAGCGCCGCCGCCACATAGGAGCGCGACGACTCGGCATCGCGAAGGGCGTCGACGAGGGGGAGGGTCGCGGCGATCTCGTCGTCGGTGGCCCGTGCCAGGGCCACGTGCATGACCGACGCGATCGTGTGCGCGGCGTACTCCCGCATGTCGGTGCGGGCGCGGTCGCTGAGGGCGGAGACGCGCGTGTAGCGGTTGGCTGCGACCTCGACCAGGCCGATCCGCTCCAGCCGCTGCAGGGCCTCGCGGACGGGGGTGCGCGAGATGCCCATGAGGGTGGCGAGTTCGACGTCGCGCAACCGGTCGCCGGGCTGGAGGCGACCGTCGACGATGGCCTCGCCGAGTGAGCGGTACGCATCGTCGACGAGGGCCGAAGCGCGTCGCCGACCATCCATGAGGCGGATTTTACGGCTCTCCGCTAGCACAGAACATCGATATAACTGACTGATTCTTCGTTTTCGTGTCGCGCACGCGGTCGCGCGCCGGTAAAGTGATCGCCGTCACGCATCGCGTGGCATATCCGGGGGGATCCGTCGACGCCCGGGCTTCGAGCTCTGCTCAGCCCGGGCGTCGTATGGGCTTCGGGCTCATCGCCCGCCGATCCGACCTCCTCCGGGCCGGCGCAACGTTTGTGTCACGGTGCCGTGCGGTCTACCGCGGTGGCCGTTACCGTGGGGGCACAGTCCGGCGCGCACGGCGTCGGCTCAAGCGGAAAACGGCATCACGATGAGCACGCAGGGCACGGTCAAGTGGTTCAACTCGGAGAAGGGCTTCGGCTTCATCGCCCCCGATGACGGCGGGCAGGACGTGTTCGCGCACTACAGCGCGATCCAGTCCGGCGGCTACCGCTCGCTCGAGGAGAACCAGCGCGTCGAGTTCGAGATCGCCCAGGGCCCCAAGGGTCTGCAGGCGGAGAACATCCGCGCGCTCTGACGCGTCCGGCTCCCGCCAGTCCGCCCCGCCCCCGCATCCCGGCGAGGGTCGGGGCGATCAGCGTTCCTGCCGCACGAGGTCGATTCCGGCGGCCGCGAACTGACGCAGCGTCGCGTGCGGCAGGAAGGCCCGGGTGAGGGCGGCGCCGATGCGCGTGAGGTCTGCCTCGTCGCGGTAGAGCAGGTACATCGTCTCGTACCGCGGGTGGAACTTCTGCTTGAACCGGTGCAGCGAGGCGAACCCGTAGACCGGCTCGAGCATCGTGGCCATGCGCGCCTGCAGATCGGCGATGGCGCCGGCATCCGGTGGATACTCGTGAGCCAGCGGGGCGCCGGAGAGCGACAGCACCTCGGCGCCCTCGGCGGAGAACTGCTGTGCCGATGAGCCGATGAGGTACTCCATGACGGGGCCGAACCCGCCGTCCCGACGGCGCATGAGGTCGAGGGTCCAGCCGCGCACCCGTCCCTCCCCGTAGACGGGCAGCCAGGAGAGGAAGCCGTCGACGTCGCCCGCGGGAGAGATCGCGAGGGCCAGTCGCACCTCGGGGTCGGCCGCCTCGTGCAGCGTGCCGAGGGTGAACCCCATCTCGGGCAGGCCCTTGTCTCCCACCCAGCTCTCCGAGATGGCCCGCAGCTGCTGACGCACGCCCCACGGTTCGTCGGCGAGCCGGGTGAGACGGAAGGTCATGCCCTCCCGCTGCGCGCGGTTGAGCGAGGTGCGCACCGCACCCCACGCCTTGCCCGTGAACTGCAGACCCGGGAGGTCGACGACGGTGTCGTCGGCCACCACGAGGGACCGCCAGCCCTCGGGCACGGCGGCGCGCGTGGACTCACCGGCGCTGAAGAAGCAGGGGGCGAGGCCGGCCGCCTCCGCCCGCTCGACGAACCGACGCACCGTGGTCGGGCGATCCGCCTCGGGGCCCAGGGGATCGCCCAGGGCGAGAACGACCCCGGAGCGGCGCTGGAAGGCGACGATGCCGCGCCCGAACCGCGCGTACGACATGCCCTCCCACGTCGTCATCCACGACAGCGTCCCCCCGCCCGTCGCGCGCAGCTCGTTCTTGATCTCGTCCACCGAGGGAGGGGGCGCATCGCCGAGCGCGGCGCGGGGCCGCGCCCGGAACGCCCCGCGCACGAGGACGAAGTAGACGGATGCCATGATCCACAGCACCGACGAGGCCAGGACGCTCGTGACGTCGGTGTCGAGCTGCGCCTCGATCCCGGAGAGACCGACGACGATCAGGATGCCGAGGATCGCGAGGACCAGGAGGACGTTGGCCACGCAGTACAGCAGGACGAGGATCCACGCCCACCGCCGGCCACGGCGCAGGGCCGTGGCGACGACGAGGACGATCACGGTGTTGATCGCGACGTCGACCCACGATCCCGAGGTCGCGGCCGACGACCCGAACGGACCGGTCATCGGTGCGACGTAGCCGAGGATCTCGATCGCGCCGAGAGCGCACACCACGACGAAGGCGATCAGACGCTGTTCGCGCACGCTCACCCGCTGCGGGCGGAGCGAGCGGTCCACGGCCAGGACCAGGCCCACAGCCAGCACGTGCTCGAGGTCGGGGAGCGATCCGTAGTAGACGAAGGCGACGGAAAGGGCGGCCACGAAGACCGTCCAGGCGCGCAGGCGCCACGGGGAGGGCAGGACGGCGAGGGCGCCCGCGATGCAGGCGAAGACGCCTCCCGAGGGACCGACGTCGAGGACGCCGGCCTGCTGCTGCGCCCACGACCACGGCAGCAGGGAGGCGACCGCGAGGAACGCGGCGGCACCCAGGACCGAGAAGAGCTGGCCTCCGGCGAAATACAGCGCGGTGAGACGGCTTCCGCGCGTGAACTCGAAGAACCCCATCGCGGCGAGGGCGGGGACGCCCGCGAGGTAGACCCAGGGCGCGTCGACGAAGAAGGTGCCGGTGATCGGCGTCCACCACCGACCCTCGACCAACGCCGGCAGCCCGTACGCGACGTCGGGAAACAGCGGCGACGCCGAGAATGGCGACCAGAGGCCGCCTCCGAGCAGTCCGACGAGGAGCAGGATGCCCGCGAGCCCGAGGGTGACCGGGACGCGGCGAGCGACGGTCGAGGCTCGAGGAGACCGGGACGTGTCCGACATGCCGCTCACGCTATTGCACAGGCCGCCCGCGCCGCCTCAGCTCGTCTCGTCGAGGAGCGCGCGCCGCGCGGCCCGGGCGTGGGCGAGCGCGTCGGTCGCGTCGGTGGCCGCGCGGGCCGCCGCCAGTTCGCGCCGCGCCCGTTCGAGGCGCAGCCGGTCGGCGATGAGGGGGCGGTCGTCGCGCGCCTCGGCGGCGATGAACGCCGCCCGCGCACACGCCAGGGTCCCCGGGAGGGCGGCCCGGGCCGCTTCGACCCGCTGGCGGGGATTCGGCGCGTCGCCGAGCGCGACATCGCGCACCTCGCGCACGCGGGCGACGGTCGCGATGGCCTCACCCGGCCGGCGCGAGACGGACGCGGAGGCGAGATCGAGATCGCGGAGCGCCTCGCGCAGCACGCCCGTCGCGGACGCGGCACCGTCGGACGGACGTGCGGCGGCCATCGCCAGGGCGGTCTCGACCTCGTCACGCGCGGCCGAGATCTCGCCGCCGGCGTTGTCGGCCGCCTGCAGCACGAAGCGGTGCGCATTCTCCACGGCACTCCCGTGACGCGAGGCGGATCGGAGCGCCCGGACGACCCGCTGGAGGGACGCGGGAGTCGCGTCGTGCTGCGCGTCGCGCAGGGCGGCATCCGCCTCCGACAGGGCGGCGGTGGCCGCGGCGGCCGCCCGCTCGGCGTCGGCCCCGTCCGTGGGATCGAAGCGCTGCCGGAGGACGACGAGAAGGGGCTCGGGGTCGCCGATGGCCGCGACAACCTCGTCGCGTCGCGCGCGCGCCGCCGCCAGGAGGGCGGCGGGAGTCCGGTTCGCCGCCGCCCAGGTCTCGAGCCGTTCGCCGAGGCTACGGACGCGCTCGCGCGCCGCGTCGAGGGCCTGCGCCACGCGTCGCGCCTGGTCGCGCCGCCGCGCGGGGCTCGTCGCGAGGTCGTCGAGGGCCGACACATCGGCGAACCCGCGATCGCGGTCGCGCCGGGCCGCGGTGCGCGCTCGCCGCAGGTCGGTGGGCGCGTCGGGGGCGTCGAGGGCGTCGGCCGCCTCGAACGCCGCGTCGAGATCGTCCACGGCGTCATCGAGAAGCAGAAGCGCCTCCGCCGCCTGCGCCGCCGCGTCATCGGCCGCCACGCGCATGCGAGGCGAACGGTGATGGCGCCGCACCGCGACGACGATCACCGCGACGACCACGAGCGCCGCAGCGAGGGCGATGACGAACGGCAGCGCCGCACCCAGGTCAGGCACCGGCGGAGTCGTCCACCAGCAGCAGCGCCCGCAGCTGCGCGACATCGTCGACGGCGGCCTGCGCTCCGTCGGCCTCGTGGGGCCAGCTGAAGCCCCAGCGCACGAAGATCACCGGGACCCCGGCATCCGCTCCGCCCTCCACGTCGTGGTGCCGATCGCCAATCAGGACGGGACGGGAGGTGTCGACGCCGTTCGCGGCCAGTCGCCGCAGCGCCTCGCGGACGATGTCGGCCTTCGTGCTGAGCGTGCGCTCGTCGAGGCTCGCCCCGACGATCGCGTCGAGGTCGGGGGCGAGGTCGAAGTGATCCATCAGGGCGACGACCTGCACCTCGGGCTTGGAGCTCGCCGTCGACTGGGGGATGCCGGCGGCGCGCAGTTCGTGCATCAGGTCGGCGACGCCCGGGTAGAGGCGCGCGCTGACCGTGTAGCCCTCTTTTTTGTTGAGGCCCCGGTAGAAGGTGACGGCCTCGGTCGCCTGCTCCGGGGTCATGCCGACGTTGGCCTGGAACGACTCGAACATCGGGGGACCGATCCAGTGCGACAGCTCGCCGCGCGTGGGGGCCTGGCGTCCGAAATGCTCGAGGGTGACGGTCAGGCGCCGGAGGATCCCCTCCGATGCGTCGACGAGGGTGCCGTCGACATCCCACAGGATGCAGGAGAAGGGAGAGCGTGCGGGCATGCGTCCACGCTACCGGCGGACCCGCGCGCATCGGCGCCCCCACGCACGTCGTCGGCATGCGTGGCGCGGCGGGAGGGGGGAGGGCGTACCGGCGACCTGCGAGGAAAGGCGGGAGATTCGCGCGAAAAGTGTTCGCGCCGACATGACCATCTCTTTCGACCGATGGATCGGTCTGCCCATGCTCTCGCCCCTCCGCGCGCGCGGGACAAGAAATCCGCGATGGGGGGACGTCTTCACGTGGCTATGCGCGCGGTCTGCGAGAAGGGCCCGCTGCAAGTGCCCGGCAGGGGAAGGCCCTCAGAACAGGCGCGGAGCCCCCGACTGCACACCCTTCATCTCGTCGTAGTCGAGAGTCAGACACCGGATGCCGCGGTCGGTGGCGAGCACCCGCGCCTGCGGCTTGATCTCCTGCGCCGCGAAGACGCCCGTCACCGGAGCGAGGAGCGGGTCGCGGTTGAGCAGTTCGAGGTAGCGGGTGAGCTGCTCGACGCCGTCGATGTCGCCGCGGCGCTTGACCTCGATCGCGACCGTGCCGACGCCGTCGTCGTTGCGCAGCAGGAGGTCGACCGGCCCGATCGCCGTGGGGTACTCGCGCCGGACGAGGGTGAGGTTCTCGCCGACGACCGACACCTGCTCGGCCAGCAGGCGCTGCAGGTCGGCCTCGACGCCGTCTTTGATCAGTCCGGGATCGACGCCGAGGTCGTGCGCGGTGTCGTGGACGATCTCGTGGATGCGCACGAGCAGAGCGTCACCGGTCTTGGCGTGCGTCACGCGCCAACGTTCGATCACCCCGTCCTCGACGTCGACCTCGTCGGGGTCTTCACGCGTCAGGCTGCAGGGTGGGCTCATCCAGTTCAGGGGCTTGTACGAGCCGCCGTCGGAGTGCACCAGCAGGCTGCCGTCGTTCTTGTGCACGAGCAGCCGGGTGGCGAGGGGGAGATGCGCGTTGAGGCGGCCGGTGTAATCGACGGAGCAACGGGCGATGACGAGACGCACCCGACGAGCCTAATCGCGCTCGCCGTCGCCGACGTCTCCGGGCCCGACGGGCCTCAGCGGCGCGCGGCCGCGTCGATCTTCTCCTCCTCGACGACGAGCGGCTTCGCCGCGCCCGAGAAGAGTCCGGATGCCACGATCAGGCCGACCACGATCAGCAGGGTGTTGAGCAGCCCGATGTGGTCGCCGATCCAGCCCAGGATGGGCGGCCCGCACAGGAACGCGACGTAGCCGATGGTCGCGGCGGCCGCCACGCGGGAGGCAGCCTTGGCGGGATCGTCCGCGGCGGCCGACATGCCGATCGGGAAGCCGAGGGAGGCGCCGAGACCCCACAGGGCCGCCCCGACGAAGACGAGCGGTCCGTAGGGCGCGAGGATGAACAGCAGCAGGCCCGCGGCCGCGGTGCCCGCGAGCACGCGCAGCACGACGACGCGGCCGAGGCGGTCGACCACCGGTCCACCGGCGATGCGGCCGACGGTCATCGCGACCGAGAACACCGCGAGCACGGCCGGACCCGCCTCTTCGGGAGCGCCGTGGCCGTAGACGACCGCGGAGGGCAGCCAGTCGTTCGCGCTGCCCTCGGCGAAGGCCATGCCGAGCATGATGACGCCGAGCGTGTACGTGCGCGGCTCGCGCCACGCCTGCAGCGAGGTGGCGAGGCGCTCCCGCCAGTGCAGGCGCTCCTCGTCGGCGGGGGCGTCCATCGCGACCTCGGCCCGCGGCACGTTGGCGACCGCGACGAAGGCGATCACGAGGATGACGACGGCCATTGCGACGCAGTGCGCGAGCACGGGGATGCCGAGGCTGACGGCGACGAAACCGAGTCCCGCGCCGATGACCGTGCCGAAGCTGAAGAACGCGTGCAGCAGCGGCAGGATCGTGCGGCCCGTCGCCTTCTCGAGCGCAGCGCCCTCGACGTTCATCATCACGTCGACCGCGCCGTTGCCGAACCCGAAGAGGGCCAGGCCCACGAGGGCGACGCCGAAGAGCTGCAGGGTGTCGGCGCCGAAACCGATGATGCCCAGGCCCGCACTGACCAGGATGAGGGCGACGAGCATGCCCGAGCGCGCCCCCACGCGGGCGATCACCGCGGGGGCGACCGAGAGGCCGATGATGGATGCCACGCCCATGCCCAGCAGCAGCAGGCCGACCCCGGAGTTCTCGATGCCGAGCGACTCGCGGATCGCGGGCACGCGCGAGGCCCACGTGGAGATGCTCAGACCGCTCGCCAGGAAGATGGCGCAGATGGCGATGTGCCAGCGCACGAGTTGGGAGCGGGTGAGGGTCGGGGTCATGCGGCCACTGTAGCGAAGCGACTCGACATCGATCGAATCGATTCGGAACACCCAGGGGGCGACGGTAGCATCGGCCCGTGACCACCCGCCGCGCCACCATCAGCGACGTCGCCCGTGAGGCCGGCGTGTCGCCGTCGACGGCATCGGTGGTGTTCAGCGGCAAGACGCCCACGTCCGAAGCGACGAAGGCCCGCGTGCTCGCCGCCGCGGAGGCGCTCGGGTACACCGGCCCCGACCCGCGGGCGGCGTCGTTGCGCCGGGGGCGCAGCGGCATCGTGGGCGTCGTCTTCGACACGCACCTCGGCACGGCCTTCCTCGACCCGGTCACCACGCACATGATGGACGGCCTCGCCGACGGCGTCTCGCGCCTGGGCGCGGCACTGCTGCTCCTGCGCGACGACGGCGAGACCGTCAGCGAGCCGTCGCTGCACACCGCCCCCATCGACGCGGCCGTGCTGATCGGCTGCAGCCCGCGCATGCGCGACTCCCTCGAGATCGTGCGCGGTCGCGGCATCCCCGTGGTCGTCGTCGAGGGCGACGCGGGCGACGGTGTGCCGCGCGTGCTCCTCGACAACGCCGAGGCCCAACGGCAGGCCGCGCAGCA
Organism: Microbacterium sp. BWR-S6Y; assembly: GCF_041379845.1. NCBI lineage: Bacteria > Bacillati > Actinomycetota > Actinomycetes > Micrococcales > Microbacteriaceae > Microbacterium > Microbacterium sp. BWR-S6Y. Next base: position 144,114 of record NZ_JBFECV010000006.1, read on the forward strand.
CGTGTACGACCTGGGCCACCGTGACGTCGTGCTCGTGACACTGCCCTTCGACACCTCCCGGCGCCGCGGATGGGCGGATGCCGAGGCGCCCGTGCGGGTGGACGTGACAGCCGATCGGCTGGCCGGTGCGCGGGAGGTGTTTCCGGAGGCTCCCGTGCTGGCGGCGGCGACGAGCTCGATCGACGAGGGGACGATCGCGGGGCGCACGATCTTCGCCGATCCCGAGCGCCGACCCACCGCCGTCATCGCCCAGAGCGATCTGCTGGCGGCGGGCGTCATCCGCGCGGCCGAGGAGGCCGGGCTGCGGGTGCCGCACGACGTCAGCGTCACAGGTTTCGACGGGGTGGTGGTCGACGGCCTCGCGCCGCACGTGCTCACGACGCTCGTGCAGCCGGCGACCGCGAAGGGACGCGCGGCCGGGGAGGCGGTCGCCGCGATGCTCGAGGACGCCGAGCCCTCGGGTCTCGACCTGCGCTGCGTGTTCCGCGCGGGGACGACGACGGCCCCTCCGCCTACCACATGAGGATTCGTGGTCCGCGAACTCTCATGCTCCGCATAGAATAGGTTCGACACCCCGAGAGCCCGGGCATCCGCCCGTCGAACCCGAGGAGGCCCGAACATGTTGCTGTTCCTGGGCGCCTTCGCGGCTCTCCCCCTGTTCCTGCCGTGGCTGGTCTCAAGGATCGGCGCGCGGGCGTTCTACGTCGCCGCGGTCCTGCCCGCCCTCGCCTTCGTCCACGCGATCGTGCTGGCTCCCTCGGTGTTCGCCGGTGACATTCCGTTCGAGGAATACCGCTGGATCCCCGCGATCGACGTCTCGCTGTCGATGCGGATGGACGTGCTCGGGTGGCTCCTGACGCTCGTCGTCACCGGCGTCGGCGCGCTCGTCATGCTCTACTGCCGCTGGTACTTCCGGGGCAAGACGCGAGGAGTCGGGCAGTTCTCGGCCGTGCTCCTCGCGTTCGCCGGCGCGATGTACGGCCTCGTGCTGACCGACGACCTCGTCGTGCTCGTGATGCTCTGGGAAGCCACGAGCGTGCTGTCCTACCTGCTGATCGGCTACTACCACGCACGCGCCGCCAGCCGTCGCGCGGCTCTGCAGGCGCTGCTGGTCACCACCCTCGGCGGACTCGTCATGCTGATCGGCGTCGTGCTGATCGTCGTGCAGGCGGGCACCTCGAGCCTGTCCGCCCTCCTCGCCGATCCGCCCACCGGCACCATCGTCGACATCGCGGTGCTCCTGCTGCTCATCGGCGCGCTGAGCAAGTCGGCGATCTTCCCGTTCCACTTCTGGCTGCCGGGAGCCATGGCCGCCCCCACCCCGGTGAGCGCGTACCTGCACGCCGCCGCGATGGTCAAGGCCGGCATCTACCTCATCGCCCGTCTCGCACCGGGCTTCGCCGAGACGCCGTTCTGGCGGCCGACGCTCATCGCGCTCGGCGTCTTCACCATGCTGCTGGGCGGATTCCAGGCCCTGCGCGAGCGCGACCTCAAGCGCATCCTGGCGTTCGGCACCGTGAGCCAGCTCGGCTTCCTCACCGTCATGCTGGGCTACGGGACGCGGGATGCCGCCCTTGCCGGCGTGGCCCTGCTGCTCAGCCACGCGCTGTTCAAGTCGTGCCTGTTCCTCGTGGTCGGCGTGATCGACCGTCAGCTGAACACCCGTGACATCGGCGAGCTCTCCGGCCTGGGCCGGCAGGCGCCCGTCATGGCGACCGCCTCGTTCATCGCGATCGCCTCGATGGCCGGCGTCATCCCGACCCTCGGGTTCGTGGCGAAGGAGACCGCGCTCACCGCGCTCCTGCACGAGGCCGAGGCCGGGGCGATCTGGGGCGTCGTGGCGCTGATCGGCATCGTCCTCGGCTCCGCTCTCACCGCGGGCTACGGCATCCGCTTCCTCTGGGGTGCGTATTGGACCAAGCGCGACGTCGCGACGACCGAGTGGCCCGACCCGCCCATCGGTTTCCTCTCGGCACCCGTGCTGCTGGCCGCGGCCTCGCTCGCGCTCGGCATCCTGTCGCCCGTGGTCGACCACTGGCTCGCCCCCTACGCCGACGGTCTGCCCGAGGCCACTCCGGGTGTGGGTGCTCCCGTCTACCCCTACCACCTGGCCCTCTGGCACGGTCTCGAGCCGGCCCTGTTCATCTCGCTCGGCACGCTCGCGCTCGGCGCGGCGATCTTCTGGACGGTGCGCAAGACGCAGCTGCACAAGCGCCGCCGCGTGCTGCCGTTCACCGCGAACGACGCCTACAACGTCGCGCTGCGCGGCATCGACCACACCTCCGAGTGGGTCACGGCGCGCTTCCAGCGCGGCTCGCTGCCGTTCTACGTCGGCACGATCTTCATCGTGCTCGTCATCGCCGAGGGCACGGCGCTGTTCGCCTCGTCGGAGTGGCGCGCCCAGCTCGACGCCTGGCACTCGCCGACGCAGCTCATCGCCGCGCCGCTGATGATCGCCGCGGGCATCCTCGCGGTGCGCGCGCGCAAGCGCTACACCGGTGTTGCCCTCGTGTCGGTGACCGGCCTCGGTCTCGTCGTGCTCTTCGCCACGAGCGGCGCCCCCGACCTCGCCCTCACCCAGGTTCTCGTCGAGACCGTCACCCTGGTGGTCTTCGCGCTCGTGCTGCGGCGTCTGCCCGCGCGCATGGGGGAGCAGAACGCCTCGGTGGCGCCCCTGGCCCGGGCCGTGCTCGGCGCGGGCGTGGGCCTGACCATGGCCCTCGTCGCCGTGGTCGCCACGGGAGCGCGGCAAGACCTCCCCATCTCGCTCGAGTGGCCGCCCCTGGCGTACGAGATCGGTCACGGCCGCAACGTGGTCAACGTCGCGCTCGTCGATCTGCGCGGTTGGGACACCATGGGCGAGCTGTCGGTGCTCGTCCTCGCGGCAACGGGTGTGGCATCCCTCGTCTTCATCACCGACCGCAGCGACAACCTGTCCCGCCGCTCGGGCACGGCCCGCAGCCGGTCGGGCCTCGGGCGCCGCCGCCCGCTCGTCGAGACCGACAGCGGCGTGCGCGCGCAGCGCGTGGGCGAGACCGGCGCGCCGCGCGCGTGGCTCGTGTCGGGCGTCAAGGTTCAGCCCGAGAACCGCTCGATCCTGCTCGAGATCATCATCCGGGTGCTGTTCCACACGGTCATGATCATCTCGCTGTACCTGCTCTTCGCCGGCCACAACCTGCCCGGCGGAGGCTTCGCGGGCGGCCTGGTCGCCGGTCTCGGCCTGGTGATGCGCTATATCGCCGGCGGGCGCTGGGAGCTCGGCGCCGCCGCCCCGACCGACGCCGGACGCCTGCTCGGCGCGGGCATGGCGATCGCCGTGCTGTGCGCGATCGTGCCGATGTTCTTCGGCTTCGCGCCCCTGCAGAGCTTCACGTTCGAGGGTGAGCTGCCGCTCATCGGGCATTGGGAGTTCGTCACCAGCACGATCTTCGACATCGGCGTCTACCTCGTCGTCATCGGTCTCGTGCTCGACGTTCTGCGCAGCCTCGGCGCCGAGGTCGACCGGCAGTCGCAGCTGCCCGAAGACGCGGAGGTGGTGGACGCGTGAACATCTCCCTCGTTCTCGTCATCGTCATGGCCGTGCTCTTCGCGTGCGGCGTGTACGCGATGCTCGAGCGCAGCCTCACGCGCGTGCTCATCGGCTTCCTGCTGCTGGGCAACGCCGCCAACCTCCTGCTTCTCATCGTCATGGGTCGCCCCGCGCTCGCCCCGTTCTACGACGGAGAGACGGATGCCGCCGACATGTCCGACGCGCTCCCGCAGGCGCTGACACTCACCGCGATCGTGATCACGTTCGCGATCTCCGCCTTCCTGCTCGCCCTCATCTACCGCTCCTGGCAGCTCGGCCAGGCCGACACGGTCATCGACGACGCCGACGACGTCGCCCTGCGCACCCGCACGGCCGAAGAGGTCGAGGACGCGATGGACGAGGAGTCGCGCTCCGACGACGACGATGTCACCACCGACTTCGTCGGCGACGCGGCGAACCCCATCCGCGTCCTGCACCAGGGCGACCTGTCGCAGCTCGTCGACGACGCCCCGGTCGATCGCGTCGCCGTGCGCCGCGGGTCGAACGAGGGCGGGACGCGCGACAGCGCGGAGCGCGACGGCGACGCCGCGACCGACGCCCCCCGCGACCCCCAGGACGGTGATCGCTCGTGAGCGCCCTCGTGCCCCTGCTCGTCGGCATCCCGCTCATCGGTGCCGCGATCAACCTCATCTTCGGCCGTCGCAAGAAGACGCAGATCGTCGTGTCGGTCGCCTCCCTCACGGCGGTGCTCGTGCTCGGGGCGATCCTCCTCGTCGCCGTCGACACCAGCGGTCCCATCGCGGTCGCGATCGCGGCCTGGCAGATCCCGCTGGGCATCGTGCTGTACGTCGACGTGCTCGCGGCCCTGCTGGTCGTCGTGACCAGCATCGTGCTGCTCGCGGTCCTGCTCTTCTCGATCGGTCAGGGGGCGGCCGACAACGACGAAGACACACCGGTCTCGATCTTCTACCCGGCCTACCTGATCCTGGGTGCGGGCATCTTCAACGCCTTCATCGCGGGCGACCTGTTCAACCTCTACGTCGGCTTCGAGATCCTGCTCGTCGCCTCGTACGTGCTCATCACGCTCGGGGGCACCGAGTCGCGCATCCGCACGGGCGTCGTCTACATCGTCGTGTCGCTGGTGTCGTCGATCCTCTTCCTCGCGGCGATCGCGATGGTCTACGGCGCGCTCGGCACCGTCAACATGGTGCAGATCAGCGAGCGCATGGCGCAGCTCCCGCAGGACACGCAGACGATCCTGCACCTCATGCTGCTTCTCGCGTTCGCCATCAAGGCGGCGGTGTTCCCGCTGTCGTTCTGGCTGCCCGACTCGTACCCCACGGCACCCGCTCCCGTCACGGCGGTGTTCGCGGGCCTGCTGACCAAGGTCGGCGTCTACGCGATCATCCGCACCGAGACGCAGCTCTTCGTCGACAACGACATCAACTTCCTGCTGCTCATGGTCGCCCTCGCGACGATGATCGTCGGCGTGCTCGGCGCGGTGGCGCAGGCCGAGCTCAAGCGCATCCTGTCGTTCACTCTCGTGAGCCACATCGGCTACATGATCTTCGGGCTGGCGATCAACACGCCGCTCGCGGTGGGGGCGACGATCTACTACATCGTCCACCACATCATCGTGCAGACGACCCTGTTCCTCGCGGTGGGCCTGATCGAACGCCGCGCGGGGAGCACGTCGATCCTCAAGGTCAAGGGACTGATGCGCGCGGCACCCCTGCTCGCGGTGCTCTACTTCATCCCCGCGATCAACCTGGGCGGCCTCCCGCCGTTCTCGGGCTTCATCGGCAAGTACGCGCTGTTCGACGCCGCGGCCCAGGTCGGCACACCGGTCATGATCGTGCTCATCGTGGGCGGCATCGTCACCTCGATCCTGACGCTGTACGCGCTCATGCGCGCCTGGAACCTGTCGTTCTGGCGCGAAGACGACGACTCGGCCGAGACGACCGAGCGCATCGCCTACCTCGGCAACGCCCCGGCGGCGACGATCTCGACCGAGCGCCGCACCATCCCGCGCATCATGACGGTCGCCACCGCCGGCATGGTCATCGTGACCCTCTCGCTGACGGTGTTCGCCGGACCGCTGCTCGATGCGTGCCTGCGGGCGGGCGAGCGCATCTACGGCGGGGTCACCCTCGTGCAGCTGCAGGATGCGGAGGACCCGCGATGAGCCCGACCCGCCGCGCGCAGGTGTCGCTCTTCCTGCACCAGCTGCCGCTCCTGCTGTGGCTGATCGCCCTGTGGATGCTGCTGTGGGGCCAGTTCACATGGCTCGCCTTCGTCACCGGCCTCGTGATGGCGGTCTTCGTCACCCGCGTCTTCCGGCTGCCCCCGGTCGAGCTCTCGGGGCGCATCAACCTCTGGTACGGCCTGATCTTCGTCGTCACCTTCCTCGGCGCCGTCATCAAGGGATCCCTGATCGTCGCGTGGCAGGTCCTCGACGTGCGGCGCCAGCCGGGAGCGGCGATCATCGCGGTGCCTCTGCGCGTCGACGACGACGTCATCATGGCCCACACCGCGGTCACGGCATCCCTCATCCCGGGATCCCTCATCGTCGATGTCGATCGCGAGAACCGCACGCTCTACCTGCACACGATCGGGGTGCGCAGCGACGCCGACGCCGAGCACCAGCGCCGCATCGTGCTCGGCTGGGAGGCACGGATCACGCGCGCCGTCGGCTCGCGCGAGGAGCTGCAGGAGCTGCGCGCCCGCATCGCCGACAGCTCGACGCACCACCACGAGTCCATCGAATCCCCGCGAGAGGGGAGGACCCCGCTGTGAACGCCCTCGTCGTCGTCATCCTCGTCGTCTTCGCCGCCGCCGCGGTGCTCGCCCTCATCCGGCTCGTGATCGGCCCGTCGATCCTCGATCGGGCCGTCGCGGCCGACGTGCTGCTCACCGAGGTGGTCTGCATCCTGGGCGCCGACATGGTGATCAACCACCACACGCGCTCGCTGCCGGCGATGCTCATCATCGCGGCGGTCGGCGTGTTCGGGTCGATCGCGGTCGCCCGCTTCGTCGCGCGGAAGGAGAACCCGCGGTGACCCTCGAATCGGTGCTCGACACCGTCGCCCTCGTGCTCGTGCTGATCGGCGCCGTGCTCTGCCTCACGGCGACGATGGGGCTGCTGCGCTGGCGCGACGTCCCCACACGACTGCACGCGGCGACGAAGCCGCAGGTTCTGGGCGTGCTGCTCATCGTCATCGCCGTCGCGCTGTCGCTGCGCACGTGGGAGGTGGTCGCCTTCGGCATCCCGATCGTGCTCATCCAGTTCGCCACGGCGCCGCTGGCCGCGCACATGGTCGGCCGCGCCGCGTACCGCAACCGCACGACCGACGAAGAGGGCCTGTACATCGACGAACTGCAGCACCGTACGGAGCAGCCCGGCTCCACCGGCGCGGAGACGCGGCCGGAGAGCTGACCGCTCAGCGCGCCTCGGCGACGCGGATGCCGGGGTTCAGAGTGCGCCCGCGAGGGCTCGACCGACCGTGCGGCCCGTGAAGAGGCAGCCTCCGAGGAAGGTGCCCTCGAGGGCGTTGTATCCGTGGGCGCCGCCCCCGCCGAAGCCGGCCGCCTCGCCCGCGGCGTAGAGTCCCTCGATCGGTCGGCCCGCGGCATCCAGGGCGCGTCCGCTGAGGTCGGTCTGGATGCCGCCGAGCGACTTGCGCGTCACGACCCACAGGCGCACCGCGATGAGGGGGCCGTGGGCGGGATCGAGCAGCGCGTGGGGCTTCACCGTGCGGAAGATGCGGTCGCCGAGGAAGCGGCGGCTGTTGCGGATGCCCATCGCCTGCGCGTCCTTCGAGTACGGGTTGACGAGCTCGCGGTCGCGTTCGACGATCTGCCGGTGGATCGCCCCCTCGTCGAGAAGCCCGTCACCCGTGAGGGCGTTCATCTTGCGCACGAGTTCACCGAGGGTGTCGGCGACGACGAAGTCGGCCCCGCGCGTCTTGAACGCCTCGACGGGTCCCGGGGCGGTCCGCCCGAGGCGACTGCGCAGGAGCAGTCCGAGGTCGCGCTCGGTGATGTCGGGGTTCTGCTCCGACCCCGACAGCGCGAACTCCTTCTTGATGATCGTCTGATCGAGCACGAACCAGGAGTAGTCGTAGTCCGCGATGTCGGGGGTGGTGCGCAGGATGCGGAGGGTGCCCAGCGTGTCGTATCCGGGCAGGCCGGGAGGGGGGAGCCGCCGCCCCCGGGCGTCGAGCCACAGCGACGAGGGACCGGGGAGGATGCGGATCGCGTGGCCGGGCCACACGGGGGCGAAGTTCTGCACGCCCTCGGTGTAGTGCCACATGCGGTCGCGATTGACCAGTCGCACGCCCTGGGAGGCGGCGATGTCGAGCATGCGCCCGTCGACGTGGGCGGGGACGCCGGTGACCATCTTCTTCGGCGGCGTGCCCAACCGCTCCGGCCACCACGCGCGCACGCGGTCGTGGTCGCCGCCGATCCCGCCGGTGGCGATGACCACCGCCTGGGCCGACAGCTCGAACGTCGACACCTCGTCGCGCGACGACGGCACCCCGCGGGCCGCGTCGTCGGGTGCCAGGATCGCCCCGCGGATGCCGGTGACCCGGCCGCCTTCGAACACCAGACCGTCGACGCGATGGCGGAAGCGCAGGTCGAGGGCGCCGTCCGCCGCGGCGGCGCGGGCGCGATCGGCGAAGGGCTCCGAGATCCCGGTCCCGGTGCCCCACGGCACGTGGAAGCGGGGGACCGAGTTGCCGTGCCCGTCCGCCGTCAGCGACCCGCGTTCGGCCCAGCCGACGACGGGAGTGAACCGCACGCCCTGCTCGTGCAGCCAGGCGCGCTTCTCGTCGGCGGCGAACTCGACGTAGGCCCGCCCCCACTTCTTCGCCCACTCGTCCTCGGCGAGGGGACCCTCGAGCCGATCCCAGCCCGCCGAGCCCTGCCAGTCCTGCCATGCGAGGTCGAACGAGTCGCGCACGCCGAGCCGTCGCTGCATGGGGGAGTCGACGAGGAAGATCCCCCCGAACGACCAGAACGCCTGTCCGCCGAGGTTCGCCGCATTCTCCTGATCGACGATGAGCACGCGCTTGCCCGCTCGGACGAGCTCGTTGCTCGCGACCAGACCGGCCAGTCCTGCGCCCACGACGATGACATCGGCATCCATCGGTCTCCTCCTCCGCGCGGCGACGGCGACGCGCGTTCCTTGCATCATCTCGCGGGATGGGTGTGCATCTCGCAGGCCCGCACCCGATTCGGATCGAGTGCGCCGCGGAGCGTCAGACGCCCGCCTCCCGCACGTCGCGCTCGGCCTGGGGCGAGGGGTTGCCCTCGGCGGGGTCGGGCGTCTCGGTGCGGTGGTCGAGTTCGCGCGCCTCGCGCTCGTCGCGGCGCCCCTCGGCCAGGAACGCCAGCCGGTTCAGGCACTCGTGGTTGCGGGCGATCAGGAGCGGCTTCCACAGCAGCGAGGGGAGCAGGGCGGCGGCGCCCGAGACGGGCTCCTCGAGGATCGTCACGGCGATGCCGTCGCCGTGCGGGCGCACGTCGATGCGGATGACCCCGCGCCCGAGGATGCCGGCCTCCGGCCGCAGGCGCAGCCGACGCGGCGGGTCCCACTCGACGATCTCGGTCTCATCGTGGATCATCACCGGCCACACGCCGAGCGAATGGTGGATGCGGGTGCCTTCGCGCGGCCACTCCGCGTCCACGTCGCGCATGCGGGCGGCGCCCACCACCCACACGGGGTACAGCCACCCGTCCGAGAGCACCGCGAACAGGTCGTCGGCTGTGCAGCGCATGAGGCGCGTGTTGCGGGCGGCCATGGCATCTGCCTCTCCGGTCGGCGTGCTTCGACTGTAGGGGGCGGCCGTCGAAGGCGGTGAACCCCTTGACCGAGGGGTGGGTGGGGCCCGGTCCCTTCGACAGGCTCAGGGACCTTCGACAGGCTTAGGGACCTTCGACAGGCTTAGGGACCTTCGACAGGCTCAGGGGCCTCGGGGGAGCGGTCGCTGAGCCTGTCGAAGCGTCCGGGCCGGGCAGGACGAACGAGGCCCGGGGCCCCGCGCAGGGGAGGCGGGGCCCCGAGCCGGTCCGATCAGCCGTGCGTGATGTCGGTCACCACGCCCTTCGCGAGACGCAGTCGACGGCGTGCCCGACGGGCCACCGTGGAGTCGTGCGTGACCATCACCAGCGTCAGCCCCTCGGCGTTGAGCGTCTCGAGCACGTCGAGGATCTCGTCGCGCATGCTCTCGTCGAGGTTTCCGGTGGGCTCGTCGGCGAGCAGCACGCGGGGCTGCTTGGCGACGGCCCGGGCGATCGCGACGCGCTGCTGCTGTCCGCCCGACAGTTCCCCGGGCCGGTGGTCGGCACGGTCGGCGAGACCGACGCGCGCGAGCGCCTCGGTGACCCGCCGCGAACGCTCCGCACGGTCGAGGTGCAGCGGCTCGAGACCCATGTCGACGTTCTCGGCCGCGGTCAGGGTGGGGATGAGATTGAAGCCCTGGAACACGAAGCCGATCTCCTCGGCGCGCAGGCGGCTCAGCTGGGCGTTCGAGGCCGTCGCGATGTCGACTTCGCCGAGCGTCACCGACCCGCTCGAGGGGCGGTCGAGCGCGCCGAGCATCTGCAGCAGCGTCGACTTGCCGCCGCCGGTGGGGCCCTGGATGGTGACGAAGTCGCCCGCCGCGATCTCGAGGTCGACGCCCGCGAGGGCCTGCACGGTGCGATCGCGCTGACGGTAGGTGCGCGAGACCTTCGAGAGGCGGTACGCGGTGGCGGTGGAGGTGGGAACGGTGAGGGTCATGATGTCTCCTTCGAAGAACCGGGGATGCCGCTCACGCGACCGAACGGAGGGCGGCGGCGGGGCTGAGGCGAGCGGCACGCCATCCGCCGAAGGCTCCGGCGAGGACGCCGCCGAGCACGGCGATGCCGACCGCGGCCAGCACGACCACGGGGGTGACGGGGGCGCTCAGCACGATGTCGGTGGCCTGCGCCGCCGCCTGCCCGAAGCCGCCGGGGCCGCCGGCGCCGGGACCCCCCTGCCCTCCGGGACCGCCGGAGGTGCTCGCCGCGACCGAGACGGTCGGCGAGATGACGTTGACGAGCAGGATGCCGCCGAGCCCGAGGATCAGGCCCGCGACGCCGCCGAGCAGGCCCTGCACGAGCGACTCGCCCGCGACTTGCCGCACGATGCGCGCGTTCGACCAGCCGATGGCTTTCAGCGTGCCGAACTCGCGGGTGCGACGGGCGACACCCGAGATCGTGAACAGCACGGCGAGGGCGAGGGCGACGAGCAGCACGACGAGGCTGAGCCACGTGCCGAGGTTCGAGATCATCGTCGACGCGCTCGAGAGCGATCCCGATACGGTCGAGGCGAGCTCGGACTGCGAGCTGACGGTCGCGTCGGGGAGTGCCGCGGTGATCTCGCTCTGCACCAGGTCGATGGCATCCGCCGAGTCGGCCTGCACGTACACGGTCGACACCACGTCGCCGACGCCGGCGAGCGTCTGGGCCACGTCGAGGGGGAGGTAGACGTTCGCGGCGGTGTCGGCGTCGGCCGAGGCGGAGGCGACGATCCCGACGATCTGCATCGCCGTGCCGCCCACGTCGACGGTGCCGCCGACGGCCAGGCCCGCGCTCGCGGCATACGTCGCGTCGATCACGGCGACGTTCGTTCCGGCATCCGCTGCCTCCAGGGCACGGCCCTCGCTGACCGTGACGGACGAGAGGGGACCGACGGACGCCGCGGGGTCGACGCCCAGCACGCTGAAGGAGTCCACGCCGAAGGCGCTGCCGCCGTCTCCGCCGGGTCCGCCCGCCGGGGGTTCCCCCATGCCCCCACCCTGCGACGCGTCGGTGCCGGTGCCGCTGTCGGCGCTGCGGTCGGGGATCTGGCCCGAGAACGTCGTGTTGGTCAGGGCCAGGGCGCCCGTCGCCCCGGACACGCCGTCGAGACCGGTCACCGTGCTCACGGTCGAGGCGTCGAGCGTTCCGCGCATCATGTCGGTCATCAGGCGCGACTGGCTGAGGGTCGTGGTGCCGTCGCTCGAGGCCCCGTCTTCGGCGCCGAAGTCGAAGCGCGGTCCGCCGCCGCCCTCGCTCGGCTGGGTCTGCGCCCCGGTGACGGTGAGGTCGGTGCCGACGCCGTAGACCGACGACAGCGCCTGCGATTGCGCGTCGCGCACGCCCGCCGACAGAGCGTTGACCACGATGACCAGGGCGATCGCGATCGCGAGCCCGACCGCGACGATCACGGTCTGTTTGGTGCGGCCGGCGAGTTCGCGCCGCAGGTAGGTGCCGTACATGCTTCTCCTTCCGGACGCGGGGTGCGGCCGTCGGAGTGACGGTAGGAACGGCACCCTCACCGCCGCCTCACGGTTTCTATGAAGCGCGTATGTCGCGGTGACAGGACTGCGGAGGGCGGGCATGCTGGCATCCATGACCTCCCGACCCGCCCCCCTGCTGCGCCCCGACGGCTCGCCGATCCGCGCGCTCGTCGTCGACGACGAGGCCAACCTGAGCGAGCTGCTGCGCATGGCGCTGCAGAACGAGGGGTGGGACACCCGCACGGCCGCCGATGGTCAGGAGGCGCTCGCCGTCATCCGCGACTTCAATCCGGATCTGCTCGTGCTCGACATCATGATGCCCGGGCTCGACGGCATGGGCTTGCTCGCGCGCGTCCGGGCCGCGGGCAATGACGCGCCCGTGCTGTTCCTGACCGCGAAGGATGCCGTCGAAGACCGCATCGCGGGCATCTCGGCGGGCGCCGACGATTACGTGACGAAGCCCTTCAACCTCGAGGAGGTCGTCGTGCGGCTGCGCGGGATGGCCCGGCGCCACGTCGCCGCGGTCGCCGACGCCGACCCGCGCCTGCGCGTCGGCGATCTCACGCTCGACGAGGAGGCGTACGAGGTCGAGCGCGGCGGCATCCCGATCAAACTCACCGCGCGCGAGTTCGAACTGCTGCGCTACCTGATGCAGAACCCGCGCCGCGTGCTCAGCAAGGCCCAGATCCTCGACGAGGTGTGGAGCTACGACTTCGGCGGCGACGGCAGCGTCGTGGAGATCTACATCTCCTACCTGCGCAAGAAGATCGACACCCTCGGCGAACCGCTCATCCACACGGTGCGCGGCGTCGGCTACACGATCAAGGCGTCATGACCGCGTCCGCCGTGTCGCCGCGGCCGTCCCCGCCGCGCTCGCCGGGGCGACGCCGGCCGGGCCGACGGTGGACGCTGCGCCGCACCCTCGTCGTCGGCACCAGCCTGCTCGTCGCGCTCGCCTTCGTCGTCATGAGCCTCGCGACGATCGTGTCGCTGCGCTCGTTCACCCTCGACCGCCTCGATCAGCAGGTGAGCGAGGGCCTGTCGTTCGCGGCCGGTCGCGGGTCGTTCGAGAACCGCGGCGGATCCGCACCCGCACCCGATCAGGGCCAGGGCCAGGGGCAGGATGCCGATCGCCCCGCGCCGCGGATCGGATCGCTGCAGGCGGTGGTCGCCGCCGACGGCACCGTGCGCACCTCCGACTACACCCGCAGCGACGGCACGCAGGTGCAGCTGACCGCGGAGCAGGTGGCCCTGCTGCAGGCCGATGTGCCGACCGACCGCACCCCGGTCACGATCGATCTCGGCGGCGACCTCGGGTCGTTCCGGATCGCCGGGGCCCAGGTCGACGGCACGACGGTGTTCGCGGGCAACTCCGAGGCCGACGTGTCGGCGACTACGACCGCGCTGACCGTCATCCTGCTCGCGGTGAGCGCGGCGACCCTGCTGATCGCGGTTCTCGGTCTCTCGCTCTTCGTCCGCCGGAGCCTGCGCCCGCTCGATCGCGTGGCGGAGGTGGCGCAGCGCGTGTCGACGCTCTCGCTCGCCGCCGGGAGCGTCGAGATCCCCGACCGCGTGGCCGCCGCCGACACCGACCCGGCAACCGAGGTGGGTCGGGTCGGGTCGTCGCTGAACGGCCTCCTCGGCCACGTGCAGACCTCTCTCGCCGCCCGCCAGCACAGCGAGGACCAGCTGCGCCGCTTCATCGCCGACGCGAGCCACGAGCTGCGCACGCCGCTGTCGAGCATCCGCGGGTACGCGCAGCTGTCGCTCGGCGAGGACGCGCCGATGACGCCGACGCAGGCGCGCTCGTTCGACCGGATCGAGTCGGAGGCCACGCGCATGGCATCCCTCGTCGACGACCTGCTGCTGCTGGCGCGCCTGGATGCGGGCCAGCCCCTGCGCCGCGAGGAGGTGGAGCTGACGCTGCTCGCGGTCGACGCCGTCAGCGACGCGCAGGCGGCGGATGCCACCCACGTGTGGCGCCTCGACGTCACCGACGACCTCATCTCGGTGACGGGCGACGAGAACCGTCTGCGGCAGGTGGTGGCGAACCTCCTGCGCAACGCCCAGGTGCACACCCCGCCCGGCACGACCGTCACGCTCTCGCTCGCGCGCGACAGCGGGGAGGCCGTGCTGCGCGTCGCCGACGACGGACCGGGCATCGACCCCGCGCTCGCGGGGCGCTTGTTCGACCGGTTCGCGCGCGGCGACGACTCCCGCAACCGGGATGCCGGCAGCACGGGTCTCGGCCTGTCGATCGCGCAGGCGATCGTCGAGGCGCACGGCGGGCGCATCGGGGCCGAGAGCGCGCCGGGGCGCACGGTGTTCGAGGTGCGGCTGCCGGTGTGACGCGGGGAGGGGGCTGAGCGTGTCGACGTCACCGGGCTCTGGGGGGTGCCGGTCCCTTCGACAGGCTCAGGGACCGGACCGCCTCAGCCGATCAGGCTCGGCTGCAGGTCGCGCAGCGTGCGGTGGTGCGTCATGCGCGTCACACCGATCGCCGCGAGCAGCACGCCGCCGACCATCCACGCGCCGAGCACGAGCAGATCGGGTCCGACGCGCGAGACGTCTCCGCCGTACATGACCTGGCGCATGGCATCCACGACGTATCCCATGGGCAGCACGTGGTGAAGCGCCGCCAGGGGAGCGGGAAGGGTCTGCCACGGGAACGTCCCGCCCGCGGTGACCAGCTGCAGCACCATCAGCACGAGCCCGAGGAACTGCCCCACCGAGCCGAGCCACACGTTCAGCGCGAGCACGATCGCCGCGTACGTCGCCGAGGCGAAGAGCAGGATGCCGAGGGCGGCCCACGGATTCGCGAACGAGAACTGCAGCGCGATCGCGAGCACCGTGAACAGCCCGACCATCTGCAGGGCGCCGAGGCCCGCGGGCGTCAGCCAGCCCGCGAGGGTCACGCGGACGGGGGAGCGCAGAGCCGTGATGGCGCGCTTGGAGACGGGCTTGACGATGAGGAACAGCGCGTAGATGCCGATCCAGCCGGCGAGGGCGGCGAAGAAGGGGGCGAGGCCCGCTCCGTAGTTCTGCGCCTTGGTCACCGAGCTCGTGCCGACCGCGACGGGGTCGCTGATGGCCGCCGCCTGCGCCTGGCGCGTGGCGTCGTCGGAGTCGGGGATCTGCTCGACGCCGGCGGCGAGGCCGTCGCGCAGCTGCGTCGCCCCGTCGGAGAGCTGACCGATACCGCTGTCGAGCTGCGCCGCGCCGTCGCGCAGCTGCGCGGAGCCGTCGCGCAGCTGCGCGGCTCCGGATGCCGCGGTCGCGGCGCCGTCGGCGAGGGCGGAGGCGCCGTTCGCGGCGGTGGCGGCCCCCGAGGCGACGGAGGCGCTGCCGTCGGCGACCTGCCGTGCGCCGTCGTCGAGCTGGTTGATCTGGTCGACGGTGCTCTGCACGCGGTCGTTCGCGGACGACAGGCGCTCTCCCACGGGGTCGAGGCGCGAGAGGATCTCGTCGATGCGCGTCTGATCGAGACCGGCGTTCGCGAGGGCCGTGGCGATGTCGGCGCGCGCCTGGGGGAGCTGAGCGGCGGCGTCGCCGGCGATCGAGCCGACCTGCCGCGCGGCCGCGTCGATGCGGTCGACACCGTCGGCGACCTGCGCGGCGCCGTCGGCCACGCGCGCCGACCCGTCGCGCAGCTGCGCGGTGCCGTCGCGCAGCTGGCTCGCGCCCGAGGAGAGCTGGGACGTTCCGTCGGCGAGCTGGGCGGAGCCGTCGGCGAGGGTGCCGGACCCGCTGGCGAGCTGGGAGGATCCGTTCTTCGCGGTCGCGAGACCGTCGACGAGCTGCGTCGCCCCGTTCGTGGCGTCCACGAGCTTCACGCGGATGGTGTGCAGGGCGTCGAGCAGGGTCCCCCCGGCCTCGTCGATCACCTTCTGCGCGACCGAGGTCTGGATCCTCGCGACCGCCTGCGTGCCGATGGTCGAGGCGAGGTAGTTGTTGGCGTCGTTGGTGCGCAGCTCGATGTCGGCCTGGCGGGGGGTGTCGCTCGAGAGCGAGGCCACGGCATCCGTGAAGTCCGCGGGCAGGGTCACGATGAAGTCGAAGTCGCCGGCCTGCAGGCCCGCGTCGGCCTGATCGGCAGACACGCGGTGCCACTCGAACGTGTCGCTGTCGAGCAGCTGCTCGGCGGCCTCGTCGCCGAGATTGCGCTGCTCGCCGTTCACCTCGGCGCCCTGGTCGTCGACGACGAGAGCGACGGGGACGCTGGAGAGGTTGCCGTAAGGATCCTGGTTGGCCCAGAGGTACAGGCCGCCGTAGAGGATCGGCACCGCGAGCAGGGCGACCAGCGCCAGCACCGACATGCGCGTCGAGGTGAGACGGCGCAGTTCGGCCGTGATCATCTGCGGGATCTTCATCGCGTCGCCTCCTCGGCGTCGTCGAGCAGGTCGATCGCGGTGCGCGACGCGCGCCCGGCGATCACGAGCACGGCGTAGCCGCGCTCGGCGAACTCGCGGGCGATGCGCCACCACCCGAGGGGTTCTCCGCCGTGACGGTCGGGCGCGACGAGCACGAGGCCCTCGACGCCGGTACGTAGCGCCGCGAGCTCGAGCAGCAGGCGCACGCGCGCGGCGGGGTCGATGTTGCCCACGGGAAGCGACGCGATCGAGTCGAGTCCGATCTGCTCGAGCCACCGCGCGGCCGCGAAGGGCGTCGGTGCGTGACCGGCGAACATGAGTTCTTCGGCGACGACGCCGGTGACGGTGACGTTCGGTTCGGGCTCCGACACGATCGGGGCGTCGACGAGCGCCACGCGGCGGCGGATCGCACCGCGGTCGGCGCGGCCGTCGATCGTGACCGTGCCGGCGTCGATCTTCATGCGTCCGGATGCCACCAGGCCCAGCACCGTGGGGCGCTGCTCGGTCTCCGCGACGACGAGGGTCGCGGTGCCCGTCTCGTAGGCGGTCGTGGTCTCGGGGAGGGCGCTGCGGCCCTTGGCGACGGCGTCGACGACGATCTTCATCAGGCCTGCGCCTCCAGGTCGGGGTGCTGCGCGAGGATCTCGCGCGCCTCGGTCCACGACAGCCCGGCCATGCCCAGCACGGCGCACACCGCGATGGCGCGCGCGGTCGAGGACTCGGCATCCACCCGCGAGACGACCATGCGACCGGTCTCCTCCAGCAGGCGGGCCAGGGTCGGTGCCGGCAGGTCGGTGCGCAGCTCTCCCGCCTCCTGCCCGCGCCGCACGATCGCGTCGATGCGGCGGCGCAGCGGGGCGAGGGCCGCCGAGGTCTCGGGCAGGTGCGCGTCGTCGAGGGCGAGGGCCGCGGCGGCCTGCACGTGAGCGGCTTCGCGCCAGAGCTCGGATGCCAGGCGCGCGAGCGCGACACGGGAGTCGGTGTCGTCGACGTCGTCGGCGATCGCGTTGAAGCGGGCGGCCCCCGCGGCGATGACCTCGCGCACGATCGCGTTGCGGTCGTCGAAGTGACCGTAGAGCGCGCGGCGCGAGAGGCCGGCGCGGCGGGCGATCGTGTCGATCGAGGCGCGGGGATCGTGCCCGATGGCGGCGGTGGCCGCGTTGAGGATGCCGGCGCGGTTCTCGACGGCGTCGCGGCGGGTGGGGATGCTCACGGGTCGAGTGTACTCCGAAAGTGCACAGGTGTGTGCAACTTAAGGGGCCGTATCCCCGGGCAGGCGGCTCGACCGGTCTCGGCGGCGGGGGTGACGGGCCCCGCGATCGGCTGAGCCGCCACAACGCAGGAGTTTCGCGGCGAACGGGCGGGATCATCCCTCCCCGCCGCACCTCGAGTGCTGGCCTCCTGCGTTGTGTCTCGCGAGACGCGCCGGATGTCGTCGGGTGACCGCGACGAGACCGCGACGAGACCGCGACGAGACCGCGGGAAGGCGGGGCGGCGATGCGGCGGGGGTGCGGCGCGACAGCGGGCCGCGAGGAACGCCGGTGACCGCGCGAAAACACCCGACGCCGCCCGGCCGAGGCGGCGGGGCGGCGTCGTGAAGGGTGCGGGTCAGTCGGTGCCGGCGTCGAACGCGGCGGACTCGCCCGCGGCATCCGTCGCCTCGGCGAGGCGCTCGCCGTCGGCCGAGAGGGGAGCGGCCGGCTCGATGATCTCCTGCGCCCCACCGACGGCGACGTCGCCGACGAGCTCGCCGGTCGGTCCGCCGATCAGGCCCTGGGCCGCGTACTGCTCGAGACGGGCGCGCGAGTCGGCGATGTCGAGGTTGCGCATGGTCAGCTGGCCGATGCGGTCGACGGGTCCGAAGGCGGCGTCGCCGACGCGCTCCATCGACAGCTTCTCGGGCGAGTACGACATCCCGGATGCCACGGTGTCGAGGATCGTGTAGTCCTCGCCGCGGCGCAGGCGCACGGTGACCGAGCCCGTGATGGTCGACCCGACCCACTTCTGGATCGACTCGCGCAGCATGAGCGACTGCGGCTCGAGCCAGCGGCCCTCGTACATGAGGCGACCGAGGCGACGACCCTGCTCGTGGTACGTGGCGAGGGTGTCTTCGTTGAGGATGCTGTTGACCAGGCGCTCGTAGGTCAGGAACAGCAGGGCCATGCCCGGGGCCTCGTAGATGCCGCGCGACTTCGCCTCGATGATCCGGTTCTCGATCTGGTCGCTCATGCCCAGGCCGTGGCGCCCGCCGATCGCGTTCGCCTCGCGGACCAGGGCCACCGGGTCGTCGAAGCGCGTGCCGTTGATCGCGACCGGACGACCGGCCTCGAAGGCGACCGTGACGTCTTCGGTCTCGATCTCGACCGCCGGGTCCCAGAACCGCACGCCCATGATGGGCTCGACCGTCTCGAGCGAGACGTCGAGGTGCTCGAGGGTCTTGGCCTCGTGCGTGGCGCCCCAGATGTTGGCGTCCGTCGAGTACGCCTTCTCGGCGCTGTCGCGGTAGGGGAAGTCGTGGGCGACGAGCCACTCGCTCATCTCTTTGCGGCCGCCGAGCTCGGTGACGAAGTCGGCGTCGAGCCACGGCTTGTAGATGCGCAGGGCGGGGTTGGCGAGCAGGCCGTAGCGGTAGAACCGCTCGATGTCGTTGCCCTTGTAGGTGGAGCCGTCGCCCCAGATGTCGACGCCGTCTTCTTTCATCGCGCGCACGAGCAGCGTGCCGGTCACGGCGCGGCCGAGCGGCGTGGTGTTGAAGTAGGTGCGGCCGCCCGAGCGGATGTGGAAGGCACCGCAGGCGAGGGCGACGAAGCCCTCTTCGACGAGCGCGGTCTTGCAGTCGACCAGGCGCGAGATCTCGGCGCCGTACTGCGTCGCGCGACCGGGGATCGAGGCGATGTCGTCTTCGTCGTACTGACCGAGGTCGCCCGTGTAGGTGCAGGGTACGGCGCCCTTGTCGCGCATCCACGCGACGGCCACGGAGGTGTCGAGACCACCCGAGAAGGCGATGCCGACGCGCTCGCCGACGGGAAGGGACTGCAAGACCTTGGACATGCCCTCGATTCTAGGGCGGAGGGATGCCGCAGCCCGACTCGCGGGGAGCGGTGCAGCCGACGAAGGGCCTGGGGAGGAGCCTCAGCCGACCACGACGTCGGTGATTGTGACGGGCGTCGCCGGGCGGCCGTCGGCGGCCCCGCCCTCGGCGCCGGCCGCGGCGATGCCCTGCACGACGGCGAGGCCTTCGGGCGACATCCGACCGAACACGGTGTAGTCAGGCCGCAGCTGCGTGTCCTCGTAGACGAGGAAGAACTGCGACCCGTTGGTGCCCGGACCGGCGTTGGCCATCGCGACCGTCCCGGCCGGGTACTTCTCCGACCCGTCGAGCTCGTCCGCGAAGCGGTAGCCGGGACCACCGCGACCGGTGCCCGTGGGGTCGCCGCACTGCAGCACGAAGATGCCCGAGGTGGTGAGGCGGTGGCATTCGGTGTTCGAGAAGTACTGCTGCTGCGCGAGCGAGACGAAGCTCTCGACGGTGCAGGGCGTGCGCTCGCCGGTGAGGGTGATCGGGATGTCTCCCGCCGAGGTCTTGAGCACCGCCTGCACGTCGCCGGTCGGACGGTCGGTGCCGGCCGCGGGCGGGGTGACGTCGACCGCGGGCTGTCCCGAGGCGGGGTACGCGCACTCGGCGCTGCCGGCGCTCGCCGAGGGGGCGCTCGCCGCGGGTGCGCTGTCCGTCGAGGTGCCGCCGGAGCACCCGGCGAGCAGCAGCAGAGCGGAGGCGGCCAGGGCGACGGTGATCAGGCGGGTGCGCACGGGTCCAGCGTAGGCGGCTAGGTCTGTCGGCGCGCGACCAGGTCGAGCGCGGCCTTCTCGAACCAGCTCCCCGCTCCCGGACCGCCGTTGCAGTCGCCGTCGCTCTCGCCGGGCCGCTTGATCCACAGCAGCGCGTCGAGACCGCCCGCGCCCGACACCGCTCGCGGCGTGCTGCCGA
This sequence comes from Microbacterium sp. BWR-S6Y, assembly GCF_041379845.1. Taxonomy (NCBI): domain Bacteria; kingdom Bacillati; phylum Actinomycetota; class Actinomycetes; order Micrococcales; family Microbacteriaceae; genus Microbacterium; species Microbacterium sp. BWR-S6Y. The sequence goes on from NZ_JBFECV010000006.1 coordinate 164,307, forward strand.
GACCGGCTCCGGGGGGATTGCACCACTCCCCGGTCCAGCCTCGGCCGTTGCGCGAGGTGTCGATGACGTAGCGCGCGGTGCCGCCCAGCGCGGAGCGCACGCGTTCGGCGTAGGTGCGCTCCGACGCCGTGGTGCGGAACCCCGAGACGTTCGTCGCGAAGCCGCGCGCATCGGCGATCCCCGCGTCCCGCAGGCGCGCCGCCATCACCTCGGGCGCGATCCACCCGGAGTTCCCGGCGTCGATGTAGGCGGGCACTCCCGCCGCGGCCAGGGTGCGGACGCCGTCGCGGATGAGCCCGGCGCGATCGCCCTGACCCGCGCACTCGCCGAGCATGGCGAGGGCGTCGGGCTCGACGATCGCGACGGACGGCGTGCCGCGCAGGGTCTGCGCGATCAGCGCGACCCACCGGGCGTACCCCGCCGCATCGAGTCCGCCGCCGGAGTGCTGGCCGCAGTCGCGGGCGGGGATCGCGTAAAGCACGAAGACGGCCGTCTTCTTCTGCCGGACGGCGGCCTGCGTCTCGGCCCGCAGCACCCGCACCAGCGTCGAGGAGTCGTACCACTCGCCGAGCCACACCGCGGTGGGCTGCGCGGAGATGATCCCGAGCTTCTTCGCCACCGCCGTGCGTCCCTCCCGCGCGGCGGCCTTCTGCGCCTCCGCGGCCGCCGAGAAGGTCGGAAGGGCGGGGCCGGATGCCAGGGGGTTCGGCCCCGAGGGGAGCGTCGACGGGCCGCCTGCCGCCGAGGCGGGCGTCGCGGACAGCAGCGCGGCGGGGGAGATCAGCAGGGCGACGGCACCCGCGGCGAGCACCTTCTTCCAGGACGGGCGGCGTGACGGCATCCGGGGTCTCTCTCGCAAGCGCTGCGCGGGATCGCCTTCTCCGCCGGGGGCGGGGGATCGCCGAGGTGCGCCCATTATCACCCGGGCGGGATCGCGCGCGGGAGCATCGCCCGGGGGGCGTTCGATCAGCGGGGTGCTGCTCCGCGCGCGCGGCCGAGGGCGACGACCCCGAAGGCGAGGGCGATGATCGCGACCGCGATGATCACGATGTAGACGGCGACGCTGCCCCACCCGCCCGTGTTCGGGTCGAGGAAGGGGTAGGGGTACCAGTACGGCGCCCCGGTCGTCGGGTTGGTGATCAGGGGTGCGCGCACGAGCGTGTAGACGATCCAGACGATCGGGAAGATCGCCGCGGCGAAGGCCGCCGACCAGGGGAGGCGGCGGCGCAGGGGTCCGAGCACCACGTCGAGCAGCAGGAACAGCGGACCCCACACGTGCATGACCTCGTTCGACCATCCGACCGTCTCGGGCTGGAGCGGGAGCCCGCGCAGCAGCAGGTTGTAGACGACGCCGGTGACGATCATGTACGTCGACACGAAGGCGAGCGCGGTCGCGAGGCCGCGGGGATCGACCTCGAGCCGCCGGCCCCGGGCGAAGAAGCGCACGCCGAGCACGAGCAGGACGACGGCCGACGAGACGTTGGAGAGGATCGTGAAGAAGCTGAAGAAGTTCGCGACCACCGTCGGGACGTGCCGGCCCTGCGCCAACGCCTCTCCCACGGTCGAGGAGAACTGGGCGATCACCGCGGCGAGGATCAGCACCGCGACCGCCAGTCGCACCGCATTCCATCCGGTGACCCATCCACGCGATCGCTGCATGGAGTCAGGCTACTGAGGTGCGGGCGGCTGAGGGCGGGTCGTTGCCACATGCCCCTGCGGTCGTGTCGGGCCCGCTCGATAGGATGGGGTGTACCGCCGGACAACATGCGAGGAGCACTCATGCCCGGAATCGTGATCGTCGGCGTCCAGTGGGGCGACGAAGGCAAGGGCAAGGCCACCGACCTGCTCGGTGAGCGCACCGACTGGGTGGTGAAGTTCAACGGCGGCAACAACGCCGGCCACACCGTCGTCATCGGCGACGAGAAGTACGCGCTGCACCTCCTGCCCAGCGGCATCCTGTCTCCCGGGGTGACCCCGGTGATCGGCAACGGCGTCGTGGTCGACCTCGAGGTGCTCTTCAACGAGCTCGAGGCGCTCAACGCGCGCGGTCTCGACACGAGCCGGCTGAAGATCAGCGCGAACGCGCACATCATCACGCAGTACCACCGCACGCTCGACAAGGTCACGGAGCGCTTCCTCGGCAAGCGCATGATCGGCACCACCGGTCGCGGCATCGGCCCGGCCTACGCCGACAAGATCAACCGCGTCGGCATCCGCGTGCAAGACCTCTTCGACGAGAACATCCTGCGGCAGAAGGTCGAGGGCGCCCTCGACCAGAAGAACCACCTGCTGGTGAAGATCTTCAACCGCCGCTCGATCACGGCCGATGAGATCGTGGAGGACCTGCTCGCCTACGCCGAGCGCGTGCGCCCGATGGTCGCCGACACCTCGCTGCTGCTCAACGACGCGCTCGACGCGGGCGACGTGGTCGTCTTCGAGGGCGGCCAGGCCACCATGCTCGACGTCGACCACGGCACCTACCCGTTCGTCACCTCGTCGTCGGCGACCGCCGGTGGCGCGTCGACGGGTTCGGGGGTGGGTCCCAACCGCCTCGACCGCATCGTCGGGATCGTCAAGGCGTACACGACGCGCGTGGGCTCGGGCCCGTTCCCGACCGAGCTGTTCGACGAGAGCGGCGACTGGCTGCGCTCGCGGGGCTTCGAGTTCGGCACCACCACGGGGCGTCCGCGCCGCGTGGGCTGGTACGACGCGCCCATCACGCGCTACGCGACGCGCATCAACGGCATCACCGACCTCGTGCTGACCAAGCTCGACATCCTCGGCGGCCTTGAGCAGATCCCCGTCTGCGTGGCCTACGACGTCGACGGCGAGCGGTTCGACGACCTCCCGGTCAACCAGACCGACTTCCACCACGCGAAGCCCATCCTCGAGTACTACCCGGGCTGGAGCGAAGACATCTCCACCGCGCGCACCTTCGACGAGCTGCCGCAGAACGCACAGGACTACGTCCTCGCGCTCGAGAAGATGAGTGGAACCCGCATCTCGGTCATCGGCGTGGGCCCTGCCCGCGACCAGGTCATCGTTCGGCACGACCTCATCGACTGATGCGGCTCTGGGTCGGCGCGTACGGCGGCGATGACGGCTCCGCCGAGGGGATCGGCATCCTGCAGGCCGGAGAGGCCGACGCCCCGGGGGCCGGCGGCCCCCTCGGCATGGTCGGCACGGCCGTGGCGGCGCCGGGATCGGCGTCGTGGCTCGCCGCCCACCCCGCGAGCGGCGATCTGCTGTACGCCGCGCTCGAGTCCGACGGGACGGTGCAAGCCTTCCGCCGCGTCTCCGACACGCGCCTGACCCCGCTCGGAGCCCCCATCGCGGCGGGAGCGGCGGTCTGCCACGTGGCCGTGGCGCCCGACGCGTCGTTCCTCGTCGCGAGCTGCTGGGGCGACGGGCGCGTGGTGCTCATGGACCTGGATGCCGCGGGGCGGCCCTCGCGTCCCGTGATCGCCGCCGAGGCCGCCGACCCCCACGGGGCGGCCCCCGACGAGGGAACGGTGAGCACGGGTGCGCGGGTGTCGGGCGCGGTCGTCCCCGACCTCGCGGCGGCCGCGCGGGCCCTGCGCGAGGCGGCGGGCGAGGACTACGCCCACCTCGTCCCGGCCTACGACGACCTGCCCGAGACCGACGCCGAGTCCGAAGAGGCGGCCGCGGGCGCGCGCGTCTCGCGGGCCCACCAGGCGACGTTCCTGCCCGGCGGCCTGATCGCCACGACCGACATGGGGCTCGACCTCGTGCGCCTGTGGCGTCGCACCCCGGCGGGCCTGCGCGCGGTGCGGGAGGTGGTACTGCCGAAGGGCAGCGGCCCGCGGCACGGCGTGTGGCATCCGTCCGGGCACTTCTACGTGGTCACCGAGCTGAGCCGCGAGGTCTTTGTGCTCGCCCCCGACCGTGAAGGACGCTGGCACGTGCGCTCCGGCGAGCCCCTGCTCGGCACCCTCGACACCGACACCGCCGCCGAGCTCAGCATGGGCCGCGACGGATCGACGCTGTACGCCGGCGTGCGCGGGAGCGACACGGTCGGAGTGCTCTCGGTGCGCGGTGCGGGGGAGACCCTGCAGCTCACCGCGCTCGCCGAGACGGGCACGCACTGGCCGCGGCACCACCTGGTGGTCGACGACACGCTGCTGGTGGCGGGTCAGCTCGCCGACGAGATCGTGTCGCTGCCCCTCGACGCGCGTACCGGCGTTCCGGGGCGCGTGCGCCACCGCACCGTCTCGGCGTCGCCGACGCGGCTGCTCGCGATGCGCTGAGCGGGTTCGCGCTCGGGGGCGACGGTTCCGCTACTTCTTGGCATCCTGTCGCGGGATGACGATCTGCTTGATGATCAGCAGGACCGACGCGGTCACGGGGATGGCGACCAGCGCGCCGAGGAGGCCGAGGAGGGTGCCGCCGACGAGGGCGCCGATCACGACGAGGGCGCCGGGCACCGAGATCGTGCGGTTCATCACGCGCGGGGTCAGGATGTATGCCTCGATCTGCATGTACACCAGATAGACGATGGCGAAGATGAGCCCGGCGGTCGGACTGACGATGAGCGTGAACAGGGTCGCGGTCGCCCAGAACAGCACCGAACCCACGAGAGGGATGAGCGTGATCCCGAAAGCCAGGGCGGCGAGCAGGGCCGCGAACGGCTGCTGCAGGATCGTCAGCACGATGAATGCGAAGACGGCGTTGCACAGGGCGAGCACGACCATGCCGGCGAGGTAGCCACCCACCGAGTCGGTGATCTGCCCCGTCATGTCGGCGACGGTCTCGCGGCTGCGCGCCGGCGTGAGGCGCACGAGGCTGTTCTTCATCTTCGGCAGGGATGCCAGGAAGTACAGGCTCAGCACGAGCACGATGATCGCGCCCGAGATGAACTCGCCGATCCCGATGCCCACCTGGAGGAGCCCGCCGCCGATCGCGGCGATGTTGGTGGGGTTCGTGACGAAGCTCTGCACCTCTTTCAGCACGTCACCCAGGCTGTCGCCGAAGTTCTGCTCGACCCAGCGCACGGCATCGCTGTCGATGACGTCGTTGACGAACGTGGGGATGTCGCCGACGAACTGCTCGACCTGACGCACGACCGGGGGGATGAGCAGCCAGAGGGCGCCGGCGAGGATGACCGCCAGCCCCCCGAAGACGATGACGATGCCCCACGCCCGCGACAGCCCCCGGCGCACGAGCATGCGCACGAGGGGATCGAGAGCGAGGGCGACGAACAGGGCGATCGCGATGTAGATGAGCACCGTCGACAGCTGCCCGAGAGCGAGAGCGAGCAGGAACGCGGTCAGGCCCCCGAGGGTGAGGAAGAAACCGGCGGCGTAGGGGCGGGAGACCGCCGCCCACACCGGCTTGTCGCGCGAGGTGGGAGCCCCGGCGTCGGCGCCTACGGCGGTGGGGTCGGGGCGCGTCGATCGGCTCATGCTCACACTGTAGGACTCGGCCGCGGCGGACGACGGTGCACCGCACGGTGCCGTGCGGCGCGGTAGGGTCGGAGCGATCTGGGAGGACACATGACCGACGCCGATCCCTCGACGATTCTGCAGGGGCTGCGCGGCAGCATCGACAACATCGACGCCGCGCTCATCTTCCTTCTCGCCGAGCGGTTCCGCTGCACCAAGCAGGTGGGCGTCCTCAAGGCGAAGCACGGGATGCCCGCGTCCGATCCCGCGCGCGAGGAGCAGCAGATCGCCCGCTTGATGCGCCTGGCGGAGGATGCCGACCTCGACCCCGCGTTCGCGGAGAAGTGGTTCAACTTCGTCGTCGCCGAGGTCATCCGTCACCACCGCACGGCCGCCGCCCAGCCGCCCGTCGACTGAGCTTCCGCGCATCGCGCGGGGCGACGCAAGGGCTCCGCGACACGCCCGGGGTGTCATGCGGGTGAATCGACCGATCGACTCGCGGCGGTGCACTCCAGGCGCGCGCGCGTGCCACACGGCATCCGGATCCGCAAGGCGAGAAACGATTTGCCAGCCGATCCATCACCGTGAAACGTTGGACGAGGTCCTTCACGGGCCGTTCACCCGACCAGTCCGCGGTCGCCGGTGTCTTCTCGGGGGAGGGGATGCCGCGAGCGTATGGTCGGCGGCCAGGACGCCGGACCCGATGTCCGGTGTCGACGTGCTCCACCCCCGGAGAGCGCCGACGGCTGCCACCCGGGCGTGACCTGCGCGGCCACCCGAAGGCCGCTGAGGTGCACCAGTGACACATCCGCCTGCTTCGACGGAGCCCGCTCCGTCCGCATCAGCTTCGCCCGCATCGGCTTCGCCCGCATCCGCGGGCGAGACGCCCGCCCTCTCCGCCAAGAACCTGTTCAAGGTCTTCGGACGCGCGCCCCAGGCCGCCGTCGACAAGCTCCGCTCGGGCGCCACGCGCGACGAGATCGCCGACCACGGGACCGCCGCCGTCATCGACGCGAGCTTCGACGTCCACCCCGGCGAGATCTTCGTCATCATGGGGCTCTCCGGCTCCGGCAAGTCCACCATCATCCGCATGCTGAACGGCCTGCACGAGGCCACCGCGGGAACCGTCGAGGTCAAGGGCGACGCCCTGACCGGCGTGGGCGCGTCCCGCCTGCGCAGCCTCCGCCGCGATCGCCTCGCGATGGTGTTCCAGCACTTCGCGCTCCTCCCGCACCGCACGGTCGCGGCCAACGTCGCCTACCCGCTCGAGCTCCAGGGCGTCGGCAAGGCCGAGCGTCTGGCCAAGGCGAACGAGATCCTCTCCCTCGTGGGCCTCGACGGCTGGGGCGACAAGCTCCCCTCGGCGCTCTCGGGCGGAATGCAGCAGCGCGTCGGCATCGCCCGCGCCCTCGCCGCCGACACCGACATCCTGCTCATGGACGAGGCCTTCAGCGCCCTCGACCCGCTCATCCGCCGCGAGATGCAGGAGCAGCTCATCGAGCTGCAGCGGACCCTGAAGAAGACCATCGTCTTCATCACGCACGACCTCAACGAGGCGATGTTCCTCGGCGACCGCATCGCGGTCATGCGCGACGGACGCATCGTGCAGATCGGCACCCCGGAAGACATCCTCACCGACCCCGCGAACGACTACGTCGAGCAGTTCGTGCAGGACGTCGACCGCGCCCGCGTGCTCACCGCCGGCAACGTCATGGAGCGCCCGCGTCCGCGCGTCGACGCCTCGGCGGGCCCGCGCACGGCCCTGCGCCAGATGCGCGACGCCTACATGTCGGCCGTCTACGTCACCGACCGCGATCGCAAGCCGCTCGGCATCATCACCGACCGGGATGCCATGAAGCTCGTGCGGGCGGGGGAGAGCTCGCTGCTCAGCCGGCTCAAGCCCGTTCCGCAGACCGTCCGCGAGGACGACGTGCTCATGAACCTCTTCGTCCCCTCGGTCGAATCCCCGCTCCCCCTGGCCGTGCTCGACGCGGAGGGCCGTCTCGCCGGTGTCATCCCGCGCGTCACGCTGCTCGCCGCCCTCGGACCCGGGCCCACCTCCACCGAGGAGATCACCGTGCTTCCGCAGCCCCTCCCGTCCGCCGAGATCGATGCGGTGCTCGACACCCCGGTCGCGGCCTCCGAGACCGAGGGGGTGCGCTGATGGATGGTTTCCGCATCCCGGTCGGCTCCTGGGTCGACTCCGCCGTGGACTGGTTGCGAGACAACCTCTCCGGGCTCTTCGACGTCATCGCCGTGACCGTGCGCTTCCTCGTGGGCGGTCTCAGCGACATCCTCCTGTCGGCGCCGATCGTCGTGGTGATCGTGATCGCCGCTCTGCTGGCCTGGCTGCTGCGCTCGTGGAAGCTCGCGGTCGGCACCGTGGTCGGCTTCGCCCTCATCCTCGCGATGGGGCAGTGGGTCACCGCCATGCAGACCCTCGCCCTCGTGCTCGTGGCGACCATCGTCGCCGTGGCGATCTCGGTGCCGCTGGGCATCTGGTCGGCGCGCAACAGCACGGTCCGCGCGGTGCTGAAGCCGATTCTCGACTTCATGCAGACGATGCCCGCCTTCGTCTACCTGATCCCCGCGATCACCTTCTTCAGCATCGGCGTCGTGCCCGGTGTCGTCTCGACCGTCATCTTCGCGCTACCTCCGGGCGTCCGTCTGACCGAGCTCGGCATCCGCGGCGTCGACTCCGAGACGGTCGAGGCCGGGCAGGCGTTCGGCGCCACCCCGTGGCAGATCCTGCGCGGCATTCAGCTGCCGCTCGCGATGCCGACCATCATGGCCGGCGTCAACCAGGTGATCATGCTCGCGCTGTCGATGGCTGTCGTGGCCGGCATCGTCGGCGCCGACGGCCTCGGCAAGGAGGTCGTGCAATCGATCTCGACCGTCAACCTGCCCAAGGGCGTCGAGGCCGGCCTGAGCGTCGTGATCCTCGCGGTCTACCTCGACCGGCTCACCGCCGCTCTCGGCAACCGCGCCGACAACACCTCGTCGCTGCTCGGAGTGCTCGCCCGTCGGCGGGCCGCCCGTCCCGCGGCGGTCGTCACGGCGGGCGCCACCGCGGCACCGCACGTCGACACGGCGTCGGCGGATGCCGCGGCCGAGGCCGATCGCGAGAAGGCTTCGCCGCGCCGCGCCCCGATCTCGAGCGGTCGCTGACCCCCCCGCCCTCGCGTGAGTCGCCAGGATCTGTCGCTTCGTCCCCGGTCGAAGCGACAAATCCTGGCACCTCGCGCGGGGCACCCACGGAAATCACATACGAAAAGGAAGAGAACACAGCAATGAAGACGCGACACCTCACCGCGACCCTCGCCCTCGGCAGCGTGGCGGCCCTCGCCCTCGCGGGCTGCGCCAGCGGAAACCAGGCCGAAGGCGGCTCGGGCGACGGCGGCGACAAGGGCACCATCACCCTCGGGTTCCTCCCCTCCTGGACCGACGGCCTCAGCACCGCTTACCTGCTCGAGGACCAGCTCGGCAAGCTCGGCTACACCGTCGAGATGCAGACCCTCACCGAGGCGGGCCCGCTGTACGCCGGACTCGCCCAGGGCGACGTCGACATCTACCCCTCGGCCTGGCCCGAGCTCACGCACGCCGATTACATGGACAAGTACGGCGACAACATCGAAGACCTCGGCGCCTACTACGACGACGCCAAGCTCACGATGGCGGTCCCGAGCTACGTCGACATCGACTCGATCGACCAGCTCCAGGCGAACGCCGCGCGCTTCGACGGCAAGATCTACGGCATCGAGCCCGGCGCGGGCTTGACCACGCAGACGCAGGAGGTCGCGATGCCCGGGTACGGCCTCGACGGCCTCGAGCTCGTCACCTCGTCGACCGCGGCGATGCTCACCGAGCTCGACAACGCGATCGCGGCGCAGAAGGACATCGTCGTCACCCTGTGGCGTCCGTTCTGGGCCAACGACGCGTACGACGTCAAGGACCTCGCCGACCCCCAGGGGCTGATGGGCGACCCCGAGGCCCTGCACTTCCTGGGCACGAGCGGCTTCGCCGAGAAGTACCCGGATGCCGCCGAGCTCATCGCCGGCATCCAGCTCGACGACGCGCAGTACGGCTCGCTCGAAGACCTCGTCGTCAACGAGTACGGCGAGGGCAAGGAAGCCGACGCGGTCGACGCGTGGCTCGAGCAGAACCCCGACGCGTTCTCGACGCAGCGCGACTGATCTCGGACGCCGAAGGCTCCCTCCGTCCCGCGGGGGGAGCCTTCGGCGTTGCGGGAAGCGGTCGCCCGTCGGACTGAGCGGCCCCTCACCCGCCGGGCGGGTCGAGGACATCAGCCGATCTGTCGCGCCGCCGTGAACCGCGTGATGAAGCCCGGATGCCCGGCCGGCATCGCGAGCACCGAATCGGGGGTGCGTCCGGCGAGCTGCGGGAAGCCGGCATCGGCCACGAGCTCATCGTCGAGCACGTCGAGCTCGGCGGTCACGAGCGGCCAGGGCTCGTGACTGTTCGCCGCCCAGATCGTGCGGCCGAGGTGCCGCTCGTGAAACCCCCAGCGGGCGGTGAGGAAGCGCGAGAGCCCGGTGTCGACGGTCTCGGTGCCGAGCGTCGCCCGCAGCCGCGTTCCCGGATGCCGACCGCCGTGGCGCCGTGAACGGTACTCGATGCGATCGCCCTCGGTGCGCACGCCGGCGCGGGCCCAGCGGTAGGGCAGGCCGAAAAGGGCGCGAGCGGCGAGCACCGGAGCGAGGTGTTCGGCTTCGAGCGTTCGGAACACCACGCCCCGGCGCCCCTCCGCGTCGATCGCGTACGTGCGGACGTTGATCTCGGTGAACGTCCCGACGAACGGAACCGGGGGCAGGGGCAGGAAGCGGAACTCGCTCAGCACGAACGGCACGAGACCCACCCACGCGGATCCGTCGTGCTCGTCGGGCCGCGTGCCCGCGGGGAGCAAGGGAGCCACGTCGGCGGCGTCGACGCGCCAGTGCACGAAGACGGCGCGGTTCCAACGCTGCGCGATGACGGCGCGTCCGGGCAGATCGGGGGCGTGGCGCTCGGTGATCACCGGCTCATTCTGACCCCGACGCCTTCCCGCGGAGGGACACTGGACAGATGACCTCGTCGTCTGGTGCGGACCCGCGGCTCGTGGCATCCATCCGCGATCTGCTCGCCGCTCGCGACGCCGGGGCGACCATCTGCCCCTCCGAGGCGGCGCGCGCCGTCGGCGGCGACGACTGGCGCGAGCTCATGCAGCCGGCCCGCGACGCGGCCCGCGAGCTCGTCGCCCGCGGAGAGGTCGAGGTCACGCAGAAGGGCGTCGTGGTCGACGTGACCACGGCGCGGGGACCGGTGCGGATCCGCCGGAAGGATTGAGCGGCGATCAGACCGCGGGCTCGGGCGGGGTCGTCGACGTGCGCGGCTGCGCGGCGCCACGCGGAAGCTCCAGCGCGACCTTCTTCTCGAGCTCGTCGACCGCCTCGTCGCTCAGCCAGATGAGGCCGTCGAGCTCCTCGCGCACGCGCTTGTACGCGAGCTGCCGTTCGTTGGGCGTGGCCGCCTGGTCGGTGGCGACCGTCAGCAGCTGCTTCGCCGTGTCGAGGCGCTTGCGCTCGTCGGGAGTGAACGCCGCGTCCTTCACGCGCCGCGCCTCGCGCTCGGCGACCTCGAACGCGACCTCGTAGTCGGTCACGGCGTCGCGGTACTCGCGCAGACGCTCGGGTGAGAGCGTCTCGCCCTCGGCCGGACGGAGGTTGTCGGCCACCTTCTTCGCCCGCAGGAAGGCCGCCGTCAGCGGCTGACGGCCGTCGCTCATCGCCGGGTACGAGATCAGCTTCGCGGCGTCGAGCTCGTACTCGAGCCACTGATGGGTCACCGCGTCGTGCGCCGACACGAGCCGCGCGCGCTCGTCGCCGCCCGCGGGGGTGATCGCCGCGGGGGCGTCGGCGCTCGCTGCGAGACCTTGCGCGCGCAGCAACTCCAGCTGCTCTTTGTGGCGTCGACGCGCGTTCACCTCGCGGTGCTTCGCGCGCGCGTTGAGTGCGCCCATCGTCATCCCGAAGAGGGGGAAGACGAGCCACCAGTAGTTGCCGGCGAAGTTCCAGAATTCCTGCACCCGCGCCATGCTACGCCGCCGGGCCCCGCCCCTCTCAGGATGCCGGAGGGTGCGGCCGATCGCGTGCGGGAGGCGGCCAGACCGGGCCATCGTGCGGTGCGGGAGGGGTGGCATCCGGTCGCTTCGCGGAGGCGCGTCGAGCGCCGCGCTCGGTCCAGGAGCGGGCCGCTGCCCGCCCCATCGACTCCATCGAGCGCGCGAGAGCCCGCTGGGCGGTCTCGGCCAGGTCGGAGGCGACGCGGCTCCACGCATCGCCGCCCTCGAACCCGGGCTGTTCGGTGCCCTGGCGCGCCGCGCGCTCGGCGCGGTCGAACGCGTGCGCGGTGAGGCGCACGGCGTCGCGGTACGCGAGGTAGTCGGCGGGCTCGAGACGCGTCTGCACCGATGCGGGCCGCAGCCACTGCGCGCGCTCATGCGCCCGCAGGAACTCGGCGAGGAGGGGCGAGCGCGAGTCGCTCATCTGCGGGTAGTCGATCGCGAGGCCGGGATCCGTCTCGTACGCCATCCAGCGGGCGAGGATCGCGTCGTGCTCGGCCAGCAGGCGCGCGACCGGCAGGGGAGCGCTGCCCGCACGGATCGCGGGGAGCATCGCCTTCGCCGCCTTCACTCCGGCACGCCGCGCGCGCACCTCCGCCATCGCCGCGCGGAGGTCGCGCTGCGCGTCGACCAGGCGGGCGCGTGCGGCGGCGACCGTATCGCTCGAGACACGGGATGCCGCCCGCTCGGCCTGGGCGCGCACCACCTCGGCGTCGGCGACCTTGACGTCGGCGCGTCCGCGGGTGACGGCGTGACGGGCGGTCTGCAGGTCGAGTTGGGCCGCGTCGAGCTCGAGGCGACGCGCGGCGGCCTTGCTCAGGGGGCGGGAGGCCCACGCGCGAACCGCGCGATCGCCGGTCGTCGTCGTGCCGGCCGGGAGCGCTCGGCGTCGGGAACGGCGCACGCCGACCCAGCCGACGGTGCCGGCACCGGCCGCAGCAGGACCGATCCACCACCACTCGGCCAGAAGGGCCACCAGCGGTTCCACACGCCCATGCTATGCCGGGCCTCCGACACGGGGCTGGGTGGGGGCCGGAATCCGCAGGGGTGATGCCGGAGCGTGCGGCGGGCGTCCAGCGACCGGTCCCGCGGGATGTGAGATCGTTGGCCGGTGACACGGCGACGCAGCACGGCCCTCCCGGGCTCGCTCACCCCACGTCGGGTGGTGCTCACCCCGGGACGCGTCATTGCCCTCTCCTTCGGCGTCGTGCTCGCGCTCGGGACCGCGCTGCTGAGTCTCCCGGCGGCCACGCAGGGGCGATCCGCCACGTTCATGGAGGCCCTCTTCACGGCGACGAGCGCCCTCTGCGTGACGGGGCACATCGTGGTCGACACCCCGACCTTCTGGTCGCCGTTCGGCCAGGTCGTGATCATGGTGCTGATCCAGATCGGCGGCTTCGGGGTCATGTCCCTCGCGACCCTGCTCGGTCTGCTCGTCGCGCGCCGGCTCGGGCTGCGCACGCGTCTGACCGCCGTGAGCGAGACCCACACGGTCGCCGTCGGCGACGTGCGCCGAGTTCTCCTCGGCGTGGCGATCATCGCGTTGATCACCGAGGTCGTGGTGGCGTCGATGCTCGCCGGGCGGTTCTGGCTCGGCTACGGGGAGTCGTTCGGCCGCGCCCTCTGGCTCGGTGCGTTCCACGCGGTGTCGTCGTTCAACAACGCGGGCTTCGCTCTCTTCAGCGACAGCCTCATCTCGTTCGCGACCGACCCGCTGATCTGCCTGCCGATCTGCGCCGCGATCATCCTCGGCGGTCTGGGCTTCCCCGTCATCATGGAGCTCTGGCGGCAGTACCGCTTCCCGCGCCGGTGGACGCTCAACACCGTCACCGTGCTCGTCGGCAGCGGGGTGCTGCTCGTGGCGGGGACGATCGCCCTCACCGCGCTCGAGTGGTCGAACCCGGCCACCCTGGGCGCGATGGATCCCGCCGGTCGTCTGCTCGCGGGCTTCACGATGTCGGTGATGCCGCGCACCGCCGGGTTCAACTCGATCGACGTCTCGCAGATGCTGCCCGAGAGCTGGTTCGTCACCGACATCCTCATGTTCATCGGCGGCGGCCCCGCCGGCACCGCGGGCGGTGTGAAGATCACGACCTTCGCGGTGCTGCTCTTCATCGTGCTCGCCGAACTGCGCGGAGACACGGCGGTCAACATGTTCGGCAAGAGGCTCCCGCGCTCGACCCACCGCGAGGCCCTCACCGTCGCGCTGCTGTCGGTCGCCCTCGTAGTCGGGTCGACGCTGGCGATCATGCTCCTGAGCCCGTTCGGTTTCGACCGCGTGTTCTTCGAGGTGATCTCGGCGTTCGCGACGGTCGGGCTGTCGACCGGCATCACCGCCGACCTGCCGGCGCTCGCCCAGCTCATCCTCATCCTGCTGATGTTCATCGGCCGTCTCGGCCCCGTCCTTCTCGGCGCCGCGCTGGCCCTGACGCGTGAGAAGCGCATGTACGAACTCCCGAAGGAGCGACCGATCATTGGATAACAACACCTTCTTCAGCCGTCGGCGGGTACGGGGGAACGCGGCGTCGTCGGTCGCCGTGATCGGCCTCGGCCGGTTCGGCGGAGCCCTCGCCACCGAACTCGCGCGCAGCGGCACCGAAGTGCTCGGCGTCGACACCGACGAAGACATCGTGCAGTCGCTCAACGGCGTGCTCACGCACGTCGTGCGGGCCGACTCGACCAAGCAGGTCGCTCTCGAACAGCTGGGCATCGCCGAGTTCGATCGTGTCGTGGTCGGCATCGGGTCGGACATCCAGGCCAGCATCCTGACGACCTCACTGCTCAAGCGCATGGGCACGCGCTCGATCTGGGCGAAGGCGATCAGCGAGCAGCACGGCCTCATCCTCGAGCAGCTCGGCATCGAGCACGTCGTCTACCCCGAGGCCGATATGGGGCGCCGTGTCGCCCACCTCGTTCGCGGATCGATGCTCGATTACGTCGAGTTCGACCGCGACCTCGTCGTCGCGAAGACCGTGGCCCCGCGGGAGCTCGTCGGCCAGACCCTCGAACAGGCCGCAGTGCGCCGGCGCCACGGGGTGACGATCGTCAAGATCCGTCACGCCGACGGCCAGTGGCACGCCGCGGGGGCGGCATCCGTCGTCGGCGAGGGAGACCTGCTGATCGTGATCGGTCCGGTGGAGAAGACCGAGCGGTTCGCGGCGCTCGCCTGAGGGCCTTGCCCGCCCGCTCGATTGCGAGGAGGCTGACCGCGACGCGAAGGAAAGGCGCCATGGAGATCATGCGCGTGATGTGTTCCGACGGGTCGTACGAGTGCGGTGACGCGGAGGAGGACGTCGCCGCGTGGATGCGGAGCGAGGGCTCGCTGCGTGCCGACGGGGCCCTGCTCGACTCGGGTCGTTTCGCCGAAGTCGATGGGGCGCGCGCGGTGGTCACGGCCATCTCACGAGGTCCGGATGCCGAGCCTCAGCCGTCGCGTCCATTGTCTGTCGGGGTGGTACCTGCTCGACGTCGCCGACGCGGACGCGGCGACGGCCCATGCGCGACGGGCTCCGCTGTGCGGCACCGTCGAGGTGCCCCCTCCTCGAGTCCTGATCCGGCGATGTGCGAGGGTGAACCCATGATCGCCCGACTCGCCCCGAACACGTCGTCCGCCGAGGTCGACGATCTGCGCCGACGCATCGCCGAGACCCGATGGCCCGATGACGTGGGCGACGACTGGTCACGCGGTACACGTCCCTCCGCCCTGCGCCGCGTGCTCGACGCGTGGGCGGAGTTCGACTGGTGCGGTGTGGAGCAGCGCCTGCGTCGCGAGCAGCATCTGCTCGTGGGTGAGCCTGGCCGTCGCGTCCACCTGTGGCGGTCGGGAACGCCCGGGGCGCGCGCCATCGTGCTCATCCACGGGTGGCCCGACAGTTTCGTCCGGTTCCGCGGGGTGGCGGAGCACCTCACCGATCTCGACGTCGTCGTCCCGAGCATCCCCGGGTTCGGATTCAGCGATCCGGCCGGCCGCGACGAGGGCGGCCCGCGCTGGAATGCCGAGCGGCTGCTCGGCGCTCTCGATGAGATCGGCGTGCGGTCGTTCGCCGTGCACGGCGGCGACCTCGGTACGGCCATCGCCGACCAAATCGCCGTGCTCGCCCCCGACCGCGTGACCGGAGTGCATCTCACCGACGTCCCCCTGTGGCACGCGCGCGCGGCGCACGATCTCTCGGTCGAGGAGAGGGAGTGGGTGGATGCCGCCGATGCGTGGGAGACGGCCGAGGGCGCCTACGCCGCCGAGCAGCGCACCAAGCCGCAAACCCTCGCGGCCGCGTTGACGGACTCCCCGGCGGGGCTGGCGAGCTGGTATCTCGAGAAATTCCAGGCCTGGGGCGACGGTGACGTCTTCGAACGACTCCCGCTCGATCTCCTTCTGGAGAACCTATCGCTGCATTGGTTCACCCGCACCGCGGGCAGCGCCGCGAGGGTGTACTTCGACCGCCGACGCTTTCCACCGACGGGCCGGGTCACCGTGCCGACCGCCTTCGGGCTGTTCCCCCACGATATCGATCACGGCGTCGAGTCCTTCGCTCGCCGCCGGTACCCGACGGTGCGCGTCACGCGCTTCCCGTCGGGCGGGCACTTCGGGGCGATGGAGCACCCCGCCCTGCTCGCGGCCGATCTGCGTGCCCTGATCGAGACCACGTAAGGGAGCGTTCTGCGTCTCTCCGTGCGCGGCTCGATGACAGGGCGCGTTGCCTCACACGGCGACGCCGCAACGACCGAGCGCGGGATCGCGGCGGTGTGGTGACCGTCATCCGCGCGGAAGATCGGGAGCGACTCCCGGGTCTGCCGCCTCAGACGGGCGGGCTCGAGATGTGCGCCTGCATCGGCAGGAGGTTCTGCAGCGGCGCCATGTACCCCTGCGCGGGCATGTCGAACACCACGCCGGCGACGCCCTGCTGAGCGAACGCGGCGAGCCACTCGACCGCGCCGGGGAGGGGGACGCTCAGTACGCGCGAGGCGGCTTCTTCGTCGAGGCCGGTCGCGAGGGCGCCGTCGTGCGCGCGCTGACGGGTGGTGAAGGCGAAGACCATCGGCCCGTTCGCGAGCTGACCGATGAACGGCGACGGGGCGTCGTCGGGTCCGCGCGCGATGAACGACCAGTGCGGCAGCGCGTAGACGGCGCGCCACAGGGCGTCCATCGCCGCGAAGCTCTCGGGCTGTGAGCGCGCGGCGTCGGAGAGGGCGTCGAGCGTGGCGACGGTCTCGGGGGTCGGGTCGATGAGCGACATCGGCGTGCGCCTTTCGTCGTCAGCCGAGGATGAGCGAGATCACCGTGGCACCGCCGCCGGTGAGCACCAGGGCGCCGATCACGATCCACGCGGTGATCTTGACGCGCTTCTGCCGCTTGTCGCTGAACACGGTCATGTCGTCGTCGTCGGTCATCTCGCGTCTCCTCTCGGCTGTGCTGTGTTGTCGTTGTCGGTGTCGTTCCCGGAACGGTGCGGCGAGGACCGGGACCGGTCGTCGCGCGGACCGTTCAGCCCGCGCGACGATCGGATCAGGCCACCGGCTCCGAGACGGTGGGTCCGAAGACCGCGGGGAGCGTCTCGGTCGACAACCGGCGCAGCTCCGACACGGGCACGGTGAAGATGTCCTGGATCTCGAGCGTCGCCTCGGTGCCCGGCTCGACAT
The DNA here is from genome assembly GCF_041379845.1 of Microbacterium sp. BWR-S6Y. Taxonomy (NCBI): domain Bacteria; kingdom Bacillati; phylum Actinomycetota; class Actinomycetes; order Micrococcales; family Microbacteriaceae; genus Microbacterium; species Microbacterium sp. BWR-S6Y. Next base: position 181,464 of record NZ_JBFECV010000006.1, read on the forward strand.
CGGTCACGCCGATGCGCAGCACGGGGTAGCCGCGTCCGTCGCACAGGCCCCGGAACTTCACGTCCTCCTCGCGGGGGACGCTGACCAGCACGCGGCTGGTGGACTCGCTGAACAGGGCGGCGGTGGCATCCACCCCGTCGCGCTCCATGAGCTCGGTGAGCCAGACGCGCGCGCCGACGCCGAAGCGCAGCACGCCCTCGGCGAGGGCCTGCGCGAGACCGCCCGATGACAGATCGTGCGCGCTCGACACGAGCGACTGCGACCCCGCGGCCTGCAGCAGTTCGGCGAGCTTGCGCTCCTGCGCGAGGTCGACCTTCGGCGGGCGACCGCCGAGGTGGTCGTGGATGGTGCCCGCCCACTGCGAACCGTCGAGCTCGTCAGCGGTGACGCCCAGCAGGTAGAGGTTCTCGCCGGCATCCTGCCAACCGCTCGGGATGCGCGCGGCGACGTCGTCGATGATGCCCAGGACGCCCACGACGGGGGTCGGGTGGATCGGCTGGTCGCCGGTCTGGTTGTAGAACGACACGTTGCCGCCCGTGACCGGGATGCCGAGCTCGAGGCAGCCGTCGCTCAGACCCTCGACGGCCTGGCTGAACTGCCACATGACCTCCGGGTTCTCGGGGCTGCCGAAGTTCAGGCAGTCGGTGACGGCGGTGGGCACGGCACCGGTGACGGCCACGTTGCGGTACGCCTCGGCCAGAGCCAGCTTTGCGCCGTTGTAGGGGTCGAGCTGGTTGTAGCGGCCGTTGCAGTCGGTCGCGATCGCGAAGCCGAGGCCGGTCTCCTCGTCGACGCGGATCATTCCGGCGTCGTCGGGGAAGCTCAGCGCGGTGTTGCCGAGCACGTAGTAGTCGTACTGGTTCGTGATCCACGAGGTGTCGGCGAGGTTGGGGCTCGCGACGAGGGTCGTGAACTGCTCGCGGAGGGTGTCGGCATCCGTCGCCCTCTCGAGCTTCGCGGCGGAGTCGGCCTGCAGGGCGTCGATCCAGGTGGGGTGGGCGACGGGGCGCTCGTAGACGGGGCCGTCGACCGCGACGGTCGAGGGGTCGACGTCGACGATGCGCTCGCCGTACCAGTCGATGACGAGGCGGCCGTCGCCGGTGACCTCGCCGAGCACGCTCGTCTCGACGTCCCACTTGCCGACGACGGCGAGGAACGCGTCGAGCTTCTCGGGCGCGACGATCGCCATCATGCGCTCCTGAGACTCCGACATGAGGATCTCTTCGGGCGTCAGCGACGGGTCGCGCAGCAGCACCTTCGACAGTTCGACCTTCATGCCGCTGTCGCCGTTGGCGGCGAGCTCGCTCGTGGCACACGAGATGCCCGCGGCCCCGAGGTCCTGGATGGCCTCGACGAGGTCGTCCTTGTACAGCTCGAGGCAGCACTCGATGAGCACCTTCTCGGCGAACGGGTCGCCGACCTGCACCGCGGGACGCTTGGTGGGCCCGCCGTCGGCGAAGGTGTCGGATGCCAGGATGCTGGCGCCGCCGATGCCGTCGCCGCCCGTGCGGGCACCGAACAGCACGACCTTGTTGCCGACGCCCGTGGCGTTGGCGAGCTTGATGTTTTCGTGGCGCATGACGCCGACCGCGAGGGCGTTCACGAGCGGGTTGCCCTGGTACACCGCGTCGAAGACCGTCTCGCCGCCGATGTTGGGCAGGCCCAGGCAGTTGCCGTAGAAGGAGATGCCGCTGGTGACGCCGTGCACGACGCGGGGGGTGTCGGGGTGGTCGATCGCGCCGAAGCGCAGCTGGTCCATGACCGCGACCGGGCGCGCGCCCATCGAGATGATGTCGCGGACGATGCCGCCGACGCCGGTCGCGGCGCCCTGGAACGGCTCGATGTAGCTCGGGTGGTTGTGCGACTCGACCTTGAAGGTGACCGCCCAGCCCTCGCCCACGTCGACGACGCCGGCGTTCTGCCCCATGCCCACCATGAGGCGCGTCTTCATCTCGTCGCTGACCTTCTGGCCGAACTGGCGCAGGTAGATCTTGCTCGACTTGTAGGAGCAGTGCTCGCTCCACATGACCGAGTACATCGCCAGCTCGCCGCTGGTGGGGCGGCGGCCCAGGATCTCGCGGATCTTCGCGTATTCGTCGCTCTTGAGACCGAGCGCGCCGTACGGCTGCTCTTTCTCCGGCGTCGCGATGGCGTTCTCGACGGTGTCAGCAAGAGCTGTGCGGGCGGCGGGGTTCGGGGTGGTCACGCGGCTGAGCTCCAAGAATCGCAGGGGCCGGACGGGAGTCAGTCTAGTTGGGCGGGCCGACATGCCCGGGCGGCCTGTTCACGGGGGAGGTCGACTCCTGCGCCGAGCCCGCCGGTGGAGCTTGTGCAGCCGTCGCCGGACGCGCCAGGCTGGGCCGCACCGGAGCGAAAGGCGCACCCGCATGGCCATCCTGAACTTCCACCTCGTCGTCTCGGGCGACCTCGCCGCCGCCCAGCAGGCGGCACGCACCGCCCTCGAGGCCGCGGGATTCACCGTGACCGAGCAGGGCGACCACTGGAAGGCGACTCACGGCAGCATCGCCAAGACGATGTTCCTCGGGCTGCGGGCGCACGACGCCGACGTGCGCGAGGTGCTCGACGTGCGATTCGCCGATCTCGGCGGCACGGTGCGCGTCGATCTGCACCGCCCGATCTTCCAGCCCGGTGGCGGCAGCGACGACGGACTCGAGCAGGTGAAGCTGCACGACGCCTACCAGCGGGCCGTCGGCGAGGTGCAGGCCGACCTGCAGCGCCAGGGCGTGCTCGTCAGCGCCGACGTCTGACGCGACGCATGCGCGTGGTCATCGCCCCCGACAAGTTCAAGGGCACGCTGAGTGCGCGGGAGGCGGCGGATGCCATGGCGGCGGCCGTGCGCGCCGGGCGACCGGACGCGGAGGTGGTGGTCGTGCCCATCGCCGACGGCGGGGACGGCACGCTCGACGCCCTCGGCGGAGCGAACCGGGTCGACACCGTGACCGGACCGCTCGGTGAGCCCGTGCACGCCGCCTGGCGTCTCGAGGGCAATCTCGCCGTGATCGAGTCGGCCGCGGCATCCGGGCTCGTTCTGGCCGGGGGATCCGACCGCAACGACCCCTGGAGCGCCACGAGCCGGGGCGTCGGTGAACTCGTCGCGCGGGCGCTCGACGCGGGCGCGACGCGGGTCGTGGTGGGGATGGGCGGATCGGCGATGACGGACGGAGGCCGAGGGGCGATCGAGGCCCTCGGCGACCGCGTCCCCTTCGGCCCCGGCCGGGTCGTCGTGCTGACCGACACGACGACCGCGTTCGTCGACGCCGCGCGGGTCTTCGGTCCGCAGAAGGGCGCGGATGCCGCCCTGGTGGACCGACTGTCCGCTCGACTGTCGAGGGATGCCGAGGAGTGGGCCGCCCGGTTCGGCACCGACGTGCGGGGCATTTCGCGCACCGGCGCTGCGGGAGGACTGTCGGGTGCGCTCTTCGCCGCGGGCGCGGACCTGGTCGACGGCGCGGCCTTCATCGCCGACACTCTCGGGCTCGAGGCGGCGATCACCGGAGCCGACCTCGTGCTCACCGGCGAAGGCGCCTTCGACGAGACCTCGCTCGCGGGCAAAGGGCCCGGGCACGTGCTCGCGCTCGCCGCGGCGCGGGGGGTGCCGGCACTCGTCATCGCCGGGACGGCGGCGCCGTCAGCCGTCGGCGAGCGGGTGTTCACACTCGTCGGGACCGTGGGGGAGGAGAGGGCGCGGCGCGAGCCCGCGGCGGCCGTCGAGTCGACGGTCGCGCGCGCCCTCGCGCACGGGGCCTGAGGAAGCACCGCGTCTTGCCGAGCCGACGCGCGATCCTCCGACGCCGGCGTCGCGAGCGGGGGCGGTCAGCGGCGTACCCGGGTCGAGGGATCGCGCGGACCTCGCCGTTTCGGGATCCGACCCTGCGTCGAGGGGGTCCCGCGCGGGGCGAGCCGATCTCGCCCCCGCGCGTCAGGCCGTCTTCGCGATCCGCACCCGGATGTCCTTCATCAGCGGCTGATCGCTCTGGCGGCTGTAGTCGTCGGGGCCGAGCAGCACGTTCAGCTCGGGGAAGTAGCCCGCCGCGCTGCCGCGCGGAGTGTCGTACTCGAGGGCGCGGAATGCCGTGACACTGCGCACCGAACCGTCGCGCGAGGTTGCGACGATGTCGACGAGGTCGCCCTCGGCGATGCCGCGTTCCTTCATGTCGCGCCGGTTCATGAAGACCAGTTCGCGGATGTTGCGCACGCCCCGGTAGCGGTCGTCAGCCGAGTAGATCGTGGTGTTCCACTGGTCGTGCGAGCGCATGGTCTGCAGCACGAGCACGTCGGCTTCTGTGGGGATGACGTTCGGCAGTTCGGCGTGCGAGAACTCCGCCTTGCCCGAGGGCGTGCGGAAGTCGCGCTCGCGGGCGGGCTGGGGGATGCGGAAGCCGTACTGCTGACGCACGAGTTCGTTGAAGCCCTCGAAGCCCGGCAGCGCCTTGGCCATCGTGTCGCGGATGCGGTCGTAGTCGCCCACGTACCACTCCCACGGCGTGGCCGACTCGGGCATGGTCGCCCGCGCGATGCGCGCGATGATCTCGGGCTCGCTGAGCAGGTGCGGCGACGCCGGCTTGCGGGAGCCGAGCGAGAGCATGACCGAGCTCATGGCATCCTCCGTCGAGATCGACTGCGGGCCCGCCTCCTGCATGTCGCGCTCGGTGCGTCCGAGGCACGGCAGGATGAGCGCCTCTTTGCCGTGGGTCAGGTGGCTGCGGTTCAGCTTCGTGCTGACGTGCACGGTCAGCTCGCACCGGCCCATACCCTCGGCGGTGAGCTTCGTGTCAGGAGCGGCGCGCACGAAGTTGCCGCCCATGCCGAGGAACACCTTGAGGTCGCCGCGGTGCAGGGCCGCGACCGTGTGCACGGTGTCGAGACCCGGCTCGCGCGGCGAGGTGATGCCGCAGACCTCGTCGAGCTTCGCGAGCCATTCCTCCGTCGGCTTGTGGTTGATGCCGCACGTGCGGTTGCCCTGCACATTGCTGTGGCCGCGCACGGGGGAGGGGCCGGTGCCCTTGCGTCCCACGTTTCCGCGCAGCAGCAGCAGGTTGACGATCTCGCGCACCGTATCGACGCCGTGCTGGTGCTGGCTGACGCCGAGGCACCAGCTGATGACGCAGCGCTTCGACGCGAGGTAGACCGCGGCGGCGGCGCGGATCTCGGCCTCGGTCAGGCCGGCCTGTTCGACGAGCTCGCCCCACGAGGTCGCCTCGACCATCGCGCGGTACTCGTCGAGTCCGCTGGTGTACGCGTCGAGGAACGCCTGATCGAGGGCCGTGGGGTCGGTCGCCGAGGCCTCGAAGACGACCTTGGCCATGCCGCGCACGAGCGCCAGGTCGCCGCCGGGGCGCACCTGCAGGTTCATCGTGCTGGTCGGCGTGGAGTTGAACGTCGCCATGTCGACGATCTCGTGCGGCACGATCGTGCGGGTGCCTGCGACCTCGCGGAGCGGGTTGACGTGCACGACCTGCGCTCCGCGGTCGATGGCCTCGGCCAGGCTGGTGAGCATGCGCGGGGCGTTCGAGGCGGCGTTGACGCCGAGCACGAAGAGGGCGTCGCACGCCTCCCAGTCCTCGAGGTCGGCGGTGCCCTTGCCCGTGGCGAGGGATGCCGTGAGCCCGCGGCCCGAGCCCTCGTGGCACATGTTCGAGCAGTCGGGGAGGTTGTTCGTGCCGAGCTCGCGCGCGAACAGCTGGTACAGGAAGGACGCCTCGTTGCTGAGGCGGCCCGAGGTGTAGAACGCGGCCTCGTCGGGGGAGTCGAGCGCCGTGAGGTGGCGCGCGATCGTGCGGAACGCGTCGTTCCACGAGATGGGCACGTAGTGGTCGGTCGCGGCGTCGTACGCCATCGGCCCCACCAGGCGCCCGGCGTCCTCGAGCTCGAAGTCGCTCCACTGCGACAGCTCGCTCACGGAGTGCTCGGCGAAGAACTCCTTGCCGACGCGCTTGTGCGTCATCTCCCACGTGACGTGCTTGATGCCGTTCTCGCAGATGTCGAGGGTGACGCCCTTGTCGTCGGGCCACGCGCAACCCGGGCAGTCAAAACCGCTCTTCGGGTGATTCATCGTGAACATCGCCTTGGTCCCCGCGAGGGGCTGACGCTGCTCGTAGAGCACCTTGCCCACCGTGAGGGCGGCACCCCAGCCGGCGGCGGGGTGCTCGTAGGGGCCGGTGCTCGACCACTCGCCCTCGACCTGCGGGCCGAGGCCTCCCTGGCGCGGTTCCTCGGTCATCAGCCCGAACGACTCACCCATGCTCACCCTCCGTGGATTCCGGCGCCGAGTCGGTGGCATCCGCTCACCGCGCGCACGATCGTCAGCGTACGCCCGCGACGTCCTCGGTCACGGGGGTTGTGGATGCGACGACGATGCGATCCGCGCGGGTGTAGAGGTTCATGCTCGAGCCGCGGACGAACGCCGCGAGCGTGAGCCCGGCGCGCTCGGCCAGTTCGATCGCGAGGGACGAGGGCGCCGACACGGCGGAGAGCATCGGGATGCCGGCCATCACGGCCTTCTGCACGAGTTCGAAGCTCACCCGCCCCGACACCTGCAGCACCGTCCCGCGCAGGGGCAGACGATCGTTGAGCAGCGCCCAGCCGACGACCTTGTCGACGGCGTTGTGGCGACCGACGTCTTCGCGCGCGACGAGCAGCTCGCCGCTCGCGACGTCGAACAGTGCCGCGCCGTGCAGGCCGCCGGTCTTGTCGAACGTCTTCTGATGCTCGCGCAGGCGGTCGGGGAGGGCCGCGACGTCGTGAGCCGAGATCGAGAGGGGGTCGGTCGACACGTCGTAGGTCGAGACCTTCTCGACCGCGTCGATGGATGCCGTTCCGCACACCCCGCACGAACTCGTCGTGAAGAAGGAACGCGGGGTGGGGGGCGCGACCCCCGCGGCGAGGGTGAGATCGAGCACGTTGTAGGTGTTGCCGTCGGCGCCGCCCGTGCCGGGTCCTCCGCAGTGGATCGCGCGGGCGAACTGGTCGCCGCGGCTGATCACGCCCTCGGACACGAGGAAACCCGCGGCGAGCTCGACGTCGTGCCCGGGCGTCCGCATGGTCACCGACAGCGGCGAGCCCGCGACGCGGATCTCGAGCGGTTCCTCGACCGCGATGGCATCCGGTCGCTGACGGTTCGCGCCCTCGAGGGTGATGCGGGTCACCCGGCGGGAGGTGGTGAGGCGGCCCATCTCAGGACCGCTCCGACGAGAACAGGGGGGACATGGGTCGAGCGTACGCCCGGCATCCGACATGCGGTCGGGTGGGGTCCGGGCGACCCGGGGTCGGGTACGGACGCCAGTGACGCGCCATCTCGCCCCTCGCGGCCTCACCGAGGGAGCAGCGGCTGGGAGCGTGACCACACGCGCAATCGTGCGGGAATCAGCCATTCGCATGCGGCCGAATACAGATGCGGCGGGTTTTTTCAAGTCCGGCGTGACGATTCCTGCACCCGGTACGTCTTAGTCATGTAGGCCGAAGCGCCCACCCCGAACCATCGGGTCACGACATCGAAAGGCACGGACATGGCTGAGAACGCCCCCACCACCCCCGCTGCGCAGAACGTCCCCCAGGCGGCGTCGCGCGTGAACCGTCCCCTCGCCGCTCGCGGCCAGGAGACCCACACCGAGGGCAAGACCACGATCGCCGAAGGCGTCGTCGCCAAGGTCGCCGGCATCGCGGCCCGTGAGGTCACCGGCGTGTACGCGCTCGGCGGCGGCGGAGCCCGTGCGCTCGGCGCCATCCGTGACGCCATCAACGCGACCGACTTGACGCAGGGCGTCAAGGTCGAGGTCGGCGAGACGCAGGCCGCCGCCGACGTCACCATCGTCGTCGAGTACGGCGCCCCGATCCAGGAAGTCGCCGACCAGGTGCGCGGGCGCGTCGCCGGTGCGATCAGCCGTCTCGTCGGTCTCGAGGTCGTCGAGGTCAACGTCGATGTGAACGACGTCCACATCCCGGGCGACGACAACAACGACGCCGAGTCCGAGAAGCGCGTCCAGTGAGCGCCACGACGAAGGGCGCTCTCGCCGGTCTCGTGCTGGCCCTCAGCGCCCTGATCTTCGGCTTCTGGGGATTCATCCTCGTCGCCCTCTTCATGGCGATCGGTGTGGTCGTCGCCCGTATCACCGCGGGTGAGATCGACTTCCGCAACGTCGTCAACGCCTTCAAGGGTCGGAGCACATCGTGACCACCGTCACCGCTTCCCCCGGGGTCGGCAGCCGCAGCGCGGTTGCCGGCCCCGGCCTCCCCGCCGGCCGGGTGAACATCGCCGACCGCGTGCTGCAGAAGACGGCCGAGCGCGCCGCCGCCGACATCATCGGAGTGGATGCCAAGGGCGTCCACGTCGAGATCGTCGCGGCCCGCGACACCGCCGCCGTGCGCGTGACGTCGCCGTTTCCGGTGCCCCGCCTCGACGACACCGAGGCCGTGCGCGCCGCCACCCCCGTGCTCGAGGCGGCCGCCGCCGCCCAGAGCGAACTCCGTACGCGCCTCACGCGGCTGTTCGGCCGCGAGATCTCGCGCGTCGACCTGACCATCTCGGGCGCCACCGCCCCCCAGCGAAAGCGAGTGCTGTGATGACTGACACCGTGCTCCGCACCGTGGTGCGTCGCGAGACGCACTCCCCGCGCACCGTGGCCATGCTCGTCGTGGTCGTGCTGCTGCTCCTGGCCCTGGCCTACGCCGCGGTCGAGATCATCCTGAACCTCACCGGCGCCCAGCCGCTGCTGGTGTCGCCCGGCGAGGCCCTCAACGCCGTCGTCGCGGCCCCCACCGCGCTCATGCCCGTCGCCTTCATCATCGGCGGCGTCGTGCTCGCGATCCTCGGCCTCATCGTGCTCGTGCTCGCGCTCAAGCCCGGTCGGCTCTCCCGCCACGAGATGGAGTGGGGCGAGCGTGCCGTCGTCGTCGACAACGGCGTCGTGGCATCCGCTCTCGCCCAGCACCTCAGCAACGAGTCCGGCATCGCCCGTGACGACATCGTCGTGGGCGTGGCCCACCGCGCCGTCGACGTGACGGTGCGTCCCCCGGTCGGCATCCCGGTCGATGAGGCGCAGCTGCGCCGCATCGTCGACGAGGAGGTCGCCGCCTACAAGCTCACCCCCGCCGTGCGCACCCACCTGCGCGTCGAGCGTCCCGACACCAAGGAGTCCTGATGAACGCCACGCGTCGCGGTCTGAACCGCTTCATCCTCTTCCTGGTCGCCCTCGTGCTGCTGGGCCTGGGCGCTCTCGCCCTCGCCGTGGGACTCCTGCCCGGCGGAACCGATACCTGGACCACCGTCATGGGCGGCTTCCAGGGCTGGCTCGAGTCGCTCGGCCGCGACTCCGCCGGCTGGGGTGCCGTCGCAGCCTTCGTGGTGCTCGCGATCATCCTCATCGTCATCGCCTCGGCCGCCGTGCGCGGACGCCGCCAGGCGCCGCTGCAGTCGACGGGCAGCGCGAGCGACGCCGGTCGCATCACGGTCACCGACGGGTTCGCCTCGGAGGCCCTCAAGAACGCGCTCGCCGAGCGCGACGAGATCCTCTCCTCGCGCATCAGCGCCGGTGAGATCAAGAACGAGTCGGTGCTCCACGTCGCGGTCACCCCGCGCCAGAACACCTCCCCGCGTCAGGTGGCCGAGCACGTCGACACCCTGGTCACCAACCTCGCCGCCCTCACGGGCCAGAACCTGCGCGCGTACATCTCCATCCACTCGGGCCTGCGCGCGAAGCTCGCGCGCGACAACACCCGCGTGCACTGACACCCCACGAGGAGCCGTCATGACCACCATCGATGCCACCATCGACCCGCCCGACCTGGATGCCGCAGCGAGCCTGGCCGCCGCCGCGGCCGGCTCGGTGCCGGGCGTGCACGCCCTGGGCAGCCTGCTGGGTCGCGCGTCGGACGCCGTCCGCGAGCGCGTGGGCCTGGCCAGCACCGCCCCCGGCGTGAAGATCGACACCGACCGCGCCGAATCGGTCACGGCGACCATCTCGCTCGTGGTCGATTACCCGCACAAGCTCCACGAGGTCTCCGACGCCGTGCGCACGGCCGTCCGCACGGCTCTCGAGCCCCTCGGGCGCGGGCGCATCGATGTCGACGTGGTCGTGACCGGTGTCTTCGGCCCCTTCGACCGCGACGTCGTCGAGGAGGCGGAACAGAAGGCGGATGCCGCCGGCGACCGCGCTCGCGAGATCGCTGCGGACGTGAAGGACCGGGCGGATGCCGCGTCGACGGCGGTCCGCGAGAAGGCCGATGACGCCGCCGCCGTCGTGCGCGAGAAGGCAGAGGACGCCGCGAAGGCGCTCGGCGACGCGAAGGACGCCGCATCCGACCTGGCCGGTCGCGCCGCCGCGGCGGCCGGGGAGTTCGCCCGGCAGTCGTCGGAGGCCGATCGGCGCGAGGAGGCTGCGGCCGACGTCGCCGCCGCAGACATCGCCGCCGCCGACCGGGTGACGCACGATCTCGAGCCGGTCGACGAGGGGTCGGCCCTCGACGCCACCGCCGACGCCGCGACCGAGGGCGAGCGCGCCGATGTGCGCGACGTCGTCGCCGAGGCCCTCGAAGACGCCGCGGTCGACATCGCGATCGCCGCCGACGAGGTGCGCGGCGACGACGAGACGCCGGCCACCGACGAGGTGCAGTCGGTCGTGGAGGACGAGCGTCCGCACGCCTGACCCGGTCTGCATGAGCCACGGGCCCCGCTTCGGCGGGGCCTTCGGCGTTCCGGGGGAGCCTTCCGTATCGCTCCGTCGTCCGCTCCGCCCCCCGCGAGATCACACGATCGGCGCGAACCGACAGGCTATGTCGGCGGCGGAAGGGGTGACCTCGCGCCGATCGTGTGCTCTCGGGCCTCGTTACAGCGCGCGCAGATACCGCCGCGTCATCCACGCCTGCACGGCACGACCGAGCGGGGCACCCACCCGGGTGAACCAGCGGCCCGGCTTCGAGAACGCGGCGATGTCGAACACCACTTCGCCCGACGGTCGCAGCGTCAGCGTGAACCGCTCCTCACCGCGCTCGGGATGCCCCGGCAGCGTGCCGTAGGCGAACCCCGCCACGGCGTCGGTGCGCTGCGCCCAGACCACCAGGCACGGGATACGGAAGCTCAGGATGCCGATCCCCAGGCGCATCGTGACGCGGGTGCCCTCGCGCATCGGCGTCTCGCTCAGGTCGACCCGCGCTCCCGCGCGTCGCTGCGCCTCGCCCGCGAGCAGGGCGTCGGCGGCGCGCTCGAAGGCGTCGCGCCCGTGACCGATGATCCGTCGTGCGCGCACGTGGTGGTAACCGGCGGGCATCTCTCCCGCCGTCGCGCCGATCTCGGTATACGTCAGGCCGTCCATGCGGCCACGGTAGCCGGGCGGCGGCGCGAGACGGCGGGGTTGCCCCGGCCTACGCTGAGACCATGCCCCTCTTCCCCCGCGGATCGATCGCGTGATCGACGTCGCCGATCACCTCGCCGCGGTCCTCGAGCAGGTCGTTCCCGTTCCTTCCGAAACGCGGGCCGTGGCATCCGCGCGCGGCCGGGTGCTGCGGCATCCTGTTCACGCCAGAGTCGACGTGCCGGGATTCGACAGCTCCGCGATGGACGGGTTCGCGGTCCGCGAGGTCGCCGCTCCGGTCACGCTCCGGGTGATCGCCGACCTCCCGGCGGGCACCGACGACGATCCGATGATGGATGCCGGCGACGCCGCCCGCATCATGACGGGCGCCCCCGTACCGACAGACGCCATCGCGGTGGTCCCGTTCGAAGACACGGAGCGGGGACTCGCGGGCGGTCTCGACGACGTCACGGTCGTCGTCGCCCCGCGCGGGCCGGGAGCGCACGTCCGTGCCCGCGGCTCCGACGTGCGCGAGGGGGAGCTCGTGGTCCCGCCGGGGGTACGGCTGAACGCCTCCCGTCTCGGTGCGGTCGCGGCCGCGGGTGTCGGCACGGTCTCGGTATCGCGCGCCCCCCGCGTGGCCGTGGTGTCGACGGGCTCGGAACTGCGTCCGGCCGGCGAACCGCTCCGCCGCGGGCAGATCCCCGAGTCCAACAGCGTGCTCCTCGCCGGTCTCGCGGAGGAGGCGGGGGCCGAGATCGTGCTGCGCACCAGCGTCGGCGACGAAGGTGACGGGCCCCGTGCGGCCATCGCCGCCGCCGAAGCCGCCGACGCCGACGTCGTCGTCTTCTCGGGAGGGGTCAGCGCGGGCGCTTACGAGGTGGTGAAGAACACCCTCGGCGACCTCATGCGCTTCGAGGGTGTGCGCATGCAGCCCGGCAGACCGCAGGGCTTCGGGCGCACACCCGCGGGCACACTGTTGTTCGGCCTCCCGGGCAACCCCGTGAGTGCTGCGGTGTCGTTCGAACTGTTCGTGCGGCCGGCGCTTCGGGCCCTCGAGGGCGACGCCGAGCTCGGGCGCGAGACCGTCACCGCCGTGCTCGCCGCGGGCCGCCGGGCCCGACCCGGGCGCGTGCAGTACGTACCCGTCCGCCTCGACCGCTCCGACCCCGCGCGCTGGACCGCCTACCCGACCCCGCACGGCACCCGGGGGCTCGGCGACGCCGACGGTCTCGCCATCATCCCGCCGAGCGACCGCGACCTCGAGTCCGGCGACGCGGTCGAGGTGATGCGGTGGTGACGCTCGACGCGATCCTGCTGGCGGGCGGCCGCGCCTCACGCGTGGGCGGGGCCGCCAAACCCCTCTTCGAGGTGGACGGCCGCACGCTGCTCCGCGCCGGCATCGACGCGGCCCGGTCTGTCGGGGCGCAGAGGATCGTGGTGGTCGGACCGCGACTCGACGACGACGCCGGTCTCACGTGGGTGCGCGAGGACCCGCCCTTCGGGGGACCGGTCGCCGCGGTGCTCGCCGCCCTCCCGGTCGTGGATGCCGAGGAGGTGCTCGTCCTCGCCTGCGATCTTCCGACGGCGGTCCCGGCGGTGGCCGCCCTGCCCGACGTTCTCGGGGCGGGGATCGACGGCGTGTGCCTCGACGACGGTCGGCGTCAGTGGCTCATCGGGCGCTATCGCACCGGGGCGCTGCGCACGGCGGCATCCGGTCTCGCCGACCGCGGACGCGATGCCGCGATGCGGGCGCTGCTTGGCGGGCTGCGCATCGAGCCGGTCGCCGTCGATCCGGCCCTGACGCGCGACATCGACACGTGGGACGATCTGCATCACGCCCGAGGAGGAGCCATGACCGAGAACCGCACCCTGCCGCCCGAAGCGCTGAACGACTGGAGCGCCGCACTCGCCGAGCACTTCGGCCTCGACCGCGGCGACATCCCCATCCCGCTCATCCTCGATCTCGCGCGCGACGTCGCGAACGGCGTCGCGCGCCCCGCGGCTCCGCTCAGCGCGTTCGTGGCCGGGCTCGTCGCGGGCCGGGCGGGAGGCTCGCCCGCCGACACCGAGGCCGCCGTCGCGGCCGTCGTCGAGATGGCGCGCGGCTGGGATCACCCCTGATCCACGATGCGGAGATCGCCCACGGAGGTCAGGCCGCGCGAGCGCGTCGACCGCGAGCTCCGGCGCGACGGCCGCGAGCCGCGAGTCGTTCGTCCACAGGCGCGCGCACCCCGCCTGCTGCGCGATGGTGAGATGCGTCACCGCCCCACGTACTCACCCCGTGGGCGAAGCCGCATGGCGGGCTCCGCATACTCCGCGGCGATGTGCGCGATCCACCCCGCCAGCCGGCCGACGACGAAGATCGTGCTCGCGGCGTCCTCGGGCAGCCGAGCACCGGATGCCAACGCGGCCAGCGCCAGATCGACGTTGGGGCGCAGGCGCGCCCGCGCGTCCACGACCTCGGAGAGCCGGCGCACGGCATCCATCGTCCCTTCGCCGTCCGGGAGCGCGGTGATGAAGGGGAACAGGGCCTCGGCGCGGTCGTCGATCCCGCGGTAGAGCGGGTGCCCGAAGCCCGGGATGCCGTTGCCGTCTTGCAGCGCTTCGGCCAGGGCCCGTTCGGGGTCGAGGCCTCTCCGCACGCGCGTGAGCAGGCGGGCCGTGCGGGTGGCCGCGGAGATGTGCAGGGGGGAGTCCGCCGCGCCGAGAGCGGCGCTGACCGCGGCGTATCCGTCGGCACGCGCCGAGGCGGCCACCCGCGCGGAGAAGGTCGACACCGCGAGGTCGTGGTCGATGAGCAGCACGAGGGCCGCGTTGACGGCGGGACCGACGGATGCCGGGGCGTTCCACGACCGCGACAGCGACAGCGCGATGTCGGGATCGGGGTCTCCGCCGAGGGCGACCGGGATCCCGGTCAGGAGCGTCCAGCCGATGCGGTGCAGCGTGGTCGGCGAGGTGTCGTGACGGAGGGGATCGTCCGCGGCGAACCCGGTGAGGGCGGCGCGCAGGCGATCCATGGCGTCGGCGTGCGGGGGCAGCGCCGCCACCATCTCGCGCGCGCTGCCGATGGCGGGGTCGGGGGCGTCGACGCGCTCGGCGTCCCAGAGCCAGGCGACGACCTCGGCGAACGGACGGTCGACGAGATCGCGCGCGCGTCGGCCGCGGAAGAGCAGCTCGTCGTCTTCGATGTCGGCGATGTCGGTGTGCAGGATGCCGAGTGGCATCCCGGTGGTGGGGTGGGCCGGTGCGTGCGCCGCGGAGCGTCGTCGCCCGGTCGCGAACGCCTCGACCTCGAGGGCGTCGAACGTCGAGCCGTGCGCGTCGCGCTCGCGGGCCAGCAGCCCGCGCGAGACGTAGGCGTAGAGGGTCTCGGGCTTGACCCCGAGCCGAGCGGCGGTCTGGGCCGCGGTCAGGCGGGGGAGGGGAGCCGACATCTTGATCCGATCAACGTTGACGCTGTGGACGTCATGTTCGCACACTGAGCGCATGAGCCACCTGATCGATGTCCCCCGCGGTCTCAACGGTGTCGTCGCGGCCGAGACGGCCATCAGCGATGTGAACGGCGAGGCCGGTTTCTACCACTACCGTGGTCACTCCGCGGTCGACCTCGCGCGCACCCGCACCTTCGAAGACGTCTGGCACCTGCTCGTCGTCGATGGCGCACCCCACGCCCCGCACGACTTCGAGCTGCGGATCGCCGACGCGCAGGCCGACGAGCGGCTCCCGGCGCTGATCGCCGCCGTCCGCGAGCGCACCGACGATCCGATCGCGGTGCTGCGCGCGGTGTGGACGCTGTCGGCATCCGCCCTCCGCTCCGCGGCGCTGTACGACCTCGACGAGACGGGTCGCCTCGACGACGCCATCCGGTACGCGGCGATCGCGCCCCTCGCCCTCGCTCCTCTCTCGGGGCGGATGCCGGCGGGCCGCGGCGTCGTGTCGGACTACCTCGAGCGGGTGACTGGCGTCGTTCCCGACGACGCGCATGTGCGCGCACTGTCGGCCTACCTCGTCGCGGCGATGGACCACGGCTTCAACGCCTCGACGTTCACCGCCCGGGTCATCGCGTCGACGGGAGCCGACATGGCATCCTGCCTCTCCGGCGCGCTCGGGGCGCTCTCGGGGCCGCTGCACGGGGGAGCGCCCGCGCGCGCACTCGACAGTCTCGATGCCGCCGGCGGCGACCCCGGCGCGTGGATCGCGGGAGAGCTGTCCGCCGGTCGACGTCTCATGGGCTTCGGACACGCGGTGTACCGCACGGCGGATCCGCGGTCGGAGCTGCTGCGCGAGGTCGCCCGGGGACTCGGCGGCGGGCGGGTGGAGCAGGCGCTCGCGTTCCAGGCGGAGGCCGAACGTCAGCTCGCCGCGCGGCATCCGGAGCGGGCCCTGAAGGCGAACGTGGAGTTCTACGCGGCGGTGGTGATGGAGCAGTGCGGCATCCCGCGCGGCATGTTCACCCCGACCTTCGCTCTGGCCCGCACGATCGGCTGGACGGCGCACGTGCTCGAGCAGGCGCGGGATCCGAAGATCATCCGCCCGGCCGCGCGGTACGTGGGGGTGGGGGCGGTTTTCTGAGCGCGCACCGGTCGCACCGTCCTGCGGAGGAGAGTCGTGACACGCCGCTCGATCGCGGTGCGCAGCGCGGTGACGGCCACGATCTCCGCACGACGGCAGGGCCGACGGTCGTCGGGGTCGGCGTCCAACACGAACGGCCGGGCGAGAGATGCAACACCCGACTGGCACCCGCGCGCCTCGTCGCCGAAGATGGATCCATGCGATCCCCCCGCCCGCTGCTCCTCCTCGCGCTCGCCGGCGTGAGCCTCGTCCTCTCCGCCTGCACCGGTCCGACGTCATCCGAGCCCGCGTCGAGCGAGCCCTCCGTGTCGGTCTCGACCGCCCCGAGTCCTGTCGCGAGCGCCTCGGCCTCTCCCGACGCCGGCCCGGTCGAGGCTTTCCGCTCGTGGTGGACCGCCGTGCGGGCGGCCGACACGGTCGCGGCCTGCGGTGCCCTGACCGAGCCGCTGCAGCAGCGCATGATCCAGGAGTACAACGACACCACCGGGGCCGGGATCTCCGACTGCGCGGCCCTCATCACGCAGACCTCGGCCCTTTATGCCGCCACCGGCATGTCGGCCGACGTCGACGTGACGGTCGTGTCGCAGACGCAGAACGATGCGGTCCTCGACGTCGCCTACGCCGGCGGGAACTGCGGCACGGTGCACCTCGACCACTCGAGCGGATCGTGGACGCTCACCGAACTCAGCCAGGAGTGCGCCGGCTGATAACTCAGGTCAGCAGCTCGCTGAAGAAGCCGATCGAGATCGACAGCAGACCCGCGGCCACTCCCGCGATGAAGCCGGCTGCCGCCAGCTCGCGCGCCATGCGCGCGTTGAGACTCAGGATGCCGCACACGAACGACACCACGGCGAGACCCCACATGCCGATCTGTATCCACGGCATCTCGTCGATCTTCGAGATCGTCTGGGCGGTGGCGATGAAGAGGTACCAGGCGATGACGATCGCGCCGGTGACGATCGCGATGATGGACACGGCCCGCAGGTCGCCCTTCGGTGTGGGCGGCGGGTCGGGTTCGTCGCGCGGCGGGACGTCGGTCGCCGGTTCGAGCGAATCGGGGAGATCCTCGTCTGCCATGCGTCGATCCTCCCAGGTCACCGGGCGGATCGGGGATGGCTTGTCCGGCGCGGTCTCGCGTGCGACACGCCTCGTCGCGGGGCGTCCGCAGGCACGCCGATCCGTGGACGGAGGTCGAGGCCTCCCCGCGGGTGCGCGCACGGTCCGCGAGGACCTGCGGGGCGCATGCGGTTCCGCGCGGGCAGGGCGGCACCCGCCCGCCGTGACCTAGGCTCCTCCCGATGAGAACCGTCGGAGTCGACCTCGCCGCGGAGGCGCCCGGCACCGCGCTCGCCGAGATCGCATGGAGCCCGGGCCGCGCTGTGCTCGAGCGTCTCGAGATCGGGATGACGGATGCCGAGATCGTGGCATCCGTCCGCTCCGACGATGCGTGGCTGGGGGTGGACTGTCCGCTCGGCTGGCCCGACGCGTTCGTCGACTTCGTCGGGGCGCATCATGCCGACCGCGTCCCGACGCTCGGTCCCGTCGAGGGGCACGCGGACTGGCGTCGACCGCTGGTCTACCGCCACACCGACCACGTCGTGCGCGAGCGCATCGGGCGGTGGCCCCTGAGCGTGTCGACCGATCGGCTCGGGGTGACCGCGCTGCGCGGGGCGGGGCTGCTGCGTCGTCTGGCCGAGGTGGGGCTCGACGTCGACCGGGCCGCCGAGGGGCGCCTGTTCGAGGTCTACCCCGGCGGATCGCTGCGCCTGTGGGGCTTCGACACCACGGGATATCGCGTGGATGCCGCCCGCCGGGCCGTTCTGCTCGACGCGCTCCGCGAGCGCGCACCGTGGGTCGACCTCGGCGCCTTCGCCGCGCTGGCGATCCGCAAGGCGGACGCCTTCGACGCCCTCGTCGCCGCCCTCGCGACCCGCGCGGGCGCGCTCGGACGGTTCTCGCCCCCGGCATCCGACATGCTCGCCGTGGCGCGGCGGGAGGGATGGGTCGTGCTGCCCGACGGGCCGCTGGAGGCTTTGGTCGACGGTCCCGTAAGCAAAGGCTAGACATCCAGCCTTTGCTTACGAGGGCGACGTCCTCGGACGTCAGGCCCCGGACAAACTCCCGATCAGTCCCTCGACGCGGCCCTTGATCTCGTCGCGGATGCGGCGGACGGCGTCCAGGTCCTGCCCCGCGGGGTCGTCGAGCTCCCAGTCCTCGTAGCGCTTGCCCGGGAAGATCGGGCACGCGTCGCCGCAGCCCATCGTGATCACGGCGTCGGAGGTCTTCACCGCGTCGACGGTGAGGATCTTCGGCTGGTTCGCCGAGATGTCGATGCCTTCCTCGGCCATCGCGGCGATGGCCATCGGGTTGATCGAGTCCTTGGGGGCGGATCCGGCGGACAGCACGTCGATGCGGTCGCCGGCGAGGTGCTGCAGGTAGCCGGCGGCCATCTGCGAACGCCCGGCGTTGTGGACGCAGACGAAGAGAACGGTGGGGCGGGTCATGGTGCGCTCCGGTGGTCAGGCGGCGAGGTGGGGGAGGAGCCCGTCGATACGGCGGGCGAGATGTCGATAGGTCTTTTCGAAGGCGTCCGCGGTGTTCGAGGGAACCGGGTCGGGCACCGACCAGTGGAGGTCGGTTCTCTCGAGGGCCTCGTGGGCGTTGTCGCACACACTGATCAGCAGGTCGTCGTCGTGGCGGATGTCGGCGAGCAGCTTGGGTGCGGCGTCATGCAGGTCGAGGCCGTGCCGCGCGGCGACCGCGATGGCCCCCGGCGCGACGGCGGGCGACGGGGTGGTTCCGGCTGAGGCGGCGGGGACATCGCTGCGGGTGCGCCACAGGTGCTCGGCGAGCTGAGAGCGGGCCGAGTTCGCGGTGCACACGAACACCACTCGCGGTGCCGTCAAGACCGTGCTGCCGGAGATCGGACCGGCGGCGTCCGGCGACAGCGAGACGTAGGTGCGGCGGCGATCACCCTCCGAGCGCGAGCGGACGATGATGCCCGCTCGCTCGAGCACCTTGAGGTGATGGGAAAGCAGGTTCGAGGCGATGTTGATGCGCGCGAGCAGTTCGAGGGGGGAGAGGTCGCCCGTCTCGAGCAGGTCGACGATCTGCAGTCGTGCGGGGTCGGCGAGGGCAGCGTGCCGTGCGGCGCGCCTCTCGAGGTCTGTTTGCTCACCGTTCATTGTCTCAATCTTGATTGATGTAGTGTGGCGCCGTCAAGGTAGGAGAGACATGAATTCACAGACGATCGCCCCCGTCTTGGCGGAAGCGGTGGGCACCGCAGCGCTGGTCTGCGTCGTGGTGGGCTCGGGGATTGCCGCGTCATCCCTGACGGATGATGCGGGTCTTCAGCTCCTGGCCAACAGCATCGCGACGGCCATGGGACTGTTCGTGCTCATCTCCGTCCTCGGTCCCGTCTCGGGTGCTCACCTCAACCCGGCCGTCACGGTGGTCGATCTGTTCCGCCCGGGAAGCGCCCTCTCAGGCCGCGTGGGCCGTGCCGCGCTCTACGTGAGCGCACAGCTGGTCGGGGCGATCGGCGGAAGCGTTCTGGCGAACGCCATGTTCGATGTCCCCCAGGCCCTGTCCACCTCCGACCGCGGCGGGCTCGGGGTGCTCCTCGGAGAAGTGGTCGCGACGGCCGGGTTGATCGTCGTCATTCTGCTCGCCGCACGCCAGGGCGCGGGACGCGCGGTCGCCTTGTGGGTTGCGGCCTACATCGGCAGCGCCTACTGGTTCACCAGCTCCACCTCCTTCGCGAACCCCGCCGTCACCGTCGGGCGGATCTTCACCGACACGTTCGCCGGCATCGCCCCCGCCTCCGCCGCCCCCTTCGTGATGGCGCAACTGCTCGGCGCCGCCGTGGGCGTGGCGGTGGCCTCCCTGCTCCTGGCGTGGCCCCCGCGCGTGCCACGCGACGCCGTCGCAGCTCCCGTCGTCTCATCCCTCTGACCCGAAGGGCCCCTCATGCACATCGTCGCCATCGGCGGGAGTGACGCCGGTATCTCGGCTGCGCTCCGCGCCCGCGAGCTCGACCCGTCCGTCGACGTCACCGTCGTGGTCGCCGACGCATACCCGAACTACTCCATCTGCGGCATCCCCTATTTCTTCTCCGGAGAGGTGACGCCCTGGCAATCGCTCGCGCATCGCACCGCAGTCGACCTCGAAGCGACCGGCATGCGCCTCCGGCTCGACACTCTCGCCACCGACATCGACGTCGAGGGTCACCGCCTGCACCTGCGGGGGCCGGACGGCGCGTTGAGCCACCTCGATTACGACGCCCTCGTCGTGGGGACCGGTGCTCTCCCGTCGCACGCGGGGATCGAGGGGCTCGGTGCCCTGGGGCCCGCGGACGGTGTGCATGTCATCCACTCCATGGGCGACACCTTCGCTCTCGATGACGACCTGAACGCGCGCAGCCCCCGCAGTGCCATCATCATCGGCGCGGGCTACGTGGGGTTGGAGATGGCGGAGGCCTTCATCGCGCGGGGCATGCAGGTCACCCAGCTGCAGCGCGGACCCGAGGTGCTCTCGACGCTGGATGCCGAGCTGGGCTCGCTGGTGCGCGACGAGCTCATCGCGCACGGCGTCACCGTGCGCACCTCGACCGTCGTCCGGGGCATCGAGAAATCGGGGACGGAACTCACCGTCCACGCCCTCACCGATGGCGAAGAGCGCGCGTACACGGCCGATCTCGTCCTGGCCGTCGTCGGAGTCCGCCCGAACACCGAGCTGTTGAGACGAGCCGGGGCATCCCTCGGGGCGGGCTCGGCGGTCGCCGTCGATGCGGCGATGCGCACGGGGCTGCCCGACGTCTTCGCCGCCGGCGACGGCGTCATCACCCACCACCGTTTGCTCGGCGAGACCTACCTCCCCCTCGGCACCACCGCCCACAAGCAGGGCCGCGTCGCCGGAGAGAATGCGCTCGGCGGCACCGCCCGCTTCGCCGGTTCGGTCGGCACCCAGGTGGTGAAGGTGTTCGATCTCGTCGCCTCCCGCACCGGGCTTCGTCATCACGAGGCCGCGGCCGCCGGATACGCACCGTCGACCACGCAGAGCGTCGCCGACGACCACAAGCGCTACTACCCGGGCGCGCAGCCGATCACCCTCCGCATCACCGGCGACGAGAACACCGGACTGCTCCTCGGCGCGCAGCTGGTCGGGCGCCTGAGCACCGAGACCGCGAAACGCGTGGACACGTATGCCACCGCGTTGTTCGCTGGCCTGAGCGTCGAGCAGGTCAGCGATCTCGACCTCTCCTACACCCCGCCCCTCGGATCCCCGTGGGACGCCGTCCAGATCGCGACCCAGGCCTGGTCGCGGCAGCAGCATTCCTCTGGAGTACGCGCATGACCGCCCCCACCGTCCTGTTCATCTGCACGCACAACGCCGGACGCTCACAGCTCGGCGCGCACCTCATGGACCGCGTCGCACAGGGGAGGGTGCGCGTCCTCAGCGGCGGTGTCGCCCCGGCCGACCGGATCAATCCCGCCATCGCCACCACCCTCTCGGAGCTCGGGATCGACACGACCGACGCCACTCCCCGGGCCGTGACGGCCGACGACCTCGCCACCGCCGACGTGGTGGTGACGATGAAGCCCAACCTCGACCTCCCCGGTCCGATCCGCGGGGAGCACGTGCAGTGGAGCTTCCCCGACCCCGCCGAATGGGATGCCGACGGCGCCCGAGGAATGCGCGACGCGGTCAAGAGCGCGGTGGAAGATCTCGAGCGACGTCTGCGCGAGACGGCTCGCGCGCGCACCGCAGCGCGATCTCGCCGTCGTTCGTGAGGTGGTACTCCGCCCCCTGTCGGGCGGTCCAGCCGAGGTTCGTCAGGCGCCACAGCGTCTCATCCCGCATCCTCGGCAACCGCTCGCGGTGTCCGGCGCCGAGGTCGGGACGTCGACGCTCCCACTCGCGAAGGATCCCTTCGCGGGTGAGCGGGCCCATGGCGGACAGGATCTGCAGGACCAGGGCTCGCACGGCGGTGAGGTGTCGCGCGACGTCGATCTCGGTCATGCGCGCCCGTTCATCGTGCTGCGCCGCTCGATGAGCACGGTATCGCGCCACTGCCCGGCCCACGGGCCGACGGCCGAGCGGGCAATGCGGTCGCGACGACCGACCTCGCGAAAGCCGAGGCTCTCGTGCAGGCGGAGGGATGCCGTGTTCTCGGGGAAGACGCTCGACTGGATCGTCCACACCCCGTTCATCTCGGCCGCGGCGATGAACGCGCGCAGGAGGGCGGTGCCGATGCCGCGGCCCTGCGCGCGCCCGGCGACGTAGACGGAGTGCTCGACGACGCCCCGGTACGCGGCGCGTGCCGACACCGGCGACGCCGCCGCCCACCCGACGACGCTGTGCGCGTCGTCGACGGCGACCAGCCGGCCGAACCGGGTCTTCGCGCGGTCGAACGCGTCCCAGGTCGGCGTCTCGGTCTCGAAGGTCGCGTTGCCGCCCTCGATGCCCTCGCGGTAGACGTCCTCGACCGCGGCCCAGTCCGCGCGTTCCAGCGCACGCACGAGCGTCATGTCAGCAGCACCCGCCGGCATCCGTCGAGCACACGCCGGTGGCCGGAAGGCTCAGCTCGACGCGCGAGGCCGAGGCCAGGTCGCCCGCGAGCCACGCCGCGATCGAGCGCACCTGCTCGTATCCGGTGGCCAGGAGGAACGTGGGCGCGCGGCCGTACGACTTCATCCCGACGACGAAGAAGCCGTGCTCGGGGTGCGTCAGCTCGCGGAAGCCGTGCGGCTCGACGGTGCCGCACGAGTGCACGTTCGGATCGATGAGCGGGGCGAGCAGGCGCGGCGCCTCGACGACGGCATCCAGGTCGGTGCGGATCTCGCGCAGCGGGGCCAGGTCGGGCCGGAACCCGGTCGCGTTGACGACGACGTCGGCGGTGACCGCGTCGAGCTCGCCGCGTCGCGTTCCGAGAAGACGGATGCCATCCGGCAGGGCCTCGACGCCGCTGATCTCGAACGAGTCGATCTTCTCGACGGCTCCGTCCTCGACGTAGCGGTCGACGCGTGCGCCGAGCTGCGCGCGTCCGACGAGCTCGTCATCCGCCGATGACGACACGCGCGCGGCGCTGGCGTTGCGGATGAGCCACGTGATGCGGGTGCCGGGGGCGTCGCGCTGCAGGCGGACGAGCGAGATGAGGGTGTTCGCGGCGGAGTGCCCGGCCCCGACGACGACCGTGTGCCGCCCCGCGAAGCGGTCGCGCTCGCGGCCGAGCGCGTCGGGGAGGGCGGGCGAGATGCGGGCGTCGTCGATGGTGGGGAGGCCCGTGGACAGGAGGGAGTTGGGGGAGTCGTACGTTCCGGACGCGTCGAGCACGGCGCGGGCGAGAAGCTCTCCCTTCGGGGTGCGCACGAGGAACGGCGTGTTCTCGCGATCGGCGGATCGCGTGCGGTCCATGCCCTCACGGGCGACGCCGGTCACGCTCGCGTCGTAGCGGATGTGCACCGCGATCTCGGGCAGTTCGGCGAGCGGGCGGAGGTAGTCGTCGACGAGCTCGCGGCCCGTGGGGGCGCGACCCTCCGCCGGCATGGTCCAGCCGGTGGCCTCGAGGAGGCGGCGCGCGACGGGGTCGACGACCTCGCGCCAGGCCGAGAACAGGCGCGTGTGCCCCCACTTCTCGACGGCGGCGGCGGGTCCGGATGCCGCTTCGAGCACGGTGAACGCGATGCCGCGGTCGGCGAGGTGCGCGGCGGCGGCGAGGCCGACGGGACCGGCGCCGATGATCGCGACGGGGAGGGTCGCGAGACGATCCGTGACCCGGGGCCGCGGGGTGAGGGTGAGCGTCGACATGGGACTCCTCGTGCATCGATGACGGTCGATGCTTATCGTGCCCGTATCTATCGATGGATGTCAATATCGACTATCGTCGATGCATGACCACGCTGCCGCTCCTCGACCCCGTCGCCTGCTGCGTGTCCTCCGGGGGTGCCGCGATGTCCGTCGCCGACGCCGAGGAGCTGGCCGGGCGGCTGAAGGCCCTCAGTGATCCGACGCGACTGCGCCTGCTGTCGATCGTCGCGAGCGCGGCGGAGCAGGAGGCCTGCGTGTGCGACCTCACCGAGCCGGTCGGTCTCTCTCAGCCCACGGTGTCGCACCACCTCAAGGTGCTGACCGAGGCGGGGTTCCTCACGCGCTCGAAGCGCGGCACCTGGGCGTACTACCGGCTCGTGCCCGGTGCGCTCGACGCTGTCGCCGGCGCTCTGCGCATCGAGGGGTGACGCGGCGCGGTGTCGTCGCCGTAGCCTGTCGTGGTGTCCACCGAGCGATCGAAGAAGTCGGCCGAGAAGCGCGTCGTCGGGTTCCTGCAGGACTATGACGAGCAGTGGCGTCGCGCCGCCCCCGCGTTCGAAGCCCGCGACCACACGGTCGACGCCTTCGAAATGTGGCGCGGGCTCACGCAGCGCGTGGCGCGTGAGCACTTCGTCGACGGGGCGGAGGATCTCTCGACGTCCTTCGGGACGCCTCCCGAGTACGGCGTCGCGGTCGAACGGATCGTGCGCTCGGAGGTCGACGCGGACACGGCCTACGTCCTGACCGAGGTGTTCGGGTCCCCGGTCGACATGTTCCACGAGTTCACGCTGCGCAAGAGCGGGTTCCGCTGGCGGATCGCATCGATCGCCCAGCATTTCGACGATCCGGTCGCGCCTTTCGCCTCGCCGGCAGACGTGCGGACGTCCCTCGACGCGACGTCGACCGAGATGGCCTTCGACCCGTTGCCCGCCCCGCAGCTCGGTCTCGACGAGGAGCGCAACTTCACGCCGCGCTCCGTGGTCTTCCCCGGCGGCGAGGGTCCGGAGATCGTGACGGTCGAGCACGTGGGGACGCTCGTCACCGACTCCGGGGCTCTCTCGGTCATCGACTTCGGCTACGAGAACGACGACGCACGGCCGCTCGCGCGGCGCGTCGCCCCCGGCTCGTATCCGGTGGACCGGGTCACCGCGGCGGGACGCATCGCCGCCGTGCGCGTGCGCTTCGCCGACCGTTCCGCCGTGTCGTGGCATCCGGCCTCGCAGCAACCCGGTCAGGGTCACGTGATCGGCGTCGACGCGGGGTGCGTGTGCGTCGTGGACTATCCCGCGTACGCGGGCATGTCGAGGAGGGCGAAGGCCGAGCGGTTCGAGGAGTTCCGCGAGCGCCCGCGGCCTTCGATCGGGGTGTTCCCCCTCGGCGAGGGCCAGGTGGGACTGGCGACCGAGTCGGGGTGGGGTGACGGCGGTTATCCGGTGCTGTGGGGCCTGGATGCCGACGGCGCGGTCGTGCAGCTCGTCGTCGACTTCATGGTGCTCGTGACCGACGCGGAGGACGGTCGGCTCGTCCACCTGTGACCAGAGATGCGCCGATCCCCGATCTGCGCTCTCGTCGGGCGCGGACGTCCTGTGCGTGGACTCAGCGGCCGAAGAGCTTCGCGAAGAAACCGCCCTCGGCGGGCTGCTTCTGGTGACCCTCGCAGCGATCGCGTCGGGGGACTCCCGCCATCACCTGGTCGACGTGCTGGCCGCATCCGGCCCACGTCGTCTTCCCGCACGTCCTGCACGCCACCTGTCGGCACATCTTCGGCATCCTTTCGTTCCCGGTCGCGGTCGCGACCCCGGCTCACTATACCCCCGGGGGTATAAAGTGGATGCCATGAGGACGATCATCATCGGAGGAGTCGCCGCGGGCATGAGCGCCGCGACGCGGCTGCGTCGACTCGACGAGACCCGCGAGATCACGGTCTACGAGCGGGGCGAGCACGTGTCGTTCGCGAACTGCGGACTGCCGTATCACGTGGGCGGCGTGATCGCCGAGCGCTCGGCGCTGCTGCTGCAGACGCCGGAGTCGCTCGCGGCGCGCTTCGCCCTCGACGTGCGGGTGCGGCACGACGTGATCGCCATCGACACGGCCGCGCGAACGGTGACCGTGCGCGATCTCACGGCCGGCGCCGAGAGCGTCGAGACCTACGACGAGCTCGTGATCGCCACCGGCGCCGCGGCCGCACTCGGGCCGTCCGCGGGAGGTGTGCCCACGCACACGCTGCGCAGCGTCGACGACGTCGACCGTGTGCTCGAGGTGCTCGACGACGCGGGCCCCGCTCCGCGGGTCATCGTGGCGGGGGCGGGGTTCATCGGCCTCGAAGCCGTCGAGAACCTCGTCGCACGCGGGGCGCGAGTGACGCTGGTGAGCCGCGGTCGCCAGGTGCTGTCGCCTCTGGATCCCGAGATGGCGGCGCCGCTCCTCGCGGTTCTGCGCGACGCGGGCGTCGACGTGCGGCTCGGCGCGACCATCGTCGGTGCCGAAGCGGGCACCGTGCGCCTCGATGATGGGACCGCGCTCGAGGCCGCGCTCGTCGTCGAGGCGAGCGGCGTGCACCCCGACCGCGGGCTCGCGGCCCTCGCCGGCATTGCGGTGGGACCGTCGGGAGGTATCTCCGTGGACGGACGACAGCGCACCTCCGCCCCGCACGTCTGGGCCGCCGGCGACGGCGTCGAGAAGCGCGACCACCTCGACGGCGAGCCGACCCTGGTCACGATGGCGGGACTCGCCAACCGGCACGGTCGGGCGATCGCCGATGACATCGCGGGCCTCGAACCCTCCGACGCGCGCCCCGCCCTCGGCACGGCCGTGCTCGGCCTCTTCGGCACGACGATCGCCTTCGTCGGCTGGAGCGAGCGACGGCTCCGCGCCGAGGGTCGGCCGCACCGCGCCATCCACACCCACCCCGCCTCGCACGCCACCTACTACCCGGGAGCGCAGTCGATGGCGATGAAGCTGCTCGTCGACCCCGCGTCGGACCGGATCCTCGGGGCGCAGATCGTCGGCGGCGACGGCGTCGACAAGCGCATCGACGTGATCGCCGTCGCGATGGCGGCCGGGCTCACGGCATCCGCTCTCTCGGAGCTCGAGCTCGCCTACGCTCCGCAGTACGGCTCGGCGAAGGATCCCGTCAACATGATCGGGTACGTCGCCCAGAACCTCGCCGGGGGGACGACGGATGCCGTGCAGTGGCACGAGCTGCCCGCGGCGCTCGCCGACGGGGCGACGCTCGTCGACGTGCGCACCCCCGCCGAGCACGCCGCCGGCGCCATTCCCGGCTCGGTCAACCTGCCGCTCGACGAGCTCCGTGCGCACCACCACGAGCTTCCGGACGGACGGGTGATCGTGCACTGCCAGGTGGGGCAGCGCGGTCACACCGCCGCGCGGCTGCTCGCGCAGCTCGGCCACGACGTGCGTAACCTCGACGGCGGATACCGCACCTGGCTCGCCGGCCGCGAGGCCACGTCCTCGAACCTCGTCGAAGGAGAACACGCATGAGTGACCGCAGCCTGCACGACCCCCAGGCCGTGAAGAAGGTCGCGAACCGACTCCGCCGCGCGCAGGGTCAGCTCGCCGCCGTGATCGCCGCCGTCGAGGGCGGCGGCGACTGCCGCGATGTCGTCACGCAGCTCGCCGCGGTGAGCAGCGCGATCGACCGCGCGGGCTTCGCGATCATCTCGACCGCGATGAAGCAGTGCATCACGGACACGGATGCCGATGATGCCGACGCCGCGGGCGACGCCGACGCCCCGGGCCGGCTCACGGTCGAGGAGCTCGAGAAGCTGTTCCTCACGCTCGCCTGAGCGGGCCCCGCCTCCGTTGGCCGGGGAGGGTGGGGGCGAAGCGCCACGGCGCCCCGCCCCCATCGCTGCTCACAGGGAGGCGAGCAGGTCTTTCATCGTGGCGATCTCGGCTGTCTGGCTGTCGACGATGGAGCGGGCCAGGTCGACGACCTCGCTGTTCTGTCCGTCGTCGATCTCGTCCTGGGCCATGTCGACGGCACCATCGTGGTGCTCGATCATCTGCTCGAGGTAGAGACGGGCGGCGTCGTCGCCCTCGGCATCCGCGAGCTCCTGCATGTCGGACTCCGACATCATTCCGCCGTGATCCATGCCGCTCATGCCCCCGCTCATCGACACGCCCCAGTCCGAGAGCCACCCCTTCATCGTCTCGATTTCGGGGCCCTGGGCGGCCTTGATCTGCTCGGCGAGGGCGGTGACGCTGTCGTCGACACCCGCCTTGGCGAGCAGGGTGTCCGACATCTCGATCGCCTGCTCGTGGTGCGGGATCATCATCGTGACGAACATGATGTCGGTCTGCGACGCTTCGTCGGCCGTGGTGGCCGTCGCCATCGGGCCAGAGCCGTGATCCATGCCGGGCACGGACCTGGACCCGCTCGTGCCGGAGCATCCCGCGAGGGCGAGTACGGCGGCCAGGGGAAGAGCGGCTGCCGCCGCGAATCGGGTGTTCATTGGTTTCTCCTTGTCTTTCGCCCGCGTGCGGGCGCTGTGGGCTGAGGGATCGCGCGGTGTCGCGCGCCGCTCACGTCCGACAGACGCACAGGGAGATCAACGAGGGGGGTCGGCCGGGAGCGGAACGCGCGCGGCGTCGCGTGCCCTCGGGAGTCAGGAGGTCGCGCAGGGTGAGCCGGCGGAGCACCGACGTCGCCGCGAAGACGAGGAGGGTCGCCGCCACGAGCGCGAGGATGCAGCCCATCTCGGACATGGCGTGGTCGCCGCCGCAGTCCTCGCAGACCGGATCCGCTGCATCCGTCGCCTCTGCCCTCATCGTTGCCAGGCTCGTGTCGACCGGGTGGACATGCTCCGACGCCGCTGAGGCGTCGATCGCAGCGGTGCCGTGATGATCGGTCATCGTGGCCCGGTCGTTGAGGACGTGCATCGCGAGCAGGCCGACGATGATCGCGGCCGCGACCATCGCCAACACGGCGACGAGCGCCGGTCGCCGCGCATGGGCGTCGCGGAGAACCGATGTCCCTGCGAGCATCGTCCTCCTCCTCTCTTGCAGGCTAGGCGGTGACTCAGCGCCCGGGGTCGTGCGCCGGTCGCAGATCGAGGCGCCGGAGAAGCTGCGCGTTGACGGCGACGACGATGGTCGACAGCGACATCAGGATGGCCCCGACCGACATCGGCAGCACGAACCCGATGGGGGCGAGCACACCGGCGGCGAGCGGCACCGAGAGCAGGTTGTATCCCGCGGCCCACCACAGATTCTGCGTCATCTTGCGGTAGGCGGCGCGCGATAGATCGATCGCGGACAGGACGGCGCGGGGGTCGTCGTGCGCCAGGATCACGCCGGCGGAGGCGATCGCCACGTCGGTCCCCGCCCCGATGGCGATGCCCACGTCGGCCTGAGCGAGAGCCGGGGCGTCGTTCACGCCGTCGCCGACCATCGCCACCGTCCTCCCCTCGCGCTGCAACTGTTCGACCTTCGACGACTTGTCTTCGGGGCGCACGCCGGCGAAGTACCGGTCGATCCCCACGGCCTCGGCCACGGACGCGGCGACGGCCTCGGCATCGCCCGTGATCATCACCACCTCCACGCCCCGATCGCGCAGCGACCGCACGGCGCTGATCGACTCGGGGCGCACTTCGTCAGCGAGTCGCAGGGCACCGGCGACCGCACCGTCGACCACGACGTGCAGGATGATCGCACCCTCATCGCGCCACGATCGCGTCCCGTCGATCTCGTGGAGACTCTTCTCCTCGAGCAGGTGCGGTCCGCCGACCTCGACGACATTGCCCTCGACCCGGGCCCGCACGCCGACGGCGGGAGCCGACGAGAAGTCGTCGGCGCGCGGCACCGTGAGCACCTCGGCATCCGCGGCGGCGATGATCGCCCGGGCCAGCGGGTGCTCGGAATCGGATTCCGCCGCGGCGGCCCACGCGAGCACGCGGTCCGCGTCGGCGTCGGCGGTGGGGACGACGGCCGTCACCGCGGGGGCGCCCGCGGTGAGCGTTCCCGTCTTGTCGAAGAGCACGGTGTCGACGGCCCGCATGCTCTCCAGCGCGAGGCGGTCCTTCACGAGCACACCGGCGCGCGCGGCCCGCTCCGTCGCGATGGAGACCACGAGCGGGATGGCGAGGCCGAGCGCGTGCGGGCACGCGATCACGAGCACGGTGATCGTGCGCACCACCGCTTCGTCGGGCAGGCCCATGAGCGTCCAGGCCGTCGCTGTGATGACGGCGGAGCCGAGCGCGAACCAGAACAGCCACGCGGCCGCACGATCGGCGATGCGCTGCGCGCGCGACGACGAGTTCTGCGCGTCCGACACGAGCTTCCGGATGCCGGCGAGGGCGGTGTCGTCGCCGACCGCGGTGATGCGGACCCGCACGCCCGAGTCGGCGGCCACCGTGCCCGCGACGACGGCATCGCCTTCGGCGCGGCGGACCGGGCGCGATTCGCCCGTGATCATCGATTCATCCATGCTCGCCGAGCCCTGGACGATCCGTCCGTCCGCGGGAATCCGCGCCCCCGGACGCACGACGACGACATCGTCGATGCGCAACTCCGACGGCGACACGCTGACCGTCGAGTCGCCCTCGACGCGTTCGGCCTCGTCGGGAAGGAGCGCCGCGAGCGAATCGAGCGCCGAGGTGGTCTGCGCGAGCGACCGCATCTCGATCCAGTGCCCGAGCAGCATGATCACGATCAGGAGGGCGAGCTCCCACCAGAAGTCGAGTTCGTGATTCAGGATGCCGAGACTCGCCCCCCACGATGCCAGGAAGGCGACGGTGATGGCCAGCGCGATGAGCAGCATCATGCCCGGCGCGCGGGAGCGCACCTCCGACACGGCGCCGGTCAGGAACGGTGATCCGCCCCAGACGTACATCACGGTGCCCAGAACCGGCGAGATCCAACCGAGCCACGCGGCATCCGGCAGCGGATAGCCCAGCAGCATCGCGAACATCGGCGAGAACGCGACGACCGGCACGGCCAGCACGAGCATGACCCAGAACAGTTGTCGGAAGGCAGCGACGTGATCACCGTGTCCGGCGTGGCCGCCGTGGTCACTGTGCCCGGTGTGGGCGGTGTGTTCTTGGTGGTTCCCGTGCTCCGCGTGGTGTCCGGGTGCAGCACGCATCGAGTCGTGCTGTTCCGCCCGGCCTTGGGCGGACTGCGCAGCGTGGACGTGATGATCGCTCATGAGTCCTCCTCTCGTGCCGATCCGGCGAGCGTATACCCCATGGGGGTATCGAGGGGCCGCCTTGCGGCAGGATCCTCCTTCGGTTAGCTCATCCGGTCGCGGTCCGTCGCGGCGGCGTCGTGGCGCGCGGTCACGTGCCCCTTGCCCCGCAGACCGATCACGGCTAACGTGCAACCAAATGGTTGAACAACAGAGCGACGCCGACATCGACCGGGTGTTCCACGCTCTCGCCGATGCCACGCGGCGCGACATCGTGCGGCGCACGCTGGTCTCCGAGCAGTCGGTGACCCAGCTCGCGGCGGCCTACGCGATGTCGTTCGCGGCGGTGTCGAAGCACATCGCCGTGCTCGCCGAGTCGCGGCTCATCACCAAGCGCGCGGAGGGGAGGGTGAGGCTCGTGCGTGCCGATCCGTCCGCGATCGCCCGGGCGCAGCAGCTGCTCCGCTCGTACGAAGACCTCTGGCGCGGGCGCGTCGACCGGCTCGACGCGCTGCTGTCCGAAGAGGCGGATGCCACGGCATCCACCGCGGTCCCGCCCACAGAGCCACCGGGTGGAGCGGCATCCACCCCTCGACCCGCCGCGGTTCCGCCCCCAGGGGCCCCGCCCGCCACGGCATCCGCGCCCGAAACCCCCGCGCCCTGACCCGACGAAGGAGTCCGTCATGCCCGTCACATCCGTCGAGAGCGACACCGAAGCGCTCACCATGACCCTGATCGCCGACTTCGCCGTCGGCCCGGACCGCCTCTGGGCGGCGTTCACCGACCCGCGTCAGCTCGAACGCTTCTGGGGTCCTCCCGGCTGGCCGGCGACGTTCGACGCGTTCGACTTCACGGTCGGCGGGCACGCGAAGTACCACATGACGTCTCCGCAGGGCGAGCGCGCGGGCGGAGCATGGGAGTTCACCGCGATCGATGAACCCCGCGGGTTCGAGGTCATCGACTCCTTCGCCGACGAGAACGGCGAGCCCCTCGAGGGGATGCCGTCGATGCGCATGGTCTTCTCGTTCGAGGCCACGCCCGAGGGCTCACGGATGACGAACGTCAGCCGCTTCGACTCCGTCGAGGCGCTCGAGCAGGTCGTCGCGATGGGCGCCGTCGAGGGCTCTACCCTCGCGATGAACCAGCTTGACGCCGTGCTGCAGGGCCTTCGCGAGTTCGCCCAGGGGAAGGGGACGCAGCTGGAGGTGCTGAGCGACCAGCACGTGCGCATCACACGCCTGATCGATGGCCCGCGCGAGCTGGTGTGGCGCGCGCACGTCGACCCCGACCTGATGCGGCAGTGGATGCTCGGCCCCGACGGCTGGCGCATGTCGGTGAGCGAGATCGACCGCCGCGAAGGTGGCCGCTACCGCATCGCCTGGGAGCCCGAGCCGGGAACCGAAGGGGAGTCGTTCGGCTTCGACGGCGAGATCCTGCTGCTCGACGAGCCGCGGCGCATGGTGCAGACCGAGCACATGACCGGCACCGACTTCCCCTCGACGGTCAACGACCTCTCGCTCTATGAAGAGGACGGGGCGACGCTGCTGACGCTGCTGATCGAGTATCCGGATGCCACGACCCGCGACATGGTCCTGGCCACCGGCATGGTCGACGGCATGGAGGAGAGCTACCGCCGTATGGAGCGCGTGGTCATGGGGTGAGGGGGATGCCGCGGCGCCGAGGCCGTGGCATCCGGCCCTCGATCGGGCCCCTGTCGAAGCTCGAAGTCGCACGCGGTGCTCGCAGACTCCGCCGGGAGATCTGCGAGCACCGCGCCGCTCTGCGAGCTCCGGGGCGAGCGTCAGCCCTTGATGTACCCGTTCGGGTTCAGCACGTACTTGCGCGGAGCGCCCTTGTCGAAGTCGGCGTAGCCCTGCGGTGCGTCGTCGAGGCTGATGGGCGTGGCGTTGACGGCCTTCGCGATCTGAACCTTGTCGTGCAGGATCGCCATCATCAGCTGCCGGTTGTACTTCATCACCGGGCACTGACCCGTGGTGAACGACAGCGACTTCGCCCAGCCGAGGCCGAGGCGCAGCGACAGCGACCCGACCTTGGCCGCCTCGTCGACTCCGCCCGGGTCGCCGGTCACGTACAGACCCGGGATGCCGAGGGCCCCACCTGCCGCGGTGATGTCGAACAGAGAGTTGAGCACGGTCGCCGGCGCTTCGTGCGAAGAGTCGGAGCCGTGACCGCGGGCCTCGAAGCCGACCGCGTCGACCGCGGCATCCACTTCGGGAGTCCCGAGGATCTGCTCGATCTGGTCGCGCGGGTCGCCCTTCGACACGTCGACGCTCTCGAAGCCCATCGACCGCACCTGCTCGAGACGGTCGGCGTTGAGGTCGCCGACGAGCACGGCCGCCGCACCCAGCAGCTGCGCGCCGACGGCGGCGGCGATGCCGACCGGACCCGCACCGGCGATGTACACCGTGGATCCCGGACGCACACCCGCGGTGTACGCGCCGTGGAAGCCCGTGGGGAAGATGTCGGACAGCATCGTGAGGTCGAGGATCTTCTCGAGCGCCTGCTCGCGGTCGGGGAAGACCAGCAGGTTCCAGTCGGCGTAGGGAACGAGCACGTACTCGGCCTGGCCGCCCACCCAACCGCCCATGTCGACGTAGCCGTAGGCGCTGCCGGGGCGATCGGGGTTCACGTTGAGGCAGATGCCGGTCTTGCCCTCCTTGCAGTTGCGACACCGCCCGCACGCGATGTTGAACGGCACCGAGACGATGTCGCCGACCTTGACGAACTCGACGTCGGGTCCGACCTCGATCACCTCGCCGGTGATCTCGTGCCCGAGCACCAGACCGGCCGGAGCGGTGGTGCGACCGCGCACCATGTGCTGGTCGGAGCCGCAGATGTTGGTGGAGACGGTGCGCAGGATCGCACCGTGGGGGACCTTTCGGCCGACGTTCGCCGGGTTGACGCCGGGACCGTCCTTGAGCTCGAACTCCGGATAGGGGGTGTCGATGACCTCGACGACACCGGGTTCTTTGTACGCCACTGCCTTGTTGCCGGACATCTTCGTCCTCTCCGGCCGGGTATCCGCCCAGCCTCGTCGTGTCCTGCGGGGCGGGGCCCGCAGACCCGTCCGATCGCGGCGGGCGATCTCGGATCACGACGTCATGAGCGGATGCCCCCAGCAAAACTCGTGACCCGGCGTGCCGTCAATGAATGTGACCCGAACGAGGGCAGTTGAGAACTGTTCTCGTCACGCCGCCGGGGCCGCCCGACGGACCGCGTCGCGGATGCGCTTCTCGACCTCGGCCGTCACCTCGACCACGGCGAACGAGACCGGCCACATCGGCCCGTCGTCGAGCTGCGCGGAATCGTCGAAGCTCACCGTTCCGTACCGCGTCTTGAACTTCGACGCCGGCTGGTAGAACACCACGACCTTGCCGTCCTTGGCGTAGGCGGGGAAGCCGTAGAACGTCTTGGGGTTCAGGTGCCCCGCCTCCTCGAGAACGATGACGTGGAGGCGCTCGGCGACCGCGCGGTCGACGCCCTCGAGCTTGTCGATCGCCTCGAGGCAGGCCTCGTTCTCCTTCTGCAGCTTCGCGAGGCCCTTCAAGCCCTTCATGGCCTGGAGTTCCTCGGCCCGCTGCTTCATCGCCGCGCGCTCTTCCGCGCTGAATCCGGTGGCCATGGCATCCGCCCTCTCCTCGTCAGGCACGCAGGATATCGCCGTGGTGACGATGTGGACAGCGCCGTGTGCTCTGACGCGCTCCGCGCGGTGTTCTGGACGCTCAACGGGCGCGGGCGCGGGAGAGCGGACGTCCGGATGCCACGGACTCAGGCCTGCCGCAGCCCTTCCTCGAGCGCGACCCACGCGAGCATCGCGCACTTCACGCGCGCGGTGTACTTCGAGACGCCGGACAGGGCAGCGGCGTCGGCGAAGGTCTCCTCGTCGAGCGGGATCTTGCCGCGCGAGCGCAGCGCCTCGCGGAACGACGCGATCAGGGTTTCGGCGTCGGCGCGCGGCATCCCCTCGTCTCCGCCGTCCTCCTGCAGGAGCGCGACGAGCATCGAGGCCGAGGCCTGCGAGATCGAGCAGCCCGCCCCCTCCCAGGTGACGGATGCCACGCGGTCGCCCTCGAGGTCGACGCGCAGTGTGATCTCGTCGCCGCACACCGGATTGCGTTGGTGCACCGTGGCGCTGTGCGCGCCGGGCTCGGCGAGCCCGAAGCCGCGACGGTTCTTCGCGTGGTCGAGGATGAGCTCCTGGTACAGGGATTCGAGGCCGCTCATGCGCTCACCCCGAAGAAGCCGCGAACGCCCGACACGGCGTCGAGGAAGGTGTCGACCTCGGCCTCGGTCGTGTGGATCGCCGCGCTCGCGCGGACCGACGCGGTCATCCCGAAGCGCCGGTGCAGCGGCTGGGCGCAGTGGTGCCCGACGCGCACGGCGACGCCGCGGCTGTCGAGGAACTGGCCCACGTCGTGCGCGTGGACCCCCTCGACCTCGAAGGCCTGCAGGGCGATGCGGTCGGCGGCATCCGTGTCTCCGAGCAGGCGGATGCCGTTGATCGACCGGAGTCCCTCGCGCATGCGCTTCTCGAGCATCGCCTCGTGCGCGTGCGCGGCCTCGAGGTCGTGGTGCCCGAGCCAGCGGACGGCGGCGGCGAGGGCGACGGCCTGCGACACCGGCTGGGTACCCGGTTCGAAGCGCTGCGGCGGAGGGAGGTACTCGGCGCGGTCGAGCGTGACGGTCGTGATCATCGACCCGCCCGTGGTGAACGGCGGCAGTGCCTCGAGCACCTCGTCGCGCCCCCACAGCGCGCCGATTCCGTACGGTCCGTGGATCTTGTGGCCCGAGAACACGGCGAGGTCGACTCCGGATGCCGGAAGGTCGAGCGCCAGGTGCGGAGCCGACTGGCACGCGTCGAGCACCGTCAGCGCGCCGACGCCGCGGGCGAGGGTGACGAGCTTCGCGACCGGGTTCACGATGCCGAGGACGTTCGAGACGTGCGGGAACGCGACGACCTTCGTGCGTTCGCCGATGAGGTCGGCGGCGGCGTGCATGTCGAGCGTGCCGTCGTCGAGCACGGGGATGTGGCGTAGTCGCGCGCCCGTGCGGGCGGCGAGCTCCTGCCAGGGGATGAGGTTCGCGTGGTGCTCGGCCTCGGTCACGACGATCTCGTCGCCCTCGCGCAAACGTCCGGCGTAGCCGAGGGATCCGGCGACGAGGTTGAGGCCCGCGGTGGCTCCGCTCGTCCACACCAGCTGCTCGGGCTCGGCTCCGACGAACTCCGCGACCGTGACGCGGGCGTCTTCGAACAGCTCGGTCGCCTCGGCGGCGAGGGTGTGGGCGCCACGGTGCACGGCGGCGTTCGCGCGCTCGAGGAAGTCGCGCTCGGCGTCGAGCACCGCGCGCGGCTTCTGGCTCGTCGCCGCGGAATCGAGGTAGACGAGGGGGTGGCCGTCGACCTCGGTCTCGAGGATCGGGAAGTCGGCGCGCACGGCGTCGACGTCGAAGGGGAGGGTCACGGTTCTAGGCTACGCGGCGGCGGGTGGGCGGGCGCCGGGTGCGGCGCGCGGGCGGGGCCGGTCGGGGCGTGGGCGGGGCCGGTCGGGGCGTGGGCGGGGTCGGACGGTCGGTGCCGGGCGCCGATCGGACGGCGAGACTGCATCGGGCTGACAACTCGGCGGCATCCTGCAACCGGGATGTCAGCCGGGCGCAGTCTCGGCTTATCCGGGTGGCTCGCCGGCCGGGCGGCGGGGCGCCGGGTGTGAGTGAAGGGTGAGGAACGGAGCGCGGGGCGTTCGCGAAGCGTGAGGACGGCGGATCGGCGCCGGCTCGAAGCGTAGACCGGATGCCATGACCCTCACGGCCCTGCTCCCCACCCTGCGCGCCAGCATCCCGGCGCCCTTCGACGCCGCGGCGTGGCCCGCCGGCTCCGCCCCGACGATCGACGACGTCACCGTCCGCGCGATGTCGGTCGGCCGCTACGCCGAGATCTGCGGCACGCCCTGCGTCTGCACGGGTCCGGCGGTGATCCCGGCGTCGGGCGGGGTGGCATCCGCGGTCCTGTCGACGACCGTGGTGGTCGCGACGGTGGTGGATGCCACGCCCGACACGGTGCGCCTGGACGCGTGCGTCGCAGGACTCGACGCGGTCTGGCGCGAGGCGCGGCTGCTCGGCCGGGTGTCGCACGCGTACGACGAGCCCTTCGCCGTGCTCGACGCGCACGGGGAGGAGCCGTGCGGAACCGTTGTTCTCCCCGGGGACGTGCGGGTCGGCGATCGAATCGCCTTCCCCTGCCCCGGATGCCACACCGTCGGCGAGGTGCGCTGATGCTGCTGCACTCGATCGTGTACGCCTGCCGCTGCGCGCGCGTGCAGGCCGAGTTCGAGGCGTGCGCGGGCGAGGACGAGGCGGAGGGCGAACACAACTCCTGAAGTTCCGCTCGATTGCGGCCGGAACGGGGGCGGACGGGGGCGACCGGCTCGGTTCTTCAGGAGTTATGCGCGGCGGGTGGCCGCCACAGCGGCCGGGCGACCGGCTCGGGCGGGTCGCGGAGCCGGTGGGTGGGAGGGGCCGGCGGGGGCCGAGATGACCCGGAGGACGATCGAAACTCCTGAGATTCCGCGTGATCGTGGCCTGAACAGGGGCGGACAGGGGCGACCGGCTCGGTCTTTCAGGAGTTCGGCACAGCTGCACGCGCCGCGCGGAAGGCGCGTCACACCACGAGCCGGTACCCCATCCCCTGCTCGGTGAGCAGGTGCACCGGGTTCGAGGGGTCGGCTTCGAGCTTCTTGCGCAGCTGCGACATGTAGAGCCGCAGGTATCCGCTGTCGGCGACCTGCTCGCTCGCCCAGATCTCCTTCAGCAGGGTCTGCCGCGTCACGAGCGAGCCCGGGTTGCGCGCGAGGAACTCCAGCATCCGCCACTCCGTGGGTGTGAGGTGCACGCGGTTGCCGCCGCGCAGCACCGCTTTCGCGGCGAGGTCGACCTCGACGTCGCCGAAGCGCACCGTCGACTCCCCGCTCGCGGGGACCGTGCGCCGCGCGTGCACGCGCAGGCGCGCGAGCAGCTCGTCGATCTGGAAGGGCTTGGTGACGTAGTCGTCGGCGCCGGCGTCCAACGCCTCGACCTTGTCGGCCGAGCCCGTCCGCCCCGACACGACGATGATCGGCGCGGTCGTCCATCCCCGCAGCGCCTCGATGACCTGCACGCCGTCGAGGTGCGGCATCCCGAGATCCAGCAGCACGAGGTCGGGGTGGGCCTGGGCGGCGAGGGTGATGGCGGCGGCGCCGTCGGCCGCGGCGACGACGTCGTAGCCGTGCGCGGCGAGCGTGATGCGCAGGGCGCGCACGAGCTGCGGGTCGTCGTCGGCGATGAGAACCTTCACGGGGCGTCCTCCGGGGATCGGGATGCCGCGGCCGCAGCCTCGGACGCGGAACGGGCGCGAGCGAC
Organism: Microbacterium sp. BWR-S6Y; assembly: GCF_041379845.1. Lineage (NCBI taxonomy): Bacteria > Bacillati > Actinomycetota > Actinomycetes > Micrococcales > Microbacteriaceae > Microbacterium > Microbacterium sp. BWR-S6Y. The sequence continues at coordinate 219,714 of NZ_JBFECV010000006.1, forward strand.
GGCGGGGCCGGGTGCGGGGGAGCCGCCCGCCGCCCCGCGCGGAAGCGTGTACGGATCGTCCACGGAGGCTTCGGTCGACACGGGCAGCGCCACGACCATCGTCAGGCCGCCGCCCGGGGTGTCCTCGGGCGTGAGGGTGCCGCCCATGCCCTCCGCGAAGCCCCTCGAGAGGGCGAGTCCCAGGCCGAGACCGGCGGTGTTGTCGGTGTCGCCGAGCCGCTGGAAGGGCGAGAACATGTCCTCGCGTCGTTCCGGGGCGATGCCCGGCCCGTGGTCGATCACGCGGATCTCGGCCGTGCCGCCCAGGCGGCTCGTCGCGATGCGCACGCGCTCGCCGTCGGGTGTGTAGCGCTGCGCGTTGGTGAGCACGTTGACCAGCACGCGCTGCAGCAGCACCGGGTCGGCGCGCAGGGCCGGGAGGTCGGGGTCGAGGGCGAGTTCGACGTCGTCGGGACCGAGGTCGAGTTCGTCCAGGGCCATCAGCACGACGCCCGCCGCGTCGGTCGGCGTCAGCGAGACGGCGAGCACTCCCGCCTGCACGCGGCTGACGTCGAGCAGGTCGGTGACGAGCACCGACAGGGTCGCGAGGCTCTCGTCGGCGGTCTCGAGCAGTTCGCGGCGGTCGTCGTCCGACAGGTTGTCGCCCGCGGCGCGCAGGCCGCCGAGGGAGGCGACGGCGGCGGCGAGGGGGCGCCGCAGGTCGTGGCTCACCGCCGACAGCAGGGCGCTGCGCACCTGGTCGGTCTCGGCGAGGGCCCCGGCCTCGGCGGCCGTTTCGGCGAGGTCGGTGCGTTCGAGGGCGGCCGCGAGCTGCGCGACGACGACGTCGAGAAGGCGGCGCTCGCCGGCGTCGAGGTCGCGGCCGTGCAGCTCGAGCACCGCGCGGTCGACGCCGACCGGCACGGTCGTCGCTCGGCCGTCGCGCACCGGTTCGCCGTCGGTGGCCAGCGTCGCCCCGTCGGATGCCACCAGCCGCACCCCCGCGAGACCGAACGCCTCGCGCGCACGGCTCACCAGCGCGGGCACGGCGCTCTCGCCGCGCAGGACGCTCCCGGCCACGGTGGCCAGCAGGTCGGCCTCGGCGGCGGCGCGGCGGGCGGCGCGGGCGCGCCGCGCGGCCTGATCGACCACGACGCTCACGAGGATCGCGATGACCACGTAGAGCCCGAGGGCGATCGCGTTGGCCGGATTGCTGATGGTGACGGTGTACAGCGGTTCGATGAAGAGGAAGTTCAGCGTGAAACCCGACAGCACCGCCGCGAAGACGGCGGGCCAGATCCCGCCGATGAGCGCCACGACGACGACCAGCAACTGGTAGACCAGCACGTCGGCCGCGACGGAGTCGTCGGAGCCGGTCGACAGCAGCAGGAGCGAGATGAGCGGTCCGCCGAGGATCGCGGTGAGGAAGCCCAGGATGCGACGCTTCGCGCTGAGCGCAGGACCGCTGAGGCGAGGAAGGGTGAAGCGCCCGCCCGCGCGCGCGTGGTTGACGATGTGCACGTCGATGTCGCCGGAGAGGCGGATGACGGTGGCGCCGATGCCGGGACCGGTCAGGGCGGTGGCCACGCGCCCGCGGCGGCTCACGCCGATCACGAGCTGCGAGGCGTTCACCGAGCGCGCGAAGTCGACGAGCGCTGTCGCCGGATCGTCGCCGACGACCTGGTGATAGGTGCCCCCGAGCGTCTCGACGAGGGCGCGTTGCTCGGCGAGGGCGCCGGGGGCGCTCGCGCGCAGGCCGTCCTGCGTCGACACGTGCACGGCGAGCAGCTCGCCGCCCGCCGATCTCGCGGCGATGCGCGCCCCGCGCCGCAGGAGCGTCTCGCCCTCGGGGCCGCCGGTGAGGGCCACGACCACGCGTTCGCGCGCCTGCCACGACCCCTCGATGCCGTGCTCCGAACGGTAGCGCTGCAGCGCAGAGTCGACCTCGTCGGCGAGCCACAGCAGCGCGAGCTCGCGCAGCGCGGTGAGGTTGCCGAGGCGGAAGTAGTTCGACAGGGCCGCGTCGATGCGCTCGGCGGGATAGACCGAGCCCGCCGCGAGCCGGTCGCGCAGCGACTGCGGGGCGAGGTCGACGACCTCGATCTGATCGGCGGCGCGCACCACGGCATCCGGGACCGTCTCGCGCTGGGTGACGCCGGTGATCTTCTCGACCACGGCGTTCAACGACGCGATGTGCTGCACGTTGACGGTGGTGATGACGTCGATCCCCGCGTCGAGGAGCGCGTCGACGTCCTGCCAGCGCTTGTCGTTGCGGGAACCGGGCGCGTTGGTGTGCGCGAGCTCGTCGACGAGCGCGATCCGCGGGAGCCGCTCGAGAACGGCATCCAGGTCCATCTCGTCGAGCGAGACGCCGCGGTGCGCGACGGCCAGCCGCGGGACGACCTCGAGACCCTCGGCCTGCGCCGCCGTGGCGACCCGGCCGTGGGTCTCGACGATCGCGATGACGACGTCACGGCCCTCGTCGCGCAGGCGCCGCCCTTCTTCGAGCATCTCGTACGTCTTGCCGACGCCCGGTGCCATGCCGAGCAGCACGCGCAGGCGCCCGCGCTTCACGCGGCGCTCCTCGGGCTCGGGCCGGCCGCGATCCCGGCGCGCGACAGAGGGGAGCGGCGGGGGACCGTCGCCCCGGCGCGACGCGACGCGGTCTCGGGCGCACGGCGCCGCCGCCGCGCGGGAAGCGCGACGGCGGCGGAGGACGCGACGACGGTCATGTCAGCGATTCTCGTCGCTCAGAGCGCGTCGAGCGCGCGATTGAGCTCCAGTACGTTGACCCGCGGGTCGCCCAGGTATCCCAGGTCGCGGGGCAGCGTGTGCTCCGCGACCAGCGCCTCGACGTCGGAGACCGGGATGCTGCGCGCCTCCGCGACCCGCGCCACCTGGCGCTCCGCGGTGGCGACGGAGATGTCGGGGTCGAGGCCCGAGCCGGAGGAGGTGACGGCGTCGGCGGGAACCGAGCCCTGTCCGTTCAAGTCGACGAACGCCGAGCGGCCCTCCTCGATCGAGGCGATGAGGTCGGCGTTCTCGGGGCCCAGGTTCGATCCCGTCGAGGCGGCTCCGTCGTACGAGGCCGCCGAGGGGCGCGACTGGAAGTACTGCGGGAGCGCCTGGCCGTCGGCATCCTGGAACGACTGGCCGAGGAGCTGCGAGCCCACGACCGTCCCGTCGGCCGAGCGCACGAGCGATCCGTTCGCCTGGAAGGGGAGGGCGACCTGCCCGATCGCGGTGATGAGCAGCATGTAGCCGACGCCGAGCAGGACGGTGAAGACGAGCATCGCGCGGACGGCGACGCCGGCGGTACGCAGGGTGGTGCGCATGACGGGGCCTTTCAGAAGCCGGGGAGCAGGCTCACGACGAGGTCGATGAGCTTGATGCCGATGAAGGGGACGATGACGCCGCCGAGCCCGTAGACGAGCAGGTTGCGGCTGAGGATGCTCGACGCGCTCGCCGCGCGGTATTTCACACCGCGCAGGGCGAGGGGGATGAGCACGATGATCACGATCGCGTTGAAGATGATCGCGCTCGTGACCGCGGATGCCGGGGAGTGCAGCCCCATGACGTTGAGCACCGCGAGCCCGGGGAAGGCGCCCATGAACATCGCCGGGATGATCGCGAAGTACTTCGCGATGTCGTTGGCGAGGGAGAACGTCGTCAGCGCACCGCGCGTGATGAGCAACTGCTTGCCGATGCGGACGATGTCGATGAGCTTGGTCGGGTCGGAGTCGAGGTCGACCATGTTGCCGGCCTCTTTCGCGGCCGAGGTGCCCGTGTTCATCGCGACGCCCACGTCGGCCTGAGCCAGAGCGGGGGCGTCGTTGGTGCCGTCGCCGGTCATGGCGACGAGGTTGCCGCCCTCCTGCTCGCGCTGGATGAGGGCGAGCTTGTCTTCGGGCGTGGCCTCGGCGAGGAAGTCGTCGACCCCCGCCTCGGCGGCGATCGCCTTCGCGGTGAGGGGGTTGTCGCCCGTGATCATCACGGTGCGGATCCCCATCGCGCGCAGCTCGCCGAAGCGCTCGCGCAGACCGTCCTTGACGACGTCCTTGAGGTGGATGACGCCGAGTACGCGGCCGGTGCCGTTCGACATCGTCGCGACCACCAGCGGCGTGCCGCCCGACTGGGCGATGGCATCCGTCTCGCTCACCAGCTGCGCGCGCAGCGCCGGGGCGACGGGGCTGCCCGAGGCTTCGAGCCACGCCAGAACGGCCGACCCGGCGCCCTTGCGGATCTGCGTGCCGTCGACCAGGTCGAGGCCGCTCATGCGGGTCTGCGCCGTGAAGGGCACGGACTCGGCGCCGCGGGGCATCTCGGCGACGATGCCTTGAGCGGCGGCGAGCTCGACGACCGACACGCCCTCGGGCGTGGGGTCGGCCTGCGACGACAGCGAGGCGTACTCGGCGAGCTCGGGGTTTCCGACGCCCTTCATGGGGACGAAGGCCGAGGCGCGGCGGTTGCCGTAGGTGATCGTTCCGGTCTTGTCGAGCAGGAGCGTGGTGACGTCTCCCGCGGCCTCGACCGCGCGGCCCGACATCGCCAGGACGTTGCGCTGCACGAGACGGTCCATGCCCGCGATGCCGATCGCGCTGAGCAGCGCCCCGATGGTCGTCGGGATGAGGCAGACCAGCAGCGCCACGAGCACGGGGATCGAGACGGGGGATGCCGCGTACGAGGCGATCGGGTTGAGCACGAGCACCACCACGACGAACACGATCGACAGGCTCGCGAGCAGGATGTTCAGCGCGATCTCGTTCGGCGTCCGCTGACGCGACGCTCCCTCGACGAGCGCGATCATGCGGTCGACGAACGTCTCGCCGGGCTTCGACGTGATCTTCACGACGATCCGGTCGCTGAGCACGCGCGTGCCGCCGGTCACCGCGCTGCGGTCTCCGCCCGACTCGCGCACGACGGGGGCCGACTCTCCGGTGATCGCCGACTCGTCGACGGTCGCGATGCCGTGCACGATGTCGCCGTCTCCGGGGATGAGCTCCCCGGTCTCGACGAGCACGACGTCGCCCACGCGCAGGTCGCCCGAGGGGACGGCCTCGGTCGCGGCGTTCACGGCCGACGGGTCGGCGGGGGAGTAGTCGACCACGCGACGGGCCGAGGTCGTCGTGCGCGTCTTGCGCAGCGTCGCGGCCTGCGCCTTGCCGCGGCCCTCGGCCACCGACTCGGCGATGTTCGCGAAGAACACCGTGAGCCACAGCCAGATCGCGATGCCCCAGGTGAAGCCGAAGGGCAGGGAGCCGTCGGCACCGCCGAGGAACGGCTCGGCGATCGCGATGAGGGTGGTCAGGGCCGCGCCGACCCAGACGAGGAACATCACGGGGTTGCGCCACTGCGCGGCCGGGTTGAGCTTCTTCGCGGCGCCCGGGAGGGCGGCGACGATCTGCGCGGCGCTGAACGCGCGGCGCGGGGCATCGTGGGTGGGTGTCGGCGCTTCGGGCGCCGGGGCGTGGGTGAGGGTGGACATCAGCGGGTCAGTCCTTCAGCGAGGGGTCCGAGGGTGAGGACGGGGAAGTAGGTGAGCGCCGTGACGATCACGGCGACACCGGCGAGGAGGCCGGCGAACTGCGGGCGGTGCGTCGGCAGGGTTCCGGCGGTCGAGGGCACGGCATCCTGGGCCGCGAGGGCCCCGGCCAGCGCGAGCACGAACACGATCGGCAGGAAGCGCCCCAGCAGCATCGCCACGCCGAGCGCGGTGTTGAGCCACGGGGTGTTCGCGGTGAGACCTGCGAAGGCCGAGCCGTTGTTGTTCGCCGCGGAGGTGAAGGCGTAGAGCACCTCGCTCAGTCCGTGCACGCCCGGGTTGAGGATCGAGGTCGACTCCACGTCGTCCCGGATGCCGGGGACCCCGAAGCTCAGCGCGGTTCCCGCGAGCACGAGGGTGGGGGTGACGAGGATGTACAGGCTCGCGAGCTTGATCTCGCGCGGCCCGATCTTCTTGCCGAGGTACTCGGGGGTGCGACCGATCAGCAGGCCGCCGACGAACACCGCGATCACGGCGAGGATCAGCATGCCGTACAGGCCCGAGCCGACGCCACCGGGGGCGACCTCGCCGAGCATCATGTTGATCATCGGCATCATGCCGCCGAGCGCCGTGAAGCTGTCGTGCATCGAGTTCACCGCCCCGGTCGAGGTCAGCGTGCTCGTCGAGCCGAACAGCGTCGAGCCGAAGATGCCGAAGCGCACCTCCTTGCCCTCCATCGCCCCGCCCGCGAGCATCGGGGCGGTTCCAGCGCCGGCCAGCTCCGCCCAGGTGAGCAGAGCAGTGGATGCCGCGAAGATCGCCGCCATCACCCCGAGGATCGTGTAGCCCTGACGGTCGTCGCCGACCATGCGACCGAACGCGCGGGGGAGCGAGAACGGGATCACGAGCATGAGGAAGATCTCGAACAGGTTCGTCCACGGCGCGGGGTTCTCGAACGGGTGCGCGGAGTTGACGTTGAAGATGCCGCCGCCGTTCGTGCCGAGCAGCTTGATGGCCTCCTGCGAGGCGACCGGGCCGCCGGGGATCGACTGCGCCGCCCCCGCCACCGTCGTGGCATCCGTGAATCCGGAGAGGTTCTGGATGACGCCGCCCGCGAGCAGCACGACGGCCGCGACGATCGAGAACGGCAGCAGCAGGCGGAACGTCCCGCGCACGAGGTCGACCCAGAAGTTGCCGATCACGCCGCTCCGACGCGACGCGAACCCGCGCACGAGAGCCACGGCGATCGCGATCCCGACGGCCGCCGAGACGAAGTTCTGCACGGCGAGAGCGGCGAACTGCACGGTGTAGCCGAGCGTGGACTCGCCGCCGTACGACTGCCAGTTGGTATTCGTGACGAACGACACGGCCGTGTTGAACGACAGGGCCTCGCTCGGCGCCTCGAGGCCGAGGGCGAACGGCAGCAGCGGCTGCAGGCGCATGATCGCGTACACGAACACGACGCCCACGAACGAGAACAGCAGGACCGACCGCAGGTAGGCCTGCCAGGTCTGCGCGCTCTTCGCGTCGACGCCGATGAGTCGGTAGAGACCGCGCTCGACGGCGAGATCGCGCTCGCCGGTGTAGATGCGAGCGATGTAGTCGCCGAGGGGGCGGTAGGCCAGGCCCAGGGCGACGATGAGGGTGAGGCTGGTCAGGACGATCGACCAGATGCTTCCGGCGTCCATGTCAGAACTTCTCGGGACGGACGAGCGCGACCACGAGGTACACGACGGCGGCGACCGCGAGCACCGCGGCGAGGACCGAGAAGACGATCACGAGCGCTCGCCTCCGCGTCCGGCGGGGCGGGCGGACGAGGGGCGGGCCTCGGGGCCCAGCTTCTCGACCCCCTTGGCGACGAGCGCGACCAGCGCGAACAGCGCGGCGGTCACGGCGAGGAAGACGACATCGAGCACGACGACTCCAGGTTCGGGTCTGTACCGCGGGCGGGCCGCGGGCGCCGCGGGGCGGCACGTCTGTCGATACAACTCCGCCGGGTCGCGGCATCCGCGGGCCCTAACGCTTTCCCTACGGGTCGCTCACGGACCCATACGGGGTGCTTACGGGCGGCGGGCCGGGCACGCACTGGCGGGGCGCGCGTTTGGCGGGGTGGGTGGTCAACGGGGTGCCGCCGACACAACGCAGGAGTAAAGGTCTTGGGAACCCGGGCGCGAGGGTGGGCGGGGCCGCGGCGGAGTGATCTCCTGCGTTGTGTTCGCCGGGATGCGTGAGTGCGTTCCACGGGGATGATGGGGGCATGGCTGACAGCGACGTGCGCGTGACCGCCGCGCTCGTGATCCCGGCGTCCGAGCTGTCGTGGCGGTTCTCGCGCTCCTCGGGCCCGGGCGGTCAGGGCGTGAACACGGCGGATTCCCGAGTGGAACTGATGTGGGACGCCGCCGCCTCGGCCGTGCTGTCGGACGTGCAGCGCGAGAGGATCGTCGACCGGCTCGATGGGCGGCTCGTCGACGGGGTGCTCACCATCGCGGCATCGGAGCATCGGAATCAGCTGCGCAACCGCGACGCCGCGCGCGCCCGCCTCGCGGCCCTGGTCGCCGAGGCCGTGCGACCGCCGGCTCCGCCGCGCCGCGCGACGAAGCCGACCCGCGGCTCGAAGGAACGCCGGCTGCAGGCGAAGCAGCGCCGCACCGACGTGAAAAGGATGCGGCAGCGCCCGACGGACTGACGGGCGCGCGCCCGCGTCGGCCCAGCCATCCCCGCCGGGTGCCGTGGATACTCGATCCCGGGGGAGGTCGCAGGAGGGAGGGTCAGGCGCCGCCCTCGGCCCGGCGGCGACGCACCTGCTCCTCGAGGTCGGCGAGGTGCATCTCGCGCTCGAGGTCGGCGATCTGCTGCTCGGTGCTGCGGGCGTCGCGCGGCCGCGGCGCGGGAGCGGGATCGGCGGTCTTCTGCCACCGGCGCGGGTCGCCGAATGTCATCGGTTCGCGGCGCTGCTCGTACTCCCGACCGAGCGTGAACCACAGCACCGACCCGATCAACGGCAGCAGCACGATGAAGAACACCCACACGAACTTGGGCATGTGCTTGACCTGGTCGTCGCGCCGCGTGATGGCGTCGATGAGGGCGAACACCATCACGGCGAGCGTCAGCAGGGCGAGGATCGGCATGGCTCCCACCTTGGCCGAGACGCGCGCCGACGTCCACATCGTCCTGTCCCCCGCCCCTTCGGCGCACGTGCTGGGGTGCAGGGCCCGCCGCGCGCTCCCGCGGCGTCGAGTGTCCGAGACACCCGAACGTCACGACAGTCCGTCCGGGTGTCGTGGACGCTCGAGCGGCCCGGCGGGCTCGACGACCCCGCCGGAAACGCCGAACGCCCCCGCCGGCGGCGGGGGCGTTCGGGACGGCTCAGGATGCCGAGCCGGCGGAGGTCTTCTTCGACCCGCGGTGCGCGGGGACCTCGGCGACGGGCTGACCCCGTCGCTGCTGGCCGGGGAGCGGTCGGGAGCGACGGCCGTAGATGAGCTCGGACGAATCGAGCAGCCACGGCACGAGGGTGATCGACACCCCGTGCACGAGCATGAGCTGCTGCGCGAGGCGGCGCGAGCGCCGGTTGTGCAGGATCGACTCCCACCAGTGCCCGACGATGAACTGCGGCAGGTACACGGTCACGACCGACGAGCCGTGCTTGGCGCGGTAGCTCTTGATGAACGAGGTCACCGGCGAGGTGTAGGTGCGGTACGGCGACTCGATGATGACGAGGGGCACGGGCATGTCGTGCTCCTCCCACTCCTTCTGCAGCTTCGCGGCATCCTCTTCGGTGATGGCCACGTGCACGGCGAGGGTCTTGTCGTGCTTGGCGGCGAGGGCATAGTCGAGGGCCTTCATCACCGGCTTCTGCAGGCGGTTCACGAGCACGATCGCGACGTCGCCCGACGAGCCGAAGTGCACGCTGTCGTCCATCCGAATCTCGTGCTCGACGTCGCGGTAGTAGCGGTTCACGCCGATCATCAGCACCGCGAGGATCGGGATGGCGATGAACACCAGCCACGCGCCGTGCGTGAACTTCGTGATGGTCACGATGACGAGCACGAGCACGGTCATGCCGGCGCCCACCGAGTTGATCCACAGGCCCGAGATGGCCGAGCGGCGCTCGTACGCGGCCGACTGCTGCTTCGCGGCCTCGGGGGGCAGCTCTTTCAGGCCGCTCAGCACGCGACGCCAGTGCTTGACCATGCCGATCTGGCCGAGTGAGAACGACACGAACACGCCGATGATGTAGAGCTGGATCAGCGTGGTGAGGTTCGCCTGGTAGACCACGAGCACGCCGATGGCGACGATGCCGAGGATGATCATGCCGTTCGAGTACACGAGGCGGTCGCCGCGGGTGTTGAGCGCCTTCGGGGCGTAGCCGTCGCGCGCGAGCACCGATCCGAGCAGCGGGAAGCCGTTGAAGGCGGTGTTGGCCGCGAGCAGGAGGACGCACGCGGTGGCCGCCTGGATGATGAAGAACGGGATGCTGCCCATGCCGAAGGTCGCGGCGGCGACCTGGGCCATGAGACTCGGCTGCGGGTTGTTGGCGCAGTCGAAGCCGATGAGGTTGCAGGGGTTCTCGGCGTAGTGCACGCCCGAGATCAGCGCGAGGGCGGTGAGGCCGACGAACAGGATGATGGCGATGCCGCCCATCATCGTCAGCGTCGTCTGAGCGTTGCGGATCTTCGGCATCCGGAACGCGGGCACGCCGTTCGACACCGCCTCGACGCCCGTGAGGGCGGAGCAGCCGCTCGAGAACGCGCGCAGAACGAGCAGAATGAGCGCCGCCTGCGTCAGCGACTCGGCCTGCACCGCGTACTGCGCGCTCGAGGCGACCGGGGCGACGCCGAGCAGCGTGCGGCCCAGTCCGACGACGATCATCACGCCGACCGACCCGATGAAGAGGTAGGTCGGGATCGCGAAGACGCTCGAGGCCTCGCGCACGCCGCGCAGGTTGACGATGACGATGAGGATGACGAAGCCGACCGCGATCTCGACGCGGAACGGATTCAGTTCGGGCAGGGCCGAGATGATGTTGTCGACCCCGGATGCCACCGACACGGCCACCGTGAGCACGTAGTCGACCAGCAGGGCCGCGGCCACCACGACACCGGGCACCTCGCCGAGGTTCTTGCTGGCGACCTCGTAGTCGCCACCGCCCGAGGGGTAGGCCTTGATGAGCTGACGGTAGCTGAGCACCACCACGACCAGCAGCACCACGACGGCCACCGCGACCCACGGGCTGAGGGTCAGGAGGGCCGTTCCGCCGATGAGGAGGATCATCAGCAGCTCCTGCGGGGCGTACGCCACGGAGGAGAGGGCGTCGGAGGCGAAGATGGGCAACGCCATCTTCTTGGGGAGGAGCTGCTCGTCGAGTTTCTCGGAGGTGAGAGGCTCGCCGATCAGGATGCGTTTCGCGATCGGCGTCTCTTCGCCGTCAACGCGACTTTCGTCAGTCACGGCGCGCGACATTACGCGCACTCCGGGCTCTGCGCAATCTGACGCGCACGTCGTTCAGCCTCTGGTCGCTCAGTCGTGATCAACGGGGACGCAGGATGCCGTATTCCCGGCGTCGCCGGTGCGTTCCGTGCGCGGCGTTTCCGGCGGAGCAAGCCGCCGTCGCGCCGATGACGATCCCCTACCGAAGAAGGGCTGCGCGGCTGCTGTGCACAAGGCGACGGAGACGCCCGCGCCGCCCACCTAAGCTCGCGGGGTGCACAACATCCTCGGGTCGGGACTGCTCGCCGTCTTCGCGGGCGCGATCGTCGCGGTGCTCGCGTTCGTGCCCTTCGTCGCGGTCAGCTACCGCCGCCGCGGGGGACTCACCCTCTGGCGCACCGCGCTGTGGGCCGGCGCCGCCGTGTACTTCTGGGCGATCTGGACCTACACGCTCATCCCCCTGCCCGACGGTGATGCCTACCGCTGCGCGGGGGTCAACCTGCGCCCCTTCGAGTTCGTCGACGAGATCCGCGCGGCTGTCGCCGTGTCGGGCCGCTACCTCACCGACCCCGTCGTGCTGCAGGTCGCGCTGAACGTGCTCCTCTTCCTTCCGCTCGGCTTCTTCCTGCGGGTGCTCGGCGGGCGCGGCATCCTGATCGCGGGGGCTGCGGGCCTTCTCATCTCGGGGATCATCGAGACGACGCAGCTCACCGGCGTCTGGGGGCTGTTCCCGTGCGCCTACCGCGTCTTCGACGTCGACGACCTCATCGCCAACACCTCGGGCGCCCTGCTGGGCTCGATCCTCGCGTTCATCGTTCCGGCGCAGCACCGCGGGGTGCGCAAGAGCCCGGATGCCGAGCAGCCCCGCCCGGTGACCCGCCGTCGCCGTCTGCTGGGCATCGTGTGCGACGTGGTGGGCGTGTGGCTCCTCGGCTTCGCCGTCTCGGTGGCCGTGCAGGCCGCGATCGCGCTGACGCTGGGGGATGCCGCCACCTTCGCGACCGACGAGGTGGCCTCGCTCGCGGGGACGGCGGTCTCGGCCGGGGTGTCGCTGGTCGTGATCCTCGCGACCGGGAGATCGATCGGCGACCTGGCCACGCGGGTGCGTTTCACGAACGGCGTGCTGTCGGTGTGGGCGGCGCGTCCGCTGCGGTTCCTCACGGGCGCCGGGGCGTACGCCGTGCTCTCCGCCCTGCCGGCGCCGTGGTCGCTGTCGGCGTTCGTGCTCGCCCTGGCGACCGGGGCGCTCCTCGTCGTCTGGCGCGACGGACGCGGCCTCACCGGGTGGATCGGGCGCCGCCGACTGGTCGACGACCGGTCGGGGGTGGTGAGTCCGTCGGTCGGCGGCTGGTCGGCTGCCCGTGCGGACGAAAAGCGATGACGCGCGGGCCCCTCGATCCCGCCCCCCGGGGTCACACCCCGGCGAACTCCTCCGCGAGCACGCCCATCAGCACCTCGTCGTGGAAGCGTCCGCCGTGGAACGCGATCGCCCGACGCACGCCCTCGCGCACGAAACCCGCCTTCTCGTAGGCGCGGAGGGCTCGCGTGTTGAAGGCCCACACCCGCAGTTCGACCTTGTTCACGCCCAGCTCGTCGAAGGCGTAGCGCAGCATCGTGCGGGTGGCATCCGTTCCGTAGCCCCGGCCGACCGCGTCGGGGCCGAGGATGATCGCGAAGGTCGCCACGCGCGCGGGCAGGCTGCCGCCCCACAGGGTCGCGTGGCCGATGAGGCGTCCGTCTTCGTCGTCGATGCTGAAGCCGGCCCCGCCGGGGGAATCGTTGCGGCTCCAGGCCTGGAACATTTCGCGCACGGATGCCGCGGGCCGATGCTGCACGCCGCCCTGCTGCAGCACCGCCGAGTCGTCGCGACGCCACCAGTCCACGAGCGGGTCGAGATCGGCATCCGTGGTCGCCCGCAGGCGGACGCGTTCGCCGCGCAGGAGGTCGGCGCCGTAGGCGAGGGCGGAGGAGGTGTCGTGGAGGTCGTCCATCCCTCGACCGTAGCCAGTCGCCGACGCCGAAAGGACGGTCACGCGAACATCTGGCGGAGAGCGCGCAGATCCCCCGCGTCGAGGGCTTGGGCGATCACCGCGGCATCCGCAGCCGAGGGGAAGAGGCCCGCCATATCGTCGCGGAAGATCGCGCGCATCGCGTCGAGATCGTCCGCGTGGGCCGCGATTCTCATGGCCTCGACGGCGCGCTGATAGGGGATCTGCTGATAGCCCCCGGGGGCGTCGGGTGGGCTGAAGTACGGGATCCACGGAAGCGACCCGTCGGGCCGCAGGAGCAGCACGTCTCCGGGCTGGATCACGCGCGTGTGGTTGAGGTCGGCGATGCTCAGGGGGTTGGCGATGCAGAAGCGGTCGCCGATCGCGTAGAGGGAGTCACCCGGTTCGACGGTGTAGGTCGTGACGACACCGCCGTCGCCCACTCCCACGGGACCGGCGGCGAGGTCGCGCGGGCCCCGGTCGATCAGGTCGTTGTTCACGCTCGCGCTCATCCTGCCGAGGTGGATCCAGCTCGGGGCGTCGCATCCCTCGGGGTCGTTCCGCGGGATGCTGACGCCGTTGCCCACCTGGACGTAGTCGTCGCCGAGGTCGGTCGGGTCGGTCCCCTCCGCGCCGGATGCCGCGACGTCGGTCGGGGACGGGGAGGGCGCGTCCGCGGCGATCGACGTCAGGTGCGGGAGAGCAGCAGACACGGCGGGAGCGGCGAGGGCGACGAGTCCCGCCACGACGAGGATCGACACCCCGGTCGCGATCGCCGCTTCCTTCTTCATGCGATCACCCTACGGGGGCGCCGAACGGACCGCGGGTCCGATTCGCGCGCGGGCCGCGACCGTGCGCGGGCTCGGGGCCTTTCTCGACGCCTGACCATCGCCCGCACCGATGTCGGTGGGGCCGCCTAGGCTGAAGGAGAAGGAGTCGCATGTCGTCGAGAGCAGGTCGCGCGCAGCGCGTCGGACGCGGAGTCGCCGCGGCCGCTGTGGCGACTTTCATCGCGACCGTCTCGCACGCGTCCGTCGGAGCGCAGTTGCCGCCGGCGATGAACGTCGCCCTCGCACTGTGCCTGGCCGCGCCCGTGTGCGTGCTCCTGGCCGGACGCACGGCGTCGTGGTGGCGGCTCGCGCTCGCGGTGGTGCTCAGCCAGGCGCTGTTCCACGGCATCCTGACCCTCGATCTGAGCGGGAGCGGTGCGGGACCGGTGTCCCACCACGGCGCTGCACCGGTGCTGTGGGATGCGGCCGCCATGGGCCCGACGCACACCGCGCACTCGCCCTGGATGTGGGTCGCGCACGCCGTCGCTGCGGCCGTGACGATCCTCGCGCTCGGCCGCGGGGAGCGCGCCGTCCGCGCGATCGCACGTTTCGTGGTCGCGGCGCTGGCGGTCCTGCGTCCGTTCCGGGGGCTCGCCGCGCGAACGGATGCCGTTCGCCCGGCCCCCGAGGCTCCTCTTCTGACGAGGGCGATGACGGTGTTGTCGCCGATGAGGCATCGGGGTCCGCCGCGCGCGGCGTGATCCTCGACACCCTCATCTTCGGCGCATCCGTCTGATCGGTGCGCCCTGTTCAGAAAGCAGCATCCATGTCTCGCAAGACCACTCTTCGTCGTGCCCTCGTGGGCCTCGCCGCCGGCGCCGTGCTCGCCATCGGCGCCCCCCTGGCGGCCTCCGCTCACGTGACCGTCAACCCGAACACGGCGACACCCGGCAGCTACGCCACGGTGAACTTCCGCGTTCCGACCGAGTCCGAGACGGCATCCACCGTCAAGGTCGAGGTCTCCCTGCCCACCGACACCCCGCTCAGCTCGGTGCTCGTCGAGCCCGTGCCGGGGTGGACGGCCACGGTCGAGAAGGGCGCCTTGCCGGCACCCGTCGAGGTCGACGGCAACACCATTTCCGACGCCGCCCTCAAGATCGTCTGGCAGGCCGACCCGGGAGTCGGGATCGGTCAGGACCAGTTCCAGATCTTCTCGGCCGTGCTCGGACCGGTGCCCGACACCGGGCACCTTTTGCTGCCGGCGACCCAGACCTACTCCGACGGCGAGGTCGTCGACTGGGCGGCGACGCCCGATCAGGTCGCGGCCGACGACACGCTCGAGCCCGCACCGGTTCTCTACATCAACGACACCCCGCCGACCGCGGAGCACAGCCACGGCTCGACCGCGACGACCACCGCATCCGGAATGGACGACCACTCGAGCGAGGCGAGCGCCGCGACGAGCGACTCCTCCTCGGGCGTCGCTCTGGGTCTGAGCATCGCCGCGCTGGTCGTCGCGGCCGCCGGCGCCGTGCTGGGCGCCCTCGCGTTCGCCCGTCGTCCGAAGCGCGTCTGAGCGTGCGCTCCCGCAACGCGCTGCGCCGCGTTCTCGCCGGGGCGGCGGTGATCGCTGCGGCGATGACCGCCGCCCTGGGCGGGGCCACCGCGGCCTCGGCGCACGACAGCCTCGTCTCGTCGTCTCCCGCGGAGGGCGACGCCGTCTCGACCCTGTCGCAGGTCACCCTCGACTTCAGCGCCAACCTGCTCGGCGCCGACGGCGGCAACGTCGTGATCGTGGTCGGTCCCGACGGACGCCACTACGAGAGCGCCTGCACGGAGCTCGCCGGTCCCACCCTCACCACCGAGGTCGCCCTCGGCGCGCCCGGCGCCTACCAGGTCGAGTGGCGCGCCGTCTCCTCCGACGGGCACCCGGTCTCGGGCGTCATCCCATTCACGTACACGGGCGAGAGCACGTCCGCCGGAGCGGAGCAGTCGCCGTGCGCCTCGGCCGTGGGCGCCGGAGAGGCCGCTCCCGCGAGCGACGCCCCCGCCGCCGGTGGGATGTCGGGTCTGACCATCGGACTGCTCGCGGGCGGCGGCGCGGTCGTCATCGTCGGCATCCTGATCGTCATCATCCTGCGCACGCGCAGCCGCGAGGACTGACCCGCTCCGGGTCCTCCGGGCCGGTCGTCGTGCGCGGCGGGATCCCGGAGGGCCGGCTTTCAGGCCCGGATGCCAGCATGCCGGGGCCGCAGTCCGCCGGACGGTCCGCGACCCAGCGCGGGACGCCCCCGCCTACAGGCTCGAGCCCGCGATCGAGAAGGTGTCGCAGGCGTTCACGCCGCCCTGGCGCCCGGCGTCGAACCACCGGGTCCGCTGCTCGCTCGAGCCGTGCGTGAAGCTCTCGGGGTTGGTGACCTGGCCCGCCTCGGCCTGGATGTGGTCGTCGCCCACCGCGGCCGCCGCCGCGAGGGCGTCGCTGATCTGCTGGTCGGTCGGGGGCTGCAGGTAGGGCGTGCCGTTCTCGTCGACCTGTTCGCCGGCCGCGGCGACCCAGGCGCCGGCGTAGCAGTCGGCCTGCAGCTCGGTGCGCACGCCGTTGCTGTCGGGCCCGGTTCCGTTGTTCGGATACTCCTGCATCACCCCGGTCAGGTTCTGCACGTGATGCCCGTACTCGTGCGCGAGCACGTAGAGCTGGGCGAGGGGGCCCGCGGTGGTGTCGTACTGCTCCCGCAGGATCGAGAAGAACGTGGGGTCGACGTACACGGTCTCATCCGGCGGGCAGTAGAACGGGCCGGTGGCGTTGGACGCCGTTCCGCACGCGCTCGAGGTCGCCTGGTCGACGATGATCAGCTGCGGTTCGCGATACCCGTCGAGGCGCTCCTGCCAGAACTGGTCGATGCTGAGGGTCGCCGCGGCGAGGCGGCAGGTGTCGTCGTTGTTGGCATCCTGTCCCGTCGAACAGTTCGCGATGGCTTCGCCGCCGCTCTGCGGGGCCGCGGGCGCCCCACCGCTGAGCAGTCCGGTCAGATCGGTGCCGGTGAAGGCCGAGATGAGCAACACCACGATCGCGCCGAGACCCACCGCGCCGCCGCCGACGGCCGCGACCGTCCCACCGCGCCGCTTGGCCGTGTTGCCGCCCACACGGGCGTTGTCGTTGAAGGTCACGACGGTCACGGTACGCGCGGATGCCGCGGCGGCCACAGGGCTGGACTTCTCGCCGTCGAGCGGTGCGTACAGCACTTCGCCGATTCCGCAACCCCCGGATGCCCGCCGGTCGTGAGCGTACCGTCGCCCGCGAGTAGCAGCGCAGCCCCGGCGTCCGCTCCTCGTTGTGCAACCAACGATCGGAGTTCGTCATGACCGTCACCCGCCGTACCTTCCTCGCCGGATCGGGCGCCCTCGCGCTGCCGCTCCTGCTCGCCGGATGCGGCTTCGTGCAGACCGCACCCGCCGAGAAACGGCAGGGCACGCTGACCTTCACCACGTGGGGGACGGATGCCGAGCTGGCCGGCTTCCGCGCCGCGATCGCCGCGTTCGAGGCGGCCAACGAGGGCGCGACCGTCGAGCTCAACGCCGTGCCGTACGAGCAGATGTTCACGAACATCGACGCGCAGCTGCAGGCGGGCAATCCGCCCGACATCTTCCGCGTGCCGTACTACACGTTCGGCGCGTACGCCGGTCGCGGCCAGCTGCTCGACCTGAAGCCGCTGCTGTCGGCCGACCGCCAGGCGCAGTTCACGCCGCAGGCGTGGGCCGCGGTGCAGAACGGCGACGGCACGTTCGGTCTGCCGCACCACACCGACACCTCGGCGATCCTCGTCAACCTCGACCTGTTCCGTCAGGCGGGAATCGACGCGTCCGAGATCCCCACCTCGGCCGACCAGGCGTGGACGTGGGAGCAGCTCGACGCCCTCGGCGCCCGGCTGCGCGCGGGCCTGCCCGCCGATCGCTGGCCGTGGGCCTACAACTGGCAGGGCAACGGCGTCACGCGTTGGCTCAGCCTGCTCTTCCAGTCCGACGGGGCCTTCCTGGAGTCCGACCAGAAGACACCGGCGATCGACTCCGACGCGGCGCGCGAGGCGGTGGCGTTCTCGAGCTCGTTCTTCACGAAGAACTACGTGCCCGCCAACAACACGATCGCCTCGTCGAGCTACGCGGCGGAGTCCTGGTTCTCGCAGTCGGTGGCGATGGTGTGGTCGGGGGCTTTTCAGATCCCGGATGCCGACACCACGGCCGACTTCGAGTGGACGGCGACCTACGCCCCGCGCAACGTTCGTGCGGGCAGCGACTTCGGCGGCAACGCGCTCGTGGCGACCGCGAACACGCAGCAGCCCGAGCTCGCGGCATCCTTCCTCGAGTTCGTCACCGACGCCGGACCCATGCGCGACTTCTGCCGGGCGGCGTCGCTGCTCCCAACCCGCGCCGACCTGCTCAACGATCAGCTCACCTTCGACGTGCGTCCCGAACTGGCTCCCGTCTTCGCCGGCCAAGCGGCTCTCGTGCAGCCGCAGGACGTCGCACAGGTAGCGAGCCCCTCGATGTCGGGGATCATCCCCGTGCTGAAGCAGCAGCTCGACCTGGCCTTCACCGGAGCGCAGGATGCCGCGACGACGGTGACCACCATGAGCTCGGGCATCCGGGCGGCCACCGGTGGCTGACACCCTCGCCGCCCCGCGGGGCGCCCTGCGGGAGCGGGCGCGCTCGCCGCGACGGCCGGGCGCTCGGCGGGAGGCGCTCGCCGCGTACGGCTTCATCGCGCCGAGCTACGTGCTGCTGCTGGTCTTCGTGCTCGTCCCGCTGGTCGGCGCCTTCGCGGTCAGTCTGCAGCGCACCGACGGCTTCGGCGACGGCACCTTCGCCGGTCTCGACAACTACGCCCGTCTCGCGGGCGACCCGCTGTTCTGGCGCGCGCTCGGCAACACGGTGCTGTTCACCGTGCTGGTCACGCCGCTGTCGATGCTGCTCGGCCTCGTCGCGGCGACGCTGCTGAACACGGCCCTGCCCGCCCGGCCGCTGTGGCGGTCGCTGCTGATCCTGCCGATGGCGGTGTCGGGGGTGGCCACGGCCCTCATCGGGGTGCTCGTGTTCGATCAGAACTCCGGCATCCTGAACCGGCTCCTCACCGCGGTCGGGCTCTCGCCCGTCACCTGGCAGTCCGATCCCGTCCCGGCGTTCGCGACGATCGTGCTGGCGACGGTGTGGTGGCGCACGGGATTCAACATGCTGATCTACCTCGCGGGGCTCCAGGGCATCGGGCCCGACCTGTACGAGGCGGCGACGCTCGACGGGGCGAACCGGCTGCAGCGGTTCCGCAACGTGACGGTGCCCCTGCTGGGGCCGACGTCGTTCTTCCTCGTCGTGCTGAACGTGATCTTCTCGTTCCAGGTCTTCGACATCGTCTTCGTGCTCACCGGCGGCGGACCGGGAGGGGCGACGAGCGTGCTCGTCACCTACGCCTACGAGACGGGGTTCGTCACGCGCGATCAGGGCTACGCGGCCGCGATCGGCATGGTGCTGTTCGTCTTCGCCCTCGTCTTCGCCGCCGCGCAGTACCGGGCCAGCCGCACGAAGGACGTGGTCGAATGAGCGTCGACGAGCGGGTGGCATCCGCTTCTCCCGTGGCCCCGCCGACCGCCCCGCCGGCCCGTCGTCGCCGACCCCGGCGCGGGGATGTCGTGGTGCGCACGGTCCTCGTCGCCGTGATCGGCGTGGCCGCCGTCTCGCCGCTGTACTGGATGCTCGCCGTCGCCTTCTCGTCGCGCGCCGAACTGCTCGGCGGCCGCGAGCTGCGCCTGTGGCCGCGGGAGGTGACGCTCGAGAACTTGGAGCGGGTGTTCTCGTCGTTCCCGGTGGCGACGTGGTTCGGCAACTCGGTCGCGATAGCCGTCGTGGTCACCCTCATCTCGGTGACGACGAGCCTGCTCGCGGGGTACGCCTTCGCGCAGTTGCGGTTCCGCGGGTCGACGGCGCTGTTCTTCGTGGCGCTGGCGACTCTGGTGCTGCCGGTGCAGGTGATCATGGTCTCGCTGTTCCGCATCGTGACGATGACGGGGCTCTACGGCACGTACTGGGCGGTGATCCTGCCGGTGTCGGCCTCGGCGTTCGGGCTGTTCCTGGCGCGGCAGTTCATGCTCGGCATCCCGCGAGAGCTCATCGAGGCGGCCCGCCTCGACGGAGCGGGACACCTGCAGACCTTCACGCGCGTGGTGCTGCCGCTGTCGAAGCCGTTGATCGCGGTGCTCGTCTTCATGAGCTTGCTGTCGTCGTGGAACGACTTCGCCTGGCCCCTGATCGCGCTGCGCGAGAATCGCCTGTTCACCCTGCCGATCGGCCTGTTGTACCTGCAGGGGCAGTTCGGCAGTGACTACGGCGCGACGATGGCGTACGCGCTGCTGAACGTCGTCCCGATCGCGATCGTCTTCCTGGTGTTCCAGCGGTACTTCGTGGCGGGCTTCGCGCGCAGCGGCATCAAGTGAGCAGTCGAGCGTCCAGGACACGCCGCATCGCGTGAGGTCCCTGCGGCGTGTCCTGGACACTCGACGGGTAGCGGGACCTCGCGCGACGGTGGGGCGGGAGCTGGGGGCGGTCTCAGTCCAGGAACTCGCGGGCCGCGACGACCAGGTTCTCGACTCCGCGGTCGATCGTCGGCTGCATGACCGGTGCGAAGAACGGCGAGTGGTTGGTGGGGATGTCGCGCTCGATCGTGCCGCCCGCCAGTGCGTCCGCGAAGGTCTGCGGGTCGACCCCGCCCCAGAACCAGAACACCAGCGGGGCACCCGACTCGCGGGCGAACCACGACACGTCCTCGCTGCCGGTGAACATGCCCGGGTCGACGACGCCGGCCTCTCCGAACGCCCGTCGGAACGCGGCCGTCAGGCGGGAGGTGGCATCCGGGTCGTTGATGGTCGGGGGGAGCGAGTGATCGGTGGTGATCGTGGGCTCCTTCTCGGCTCCGGATGCCGCCGCCTCGGCGCGCACGATCCGCTCGACCTTCGCCATCACGCGCTCGCGCGCCGCGTCGTCGGGGTAGCGCAGGCTCAGTTCGAGCTTCGCCTCGGCCGGGATGATGTTGTTCTTCAGCCCCGCGTGGATCGAGCCGACCGTGACGACGGCGACGTCGCGCGGGTCGACCTCGCGCGAGACGACGGTCTGCAGGCGCATGACGGTGGCCGCGGCCATGACGACCGGGTCGATCGTCGAGTGCGGGCGCGAGCCGTGACCGCCGCGGCCGTGCAGCAGCACGGTGAGACCGTCGGATGCCGCCATCTGCGTTCCCGGGCGCACGCCGATGACGCCCGCGGGAAGAGGCGTGACGTGCTGGCCGAGCACGATGTCGGGCTTCGGGTAGCGATCGAGCACCCCGTCGGCGATCATCGCCTGCGAGCCCGCGCCGTACTCCTCGGCCGGCTGGAACACGGCCACGACGGTGCCCGACCATTCGTCGGTCGTCGCGACGAGCCGCTCGAGCGCGCCGATGAGTGCGGTGACGTGCATGTCGTGGCCGCACGCGTGCATGACGGGCACGGCGTTGCCGGCGGGGTCGGTGCCGCGGGCGGTGCTGGCGTAGGCGAGCCCGGTCTGCTCTTCGACGGGCAGGCCGTCCATGTCGGCGCGCAGCCACACGACCGGACCGGGGCCGTTGTCGATCCTCGTGACCACGCCGGTGCGTCCGACGCCCTCTTCGACCGGGAGGCCGAGATCGGCGAGGTGCCGCGCGATGACGCCCGCCGTGCGCGTCTCTTGGAACGACAGCTCCGGGTGGGTGTGCAGGTCGGTGTAGAGGCTTTCGAGGTCGACGCTCATGGATCGAGCCTAGTTCGCGCCCCCGACTTCGACACGGGTTCGTCGCGGCGAGCGGTCGTCTGCCGCGGCGTCGCCGTCGCGGTGCAGCGGCGGGACCCTGGCGCACAACGCAGGAGATCCGCTGCCGGGCCGCGACGCCGCCACGTCGCCGCGGGTGCTGCCGCCGGAAACTCCTGCGTTGCGCTCGGGCGCGGCCGCCGCCTCCACCCGTTACCCGATGCCGCGCACCCCCGCAACCCGCCCGATCCGGTCAGGCGGGGCGGGGAGGCTGTGCGCATGACCACGACACACTTCGACTACCTCATCGTCGGCGGCGGGATGGTCGCCGACACTGCCGCGCGCGGCATTCGCGAGATCGACACGGACGGGTCCATCGGCATCCTGAGCGACGACGTCGACGAGCCGTACACGCGCCCCGCCCTCAGCAAGAAGCTCTGGACCGACGACGAGTTCACGTGGGAGAAGGTACCGCTGGGCACCGCCGCCGACACCGGAGCCGATGTGCGGCTGCGTACGCGCGCCTCGGCGATCCGTCCCGACGCGCACGAGGTGGATGCCGCGGGCGAGACCTTCTCGTACGGAAAGCTCCTCATCGCCACCGGCGGAAAGCCCGTTCCGCTTCCGATCGACGACCGTTCCGACGGGGCCCGCGCGCTGTCGTTCCGCACCGCCGAGGACTACCGCGCGCTGCGCGCCCTGGCGGGCGAGGTCGAGCGCATCGCGGTCGTCGGCGGCGGCTACATCGGCTCCGAGCTGGCCGCGGCCCTCGTGCAGAACGGTGTCGACACGGTACTCGTGCACACCGGCGCGGTGCTCGGCGACGCGGTTTTCCCGGCCGCCCTGGCGGAGCGCTTCGAGAAGCTCTTCCGCGACGCGGGCGTCGAGATCGTCGCGGGGTCGAAGGTCACGGGGGGAGAGGTGGATGCCACGGGCGCCCGCCTCGAACTCGAGAACGGCGACGAGGTGCGCGCCGACGCCGTGGTCAGCGGACTCGGCATCGAGGTCGCGGCCGACCTGGCCGACGACGCCGGACTAGCGGTGGACGACGGGGTCGTCGTCGACGCGCAGCTGCGCGCCTCGGTCGACGACGTGTACGCCGCGGGCGACGTCGCCAGCTACCCGGACCGTCTGCTCGGGCGTCGTCGCGTGGAGCACGTCGACAACGCGAACGAGCAGGGCAAGACGGCGGGGCGCAACCTCGCGGGCGCCGCCGAGCCGTACACGCACACGCCCTATTACTACTCCGCGGTCTTCGGCATCCGGTACGAGGCGGTCGGAACCCTCGACTCCTCGCTCGAGACCGTCGAGGACTGGATCGACGCCGACCACGGCGTCGTCTACTACCTCGACGACGACCGGGTCGTCGGCGTTCTGCTGTGGAACGTCGAGGAGGCTCGGGATGCCGCCTGCGCGGTGCTCGCGGAGGCCGACACACTCACGCGCGACGACCTGGTCGGCCGCATCCGCTGACGCGACGGCCCTCCCGTCCGGAGCCTTTACGCCCCGGCGGGAGGGCGGTCGGGCGGTGTCGCGTCGGCCACCTCGGGACTAGCCTGGACGCGCGCTGTGCGTCTCATGGCGCGAGATACCCGGGAGCATCCATGGCCACCGCAGAACTGCGCCTCACCCTGCCCGTCGACCGTGCGCGCGAAGCCGTCGCGGCGGCGCTGACCGAACAGGGCTTCGCGGTCCAGACCACGGCCGGAGGCTCGCTCGACGTGTCGCGCGGCAGCTTCGGCACAACGCTCGTCGCGGGCGCTTTCGCCGGGCAGGACATGCACGTGCGGTTCGACGTGCACCTCACCGAGACCGCCGAGGGCGCCCTCGCGTCGTTCGAGCACTCGGCGGTCGGCGGATTCTTCAAGGGCGGGGCGATCGGAGCGGCGGAGGCGGGCGATGTGGTCCGCGAGGCCGCGCACCTCGCCGGAGCCCGCCTCGCCTCCCAGGGGGTGATCGCCGGCGGTGTCGCGGGTGATTCGGCGGCCGCGTCGCCCGCTCCGGCGTACGGGGACGCCGTGCCCCCGGTCGCCGGCGACGCGGAAGCGGGCGCGACCCCGCCCGGCGCCCCCGGTGCCCCGGCGTGGCCCGCCCCGTCCGTCCCCCTCGACGGCGTCTCCGACGTGCCCGCGGCTCCCGCTCCGCCGACCTCCGGGGCCCCGGCGGTGACGCCGAGCGGCTACCCCGGCTATCCGGGGGCGGCCCCGGCGGGCGCGCCCTCCGCGCCGACGGCCCCGTACGGCTACGGCCAGACGCCGTACGCCCCCGGCCCCGGCGCGGGCGCGGGCCCCGCGGCATCCGGTCGCACGAACGGCGTGGCGATCGCCGCGATCATCATGGGCTTCGTCCTGCCGCTCGGCGGGATCATCGCCGGCGCCGTCGCCCTCGCGCAGATCAAGCGCACCGGGGAGAAGGGACGCGGTCTCGCCATCGGCGGCATCGTCGCCGGCGCGGTCATCGGGGTGCTCTCGATCATCGCGATCGTCGGTCTGGTGTTCTTCGCGCTCGTGGGCGCGGGCGTCGCTTCGTCGTCGTCCGACCCGTTCGGCCTGCCCGAGGAGCCCGACGGGGGATCCGTGACGATCGGACCGGGTGAGCAGGCCCCGAGCGACGCGTACACGCTGCCGGTCGGAGCGTGCCTCGACGACGTCCCGAGCGGCGTCATCTCGCCCTCCAACCTCGTCGACTGCGCGCAGCCGCACACCTACGAGGTCTTCGGCAGCTTCTTCCTCTCCGACGGGGCCTTCCCGGGCGACGACGCGATCGAGTCCTCGGCGTACGAGGGATGCGACGCGGTCTACCCCGACTACGTCGGCATCCCGTGGGAGCAGTCGACGCTCGCGTACTACTACGTCTCGCCGTCGGAGGAGACGTGGGCCGAGGGCGACCGCGAGATCTCCTGCCTGCTGTACGACCCCGACACCGACCAGACGACCGGATCGCTGCGGGGCGCTGCTCGCTGAGATCGTCGAGGCGTGCGATGAGCTGCGGTGTACAACGTTGTACCCTGAGCGCATGGAGATCCGATGACGGCCACGCTGCATGATGTCGCGCGGCTGGCCTCGGTGTCGATCAAGACCGTTTCGAACGTCATCAACGACCGTCCGAACATCCGGCCGGCCACACGTGAACGGGTAGAGCGGGCCATCGCCGAGCTGGGCTACACGCCCAACCTGACCGCGCGGAACCTCCGCAGCGGACGAACGGGCGCCATCGCCCTCGCCGTGCCCGACCTGGCCCTGAGTTACTTCGCGGAGCTCGCCGCGATCGTCATCGCCGAGGCGGAGCGGCGGGGGGTGGTCGTGCTCGTCGAGCAGACCGGGGGAGACCGCGAGCGTGAGATCGAGTTGCTTCGCTCGCCGCGGCTCAAGCTGACCGACGGGCTCATCTTCAGCCCCCTCGGAATGGGGCAGGATGACGTCGACCGGCTCGAAGTGCCGTATCCCCTGGTGCTCTTGGGTGAGCGCATCTTCGACGGCCCGACCGATCACGTGACGATGCGCAACGTCGACGCCGCGCGGGACGCGACTCGATTCCTGCTACGCAACGGGCGACGGCGCATCGCCCTCGTGGGTGCCCATGACGGGGAGGTCATCGGCTCGGCAGGACTTCGCCTGAGGGGGTATCGCGAGGCGCTCGACGAGGCGGGGGTCGCCTACGACGACGACATCGTCGGGTACACGACCATGTGGCATCGCGCGAACGGTGCCGATTCGATGCGGGAGCTACTGGGCCGAGCCGTGGACTTCGACGCCGTTCTCGGACTGAACGACACGCTCGCACTGGGGGCCATGAGGGCCCTGCAGGAGGCGGGACGACTCGTGCCCGACGATGTGTGGGTGGTGGGCTTCGACGACCTCGACGAGGCGAAATACTCGATCCCCTCGCTCACAACCATCGACCCGGGCCAGGAGTGGATCGCGCGCACGGCGGTCGAGACGCTCCTTGCGCGCATCGCCGACGCCACAGCGGCGCCCGATCCGCACCTCGTCCTCGCCGAGTATCGCCTGGTCGTGCGCGAATCGGCGCCCGGCGCGAACTGACGCGTTCTCGCGGCGCTTGACACGTCGTCCCCTGGGCGGCATCATTCGATTTACAACGTTTACTTCCAACGTTGTAAATCGTGCAGAGCGGCACTTCCACGGCGCCGGGCTGCGCCGATCCATCTCCGAGAGACACCGGTGTTTCGCACCGCGAGAGGAATACACAGCCCATGAAGAAGAAGGTCTTCGCCGGTCTCGGCGTCGTCGCCGTCACCGTGGCTGCACTGACCGGGTGCAGCTCGTCGTCCGAGTCCGCCGCAGCCTCGTGCACCAACGAGATCCTCAAGCCGGATGCCACCCAGGTGAGCGTCTGGGCGTGGTACCCGGCCTTCGAGCAGGTCGTCGACCTGTTCAACCAGAACCATGATGACGTGCAGATCTGCTGGACGAACGCCGGACAGGGCAATGACGAGTACACGAAGTTCTCGACGTCGATCGAGTCGGGCTTAGGAGCTCCCGACGTGATCATGCTCGAGGCCGAGGTGCTCTCGAGTTTCTCGATCCGCGACGCGCTCGTCGACCTGTCGGCGTACGGCGCGGGCGACGTCAAAGCCGACTACACCGATGGGGCGTGGAAAGACGTCTCCAGTGGCGACGCGGTCTACGCGATCCCGGTCGACGGTGGCCCGATGGGCATGCTCTACCGCCAGGACATTCTCGACCAGTACGGCATCGCCGCTCCCACGACGTGGACCGAGTTCGCCGACGCCGCGCAGAAGCTCAAGGATGCCGGAGCCCCCGGAGTCCTGGCGAACTTCCCGCCGAACGGGCGCGCCTTCACGCAGGCGCTGTTCGCTCAGGCCGGCTCGAAGCCGTTCACCTACGACAACGCCGCTCCCACCGACATCGGCATCGACGTCAACGACCAGGGCGCGAAGGACGTGCTCGAGTACTGGCAGGGCCTGACGTCCAAGGGCCTCGTCGCCACCGACGAAGCGTTCACCGCCGATTACAACACCAAGCTGGTCGACGGTACGTACGCGATCTACGTCGCGGCGGCGTGGGGTCCCGGCTATCTGCAGGGTCTCGAGGGTACCGACGACAGCGCGAAGTGGCGCGCGGCGCCCATTCCGCAGTGGGACGCCGCCAACCCCGTGCAGGTCAACTGGGGCGGCTCGACCTTCGCGGTCACGAGCCAGGCGAGGGATAAGGAGGCGGCCGCGACCGTCGCGAAGGAGGTCTTCGGCACTGAAGAGGCGTGGAAGATCGGCATCGAGGAGGCCGCGCTGTTCCCCCTCTGGAAGCCCATCCTCGACTCGGACTACTTCCGCGACCTCGAATCGCCGTTCTTCGGGGGTCAGCAGATCAACAAGGAGGTCTTCCTGCCGGCGGCCGCGGGGTACAGCGGCTTCACCTTCAGCCCCTTCCAGAACTACGCCTACGACCAGCTCCAGCAGCAGGTCACAGCCGTGACGGTCGACGGTTCGAAGGACGCGGCGACCGCGTTGGACGACCTCCAGTCGACCCTTGAGCAGTACGCCACCGAACAGGGCTTCACGATCAAGTGAGTCCGAAGTGGGCCGGCCCACGGGTCGGCCCACCGCCCGCTCTTGCCTCTCGCCCTGACCTCACCGGGAGAACACATGGCCACGCAAACCGTCACGACGCCCCCGCGGCGCCGCGCCACAGGACACGCACGTCGACAGCGCGTCGGGTGGCTTTTCATCACCCCGTTCCTGGTGATCTTCGCGGCGTTCCTGATCTTTCCGCTCATCTACGCCTTCGGAATGAGCCTGTTCAGCTCCACGCTGGCCACAGGGACTAAGTTCGTCGGCGCAGCCAACTACCTCAAGGCTTTCACCGACCCTCTCTTCCTCGGCGGCTTGGGACGAGTCGCGCTCTACGCGCTCGTCATGATCCCGGCTCAGCTGTTGGTCGCTCTCGTCGCCGCTCTCGTGCTAGACACCCTGGGAACCTGGCTGGCGAAGGCGTCGCGCCTGCTGATCTTCGCGCCGTATGCGATTCCCGTCGTCATCGGGGCGCTCATGTGGAGCTTCCTGTACAGCCCTCGATTCGGCCCGGCCGGCACGATCTTCGGGCTCTTCGGTCTCGATGCCCCCGACTTCCTCGCCAGTAGCGCCATCTTCGGCAGCCTCGTCAACATCGTGACCTGGCAGTGGTCGGGCTACTACATGATCGTCATCTACGCCGCTCTGCGCTCGATCGACCCGTCGATCTACGAGGCGGCGCGCGTCGACGGCGCCGGCGGATGGCAGATCGCGACGCGCATCAAGGTGCCGATGATCGCCTCGTCGATGGTGATGGTCATCACCTTCGCCCTGATCGGAACGCTGCAGTTCTTCACGGAACCGACCGTGCTGCGCTCGATCGCCTCGGGGGCGCTTCCGGCGGAGTACACGCCGAACATGTACGCCTACGCCCTCGCGTTCAGCTACAGCCAGTTCAACTACGCCTCGACGATCGCTTTCTCTCTCGCGATCGTGGTCTTCATCGGCTCGTTCGGCTTCCTCTTCCTCACCCGCAAGCAGAACGGACTCAAGTGATGGCCGTCCCCACCACCGCGCGAGACGACCGCACGCGCACCATCGTCACCGCCGGGGCGGGTCGCCCCGACCGCGCGGCCCGCCGTGAGGCGCGCCGCAACGCCCGCCTCGCGCAGGGGGGCCGCCGTATCGGTTCGCACGTGCTGCTGCTCATTCTCGCCCTGTACTTCGTCATCCCGATCTGGTGGCTCTTCGTCGCAGCGACCAAGAGCACGGGGGGGCTCTTCTCCAGCCCCGCGTTCTGGTTCGACGATCCCCTGCAGCTCTTCGCCAACATCGCCGGCCTCTTCGAGCACCAGGGTGGCATCTACTGGACCTGGCTCGGCAACTCATTCGTGTACTCGTTCGTGTCGGGAGTCGGGGCGACGATCGTGGCCGTGCTCGCCGGCTACGGCTTCGCGAAGTACCGCTTCCGTGGCAGGGGCTTCGTGTTCGGCATGATCCTCGGGTCGGTCATGGTGCCGCTGACCGCACTGGTCATCCCGCAGTTCATGCTGCTCAGCCAGTACGGACTCGTGAACACCGGATGGGCCGTCATCCTGCCGTCGCTCCTCAACCCCTTCGCCGTCTACCTCATGCGTGTCTACACGCAGGACACCGTGCCCGACGAGCTGCTCGAGGCGGCCCGCATCGACGGCGCGGGGGAGTGGCGCACCTTCACCACGATCGTCGTCCCCCTGCTGCGCCCCGCGATCGTCACGGTGCTGCTGCTGTCGATCGTGGGCACATGGAACAACTTCTTCCTGCCGCTCGCGATGCTCACCAACCCCGAAACCCTGCCGGTGACCGTGGGGCTGAACCGCTGGCTGGCGCTGTCGAACGCGGGCGCCGGCGGTGAGCAGGTGTGGAACCTCATCACCTCGGGCGCCTTCATTTCCGTGCTGCCCCTGCTGTTGTCGTTCCTCCTTCTGCAGCGCTACTGGCAGGGCGGCCTGACGCTCGGCAGCGTCAAGTGACGGCCCCGCACCTCCCGACACCCTCTTCTCGCACGACCACAGAAAGCGCACCCATGCCTGACGCACGTCTCTCCATCGACCCCGGGGCCGTCATCGGCCCGATCCGGCGCAAGATCTTCGGCGGGTTCGTCGAACATCTCGGCCGCCACATCTACACCGGCATCTTCGAACCCGGTCACCCCACAGCGGATGCCGATGGCTTCCGGCAGGATGTCATCGAGCTCGTGAAGGAGCTCGGCGTCGACACCATCCGATATCCCGGCGGCAACTTCGTCTCGGGATTCCGGTGGGAAGACTCGGTGGGACCCGTCGAGAAGCGTCCGCGCCGCATCGACCTCGCCTGGCACTCAACCGAGACGAACGAGATCGGCCTGCACGAGTTCTCGTCGTGGCTCGACAAAGTGGGATCCGACCTCATGATGGCCGTGAACCTCGGCACGCGCGGAACGCTCGAGGCACTCGACCTGCTCGAGTACTCCAACGCCCACGGCGGCACCGCACTCAGCGATCAGCGCATCGCCAACGGGCGCCCGACGCCGTTCGACGTGCGCATGTGGTGCCTCGGCAACGAGATGGACGGCCCATGGCAGCTGGGTCATCGATCTGCAGACGACTACGGGAAGATCGCGTCGCAGGCCGCCAAGGCGATGCGGATGTTCGACCCCGACCTGCAGCTCGTGGTCTGCGGCTCTTCGAGCGCCCACATGCCCACCTTCGGCGAGTGGGAGCGGGTCGTGCTCACACACACCTATGACGACGTCGACCTCATCTCGTGCCACGCCTACTATGAGGAGCGCGGCGGCGACGTCAACAGCTTCCTCGCCTCGGCGGTCGACATGGACGCGTTCATCGAGAAGGTCGTCGCTACGGCAGACCACGTCGGCGCGGTCAAGCAGTCCAGGAAGCGCATCGACATCTCGTTCGACGAATGGAATGTCTGGTACATCGATCGCTACCACGAGGTCGACAAGCTCTCGGGGGTCGGCAACTTCCCCGTCGCCCCGCGGCTGCTCGAAGACTCCTACTCCGTGCTGGATGCCGTCGTGTTCGGCAATCTCATGATCTCGCTCCTCAAGCACGCCGACCGTGTGGCATCCGCTTCGCTGGCGCAGCTGGTCAACGTGATCGCGCCGATCATGACGGAGCCGGGCGGGATCGCGTGGAAGCAGACGACGTTCTTCCCGTTCTCGATCACCTCGCGTCTGGCGCGCGGCGAGGCGCTGCGTCTCGACCTGCAGGCGCCGACCTACACGACCGAGGCGTACGGTGAGGTTCCGCTGGTCGACGCGGTCGCCACGCATGACGCCGAGGCCGGGCGCAGCGCGGTGTTCCTCGTGAACCGCTCGACGACCGAGGCCCTCGACGTGGCGATCGACGTGTCGGAGCTGGGGGAGATCGCAGTACTCGAGACGCACACGCTCGCGGACGAAGACCGGTCGGCCGCCAACACACTCGACGACCCCGAGCGCGTCGCGCCGGTCCCGAACGACTCGGCGACGATCACAGCCGGGAGCCTGAAGGTCACCCTGCCGCCGGTGTCCTGGACCGCCATCTCGCTCGGATGACGCGAAGGGAGACCGGGCCGCGACCGGCTCGGTCTCCCTGGCCCCCTCGCCGCGCAGAACGGTCGGTGAGGGCAGAGCCCATTCCGGCGCTCGGGCGGAGAGCGGTCGCGTGGATCGTGCCGCGGAGCGGTGCGCTGAGGCGCGAGAGGGTCAACGCCGAGACGGAGCGCCCGTCGAGCCGCGATCGACGAGTTCGAATGGCAGGGTGCCGCGTCTGCGGGCGGGCTCGGCGCCGTCGAGCTCGGCCAGCACCGCGTGGGCCGCGCGTTCGCCCTGACCCCGCGCGAACTGATCGACGGTGGTCAGCCCGAACCACCGCCCCAGTTCGTGACCGTCGACGCCGATGATCGACACGTCCTGCGGAACGCGCAGGCCCCGGTCGCGGGCGGCGAGGATCGCCCCGATCGCCATCTCATCGGAGGCTGCGAACAACGCGGTCGGTGCGTCGGGTGCGGCGAGGGCGCGCGCCGCCGCCGCCGACCCGCCCTCGATCGTGAAGTCGGCCGGTTCGAAGCGCGCGTCGATCACCCCGGCCTCCGCGAGCACCTGCTCGAAGCCGCGTCGGCGCAGCGCCGGCACGGTCGATCCGGCGTCGATCGCGGCATCCGCCCCGATGTGGGTGATGCGGCGATGACCGAGACCGAGCAGGTGCGTCGTGGCGAGACGGCCGACCGCGAGGTCGTCGACCGTCAACGTGGTCACCAGGGGGTTGGGGCCGGCGATCGCGACGATCGGAACGTCGAGGCCGTTCAGCGACGCCGACTCCTCGGCATCCAGTTCGAGGGCGATCGTGATGACGGCGTCGATCCGGCGGCGCCGGAGGTGGTCGTCGAAGACGCGGCGGCGCTCGGCGGGGTCGGCGCTCACGCTGTACAGCGTGATGTCGTAGCCCTTGCGCACGAGGGCGTCGGAGATCCCGGCGAGCACGGTGCTGAAGAACCAGCGGTCGAGGAAGGGCACGACCACCCCGACGGCGCGCGTGCGCCCCGAGGCGAGGCTCGACGCGGACGCCGAGACGACGTAGCCGAGGCTCTCCGCCGCGGCGAGCACGCGGTCCCGCGTCGCGACCGACACGGGACCGCGCCCGCTGAGGGCGCGCGAGACCGTGGCGGTCGACACTCCCGCGGCGCGCGCGACGTCGTCGATACCGGCCACGGTCCCGGGGCCCTCGGAGAAGCGGATGCCGCGGCTCAGGCCGCGGCGATCCAGACGGTCGTGTCGGTGGGCAGGCGCTCGCCGTCGAGGGGGCCGCTCGCGACCAGCACCTCTCCCGCGGGCAGCTCGACCGCGGCGTCGCCCAGGTTGGCGATCACGAGCAGCGTGCCGTTGCGGAACGCCACCACGTCGTCGCCGTACCCGTCGACCCACGCGAGGTCGCCCGCGCCGAGGTTGCGAGCACGGCGCTCGGCGAGCAGCGCGCGGTAGAGCGTGAGCGTCGACGACGGGTCGTCGACCTGCTGGTCGAACGCGAGGTCGGCCCACTCGGCCGGCTGGGGCAGCCACGAGGCCCCGGTGTCGTTGAAGCCGTAGGCGGGCGCATCGGCCGTCCAGGGCAGGGGCACGCGGCATCCGTCGCGACCGTAGCGCTCGCCGTTCGTGCGGAACCACGTCGGGTCCTGACGTGCGTCGTCGGGCAGGTCGATGACCTCGGGCAGGCCGAGCTCCTCGCCCTGGTACAGGTACGACGAGCCCGGGAGAGCGAGCATCATCGACGTGGCGGCGCGCGCCCGGCGCAGGCCCTTCGCCGGGTCGGGCTGACCCGGCGACTTCGGGCCGATGCCGGCGCCCTGCGGGTTCTCGGCCGTCAACGCGAGGCGCGAGGCGTGGCGTACGACGTCGTGGTTCGACAGCACCCAGGTGCTGGGGGCGCCGACGGCACCGTACTCGTCGAGCGACTCGGTGATCACGGCGCGGAGGGCGGCGGCATCCCATTTCGTCTCGAGGTAGTGGAAGTTGAACGCCTGGTGCATCTCGTCGGGGCGCACCCACAGGGCCGTCTCGGCGACGGTGGGCAGCCACGCCTCGGCGCACAGCGCCCGGTCGCCGTCGTACTCGGCGAGCACCTCGTGCCATTCGCGCCACACCTCGTGCACGCCCGGCTGGCCCCAGTAGGGCACGGACTCGGCGTCGCCGCCCATCGACCCCCCGTCGGGGTCGGGCGTGTAGTCGGGGAGGCCCTCGGCCTTGATCAGGCCGTGCGCGACGTCGACGCGGAAGCCGTCGACCCCGCGGTCGAGCCAGAAGCGCAGCACGTCGCGGAACTCCGCGCGCACCTCGGGATTGGTCCAGTCGAAGTCGGGCTGGCTCTCATCGAAGATGTGCAGATACCACTGGCCGGGCGTGCCGTCGGCCTCGGTGACGCGCTTCCACATACCGCCGCCGAAGACGCTCTCCCAGTTGTTCGGGGGGAGTTCGCCGTTCTCGCCCTTGCCGTCGCGGAAGATGTACCGCGCCCGCTCCGGACTGCCGGGGGCGGCCTTCAGCGCCTCCTGGAACCACACGTGCTGATCACTGGAGTGGTTGGGCACGAGGTCGACGATGACCCGGATGCCGCGCTCGTGCGCGCCCGCCAGCATGGCGTCGAAGTCGGCCAGGGTGCCGAAGATCGGGTCGACGTCACGGTAGTCGGCGACGTCGTAGCC
The DNA here is from genome assembly GCF_041379845.1 of Microbacterium sp. BWR-S6Y. NCBI lineage: Bacteria > Bacillati > Actinomycetota > Actinomycetes > Micrococcales > Microbacteriaceae > Microbacterium > Microbacterium sp. BWR-S6Y. Next base: position 252,876 of record NZ_JBFECV010000006.1, read on the forward strand.
GGCGTCCTTCTGCGGCGAGGTCTGGAAGGGGCTGAGCCAGATGGCATCCACCCCCAGCTCGCGCAGGTCGTCGAGGTGCGCGGTGACGCCGGGCAGGTCGCCCAGGCCGTCGCCCGACGCGTCCGCGAACGAGCGCGGGTAGATCTGGTAGATGACGGCGGTGCGCCACCACTCCGAGCCGGGTGCGGACGCGAGTTCGGGTCGCGAGTCCTGCTGCGTGAAGGTCATGGGTCCACGTTAGTGCAAGCGCTTGCAGTGGCGTCAAGTGCGGAGCTGCGGGTGGCCTCGTGCGCCGGGCGGGGCGTTGCGCGGCGTCGGGCGCCGGGCGGGGGCGTCGCGCGGCGTCGAGTGTCCACGACATCCGGACGCTCAGCGGAATCGTTCGGGTGTTGTGGACACTCGGACGTGAGGCGTGAGGCGTGGGCCACCGGGCGCGGGGCGGCGCGGGGGAGCCGCGATTAGGCTGGAACCGTGCCCGACGCCTCCGCCCTCGCCCGCGCTGAATCCCTCATCACGAGCATCCCCGACTACCCGAAGCCCGGGATCGTGTTCCGCGACATCACGCCGTTGCTGACGGATGCCGCGGCCCTGCGCACCGTCGTCGAGGCGCTCATCGAGCCCTTCGCGGGCCGCTTCGACGCCGTCGCGGGTGTCGAGGCCCGCGGATTCCTCCTGGCGGGGGCCGCGGCCATCGCCGCGAACGTCGGTCTCATGCCGATCCGCAAGGCCGGCAAGCTGCCGCGTCCCGCCGCGACCATGTCGTACGACCTCGAGTACGGCTCGGCGCAGATCGAGATGCACGACGACAACGCCGCCGGCGCCCGCGTCCTCCTGCTCGACGACGTGCTCGCGACCGGCGGCACCCTCGGCGCGGGCCGCGACCTGCTCGAGGCCGTGGGCAGCGAGGTCGTGGGGATCGCGACGCTGCTCGAGATCGATGGGCTGGGCGGCCGCGAGGTGCTCGGCGACGACGTGCACTCGGTCTTCCACGTCTGACCCCTCCCTCTCGGAGGTGCGTCGCCGGGTGGCGGCGTGCGAAACTCCTGACTTTCCGCGCCGTGAGGGACGGGATGCCCCGGATCTCCGCCGTCGCAGGGTGTGCGGCGTCCGATTTCTCAGGAGTTCTGCCCGGCCCCGGTGAGGTAGCCGCCCGCGCGACCCGCCGCGCCCCTCAGCCCAGGACGCTCGCGCCCAACTCCACCGGGCTGCCCTCGATGTTGCCCACGATGCCGCGGATGACCCCCGTGCCGTCTTCGCGGCGCAGGCCGTCGTACCAGGCCTGCGTCGCCTCGACGTCGAAGGCGTGGGTCTCGTGCGCGCGCTTTCGGGCGCGCAGTACGAGGTCGCCCGCGCGCTCGGTGCGGATGCGCTCGTACCGCTTCAACGAATCCTCGACGCCGAGGGTCGAGGTCGCGAAGACGATGCCGAGCGCGAAGCTGTCCTCGAGCGCCGAGCAGGCGCCCTGGCCGATGTCGGGGGCGGTGTTGTGCGCGGCGTCGCCGAGGATCGCCACGCGCCCGCGCACCCAGGTGTCGAAGGGGTCGATGTCCCAGATCTCCACGCGGTTGAGCGACTCGTCGGGGTCGATCCCATCGAGCAGCGCGCGCACCCCGGGGGCGCCCCACGAACCGAAGGCGTCCTCGAGGGCGGCCATGCGGTCCTCGACCACGCCCGACGGTCCGGGCACGTCGACGAAGAAGTAGAAGCGGTCCCCCGCGACGGGCATGACGGCGCAGCGCTTGCCGTCGCCCACGTAGGTCGTCCACTGGTCGAGGGGGCCGATCCGCTCGTCGGCTGTCACGAGCCCGTTGTAGTTGACGTACCCCGAATAGCTGCGCTCGGGGCGGATGCCGCTCGGCTCGGTCACGTAGTCCCGTACGAGAGAGCGCGCCCCGTCGGCGCCGATCAGAAGGTCGGCCGTGTCGCTCGACCCGTCGGCGAAGACGGCTGTCACGACGCCGTCGGTCTCGGAGACGCCGGTGAGCTGCTTCCCCAGCCGGATGTGGGCGGAGCCGACGGCATCCATCATCAACTGCTGCAGGTCTGCCCGGGCGACGGGATAGGGGCGCTGCCCCGTCTGCGCGGTGACGGGGGCGAGGCTGAAGCGGCACATCTCGTCGCCGGTGTGCCCGTCGTAGTAGGCCATGTCGTCCATGCGGCCGCCGAGGGCGGCGACCTCGGGGCCGAGGCCGAGCCAGTTCAGCACCTTCACGCCGTTGGACCACAGCGACAGGGCGGCGCCGACGGGGCGGTTCTCGCGCATGCGGTCGTAGACGACGACGTCGTGTCCGAGCTTCTGCAGGGCCAGGGCGGCGGAGGTTCCGCCGACACCGGCGCCGATGACGATGACCTTCATGACTCTCCTCAGCTGCCGCGATAGGTCGAATAGGCGAACGGGCTGAGCAGCAGCGGCACGTGCAGGTGCGCGTCGCCCGAGACGGTGAACGCGACGGTCGCGACGGGGTGGAACGACGCGACGCCCCGGCCCCGGAAGTACGCGCCGGTCGCGAAGGTGAGGGCGTAGTCGCCGTCGTCGAGCACGTCGGGGCCGAGGGCGAGGCGGCCGTCCGCGTCGGTCGCGGCGGAGTCGATCGTCGCGCCATCGAGGTGGGCGAGGGTCACGGAGACTCCGGCGGCGGGCGTGCCGGCGGTGGCGTCCAGGACGTGGGTCGTCAGGTGGGTCATCGGGGGATACCTCGTGGGGGGATGCGGCGGGTCATTCGGCGGCTTCGGGTTCGGCGGGAGCGTCGTCGGCGAAGGTCGTGCGCAGCCGCAGCAGCGCGATCTCGGCGAGCTGGCGGGTGGCCTCGATCGTCTCGGCATCCGGCTCGTTCGTCAGGCGACGCTCGAGCTCGGCGCGCATCTCGCTCGGCGTGCGTCCGGCCGCGCGGATGAGGAAGACGCGGCCGAACCGCTCCTCGTAGGCGATGTTGCCGGCGGCGATGGCCGCGACGTCGTCGTCGGCGGCGGATGCCATGGAGCCCTGCTCGCGCCGGGACGCCGCGGCCTCGGCGCCGTCGCCCGACACTCTCGCGCCGATGCGCGGGTGTGCGTGCAATGCCGTGGCGAGGTCGTCGGGCGACCACGCGGAGGCGAGGTCGCCCGCGTAGGCGGCGAGGGCGTCGACGCTCGCGTAGGGGCGACCGGCGACGACCGCGTCGACCCACCCCGGGATGTCGGCCCAGACGCGAACGACGCCCGCGGCATCCGCGTCGTCGAGGGCGTGGAAGTCGTGCAGATGCATGCCGGTCAGGCTAGGCGCGCCGCGTTACGGGCCTGTGGCGGGATGTGTCCGCGATGTTGCTGTGGCGAACATTCAGGGGTGGCCGCCGGCTCGCACCTGCGACACAGCGCAGGAGATCCGCCCCGCTTCGTTGCGGTGTCGACGGCATGGCGGGGGCCCAGGCGGGCGGACCAGCAGATCTCCTGCGTCGTGTCCGCCGATCGCGCGGGACCGTCGCGCGTCAGGCGTGCACGATCAGCCAGTGCGCCACGGCATCCGTCTCGCCGGTGTTGTGCAGGCGGTGGGGGACCGAGCAGGGGTAGCTGATGGCATCCCCCGCCCGCAGGATCACCCGCTCGGCCTCGAAGTCGATGGTGAGCTCGCCCGCGACGACGGTGCCGACCTCGTAGCCCTCGTGGTGGAACAGCCCGTCGGCGCCGTGGGCGGAGGCTCCGGGCGGGTAGATCGACTCGAAGTAGTCGACGCCCGGTGACGATCCGGGGGTGAGGCGGCGGAACGACACCCCGCTGTCGAGCACGATGTCGGGCGACTGACCGGCCCGCTGCAGCGTGAAACCCGAGGGTCCCGCGGGTTCGACGGGGCGATCGGATGCCGGGTCGAAGGCCGCCACGAGGGGAACGCCCAGGGCGTCGGTGATCGCGATGAGCCGCGAGACGCTCGGCTGCATCACCCCGCGCTCGATCTGCGAGACGGCGCTGGGGGAGATGCCGAGGGTCTTCGCGAGGGCCCGGGCCGAGATGCCACGGGCCTGACGAAGATCGCGGATGCGCGCCCCGACGGATGCCGACGGCTCGGCCGCCGCGGCCGAATCGCTCTCGACGGCGTCGGCAAGGGGCGGCTGCGTCATGCCCCCGAGTCTAGGGAGCGGCGAGGTGTGAAGGAGCGACTTCACATGCTCGTTACAAGAGCGAAACCGTTGGCGTCGTGTGAACCCATAACTTCACATCAGAGCTCCACTCCGGCCGCGGACTCCACGTCGTGGCATCCATCGTCCTGAGAGGAATGACATGACTTCCACCCCCCTCACCGGCCCCCACGATCTCGTGGAGGCCGCCGGCCACCCCCACGGGGGCGGCAACATGAAGCCCCACTACGACGAGCGTCTCGCCAACGAAGACCTCGCGCCGCTGCGGAAGCAGAAGTGGTCGAGCTACAACATCTTCGCGTTCTGGATGAGCGACGTGCACTCGGTCGGCGGCTACGTCACGGCCGGCTCGCTCTTCGCGCTCGGCCTGCAGTCGTGGCAGGTGCTCGTGGCGCTGATCGCGGGCATCGTCATCGTGCAGGTGTTCGCCAACCTCGTCGCCAAGCCCAGCCAGAAGACGGGTGTGCCCTACCCGGTGATCAACCGCGTCGTCTTCGGCATCCGGGGCGCGAACATCCCCGCGATCATCCGCGGCCTCATCGCGATCGCCTGGTACGGCGTGCAGACCTTCCTCGCGGCGGAGTCGCTGAACATCGTGTTCCTGAAGTTCATCCCGGGTTCCGCAGCCCTGCTCGACGTGTCGTTCGCGGGTCTTTCGGCGCTCGGCTGGATCTCGTACGCGATCCTCTGGACCGCTCAGTTCCTGCTGTTCTGGAACGGCATGGAGGTCATCCGCCGCTTCATCGACTGGGCGGGCCCCGCGGTCTACCTGGTGATGATCGTGCTCGCGGTGTACCTCGTCTCGCAGGCCGGCATCGAGAACATCTCGTTCACCCTGTCGACCACGCAGCTGGACTTCTGGGCCTCGATCCCGGTGATGTTCGCCGCGATCGCGCTGGTGGTGTCGTACTTCTCAGGGCCGATGCTCAACTTCGGCGACTTCGCCCGCTACGGCAAGAGCTTCGCCGCGGTGAAGAAGGGCAACTTCTGGGGCCTGCCGATCAACTTCCTGTTCTTCTCGCTGCTGACCGTCATCACGGCCTCGGCCACCGTCCCGGTGTTCGGCGACCTCATCACCGACCCGATCCAGACGGTCGAGCGCATCGACACCCCGTTCGCGATCCTGCTCGGCGGCCTCACGTTCGTCACCGCCACGGTCGGCATCAACATCGTCGCCAACTTCATCTCGCCTGCGTTCGACTTCTCCAACGTCGCCCCGAAGAAGATCTCGTGGCGCGCGGGCGGCATGATCGCCGCGGTCGGCTCGACGTTCCTCATGCCGTGGAACTGGTACTCCAACAGCGACGCGATCCACTACTCGCTCGGCGTGCTGGGTGCGCTGATCGGCCCGCTGTTCGGCATCCTGATCGCCGGTTACTACTTCGCCGCCCGCCAGCGCGTGAAGGTCGACGCGATGTTCACGATGGATGCCGCGGGCCCCTACTGGTACCGCAACGGTTTCAACCCGAACGCGGTCAAGGCCGTCATCGCGGCGGGTGTGCCGACTGTCGCGATCGCGGTCTTCCCGAAGCTGTTCGCCGACCTGGGGCTGTTCAACGTCTCGTGGATCAGCGACTACAGCTGGTTCATCGGCTGCGCGCTGGGGCTCGCGCTCTTCCTCCTCTTCGAGCGTCTCGACCCGCGGGTGCCGACGTTCGATGGCGAGACCGAGGGCATCTCGGACGGCGCCGTCGACGGAGCGGCCGCGACCGCGGCATCCGAGCCCCCGGCGATCTCGACCGAGGTGCCGTTGCCGGGCTCCGGGAACTCGGGGTCGGATGCGCCCGCGGTGCTCGCGCGGACGGCTCAGGATGCCGCCGTCCCGGAGCGCGGGACAGCACTGTCCGGGCGCCCGACCGCCGCCGGCCCGCGCAAAGGCCTGCTCGCGTGAGGATCCTGCTCATCAACCCCAACACCTCCCGGGCGATGACCGCGAAGATCGCGGACGCCGCCCGGGGGGTGGCGGGACCCGACGTGGTCGTCGACGCAGTGTGCCCCGCGGTCGGGGCGTCGGCGATCGAGAGCCACGTCGACGAGGTCGCCGCGGCGGCCGCGGTGGTCGAGCTCGTCGCGGCGGACCGCGACGGTCCCGCGCCCGCCGATGCGTACGTCATCGCGTGCTTCGGCGACCCGGGACTCGACGCGGCGCGCGAGCTGGTCGACGCGCCCGTCGTCGGGATCGCCGAGGCGGCGATGCACCTGGCCGCGGTGTCGGGGCGGCACTTCGGCGTCGTCACGACCCTGAGCCGCACCCTCGGTCGGGCCCGTGACCTCGTGGGGCGCTACGGCATGGACCGGGCGTGCGTCTCGCTCGCGGCGACCGGCATCCCGGTCCTCGACCTCGAGGACACCGGGTCCGCGGCCGTGGCGACCATCGAACGCTTCGCGGCCGAGGCCGCGTCGGGCGGTGCCGACGTGATCGTGCTCGGCTGTGCGGGAATGGCCGATCTGTGCGCCGAGCTCACGGCGCGCGTCGGGGTGCCGGTCGTCGACGGGGTCGCGGCGGCGGTGGGGATGGCATCCGGAATGGTGCGGATGGGGCTCGGCACGAGCAAGCGCGAGGAGTACGCGACGCCGCCGGTGCGGGAGGGGCGGGTGCCGGTCGCTTCGCGGGTCGGGGCGGATCACGCGCCCACCGCGGGTCCGTCGGCGACGGGCTCTCTCGCGCTCACGACTCCTCCCCAGGCGGCGGATGCCGAGGTGTTCGCATGAATGTTGATGACGGTTACATTCGTGAAACGCGAGCCGCTTAGCGTGAGCGGCATGAGCACACGGATCGCCGCGCGTCGGGTCTTCCTCGGCGACGCCTTCGCGCCCGCCACGGTCGTGATCGACGACGGGGTCGTCTCCTCCCTCGACGAGTTCGATGTCGGCGCCGACACCGTGCTCCCCGCCGACGCGGTGCTGCTGCCGGGGCTCGTCGACTCGCACGTGCACCTCGACGAACCCGGCCGCACCGAGTGGGAGGGCTTCGCCACCGGCACCGCGGCGGCGGCGGCCGGCGGCGTCACGACGGTGGTCGACATGCCGCTCAACAGCGTCCCGGTGACCACCTCGGTCGACGCGCTGGAGGCCAAGCGCGCGGCCTCCCGGGGCAAGCTCGCCGTCGACGTCGCGTACTGGGGCGGCGCCGTGCCTGAGAACCTCGGTTCGCTGCGCGAGCTGGCGGATGCCGGGGTCGTCGGCTTCAAGTGCTTCCTCTCCCCGAGCGGGATCGACGAGTTCGGGCACCTCGACGCCGACCAGCTCGAGCGGTGCCTTGAGGAGCTGGCCGCCTTCGACGGGCTGCTCATCGTGCACGCCGAAGACCCCGCGCACCTGCCCGCGCACGGCGCCCTCGGACCGCGCTACCGCGACTTCGAGGCGAGTCGACCGCCGCTCAGCGAGCGCGCGGCGATCGAGCGGGTCATCGCGGCCGCCCGCCGCACGGGGGCCCGCGCGCACATCGTGCACGTCTCCGACGGCGGCTCCCTCGACCTCGTCCGCGCGGCGAAGGCCGAGGGCGTGCGCCTCACGATCGAGACGTGCCCGCACTACCTGACGCTCGACGCGGCCGAGGTGCCCGACGGGGCCGGTGCCTTCAAGTGCTGCCCGCCCATCCGCGGGGGCGACAACCGCGATCTGCTGTGGGCGGGAGTGATCGACGGCACCGTCGACGCGATCGTGAGCGACCACTCGCCCGCGACGGTCGAGCTCAAGACCAACCCCGACTTCGGCCTCGCCTGGGGCGGGATCGCGGGGCTGCAGACCGGACTCTCGGCGATCCACTCGACCGCGCGAGAGCGCGGCCTGGCCTTCGAGACCCTGCTGCCGCTGCTGACGACCGGACCCGCGAAGATCGCGGGCCTCACCGGTCTCGGGGTGATCGAGGTCGGCGCCCCCGCGCACCTCGTCGCCTTCGCCCCCGACGAGCAGGTCGTCGTCGACGCCGCCAGCCTGGAGTACCGCCACCCCCTGTCGCCCTGGCACGGCAAGACGCTCACCGGTGCGGTGCGCGAGACGTGGCTGCGCGGGCGGTCGGTGTACCGCCGCGGCGCGCCCGTGACCGACCGCGAGGGCCGCGAGCTGCTCCGCACCGCAGCGACGGTGGAGGCGTGAGCGCCGTGTCGCCGACCTCCCCGCTCGAGATCCTCCAGCCCGGGGTCGGGCCGATCCCCGGCGACCACTACGTGCCGGCCACCCCCGCGACGGTGATGTGGGGCCGACTACCCTGCGCCGCGGACGCCGCGGTGCTCGAGGTCGCATCGGGTGAGAGCGTCACCTTCGACACCGTGAGCCACGAGGGGATCCTCGACGACCAGGGCAAAGACCCGCTGGCCTACTTCTCGGCCCACGGCGTACCCGCCGACCACGTACTCGCCGACGCGATCGAGATCGCGGCATCCGTCGTCCGCGACCCCTTCGCCGACGGTCCGCACGTCGTCGTCGGACCCGTGCGCGTGCGCGGCGCCCGCCCGGGCGACCTGCTCAAGATCACCGTCGAGGCGCTCGCTCCGCGCGTCCCGTACGGGGTCGTCTCCAACCGTCACGGCAAGGGCGCCCTGGTCGGCGAGCTCCCCCGCGGCGAGCACAACGTCAGCGTCTTCGCCGCGGTCGCCGAGCGCGACGGCATCCTGCACGGGACGCTCCCCGTGGTCGAGGGCGGCGAGCCGATCGTCGCCTTCCCGCTCGCGCCCTTCCTCGGGACCATGGGGGTCGCCGTCGCCGGCGACGAGCGGCCGCACTCCGTTCCGCCGGGCGCTCACGGCGGCAACATCGACGTGAACCTGCTCGTCGAGGGGACGACGCTGTTCCTCCCGGTGCAGGTCGATGGGGCCCTCGCCTACGTCGGCGACCCGCACTTCGCCCAGGGCGACGGCGAGGTCGCTCTCACCGCGCTCGAGGCGTCGCTGCGGGCGACGCTCCGCTTCGAGGTGATCCCGGCGGATGCCGCCCGCGCGGCCTTCGGGGAGGTCACCGGCCCGCTCGTGCGCACGCCCGAGTACCTCGTTCCCACCGGCATGGACCCCGATCTCGACGCCGCGATGCGCGCGTGCGTGCGGGCGTCGCTCGCGCTCATCGAGGGGCGCTGGGGGATGGCGGAGCACCTCGCGTACGCCTACCTCAGCGCCGCGACCGACTTCGACATCTCGCAGGTCGTCGACATCGTCTCGGGGGTGCACGCCCGCATCCGGGAGGCGGACTTCGCGGGTGTGCCCGCGGTGGAGCCCGTCGCCTTGGCATCCGGCGCCGGCGCCTCGCCGTCCGAAGCCGTTCCCTCGCACGATGAAGGAGACGTCGCATGAGCCCCGTCCTCGCTGCCGCCCTGGCCCGCGCCGAAGCCGCCGCCGGCGACCTCGCGGGTGTTCCGGCCGACACCGGCGCCACCCCGCCCCGCCGAGCGTCCAAAGCACCCGGACGGTTCTCCGGGATGTCCGGGTTCTTCGGACAGTCGACGCAGGTCGGAGGGGCGCGACGCGGAGACGGGCAGCGCGGAGAGGTGCAGCGCGGAGGGGCGCGACGCAAAGAGGGGCGCGGACGATGACGGATGCCACGACGGCGATGTCGGCGCCCGCTGCGCCCGCACCGGGCTCGGCCTCGGACTCCCCGCCGATCCCCGCCGACCTGCGCGCGGCGTTCGACGCGTACGAGCGGGCGATCGTCACCAATGACCTCGACGCACTCGACGACTTCTTCGCCCCCGGCTCCGACACCCTGCGCGGCGACACCGCGGGGCTGCTCGTGGGGCACGAGGCGATCAGCGGGTTCCGGTCGCTGCGCGGGGGCGTGCCGCCGCGCGAGATCACCGAGATCCACTACCGGCCGCTCGCGTCGGGGGGTGGGCCCGCGGCATCCGGAACCGCGGACGCCGACGGCGACGTCGCCCTGCTCATCTCGGTCTCGCAGTTCTCGGGCGGCGGCCGGGGCCTGCAGACGCAGATCTGGCAGCGGGTCGACGGCCGGTGGCTCATCACGGCCGCGCACGTGACCCCGCGCACCCCGGCCCTCGACCGCACGATCTGGCGCAGCGTCGGCGACCCCTTCCTGCAGGGCGCGTGGGAGGGACCGCTCGCGGGACTCACCGTGGCGGTCAAAGACCTCTTCGCGATCGCGGGCTTCCGCATCGGCGCGGGCAACCCGACCTGGCTCGAAGAGGCGCGCCCCGAGAAGGTCACCGCTCCCGCGGTCGCCGACCTGCTGCGCGCGGGCGCGTCGCTGCGGGGGATCGCGCGCACCGACGAGTTCGCGTACTCGATCGCGGGCGACAACGTGCACTACGGCACCCCGCCGAACGGCGCGGTGGTCGGGGCGCTGCCCGGCGGATCGTCCAGCGGGCCGGCTTCGGCGGTGGCGCTCGGTCACGCCGACATCGGGCTCGCGACCGACACCGCCGGCTCGATCCGCGTGCCCGCGTCGTACCAGGGGCTGTGGGGTCTGCGTACGACGCACGACCTCGTCCCGCGCCAGGGCATGCTGCCCCTCGCGCAGTCGTTCGACACGATCGGCTGGCTCACCCGCGACGGCGAGACGCTCCAGCGCGTCGCCGAGTGGTGCCTCAGCTACGACGGTTCCGCCTCGACCGAGAGCGTCTACGGGGCGTCCGGCGACGACCTGCCCTGGCGTTTCCTCGTTCCCGAGGACATCCTCGCGTGCGTCGACCCCGCCACGCGCGACGCCTTCTCTCGGCTGGTGGTCGCGGTGGCGGCATCCGAGGATCCGCCCTCGTTCCGCGCCGTGCACACGGGAGACCTGGATGCCACCTTCACCGCGTTCCGCACCGTGCAGGGGGCCGAGGCGTGGCGCAACGACGGCGAGTGGCTGCGCGCGCACCCCGGGGCCGTGGGCCCGGCGGTCGCGGAGCGCTTCCGCGCCGCGTCGCAGATCACCGCGACCGAGGAGTCCCGCGCCCGCGCCGACCTCGAGCCGATCGCCGCGCACCTGGCCGAGCTGGTCGACGGGGCGGTGCTGATCTTCCCGACCGTTCCCGGGCCCGCGCCGCTGCGGACGGCCGACGTGGATGCCGTCCGCGCGGCGACCCTGCGCATGACCGCCCCCGCGGCGGCGGCGAGGCTGCCCGCGATCTCGGTGCCGCTGCTGACCGTCGGCGGCGCTCCCGTCGGCGTGTGCCTGGTGGCGCGCGCGGGCACCGACCTCGCCCTGGTGCGTCTCGCCCGTCGGCTGCACGCCCTGGTCGGGGCGGGGACCGGCCGATGATCCGCGTCGCGGCGTCGGCCGGCCGCCGTGCGAAACTCCTGACATTCTGCCCCGAGCGGTCGGCGGCCGGCGCCGGCGTGGCATCCACCGTCGGTTTTTCCGGAGTCTCGCCCGCTCGCGCCGCTTGGTCGCTCCCTGCCTCCCGGCGCGCGTCCACGCCCGACGACGGCGGGTGGACACGGGCGAAACGCCTGAGAATCGGGCACGATCTCGCTTCGGCGCCGGTTCCCGCGGCACTCGCGGCCGGTGTTTCAGGAGTTTCGCTCGCCCGCAGGCCCGCACCCCGATGCACCGGCCGCACCCGCCCGAAGTCCCACCACCCCCGCTCCCTGGAGTCCTGATGTCCCACCTCCCCGGCCCGATCGATCCGCCCGCTCGCCTGCTGATGGGTCCCGGCCCCATCTCGGCGTACCCGAGCGTGCTGCGCGCGATGGGCGCCCCGCTCGTCGGTCAGTACGACCCGTTCATGACCGCGACGATGACCGAGACGCAGGAGCTGTACCGGCAGGTGTGGGGCACGTCCAACGACGCCACGCTGCTGATCGACGGCACGAGCCGCGCCGGCATCGAGGCCGCGATGGTCTCGCTGATCCGCCCCGGCGACCGCGTGCTCGTCCCCGTCTTCGGCCGCTTCGGGCACCTGCTCGCCGAGATCGCCGAGCGAGCCCTCGCCGAGGTGCACACGATCGAGGTGCCGTGGGGGCAGGTGTTCCCGGTGTCTGCGATTCGCGAGGCGATCGAGCGGGTGAAGCCGCACCTCGTCGCGTGCGTGCAGGGCGACACGTCGACGACGATGCTCCAGCCGCTCGACGAGATCGGCGAGATCTGCCGCGCCCACGGCGCCCTCTTCTACACCGACGCGACGGCCTCGCTCGGGGGCAACCCGTTCGAGATGGACGCCTGGGGCCTGGATGCCGCGACCGCCGGCCTGCAGAAGTGCCTCGGCGGTCCCTCGGGATCGGCGCCGATCAGCCTGTCCGAGCGCGCCGTCGAGGTCGTGCGCTCGCGGGCCCGCGTCGAGGCCGGCATCCGCGAGGAGGGGGATGCCGTGGCATCCGACTTCATCCGCTCGAACTACTTCGACCTCGCGATGATCCTCGACTACTGGGGACCGCGGCGCCTCAACCACCACACCGAGGCGACGACCATGCTCTACGGCGCGCGCGAGTGCGCGCGCGTGCTGCTGCTCGAGGGGCGCGACGAGGTCATCGCGCGGCACCGGCTGCACGGCGACGCGATGCTCGCGGGCGTCGAGGGCCTCGGGCTCACCGTCTTCGGCGACGTCGCGCACAAGATGACGAACGTCGTCGCCGTCGAGATCCCGGATGCCGTCGTGGGCGACGCCGTGCGCAGCGAGCTGCTCGGCGACTTCGGCATCGAGATCGGCACCTCGTTCGGCCCGCTGCACGGCCGCGTCTGGCGCATCGGCACGATGGGCTACAACGCCCGGAAGGACGCCGTGCTCACCACGCTCGCCGCCCTCGAGACGGTGCTGCGCCGTCACGGGGCGACGGTCGCCGCCGGCGGCGGGGTCGACGCCGCGCAGGGCGTGTACGCGGGGGCGGGGGCGTGAGTCCTCGCTCCTCCTCCGCTTCGCGCGACGCCGCAGCAGAGGCCCGCCGATGACCACCGCGACCCGCCTGCAGGCGGCTCCCGAGCGCATCGCGGCCGCCGCCCGCCGCGTTATGGGGCGGTGCGAAGAACTCGCGCGGGTCACCGCGACGCCGGGGAGCATCACCCGCGTCTACCTCTCGCCCGAGCACGCGCGGGTCAACCGTCTCGCGGCGGAGTGGATGCGCGAGCTCGGCATGACGACCCGTCAGGATGCCGCGGGCAACCAGGTCGGACGACTCGCTCCCGCGGGCGCCCCCGACGCCCCCGCCCTGCTGCTCGGGTCGCACCTGGACACCGTCCCCGACGCCGGACGCTTCGACGGGATCGTCGGGGTGCTGATGGCGCTCGAGGTCGTCCGGCTGCTCCGTCTCGTCGACGATGAGGGCGCGGCATCCAGCCCCTTCCCGTTCGCGCTCGAGGTGATCGCCTTCAGCGACGAGGAGGGCACGCGCTTCGGCAAAGCCCTGCTGGGCTCGTCGGCCGTCGCGGGGCAGTGGGACCCCGCGTGGTGGGACCTCGCCGACGCCGACGGCACCACGTTGCGCGAGGCGTTCCGCGAGTTCGGTCTCGACCCGGGGCGCGTCGGCGAGGCCGCGCGCCGACCCGACGAGCTCGTCGCGTACCTCGAAGCCCACATCGAGCAGGGACCCGAGCTGCACCGCACCGGGCAGGCGCTCGCCGCGGTGTCGTCGATCGCCTCGGCCCGTCGCTTCCAGCTCGTCGTCGAGGGCGAGGCCCGGCACGCCGGCGGAACGCCCTACGACATGCGGCGCGACGCTCTGCTCGGGGCGAGCGAGGCGGCCCTCGCCGTCGAGCGCATCTGCCGCGGAGAGCACCACATCATCGGCACGGTCGGGCAGCTCGAGGCCTTTCCCGGCGCGGTGAACGTCGTTCCGGGCGAGGCGCACTTCTCCCTCGACCTGCGCGGGGAGTTCGACGACGCGCGCGATCGCACCTGGGTCGAGATCTCGAACGAGCTCGACGCGATCATGGGCCGCCGGGGTCTGCGCTGGCGTTCGCGCGAGGTGCACAGCGCCCCCGCCGTGTTCTGCGCCCCGCTGCTGCAGGACGTCGTGCGCGCCGGCATCGGATCCGAGGCCCCGACCCTGTTCAGTCGCGCCGGCCACGACGCGATGTCGATCGGTGCGATCACCGAGGTGGGCATGCTGTTCCTGCGCAACCCCGACGGCATCAGCCACCACCCCGACGAGGCCGTGAGCGGGGCGGACGTCGCGGCGGGACTGCGCGCTCTCGCCGAGGCGATCCTGCACCTGGGGGCGGAGCGGCGCTGAGGCGAGGGGTGCGTCCGGCAGCGCGCACCGGCACCGGGGTGGCCGCCGCACCGGTCCACCGATCCCCGACTGGCCCCCGGCGACGGTCGGCGACCTGCGCGAGAATCGCTGGATGACCGAAACACCCGGCATCCTGCACCTGCTGGCCTTCGCCGCCGAACCGGGCGGCGGCAACCCCGCGGGAGTGGTCCTGGATGCCACGGGCCTCGACGACGCGGACATGCAGCGCATCGCGACCGACCTCGGCCACCCGGAGACGGCGTTCGTCGGTGAGCGCGACGGCCGCCGGGTCGCCGTGCGGTACTTCTCCCCGGGCGCCGAGGTTCCCTTCTGCGGACACGCGACCATCGCGACGGCCGTCGCGCTCGCCGAGGCAGAGGGCGTCGGTCCGTTCACGTTCGACACCGCCGCGGGCGCGATCGAGGTCGCGACCGACCGCGACGCCGAGGGCCACGTCACCGCCGGGTTCACGAGCGTCGAGCCCGACACGATCGAGCTCGAGCCCGACGTCGCCGACCGACTCCTCGGCATCCTGGGACTCGACCGCGCCGATCTCGACGACCGGATGCCGCTCGCGCAGGCCTTCGCCGGCAATCTGCATCCGGTGGTCGCGATCGCGTCCCGCGAGACGTTCGATTCGTTCACGTTCGACCCCGCGGAGCTCCGTGAGCTCATGGACGAACGCGGCTGGAAGGGCACCGTCATCACCGCGCACATCGCGGGCGAGCTCGTCGACGGCGTCGTCGTGGAAGCGCGCAACCTCTTCCCCGTCGGCGACATCACCGAAGACCCCGCCACCGGCTCCGCCGCGGCCTCGTTGGGCGCGTACCTGCGCGACCGACTCGGCCTGCCCTCGCCCTTCGCCTTCACCGTGCGGCAGGGCCGGCACATCGGCCGGCCGAGCGTCCTGGAGGTGGAGGTTCCGGCATCCGGCGGCATCCGCGTCTCCGGAACGGCTGCGCTGCTCGAGGGCTGAGCCCATCGCGCCCGGCTTGTCCCACTTATGGTCGGTTGAGCCTGCGTGCACCGGCCATATGTGGGACGAGCACCGGCAACAAGGGGGACGAGCCCCCGCCGCAGCCGGACTCGCCTCACTCCCCGCCGGCCAGCCTCCACACGCGGTCGCGCGAGAACGGCAGCTCGTACCCTCGACGGCCGACCGCCCGCGATACCGCGTTGCCGATCGCCGCGCCGACGGGGTTGTAGGGCGACTCGCTCATCGACTTCGCGCCGAACGGCCCGAGGGAGTCGTCGGTCTCGGCGAAGTACACCTCGGTGTCGGGCACGTCGGCGAACTGCGGCACGCGATACGTGCGGAACACGGGATTCTGCACGACGCCGTCTTCGAGCAGCACCTCCTCGTACAGCGCTCCACCCAGCGCCTGAGCGGCCCCGCCCTCGATCTGCCCGCGGCACTGCGCGGGGTTGATGACGACCCCGGCGTCGGCCGACTGGATCGACTGCAGCACCTTCACCGTCCCGGTCTGCGGGTCGACGGCCACGCGCACCGCGTGCACGTTGAACGCGAGCGAACGGAGGTCGCCGAACTCCGCGCCGTCCGCGGTGAGCTCGCTCTCGCCCGAGGCCGCGACGATCCGCGCCCAGGAGACGATCTCGTCCCCCACGCGGATCCCGGATGCCGTGAACGCGACCTCGCCGCCCTCGAACGGCGCATCGCGGCCGACGCCCGACCCGACGGCGGATGCTGCCACCGCGCCCTCGCCGCCCTCGCACGATCCGGCGCGGCCGGCCGACCCGCGAGCTCCCGATCCGACGGCGGATGCCGCCATCGCGAGGTCGCGGGCATCCCCGGTCGCGAGTTCTCGCGCGAGGTCGACCATCCGCCGCCGCAGCGCCGTGCACGCGCCGAAGAGCGCCTTGCCCGCGACCACCGTTCCGGCCGAGGCGAAGGCCCCGGTGTCGTGGCGCACGGCGTCGGTGTCGGCGGCCCACAGCTCGAGGCGCTCGGGCGACGCGTCGAGCACGGTCGCGGCGATCTGGCGGTGCACGGTCGAGGTGCCGTTGCCGAACTCCGCCGTCCCCACCCGCAGCAGATAGGTGCCGTCGGGACGCAGGGTGGCGGTGGTGTGGGCGATGTGTCCGCGGGGAGCCATCGTCGCGATCATGGCGGTCGCCATCCCCTCGCCGACGAGCCACCCCTCGGGAGCGTCGACGCCGTTGCCGCGGCGCAGGGCGTCCTGCGCGAGGTCGAGGCACTGGTCGAGGCCATAGCTGCCCCAGATCAGGTCCTCCTCGTACTCCTCGTCGTCGTCGGGGTGCAGGGGGTCGCCCTCGCGCACGGCGTTGATGCGTCGCAGGTCGAAGGGGTCGATGTCGAGCTCCTGCGCGAGCGCGTCCATCGCCGACTCCACCGCGAAGACGACCTGCCCGAGCCCGTACCCGCGGAACGCCCCCGACGGCGGGTTGTTCGTGTACACCGCCTCGGCGTCGATCCATTTCGTCGGCACCCGGTACAGCGTCGTCGACTCGGCGCACGAGTGGAACAGCACGCCGATCGCGTGGTTGCCGTAGGCACCGGTGTCGCTCAGCACGTCGATCTTCATCGCGGTGAGCGAGCCCGCGGCATCCGCCCCGAGGGTCGCGCGCACGCGCATCGGATGCCGCAGCGACGCGCGCACGAACTGATCGGTGCGCGAGAACTCGTAGACCACCGGACGGCCGAGCGTCAGCACGGCCAGGGCGGTGAGGTCTTCGGTGAACAGCTCCTGCTTGCCGCCGAAGCCGCCGCCCACGCGCGCGGCGAACACGCGCACGCGATCGCGTTCGAGGCCGAAGATGTGCGCGATCTCGTCGCGGGCGAGGAACGGCACCTGCGTCGACGAGCGGATGACAAGGCGCCCGTCGTCGTCGAGCCATCCCACGGCCGCGTGCGTCTCGAGGGCCGCGTGCGTGACGCGCGACGAGCGCCACTCGCCGGTCACCGTCGCGTGGCTCGCGGCGAGGGCCTGGTCGATGTCGCCGCCGTGACCGGTGTGGAAGCCGGCGACCACGTTGCGTCCGGCCTCCATCACGCGCTCGTCGGGCGTGCGGTCGGGGTGGAGCAGGGGAGCCCCGGGGCGACGCGCCTCTTCGGGGTCGAAGACCGCGGGGAGCACGTCGTAGTCGATCCGGACCGCGCGGCATCCGGCATCCGCCGCCTCCGCGGTCTCGGCCACGACCGCGACCACGCGCTGCCCGACGTGCCGCACGACGTCGTCGAGCATGCGCGTGTCGTCGGGGTCGTCGGTGCGGTGCTCGTGCCGACCGGAGGAGTAGCGCACCTCGGGCACATCGGCGTGGGTGAACACGGCGACCACTCCCGGCAGCGCGAGCGCCGCAGACGTGTCGATCGAGCGGACGCGCGCGTGGGCGTGCGGTGAGGTCACGACCCGCAGCACGAGCGGCGGACCGCCGGGCACGGGTTCGTCGAGCGTGAACGGTTCGCGGCCCTGCACGAGGCGGCGCGCGGCCTCGGGGATGACCGAGGCGCCGACGCGCGCGGTGGTCGCGGGCGTGCAGGACTCCTGCAGATCGGGCCGTTCGGGGGCGGAGAGCAGCGGACCGCGCGGTTCTGCAGGAGTCGTGCGCGCCGCCGGGACGGATCCGGCTGCGGCGGAGGCGCCGGCGTGTCCGCCGCATCCCGCGCCACAGGCGTCGGCGCCCGCTCCTGCGGCATCCGCCCCGCCTCCCGTCTCGCGGACGGGGCCCAGCACGGAGGCGCGGATGGCCTCGCGGATCGGGCGGTACCCGGTGCAGCGGCACAGGTTGCCCTTCATGCGGCGGTCGAGGTCGTCGAGGTCGTCGGCGCCCAGGGTGGACGCCGTGACGCTCATCCCCGGGGAGCAGAAGCCGCACTGGAATCCGAAGCCCGTCGCGATCGCCTCCTGCACCGGGTGCAGGTCGTCGCCGGGGGCGAGGCCCGCGGCCGTGGTGATCGCGCGACCCTCCAGACGCATCGCGGGCACGATGCACGAGTGCGTGGGGGTGCCGTCGAGCAGCACGGAGCAGGCGCCGCAGTCTCCGGCGTCGCAGCCCTTCTTGACCTCGACGTGACCCGTCTCGCGCAGCAGCGTGCGGGCGCATTGGCCGGGCCGCGGTTCCGCCTCGACCGGGGAACCGTTGACATGGAATCTCACGCGGTCGCCTCCCCGTCGGTCGAGGGGCGGTGCGCGGGCATTCCGTCGCGGGAATGGATGCCGCGCCGGTGCCGCGCTCCGGAGGATGCGCCCGGATTCCCGCCGCACGCCCACCGTGACGACGTCGACCTGCGCGGATCTCCGGAGCCCGGCACGAGGGCCCCGGCGCTCACGCGGCACCCCGCTGCAACGGGCGGGCGAAACCCGCCCGCAGGCGCTCGGCCAGCACGATGCTCACGCCGCGGCGCCAATCGGCGCTGCCCAGCGGATCGGTATAGAAGTCGGTGGCTCCGGCGACGGCGTCGCGCAGCTCCCCGGCCCCGGGCACGCGCGCGAAGCGCAGCACCCGCGGGCGACGCACGGCGGCGGTCACGACGAACACGCTCGTGCCGTCGGGATCGACGCGCGCCGTGACGACGGCGCCCGAGCGTCCGAGCTCGGCGAGGGCGATCTTCTGCAGCCCCACGCGCGCGGTCAGGGCCCGTGCCGGGATGTCGAGGGCGCGCACGACCTCCCCCGGAGCGAGCGAGGTCGCGGCGTTGTCGACGACCAGATCGGCCACCGCGATGCGGCGCTCGCCGCCGTCCGGCGTCCAGATCAGAGCCGTGGCATCCAGGGTCGAGAGCATCGCGATCATCGCGCCCGCCGCGAAGGCCTGGCAGACATTGCCGCCGACGGTCGCGGTGTTCCAGATCTTGAACGAGGCGAGCAGCGCGTCGGCCGCGGGGCGCGCGAGGGCGAGCGACGTCCAGTCGAGGGGCGCCTCGTACTCGACCCAGGCGAGCAGGCGGGCGATCGTGCACGTCGCTCCGATGCGCAGACCCTCGTCGGTCGCCTCGAGGTCGGCCCAGCCCAGTCCCGTCAGGTCGACGAAGCCGGTCGTATGCGGCTGCGGCTCGCTCATGAGCCACGTGCCGCCGGCCATCACGACCTCGCCCGGGCGCAGGGCGAGGTCGGCGCGCGAGCGCGCGACGCGGTAGGACGTGACGCTGGTGATGTCCATGCTCAGCCCGCCTTGATCCGGCCGGTCCAGCGCCCGTCGGTGAGGGTGTAGTGCTGCCGCGTGCTCTGGCCGAGGGCGTCGCCCCGCCAGAAGGTGAGCGTCACCGGGCGCATGCGGAAGCCGACCCAGCGTTCCGGCGGGTCGAGGTGGGGGTGCGCGGCGTCGAACTCCGCCCACAGGTGTCGACGTTCGAGCACGTGCAGGTGCGCGTTCTCGTCGGTGTTCAGCCACGCGAGCAGCTGCAGGTAGCGCGAGCGCTGGCGGTACACCTCGGCGGCCTCGTCGGCGCCGACGCGCTCGACGATGCCGCGCACGACGAGCTGCCGCCCCACCTCGGGCCAGGCGACCGACATCGCGGCGACCGGGTTCGCCGCGATCTGCGCGACCTTGGCGCTCGCGGCATCGGTGTGGAAGTACAGCCCGGTCAGGTCGCGGTCGCTCACCAGCACGTGTCGCAGCGACGGCAGTCCGTCGCTGCCCATCGTGGCCAGGGCGGCGAGGGGCCGCAATTCGCTGTCGTGCGGGGGGAGCCAGCGCACGAGAAGGTCGAGCGGGTCGTCGACGAGCGCGTCGACGTCGTCGACGTCGGAACCGAACGTGGTGCCGGCCGTGATCATGGCGATGCGACCTCCGGGGATGCTGCGGGTAGCGACGAGCGTAGGCACCGCGCGTTTCGGCGATGTTGCCGTCATGAACATTCGACGAAACACCGGGTTCGTACACTCCCGGCATGAGCGTGCTGCCCCTCATCGACACCTGCCCGAAGAGCATGGAGTACGGTCCCTGCGGCGGGGTCGGCTTCGACGGATCGTGCGAGGTCGACGCGGCGCACCGCTGCGCGTTCCTGCACCGCCCGACCGTGCCGTGGACGGGGCTCGACCGCTCGACCGAGGTGGCCCCGGCTCCGCGCACGGCCGCTGCCGCGCGCACCCTCGAGGCCCTCAGCACCCGCCCCTGGGTGGTGGCCGACCTTCCCGCGCGGGCGCTGAGCGTGGCATCCATCGATCGGTGCGCCGCGATCCTCTCCGGAGAGGTGGATGCCGTCCTCGCCGGCGACGCGGGAAGCGCGCGGGTCCAGTTTCCTCCCGCCTACCGTGCGCACCTGCTGCAGAGCCGGGGTCTGCGCGTGTGGACGGGCTTGAACATGCGCGACCGCAATCGCGTGGCGATCGAGGGCGAGCTCGCGGCCCTCGCGGTCGAGGGGGTCGCGGGGGTGCACTGCGTGACCGGCGACCACACACGCACGGGACACCGCCCGGACGCGGCGCCGGTGTTCGACCTCGACTCCACCGAGGCCACGGCCCTGGCCCGCGCCGCCGGGCACGTCGTGTCGGTCGCGGCATCGCCTGCCGCCCCGCCCGTCGACCGACGCGCGGCGCGGCTGCGCGAGAAGATCCGCGCAGGAGCGGACGTGTGCTTCGTCAACCACGCCGGCGGGGCGGCGCCCGTGCGCCGGTTCATCGAGGAGGCGGGCGACGGCATCCGGTACATCCCGTGCGTGCCGGTGGTCGTCGATCACGCGTCGGCCGACCTGCTGGAGTCGTTCACGACCCTGGTGCTGCCCGAGGACTTCCTGGAGCGCGTGCGGCGCTCGCGCGACCCGCGGGCGGAGGGGATCTCGCTCGCGGTCGAGATGGCGCGGGAGATGCTCGCCGTGCCGGGCGTCGTCGGCGTGAACCTGTCGGGCGGTCGCGAGGGCGCCGAGGAATCGTTCGCCGAAGCCCTCGCCGAGATCGCGCGCCGGCTGCGCTGAGCGCGCGGGGCGCAGATTGCATTCTCGATAAATAAAGTCGCGGATGGGTGCAGTACTACGCGCTGCTGACCGACATCGGCCTGCTGAAAGATCTCGACCACTTGTGCAGGCACTCGTCCGCGCTCACGGCGTCAGCGATTGGCTCGGGCAGAGGTCGTTCATATGGACCTAGCGCAAGTGGGCTAGACGCTCGATCTCACCCCGAACTACTGATCGGTGTGATGCGCCGCGTTCCAAGGCTCTGGCGGTTAGAACGTTCGGCCCTGCAGGAGGTCAGCGACATCGGACAGCGGCAGGCCAACACCGTCTCGGAACGCGAGCGCCGCGCCCAGCTCCCCCCGCGGGTCGGTCCCCTTCCCGGCGTTGTCGGGCTTCACGAGTGCGTAGAGGTCGTCGTCGGGCGCCTTGATATTGACCTGTCCGCGATCCGCGGCCAATCGCGGGAGATGGGCAAGATCAAGCTCGGCAGGCATGCGCCACACCGTAGCGCCTGCGAGGCCAAAGTCGCGGTGACGCGGCTGGTGCCCGTCGCCTTTCGATGAGCTTCGTGAGACGGCTCGGGGAAGCTAGCGCCAAAGGCTGATGGCGCTCGCCTCAGCCGCGCTCAAAGCTTCGCCCGACGCCACGGCTGCGGTATCCGCTGCGGCAAGCGCAAGGTTCATCGACTGCATGGCGGTAATCCACTGACGTTGCGCGTCGTCGTACGCGGTCCGCGCGCTTCCGCTCCAGCTATCCCGAACCTTTGCCACGGCGCCCTCTAGCGTGTCCAGCTCGCGCTGTATCGACGCCGTAGCGGCGTGCAGTGCCTCCACGAAAGCCTCGTGTCGACCGCTGTTGAACGCGATGCTCACGGCTTCTGCTCGCTGGCCAAGCTCAGCTCGCGCAGTTGGTACTGCGCGGGCGGATTACCAGTTCGCACGAAGTGCTTGAACACGCCCGCCGCCTCGTCGGCGTCGAACACTTCCCGCCGGTGCACGAGCAAGACACCGTTGGCGTTGAACGCAATGGCCACGTCCGGCGCGTCGGATGAGTCGCCCTCACGCCCCAAAGTAGCGACGCTCCAGCTCCCGTCGTCACGCCGACGACCCCACTCGATGGTCATGGCTTCGGCGGTGCCCGCGGCCTGTAAGAACGGGTCGTCCCGTCCCGGCATGTCATCGAAATGCACCCCGTCCGGGATGCGCTCCACAACAAGAGTGGAGCGGTCGGGTTGGCCCAGCATGGACAGCAATCGTCCGAGCGTGCGATCCGCAGACTCCGCGAATCGGCTCAAGGTAGTCCGTGAGCCGTTCGAGGTGTACTGCGCGCGTGGAACTTCAGCAGTCACGGAACCTCCTTCAGAACGACTTCCACGATACGGACGGTCTCGCCATTCACGCGAGCTGTGGCCGGTGTCCCACCATTGACGATGTCGTCGAACACACGCTGGTTTGCATCCTTTGAGGCAGTGCCGGACTTCACTTCGATCGCCGTATAAGTGCCGTCCGGATTCTTGTACAGGCCATCGAAATATCGACCGTTCGGATTGCCGCCATCGACAGTTGCCTTCACCTGCTGGCGGATGACCTGCTCGCCGGTCTCTTCCTCGAACTCGTCTAAGCCCTGCTGCTCTTTGTCTTTGCCGGGCGACGAGTTGCCGTCCGTGTAGCGTCCGCGCTCGTCTCGGTTCGGATCGGCGTGCTTCTGCATCGGCTCGACTCGTCCCGCGCCGATCGCGTCAACAGCTACTACAGTTGCGCCGACGCCCGCGGTGGCAATCCCGCCTCCGATGAGTGCGGCACCGCCCGCGGCGGTGGGCGCGCCGATTGTTGCGCCAACTCCGGTGAGAGACACCGCGCCGCCGCCACCGAAGAGCCCCGCTCCGCCCGCGATCATCCCTGCGCCGCCCAGCATCGCGAGGAGCGCTTCCGGGTGCCGAAGCATGGCATTCCCGACGCTAGCCACGCCATTCACGACGTCGACAAGACCGTTCCAAGCAAGCCGACTTTGCATGATGAGCATCACTGTCGCGGTTGCGCGGGCCACGTCCCAGGCGGTCGGCTCCGGCGCAGTGAGTACCCTCAGCTTTTCCGCCGCGATATCCCCGGAAGCAGTCACTTCAGCGCGCGCATACTCCAACAAGTCTCTGGCGTCTGCGCGTGTCTGCGCGCCGCCGTCAACGTACGGCGGGATGACGCCGCTCGCTCCAGCGAGGTACGCCGCGCGCTCCGCCTCTCGGTGAGCACTGACGCTGTATGCGGTCTGCGCTTGGCCCGTCGCCCACATAGCAGCGGCATCCGACGCCTTCTGCTGCGCCCAGCCAAGCGTGGTGCCATAAGCGTTTAGTGACTCGACAGCGCTCGCGATGAGCGTGTGCAGCTCGTCCCATGCCGACGCGACCTGCTCACGGCGCAAAGTGAAGCCCGAAGCGGCCTCGCCTTGCCAGCCGTCGGGTGGGGCGGCGCCCCTTACCTGCTCGGCGATAGACGCCGCCGTGGCAGCGCGCGCACGCCAGGCGTCCACCGTCGCGAACAGCTCGGAGAGGTCTCCGGGGACTAGCTCGGTCGGTTCGCTTGTCTGGCCCAGCTCCATCACGGCGCTGAGCCGTCGTCGCGAAGCGCCGAGTTCGTATCCGCCTGCTCGTAGAGGTCTGCACTTGTGCGCAGTCGCGAGGCGATCTCTTCAAGAGCAGCGGCTTGTTGCGACCACGCCGTGCCAACCATGCCCGCCACCTCCGATAGCCCGGCTGTGATGGCGTCGTGCCCGAGGTCAGATGCACATGATTCTGTGAATGATCCCGCGTCGTCTCTGATGCCTTCATACAGCTTCGCGCTCGACCGGAGCGACTCCGGGTCAGCGGCGAAGACGGTCATGCCACGAGGATACGCACTCCCGCGAGCCGCTAGGAGCTTTCCGGGAGGGTCGGAAGGGGCCGCCTATCGTCGCGGCGTGGCTCTACCCCCGGGCGTCGAGCTAGGTGTGATGTCCGGAAAGGTTGTTGTCGATCCTGCGGATGGGCGGGGCTCCGATCGCGGAGTGGTGCCTGTGATGATTGTAGAAGTGCAACCAACCCGGCAGCGCCGCGCGGCGTTCGGCTTCTG